>NZ_JBDVJE010000053.1:0-69677 GCF_039939415.1 Polaribacter sp.
TAAAGGAGTTTTGTCTAGTGGTCCAAACCAGTTTGTAATTTCTTTTTTAAGTCCTAAACCTAACATTTTTACAGAGCCATCATCTTCTCCAATATTAGTTTCAGGAACAAATCTTAACATTCCTTCTAATTTAAAAGGTAATCCAACACTTAGTTGAACGATTGGTGCAGGAACAGCTTTAGCAGGCAAGTCAGCTAAGACTCCTCCAGGAGAATTAAATGTAGCACTTACATCTTGACCGTCAATTTCTGTTTTTACAGTCATAGATGTTGTATTTGCTGGTCCTGCAAAAGTTGAAGCAGTTGTAGACGAGGAGCTTACAGAGGTTAAACCTAATGCAGAGATATTAAATAACTCTTTTTCTGATGGTATTGCTGCTCCACTAAGCCCTATTGCTAAATCAAATCCAAAAGTTTTATGAACTTTTGCTGTGTGATACCATCCGTTATTCATTGCATTTATAAAGCCCTCCATACCAGGTGCAAAGTAAGCTTCCATAAGTTTTTCAGAATCTGCTGCATCAGCTAAAAGAATAGCTTCAAAACCTTCTTGTGCATTTGTGTTAAATGATAAGGTGAATACACCTATAAAAATTATAAAATACTTTTTCATTTGTATAATGTTTAGTTAATATTTGTTTAGTGTTTTGGTTTTAATACGAGCTAATATATAAAAATATGTTAAAATAACTAAGGTTCAGTTATTATTTTATTAATAAGCTAAAAAATAAATGACTTTTCTGCAAAAAAAAACTCAACATTGTTGAGTTTTTTAGTAGTATATTAATAAGGTAATTTGTTAAGCATCAATATTAGCATATTTAGCATTACGTTCTATGAAATCTCTACGAGGAGGAACTTCATCTCCCATTAACATAGAAAACACTCTATCTGCTTCAGTAGCATTGTCTATAACAACTTTACGTAAGGTTCTAAACTCAGGATTCATTGTGGTGTCCCAAAGTTGTTCTGCATTCATTTCTCCAAGACCTTTATATCTTTGAATATTAACAGATCCACCCAGTTTTTGAGCAATTAAATCACGTTGGTTATCATCCCAAGCATATTCTCTTTTTTGTCCTTTTTTAACTAAATAAAGAGGTGGTGTAGCAATGTAAATATAACCTTGCTCAACCATTTCTCTCATGTATCTAAAGAAGAATGTTAATATTAAGGTAGCAATATGAGATCCATCAACATCGGCATCACACATAATAACTACTTTATGATATCGAATTTTTGATAAATTTAAAGCTCTTGGATCTTCTTCTGTACCTATAGAAACACCTAAAGCTGTAAACATGTTTTTGATTTCTTCGTTTTCAAAAACTTTATGTTGCATTGCTTTTTCTACATTCAAAATTTTCCCACGAAGTGGTAAAATGGCTTGAAAGTTTCTATCTCTACCTTGTTTAGCTGTTCCACCTGCAGAATCACCCTCAACTAAGAAAATTTCACATTGAGCAGGGTCAGTTTCAGAACAGTCAGATAATTTACCAGGTAAACCACCAATAGACATTACAGTTTTACGTTGTACCATTTCTCTGGCTTTACGTGCTGCATGTCTTGCTGTTGCTGCTAAAATTACTTTTTGAACAATTGTTTTTGCGTCATTAGGATTCTCTTCTAAATAGTCAGTTAACATTTCTGATACTGCCTGAGATACTGCAGAAGAAACCTCTCTGTTACCTAGTTTGGTTTTAGTTTGACCTTCAAATTGTGGTTCACCAACTTTTACAGATACAATAGCTGTTAATCCTTCACGAAAATCATCACCAGCAATCTCAAATTTTACATTTTTAAGTAATCCAGATTCGTCTGCATATTTCTTTAAGGTATGAGTTAAACCTCTTCTAAAACCAGATAAGTGAGTTCCTCCTTCATGTGTGTTTATATTGTTCACATAAGAGTGTAAGTTTTCTGAATATGAAGTATTGTATACCATAGCAACTTCTACAGGAATACCATTCTTTTCACCCTCCATAGAAATTACTGTAGCTGTTAATTGCTCTCTAGTAGAATCTAAGTATTTTATAAATTCTGGCAAACCTTCATCACTATGAAAAGTTTCTGAAATAAAGTTCCCTTCATCATCAGTAGCTCTTTTATCTGTTAAAGTGATGGTGATACCTTTGTTTAAATACGCCAATTCTCGCATACGAGTTGCTAGCGTTTCATAATTGTATTCTGTAGTTTGAGCAAAAATAGATTTGTCTGGTAAAAAAGTTACAATAGTACCTGTAAAATCGGTATCTCCAATTGTTTTTACTGGGTATAGAGTTTTTCCTTTAGCGTATTCTTGTTGCCAAACTTTTCCTTCTTTGTGTACTGTTGCAGTTAAATGGTCAGATAATGCGTTTACACAAGAAACACCAACACCATGTAAACCACCTGATACTTTATAAGAGTCTTTGTCAAACTTACCACCAGCACCAATTTTTGTCATTACAACTTGTAGTGCAGAAACACCTTCTTTTTTGTGTATTCCAACTGGAATTCCACGACCATTATCTTTAGTTGTAATAGAATTATCTTCGTTAATGGTAACTTCAATCGTATCACAATAACCACCCATTGCTTCATCAATAGAGTTATCTACAACTTCATATACTAAATGATGTAAACCACGTACGCCAACATCTCCAATATACATTGATGGACGCATTCTTACGTGCTCCATACCTTCCAGTGCCTGAATACTGGAAGCATCATAATTATTTTTGTTTTCTTCGCTCATTATATATGTATTATATTTCTGAAATTATCATTGGTAAATTGTATAAAATACAACCTATCAAATATAGTTAAAAACATAGGTTTTAAATCTGTTTTGTTAATAAAAGTGAAAATTGTTCATAATTATTAAAGTGGCTTAAACGCGTTAAAATGAGTTTTAAAAACGATTTGGAGTTAAATTATGTGACTAATTATTTGGTTATTGATTAAAGTGGCTTATTTGACTTAATTTGGGTTTTAGATTTTGTTTCAAAAATTCAAATTAAGTCAAATAAGTAAACGATTTAGTAGAAAAGAAGAATATTTGTTTAAATATGATGTTTGTCACTTTATACAAAATATTAACATCATAGTTTTGTGGTTAATTTAAGAATAAGATTAAAATGAAATTAGTACAGAGTAACATGAAAAAGTTTTTGGTAGCTATAGTTTTATTGTCATCAATATTTGTAAATGCACAAGAAAAAACAGAATTTAAACCTACAATAAAGTGGAATGTTAGAGCACAGATTTGGATGCGCTATTCAGAATTAAACGAAGGGTCTTTAATTAATGGAGAGTCTGCAAGTGGTTATTCAGATGTTTCTATAAGAAGATTAAGAATTCCTGTTACTTCTCAGTTAACTCCAAAATTATATTTTTATTCTATTATTGGTGGGAATAACTATAATTTTAAGTCGAAGAATTTTCCAATGAGAATTTTAGATTTATATGCAGAATATGCTTTTAATGAAGCTTTTGAAATTGGAATTGGTAAATCTGGATGGCAGGGTTTAAATAGATGGAATGTTCGTTCTAATAAAACTTTAATGGGATTAGATTCACCTATTTTTGCATTAAATACTGTTAATAAAGCAGATGAAATAGGTAGAATTTTAGGTGTTTGGGTAAAAGGACAAGTTGGAAAGATTGATTATAGAATTAGTTTTGGAAGACCAATTGCTGTGACTAGTGTGCCATCTGGTAAAGTTGATTTTGCTAATAATATGCCAAGAATTAAAACTTCTTCATACGTAAAATATCAAATTTTTGATCATGAATCAAATAAGTCTGCATACCAAACAGGTACTTATGTTCAAGATAAAAAAGTTTTTAATATTGGAGCAGGATTTCAGTTTCAAGAAAAAGCAATGAGTGATGGTGATGCTTTGTTAGCAGCAACTAATGTATATGACATGAAGCATTGGGCTGTAGACTCATTTTTAAACTTACCTTTAAGCAATGAAGCTGCAATTACTGCATATTTAGGTTTTTATGATTATGATTTTGGTAAAGATTATATTAGAAATGTAGGTGCTAACAACCCTACTTCTGGAGGAGGGTCTGATTTTAACGGTGCTGGAGTTGCTTTTCCAATGATTGGTACTGGTACAACTTGGTATACTCAATTTGGTTATGCTTTTAAAAAATCTAAGTTTTTAAGTTATCCAATGGTTATACAACCTAATTTTGCAATTCAAAGTTCTAATTGGGATGCTCTAAATGAACAAATGACTGTTTATGATTTTACAGTTAACTTTTTAATGGATGGTAAGCATGGAAGAAAATTAAGTTTAGGGTATCAACACAGACCTATTTTTGATGCAACAACTATAAAACAGAAAAATTCTAAAGGAATGTTTGTTATACAATATCAAATATCTTTGAAGTAAATTTAATAAACTATACATAGATTTCGTTATTTTAATGTATTCATACATTTATAGTTCATTTTTTAAGAATCCATTAACTATATATAAAAACTTAAAAAAGAAGTTTTTAAAAGAGATATTCTATCTATATTTGTCAGCATTAAATCAAAAATGACAAACAATAATAACAATCGTAATTTCAATAATCCTAATTTTTAGGGAAGGAAGGTTGTTGTTTAGAAATATATAAAGCCTTCCGAATTCGGAAGGCTTTTTTAATTTAAAAATCGAAAAGATGAGTAAAATGATGACAGTCGACGTTCTGTCGAGTATTAAAGGAGCAAAAGAGTCTGAAACTGTAAGTAAGTTGTTTGATGTAATTAAAAATGCAAATACATCAAATAATAACTCTTTTAATATAAATCATAACAATGCTGTGTCTTTAGATGATTTAAGAGAAGATATTGTGATTGATAGTCCGCAAATAGAAAAGGATATCATCAAAGAAAATTTTCCGAAAGAAAAAAACGGATTTTTAGTTGTTTCTAAAGTGATAGAAGAATAATATGGAGTCGCAAATACATAAAATTCATCAACAATTGGTGAACAAAGAAATTTCTTGTACACAATTAGTGCAAGAAAAATTAGAGTTATTAAAGCAGAATACACATAATACTGTTAATTCACTTTTAGGTAGACAAGCTTTAGAATTAGCCCAAAAGGTTGATGCTAAAATTGCAAACGGAGAAGAAATTGGTTTGTTAGAAGGAATTCCGTTTGGAATAAAAGATGTGTACATGGTACAAGGAACTTATACAACAGCTAGTTCAGATTTGTTAAAAAAATACAAATCGTCTTATACTGCAACTGCCATTCAAAAATTGTTAGATGCAGGTGCTATTCCGTTAGTAAAAGAAAATTGCGATTCTTTTGGACACGGGTCATCATCAGAAAATACCATTTTTGGAGCTGTAAAAAATGCAGTGAACCCAACTTTAGTTGGTGGAGGTTCTAGTGGAGGTTCTGCAGTAAATGTTGCCAAAGATTATACGGTTTTTTCAATTGGTGGAGATACAGGAGGTTCTATTCGTCAACCTGCAGGTTACAATAATGTCTACGGATTAAAACCTACTTACGGAAGAATTTCTCGTTACGGAATTATGGCATACGCATCATCTACAGATTGTGTTGGACCTATCGCAAAATCCATAGAAGATATTAGAATTGTTTTAAATGTGATGAGTGGTAAAGATGTAAAAGACCAAACTACATACAAATCAGAAACAATTTTAAAAGAAGCTGTTTTAAATGCTGATGAAATAAAAACCGTTGGTTATTTTAAAAACTTTATAGAAAATGATGCAATTGATGCAGATATAAAAGCCAATTTTTTAGCATCAATAGAAAAAATTAAAGCCAAAGGAATTGAGGTAAAAGAATTAGATTTCTTTGAGTCTGATACTTTAGTTTCTACCTATTATACTTTGGCAATGGCAGAAACGGCATCAAATTTATCTAGATTAGATGGTACAAATTACGGAAATAGAATAGAAGGCGATAATTTAAAAGATACGTATTCAATTACACGTTCTGATAATTTTTCTGAAGAAACAAAACGTAGAATTGTTGGTGGAAATCAAGTGTTATCACAAGGTTTTTCTGATGAAATTTATTTAAAAGGACTGAATTTAAGAGATCAGATTTCTGAGAATTTTGAAAAAGATTTTAAAGAAGTAGCTATTATTTTATCACCAGTTACACCACAAGCACCACCAAAAATTGGTGATAGTTTAAAAGATCCGTTGGCAATGTACTTGTCAGACGCTTATACGGTTGGTTTTAGTTTAGGGCAATTACCAACGTTAACAGTACCACAAGGAACTGCAACAGGATTACAAATTACCGCAGCAAAAAATAATGACGAACTTGTTTTGAAGTTTGCTAACTTCTTAAAAGATACGATATAATGGAATTGGAACAATTAAATGAGCTTATAGAAAAGCACGATTTAGAGTTAGTAATCGGTTTAGAAACACACGTTCGATTAAATACAAAAACTAAGTTATTCTGTTCTTGTGCAAATCAAGAAGTAGAAGAACCAAATCAAAATATTTGTTCTGTTTGTACAGGTCAAATGGGAGTTTTACCATCTATTAATAAAGAAGCAATTACCAAAGCTATTTATTTTGGTAAAGCAGTAAAATCTACTTTTAATAATGAAGTGATTTCTTGGGATAGAAAGCATTATGAGTATCCAGATAATCCTAAGAATATTCAAATTACACAGTTTCATAATCCTGTAATTCCAGACGGACAAGTTTCTTGTTATAGAAATGATGGTTCTCAATTTACAGTTAGTTTAACACAAGTTCATATTGAAGAAGACGCTGCAAAATTAATGCATGAAAAGAAAGTTTCTTTAGTCGATTTTAATAAAGCAGGTGTTCCTTTAATTGAAATTGTAACAGATCCTTGTATTCGTCATATAGAAGATGCATCAACATATGCACAATATATTCAGAGAATTGTTCAGAATTTAAAAATATCTGAAGCAAATCTTGAAAAAGGAGAGTTTAAATCGGATGTTTCTGTGTCGCTTCGTAAAAATCACACGTATGATTTAAACCCAAGAACAGAAATTAAAAACTTGAACTCGTTTAAGTTTATGGTAGATGCTTTAAAGGAAGAAATTGAAAAGCAATTAAACTATTATATAGAAAATAACGCGTTTAGACCAGATCAAACAACGGTTTTATGGGATGCTGACTTAAAGCAAACCAAAACAATGCGTAAAAAGGAATTTGAAGCAGATTATCGCTTTATTTCTGAACCAGATTTACCACTTGTAAATATTAAACAAGTTGTAGAAAGTATAGATGTAGATGTTAGTTCTTTACCTTTTGCAGTAGAATCTATTTTGATAAAAGGTGGTGTTTTACCTCAAGATGCAAAGTTTTTTACTGCTGATGCTTTACGCTCTAAAACATTCGTAGAAATTAATAATGCCATTAAAGATCCTTCTTTTGTTGCTAAAACTTTAGTAAATAATTTGGGAGCAGATGAGTATGAAAATATTCATAGTGTAGCGCAATTAATTGAAATTTTCCAATTATTTAAAGATGATAAAATTACATCTGTTTTAGTTCAAAACGGAATTACATCTTACTTAAAAGATAGAAATTTCGACTATAATAAATACTTTGAAGAGAATACAATATCAGAGGATAAAATTAAGGATGCTGTTTTAAAAGTAATTGTAGAAAATGAAGCAATTGCAAATGATATTAAAGGAGGAAACCAAGGTAAAGCAGGAATTCTTGTTGGTAAAGTAATTGGAATTATTGGAAAAGGAGCTTCAGGAAAGGTTATTAGACAAGAAATTTTAGATAACCTTAAAGGTGATACAGTAAGTGTAAAATCTGATGTTTCAAGTAATAAGAACGAAGTAAGTAGCAAGAAATCTGAGGATAAAGATGAAGAAACGCTTCCAGAAATCCCTATTATCATAAAAGAAGAATATAGAACTCATAAAATATCTCAATTATCAGAAGATACAATTAACGAAGAAGTTACTTTGTCTGGTTGGGTTTCTAGTGTTAGAGATCACGGAGAATTAATTTTTATCGATTTAAGAGATTCAAGTAATCAAGTATTTCAAGTACGTTTAAGTAGAGAAACTTTCCCGAATTTAGATGAATTGGTAAAACTAAAACCAGAAACGGTAATTATGGTTACTGGTATTGTGGTACAAAGAAATGAAGATGATTATAATGCAGGTTTAAGAACGGGTAAGTTAGAATTAGAAACATCAGCTTTAGAAATTTTAAACCTATCTAAAACATTGCCTTTTGAAATAAAAAGAGCCATGAAAACGAATGAAACTACTCGTTTTCAATACAAGTTTTTAGATCACAGAAACGATGAGGTTCGTAAAGCAATTGTAAACCGTCATAGAGTCATTAAATTATTGCGTGATATTTTAGATGAAGAAGAATTCTTAGAAATAGAAACACCTATTTTAACTGCTGGTACAGATGAAGGAGCAAGAGAATTTATTGTGCCAACAAGAAAACAAGCAGGTTCTTTTTACACATTGCCACAAGCACCACAACAATTTAAACAAATGTTGATGGTTGGTGGATTTGAAAAGTATTTTCAAATAGCTCGTTGTTTTAGAGATGAAGATTCTCGTGGAGATAGACAACCAGAATTTACACAATTAGATATTGAAATGGCGTACGCAAGTATGCAACAGATTATCGATTTAAATACCAAAATGTTTAATGAAGTTGTAAAGAAAATTTATGGTAAAAAATGGATTTTACGTCCGTTTGAAGTAATTACGTATAAAGAAGCGATGGATAAATATGGTTGTGATAGACCAGATTTACGTTATGGTTTAGAAATGCAAGATATTACAAACATTGTAAAAGATACTACTTTTCAAGTTTTTAGCAAACCGATTGAAGAAGGCGGAATTGTAAAATGTATTAAAGTTTCTGCAGAAGAACAAGGGAACAAAAGAATGTCTAAAGGTCAGATAGAAAACTTAACGGCTATTGCACAGCAAAATGGTTTGGGTGGTTTGGCGTATATTATTGTAAATGAAAACGATTTACAATCACCAATTATTAAGTTTTTAGGTGAAGAAATTGCAGCAAATATTATAAAAGCTACAGATGCTCAAATAGGAGATATTGTATTTTTCTCTGCAGCAGATTACGCAACAGCAAACAAAGCATTAGATGCTGTTCGTCAAGAAATGGGACGTTTATTAAAGTTGATAAATCCTAAGGAATTAAGACCTGCTTGGGTTGTAGATTTCCCGATGTTTGAAAAAACGGATGAAGGAAGATGGACGTTTACACACAATCCTTTTTCTATGCCAGCAGTGTATGATTTAGAAAAACACATGACTGGAGAAGGAGAAGAAATCGGAACTATCATCGCGCAACAATACGATTTAATCTTAAATGGTTATGAAATTGGTGGAGGTTCTGTCCGTGCACACAAAGCAGAAATTTTAGAAGCAACCTATAAAAATATGGGTTACAATAAAGAGGAAATGATGAAAAGTGTTGGAACCATGTACAAAGCGTTTCAATATGGAGCACCACCTCATGGAGGAATTGCATGGGGAGTAGATCGTTTAATGATGATTTTAGAAAAGAAAGCTTCTATTAGAGAAGTAATGGCTTTTCCTAAAACAGGTTCATCAGAAGATTTATTATTTAATGCACCATCTATTCTATCTGATAAGAAAGTTGAAGAGATGAATGTAAAAATTATGAGATAATTTTTAAGATAAAGTTTGTCTAATCAAAAATCTATGTTATTTTTGTTCCATCAATGAAGAATATTTTAAACAATACATGGTGGTGGAACTCTCTTAATAAATAAGTGAGAAAAAACCTATATGTATATAACATAACAAAAAAGGCTTATCTCACGATAAGCCTTTTTTTTGGTTCTTTTTTCAAGTACCAAAATCAATAGATACTGAAACAAGTTAAGCATAAAATGAAAAAAATACAATTTAAAACAATACATAAAACGAAAATGGCAGATACAGTTACACCTGTAGGGCTGTATTTACGTTTTAGAGATAAATACGCTAATACTTTGTTGTTAGAGAGTTCAGATTATCATAGTAAAGACGAAAGTTTCTCTTTTATTGCGATTGATCCTGTAGTTTCTATAAAAGCAGAAAATCATCATTTAAGTTTTTCTCATAAAGGAGTTGAGTTAGAAAATCAGAAAATAGGAAGAAATTTTAATTCGATTTTCGAAAGTTATAGTCAAGCAATAGATTTAGATTGTCCTGCAGAATTAAAATCATTCAATGGTTTGTATGGTTACACAACTTATGATTCTGTTCAGTATTTTGAAAATATTGAATTAAGTGTAGCTGAAGCTCCGTCTGCAATTCCATTAATGCAGTACAGTTTTTACAGATTCATTATTGCTATCAATCATTTTAATGATGAAATGACTTTGATTGAAAACATTGAAGAAGGAACTGATTCTCGTATAAAAGAAATTCAAACCATTATTGATGCTCAAGCATTTAATACACAAGATTTTGAAATTGTTGGCGATGAAACTTCTAATATTAAAGGAGAAGAATTTATAGAATATGTTAAGAAAGCAAAATCTCATTGTAAAAGAGGAGATGTTTTTCAACTCGTTTTATCACGCCAATTTCAACAGAAATTTCAAGGAGATGAATTTAATGTGTATAGAGCATTACGTTCAATAAATCCATCACCTTATTTATTTTATTTCGATTATGGATCTTTTAAATTAATGGGGTCTTCACCAGAAGCACAAATTAAAATTTCTGCAGGTAAAGCAACCATCAATCCAATTGCTGGTACTTTTAGGAGAACTGGTGATATGGCAAAAGACATTTTGTTAGGTAAAAAATTATCAGCAGATAAAAAAGAAACTGCAGAACATGTAATGTTAGTAGATTTAGCAAGAAACGATTTAAGTAAACACGCAGATAATGTAGAAGTAGAAGTGTTTAAAGAAGTGCAATATTTTAGTCACGTAATTCATTTAGTTTCTACGGTTTCAGGTCAGTTAAAAGGAAATCCAATAGAAATTGTTGGAGATACTTTTCCTGCAGGAACATTAAGTGGAGCACCAAAATATAAAGCAATGCAATTAATTGATACCTATGAGAATCAATCTCGTGGATTTTATGGAGGTGCAGTTGGTATTATAGGTTTAGATGGTTCTGTAAATTTAGCGATTGCCATTCGTTCTTTTGTGAGTAAAAACAACGTTTTGTATTACCAAGCAGGAGCAGGAATTGTAATTCATTCAGACGAAGAAAAAGAATTACAAGAAGTAAATAATAAGTTAGCAGCGTTAAAAAAAGCGTTGATTTTAGCAGAAAATATTTAGGGCGTTTTAACAGGCTTTCCACTATATCTTTTTTCAGAAAAAGAAAAAAGGATGCCGTTTCAATCCCTAACGCAAATTGAGAATTATGAAAATATTAATTTTAGATAATTACGATTCGTTTACCTATAATTTGGTACACATGGTTGAGAAAATTACAGGAAAATTTCCTGCAGTTTTTAGAAACGATGAAATCAGTATTGCAGACGTAGGAAATTACGACATGATTATGTTATCTCCAGGACCAGGAATTCCAGATGAAGCAGGAATCTTAAAAGAAGTAATTAAAACCTATGCAGGCATAAAACCAATTTTTGGAGTATGTTTAGGTTTACAAGCAATTACAGAAATTTTTGGAGGAACAATTATCAATTTAGATGAGGTTTTTCATGGAGTTGCCACAGAAATGAAAGTAACAGATGCAAATGCGACTATCTTTAAAGATGTTCCAGAAACATTTTTAGCAGCACGTTATCATTCTTGGGCTGCTACAGATGAAGGTTTCCCAGAAGAAATTGAAGTTACAGCAAGAGATGAAGATGGATTAATTCAAGCAATTGAGCATAAGATATTTCCAATTTCTGCAGTTCAGTTTCATCCAGAATCTATTTTAACAGATGTTGGTGAGCAATTGGTTACTAATTTTATCAATGCAAATTCATAGAATATAAAATGTCTCCTCTAGCGCAGTCGAGAGGTTAATTTAGTTCTCGACTGCGCTCGAACTGACAAAAAACTGAAATAAATTCAGCATAAATGAAAGCAATTTTAAACAAATTATATAATCACGAAAGATTGTCAAAATCTGAAGCAACACAAATCTTAAAAGATATTGCTGCAGAAAAATACAATGATGCACATTTAGCATCATTTATGACGGTTTTTATGATGCGTCCGATTACTGCTGATGAACTTTCAGGATTTAGAGATGCGTTAAAAGAACTATCTATAAAAGTAGATTTATCAGATTATAATACCATTGATATTGTTGGAACTGGTGGTGATGGAAAAGATACGTTTAACATCTCAACTTTAACATCATTTATAGTTGCAGGAACAGGACAAAAAGTAGCAAAACACGGTAATTATTCTGTGTCTTCTCAGTCTGGTTCTTCAGATATGCTTGAAAGTTTTGGTTACAATTTCACCAATGATGAAAGTATTTTAAGAGAACATTTAGAGAAAGCAAATATTTGCTTTTTACACGCTCCAAAATTTCATCCAGCAATGAAAGCTGTAAGTCCAACAAGAAAAGCGTTAGCATTAAAAACGTTTTTTAATATGTTAGGCCCTTTGGTAAACCCAAGTTCACCAAAAAACCATATGTTAGGTACTTTTAATTTAGAAGTTGCACGTTTGTATAATTACATTTTACAAGAAGAAAACATCAATTATGGTATTATTCACGCATTAGATGGTTATGATGAAATTTCATTAACAAGCGGATTTAAATTCTTTACGAAGAGCGGAGAACAAATTATAAATCCTGAAGATTTAGGACAAAAAAGAATTCAGCAATCAGAAATTTTTGGAGGAAGTTCTGTTGCAGATGCAGCAAAAATTTTCAAATCTATTTTAGAAGGGCAAGGAACTGAAGCACAAAATAATGTGGTATTAACAAATGCTGCTTTTGCTTTAACTATTGTTGATGAAACAAAACCTTTTGAGGTTGCTTTTAATGAAGCAAAAGAGTCACTTTTTGGATTGAAAGCAAAACAAACATTAGAAAAATTAGTAAGTCTTTAAGATGACAAAAAAGAAAAAAAATATAATTCTAATTATACCTGGTTTTTTAATAATGGGTGCAGCAGTTGGTTTGCAAACAAAAGAGGTTATAAAACAAACGTTAATTGGTCTGTTAGTGGGAATTATAATTTATTTTTTCTTAAAGTACAGAAATAAAAAAAATAGTAAATAATGTCACCTCGAACGAAATGGAATGAAGTCGAAAAATCTCTCGTTCATAATTTTGAGATTTCTCCATAAAGTCGAAATGACAAATTAGTATAAAAAAAATGACAATTTTAGATAAAATAATCGCATTTAAAAAGAAGGAAATTGCTAAGATTAAAGCAGAAGTTCCTGTTCAAAACTTAGTTAAAAGTCCAAGTTTTGGAAGAGAAACTTTTTCATTAAAAAAATCTTTGTTAGAAGTTGGTTCTACAGGAATTATTGCAGAATACAAACGTCAATCACCTTCAAAAGGAATCATTAATGACAAAGCAACAATTGCAGACGTTACAAATGGTTATTTAGATGCAAATGTTGCTGCGCAATCTATTTTAACAGATACTTCATTTTTTGGAGGAACCATGGCAGATTTAATGGAAGCAAGAATCATTAATCAACAAAAACCAATTTTAAGAAAAGATTTTGTTGTTGATGGATTTCAAATTGTAGAAGCAAAAGCGATTGGTGCAGATGTAATTTTATTAATTGCCTCTTGCTTAACATCAACAGAATTAAAAAACTACGGAAACTTAGCAACAGATTTAGGTTTAGAAGTTTTATACGAAGTGCATACACAAGAAGATTTAGATAAAATTAACGATTTAGACAATAAAATTATCGGAATTAACAATCGTAATTTAAAGACTTTTGAAGTTGATTTAGAACATTCTATAAAATTAGCAGGTCAAATTCCTGATACATGTTTAAAAGTTTCTGAAAGTGGAATTTCTGATCCAAAAATAATAACAGGATTAAAAGAATTTGGTTTTCAAGGTTTCTTAATTGGAGAAAATTTTATGAAAACAGAAAACCCAGGAGAAGCTTGTCTAGATTTTATCAATCAAATTAGATAATATGAAACTGAAAGTCTGCGGAATGAAATATGTAGAAAATATTCAGCAAGTTGCTGAATTACAACCAGATTATTTGGGATTTATTTTCTACGAAAAATCAAAACGAAATTTTGAAGGAATCATTCCAGATTTTTCAAATTCAATAAAAAAAACAGGTGTTTTTGTAAACGAATATATTGAGATTGTAATTTCTTTGGTTGAAGAATATCGATTAGATGCTATTCAATTACATGGAGACGAATCTGTTGATTATGTTATCAATTTAAAAAAACAACTAGCAGAAAATAGAGCTTTATTTATTGAAGAAAATAAGACGATAAAAAAGAAGAAAAATCAACATTATATTTCTAAAAATGAAGTTGAAATCATTAAAGTATTCGGAATAAAAAACGAATTCAATTTTGATGTTTTAAAACCTTATTTAGAAGTTGTGGATTACTTTTTGTTTGATACAAAAGGTAAAGAAAGAGGAGGAAACGGAACTAAGTTTGATTGGTCTGTTTTAGAAAAATATCCTTTTGAGAAACCATTCTTTCTAAGTGGTGGAATCGGATTAGAAGATGTTGAGGAAGTTAAAAAAATAATGAGATCTAATTTACCGATTTACGTTTTAGATGTAAATAGTAAGTTTGAGAGTAAACCAGGAGTTAAGAAGATAGAAGAATTAAAAGAGTTTAAAAAGAATGTCATTACGAACGTAGTGAAGTAATCTACTTATTAATTAAGAGATTGCTTCGTTCCTAGCAATGACAGAATATTATAAAATATGAAATCAAAATTTCACCCAGACAAAAATGGTTATTACGGACAATTTGGAGGAGCATTCATTCCAGAATTGTTATATCCTAATGTGAAAGAATTAGAAGATAATTATATTCAGATTTTAGAATCTGATGAGTTTCAGGAAGAGTACAAATCTTTATTAAAAGATTATGTAGGTCGCCCAAGCCCATTGTATTTGGCAAAACGTTTGTCTGAAAAGTACGGTGCTTTTATTTACTTAAAACGTGAGGATTTAAATCATACTGGAGCACATAAAGTAAACAATACCATTGGACAGATTTTAGTAGCTAAAAAGTTAGGTAAAACGAGGATTATAGCAGAAACTGGTGCAGGGCAGCATGGAGTGGCAACAGCAACAGTTTGTGCATTAATGGGGTTAGAATGTACTGTTTTTATGGGCGAAAAAGACATTGAACGT
Source organism: Polaribacter sp. (assembly GCF_039939415.1). Taxonomy (GTDB): domain Bacteria; phylum Bacteroidota; class Bacteroidia; order Flavobacteriales; family Flavobacteriaceae; genus Polaribacter. The sequence goes on from NZ_JBDVJE010000053.1 coordinate 15,281, forward strand.
CAAGCACCAAATGTTGCTCGAATGAAAATGTTGGGAGCCAAAGTTGTGCCAGCTTTAAGCGGAAGTAGAACCTTAAAAGACGCTACAAACGAAGCGATACGTTATTGGATTCAGCATCCAGAAACTTTTTATTTAATAGGTTCTGTTGTTGGTCCTCATCCTTATCCAGATATGGTGGCACGTTTACAGGCGGTCATTTCAGAAGAAATGAAATGGCAGTTAAAAGAGAAAACAGGAAAAGAAAATCCGGATACAATTATTGCGTGTGTTGGTGGAGGTTCTAATGCTGCTGGTGCTTTTTATCACTATATGGATGATGAAGAAGTCGAGTTAATTGCAGTAGAAGCATCTGGTTTAGGAGTAAATTCTGGTGAAAGTGCAGCAACTTCTCAATTGGGAGAAGTAGGAATTATTCATGGTTCTAAAACCATTTTAATGCAAGATGAATATGGTCAAATAGTTGAGCCATATTCTATTTCTGCTGGTTTAGATTATCCTGGAGTTGGTCCTTTGCATGCTTATTTATTCGATTCTAAAAGAGCAAAATTTATGGATGCAACTGATAAAGAAGCATTAACAGCTGCTTATGAGTTAACGAAGATTGAAGGAATTATTCCTGCTTTAGAAAGTGCACACGCCTTGGCAGTTTTACCAAAAATAGATTTCAAAAAAGACCAAGTTGTAGTTGTTAATTTATCTGGTAGAGGAGATAAAGATCTAAGTACATTTATTAAACATTTAGAAGACTAATTTTTTTAAAATTGTCACCTTGAGCGCAGTCGAAAGGTTATGGCAATTTAATAAACAGTTCTCGACTGCGCTCGAACAGACAATAAATAATTATGAATTCAATCGAAAAGTTATTTCAGAAAAAAGATAAAAATTTATTATCTATTTATTTTACTTGTGGATATCCACAATTGGATGACACAACTAAAGTGATTTCAGAATTAGAAAAAAATGGTGTAGATTTTATTGAAGTTGGTTTGCCTTATTCAGATCCATTAGCAGATGGACCAACAATACAAGATAGTAGTCAGCAAGCTTTAGAAAACGGAGTTAACTTAGATATTATTTTTGAGCAATTATTATCAATTAAAGAAACCAACAAAACTCCTTTAGTTTTAATGGGATATTTAAATCAGATGCTTAAATATGGTGAGGATAAATTTTGTCAAAAAGTAGTAGATTGTGGAATTGATACATTAATTCTTCCTGATTTACCAATGGTAGAATTTGAAAATCATTATAAAAACTTGTTTGAAAAATACGGTCTGACAAGTGTGTTTTTAATTACACCTCATACATCTGATGAAAGAATTAGAAAGATAGATTCTTATTCAAAAGCTTTTATTTATGTTGTAGCTTCTGCGTCTATTACTGGTGCAAAAGGTGATATTTCTAATAATCAAGTTACATATTTCGAAAGAATTAAAAGTATGAATTTACAAAGTAATTTAATTATAGGTTTTGGTATTTCTGATAAGAAAACTTTTGCAACTGCTTGTAACTATGCAAACGGAACTATAATTGGTTCTGCTTTTATAAAAAATTTAGGCACCAATGGAATTGATGAAATTCACAATTTTATTAAACCTATAATTAGTTAAGGAAAATATAAAGTTTTCTTAAAGTATTTTAGTTTTAGTTTCTGATTTAATATAAAGTTTAGTTTTGTTTACTTAAACAAAACTAAACATGATTAAAAAAACTATTTTTATCTATTTGATGCTATGCAATATCTCATTTGTTTTAGCACAAACCTCATTAATTAGAACACCAAATCTAAGTCCAAATGGTAATGAAGTGGCATTTTCTTATCAAGGTGATATTTGGGTGTATAATCTAAATACAAAAAAATCTAACAGAGTTACTGTCCATGAAGCATATGAAAGTAATCCTATTTGGAATACAAGAGGAACTCAATTGGCCTTTTCATCTAACAGAAAAGGAGCTAATAATGTTTTTACAGTTGCAAAAATAGGAGGTATTCCTAACCAAATTACTTATTATCCAACAGGAGATACACCTTATGATTGGACCAAAGAAAACAATATTATATTTACTACAAATAGAGTAATGAAAGGCCCAGAATGGGATAAACAGACTTATCATGTAAACGCAAAAGGAGGAACTCCAGAAAGAACAATTACTGCTTTAGGGGAAATGGCTACAGTATCTCCAAATGGAAATTTTATAGCATATGTTAAAGGTGCTTGTAAGGTTTCTAGAGAAGATTACACAGGTTCTGCACAAAGAGATATATGGATTTTTAATAAAAAATTCAATAAATACATACAGATTACAGATACAAATAAGAATGATCATTCTCCAGTTTGGGATGCACAAGGAAACTTGTATTATATAGGAGCTGAAAGTGGTAGGTATAATATTTACAGACAATCTATTTCAGTAAATGGAACTAAAAATGGAGCACCAAAAAAAATAACAAGCCAAACAAAAAATGGTGTAGTTTCTTTTTCTGTTAGTAATGATGGAACAATTCTATATTCTACATTATTTAATGTGTATTTGTTAAAAAATGGAAAAGCAAATAAGTTAAAAATAAATTTAGCTTCAGATTATCGTTTTGAACTAGAAGAAACTGAAACAACAACAAGTGATGTTTCAACTTTTGATATTTCTCCAAATGGTAAGTTGGCAGCATTGGAAATTAAAGGTGAGATTTTTGTTAAAGAAAATAATAAAGATAAAAAGAACACCAAAAATGTAAGTAATCATCCTTTTAGAGATAGAAATCCACAGTGGATAAGTGACAAAGAAGTGTTATTTATTTCAGATAGAGACGGACATAATGAAATTTATGTTTCAACATCTAAAGATACTTTAGTTGGTTTAGAAAGAAGTTTAAAAATTGAAACAAAAAAATTAACCAAAAGTAAAGAAGATGTTTATAATTTGTTGGTTTCTCCAGATCATAAAAAAATATCTTATCAAGTTGGACGTGGTAATTTAATGGTTGCAGATTATAAGAAAGGAAAAATTACAAATATTGTTCCTTTTTCTGAAGGATGGTCTGCTCCATCAGGAGTAAGTTGGAGTCCAGATAGCAAGTATCTAGCATATTCACAACAAGACTTAGATTTTGATAGTGAAATTTTTATTCAATCAGTAGATAATCCAAAAGAAAAATTAAATGTTTCTATGCATCCTAGAAGCGATCGTTCACCTTCTTGGAGTTCAGACGGTAAAATGCTTTCTTTTGCTTCTAATAGGAGTGGAAATAGAGGTGGTGTAGATTATGATATTTGGATGATTTGGTTAAAAAAAGAAGATTGGGAAAAAACAAGATCTGAACGTGAAAATGGAGATTATTATAAACTAAAATCAGAAAAAAAATCAAAGAATAAAAAAATAGTAAAGGTTAGTATTGATAAAGATAAAATTTATGATAGATTAGTTAGGTTAACAAGGTTGCCTGATGATGAATTTGGAGGAACATTTAGTCCTGATAATAAATACGTTTATTATTCAGCTACAAATCCAGCAACTAATAGTAGAAGTTTTTACAAAGTAAAATTAACTGGAGGAAGTCCAAAAGAAATAAAAGGAACTTCAAGAATTAGTGGTTTTTCAGAGATAAATGGTAAATTTTATTTTACTTCTAGAGGTAGGTTAAATGAGTTAAACCCTAAAACAGATAGAGTTACTTCTATGTCTCATTCAGCAAAATATACAACTGATTTTTCTGCTGTAAACGCTCAAATGTATGAAGAAGGCACAAGGGTTTTAACAATGGGGTTTTATGATCCTAATTTTCATGGATATGATTGGAGTGGTTTAGTAAAAAAATACCAGCCATTAGCATTAAAAGCAAGTACAGCTCAAGATTATTCTTTTGTGTTTAATACTTTACTTGGTCAATTAAATGCTAGTCATATGGGGTATAGAGCAGGAGCACCAGAAAGAACTAATAGTGATCAAATAGGTCTTTTAGGTTTAGAAGTGAAAAATACATCAAAAGGTGCTGAGGTTGTTTATGTATTAGAAAATTCTGTTGCAGATAAATCTAACGTTAGTATTAAAAAAGGAGAAGTAATTGCTCAGGTAAACAACACAAAAATAACTAAGAATACAAATTTTTATAGTGCATTAAAAAACACAAGTGGAGACGAAATACTATTAACTTTAAGTAATGGTAAAGAGATTATTGTTAGAACATCTGGTAGTTTAAGAACTTTACAATACCAAGCTTGGGTAAATTCAAGAAAAAAATTAGTAGAAAAATTCTCTAAAGGAAAATTAGGGTATATTCACATTCAAAGTATGAATGAGCCTAGTTTTGAAAGTTTTGAGCGTGAGTTAAAAGCGAGCGGTTATGGTAAAGAAGGTATTGTTATAGATGTTAGGTATAATGGCGGTGGTTGGACTACAGATCGTTTAATGGCAGTTTTAAATGTGTATCAACATGCATATACTGTTCCAAGAGGAGCTGCAAAGAATTTACAAAAAGAAAATAAAAAGTTTACTAAACATTATCCTTTTAATGAACGTGCTATTTTATCTGTAAATACAAAGCCAACTATTGCATTATGTAATGAAAATAGTTATTCTAATGCAGAAATTTTTTCGCACGCGTATAAAAACTTTGGATTAGGTAAGTTAGTTGGTCAGCCAACTTTTGGGGCAGTAATTTCTACGGGAGGTTATGGTTTAACAAATGGATATGTTAGAATGCCTTTTAGAGCTTGGTATACAGCAAAAACAGGTGAAAACATGGAGAATGAAGCACCAGCTGTTCCAGATTATTTGATTAAAAATACTCCAGGTTGGGGAGATAGAGGAGAAGATGATCAACTTAAAAAGGCGGTTGAAGTTTTATTAAATGATATAAAATAGAACATAAATTTTTATATAAAAAAAAGCGAAACTTAATAAGTTTCGCTTTTTTTATGAGATTTTGAATGTTGTTTAATTTACAGAAATTAACTTTACATCAAAAGCTAAAACGGTATATCCAGGGATAGAACTATATCCGTATTCTCCATACCCTAAAGTATAAGGAATTAATAAAATACCATCACCACCTTCTTTAAAAAGTTGCAGACCTTCTGTCCATCCTTCAATTACTTCATTTAAATTAAATGTTGCTCCACTAACAGTACTTTCATCAAAAACAGTTCCGTTTAAGAAAGAACCTTTATAAGCAACAGTTACATTAGAAGTATTTGTTGGTTGTGCTCCAGTACCTTCGTTATTAATAACATAATATAAACCAGATTCAGTCTTTGTGGCAGTTAAATTATTGTCTTCAATATATTGTAAGATTGCTGCTTCATTTTGTTCTTTATAATTATCGTAAACAGCTAAAATTTCAATTTCAAAAATTAAAACAGTACCACAAGGAATAGATCCAGAAGAGTTTCCTGCTTCTCCAAAACCTAATTCATGAGGAATAATTAAAGTTCCTTTTCCTCCTTCTTTAAATAATTGAATTCCTTCACTTAGTCCTGGTATTAATGAGCTTAAGTTAAGTGTTGTAGATTCACTTTCGCTATTATCAGTACCATCTAAAAAATATGCTTTATATTTTAAATCTACAATTGAATTTTCAGTTGCAATTTTTCCAGTGCCTTCATTGTCTACAATATAATATAAGCCAGAATCCGTTTTTGTAGTAGTTAACTCGTTGCTATTAATATATTCAATAATATCTTCCTCTGTTTGAGGTGTACAACTAACTTCCTCTTCTTTTGTGCAAGAAGCAAAAAGAATTACCGATAAAAATAGTGTTAAATAGTATTTCATTTTATGTTTTTAAAATTTTTATGCAAATATAGAATAAATACAAATCATTATATATTTTGATAATATAAACTATTTATAATTTTAAAGTATAATTAGCATCTATTGATAGACTTCCTTAAAAATCTCCTTAACTTTGATTATTAATTTTATGTATGGTTAAAAATTTAATTAGGTATTTTAAAAGTATTCATTTTATTAAAGCATTTTTAGTTGCTTTTGCAATGGCAATTCCTGTTCTAGTTTCAATTTATTTTTTTGATAATTTTGAGATTGGGTTCAGCATTGCTTTAGGAGCTATTTTTGCTGCTCCATCTGATATTGCAGGAAGTTTAAAACATAAGTTTTACGGTATTTTAGCTTCTATAATTTTAGTATTTGCTATTACCTTATTAATAGGTTATTTCAGTAATTATCTTTTTGTAATTTTTCCTTTGTTAATTATTTTAGTTTTTTCTGTCTCTTATATTTCTGTATTTGGTTTTAGAGCTTCTTTGGTGTCATTGGCAGGTTTATTGTCATTGGTTTTAGCATTTGCATATCAAAGTACAGAGATTTCTATTTTTGAACATTCTTTATTTATAGCTTTAGGAGGTATTTGGTATTTGTTTTTAACAATTTTAACTCAATTAATATTTCCGCAGGTTCAAACAGATTATTTGTTTGTAGAGTTACTTAAAAAAACTGCTGAATTTATAAAGTTTAGAGGTAGAATTTTAGTTGAAAGGGATGATAGAGGTGCACTTTTAGAACATAACTTTAAACTTCAAACGGAGCTAAATGAACTTCATGAAACGATAAGAGAAGTTATTTTAGAAAAAAGATCAAGTTCTGGTTTTAGCAATAGAACAAGACGCCAACAATTGATTTTTTCTAAAATAATGGAAATATATGAACTAGCTATTTCAAATACTGTTGATTATGAAAAAATTGATGTTTTATTTAAAGAACATCCAGAGAAAATTGATGAGTTTAAAGTATTAATTTTTGAAATTTCTAAAAGATTAAATCATATTTCTAAAGTTATTTTAAAAGAAGAAAAACTTATTTTTAATAATAATTTTAAAGTTATACTTAAAAAAATACAAAACCATATTCAGATTTATAAGGTAAATACAGACTTGTCTAAATCTAGAGAAGGAGTAATACTTTTAATAAACTTTAAAACTTATCAAGAAAAACAAATAAGAAACTTAGTTGATATTGCAAGGATATTAAACAAATATTCTAAAAATAATAAAATTAGGGAAATAAAAGACGCACAACAGTTTATTACAGCTCAAGATTATGATTTTAAAAAGCTGAAAGAAAATTTTAGTTTAAAAGCACCAATATTTAGACATTCTTTAAGATTAACTGTTACCATGTTAATTGGTTTTATTATTGGCTTTGCTATAGAAATGCAACAATCTTATTGGATTTTGTTAACCATAGTAGTAATTATGAGACCCAGTTATAGCTTAACAAAAGAAAGGTCTAAACACAGGGTTATTGGTACGTTAATTGGTGCTGCAGTTGGTGTGGGTATTGTATTTTTAACTCAAAACCCAGTTGTATATGTTTTAATAGCAGCATTATCATTAATAATAGGTTTTTCTTTAGTAAAGCAAAATTATAGAAATGGAGCTGCTTTTATAACACTATATGTTATTTTTATGTACGCTTTAATTCATCCTGATATTTTAACGGTTATACAATTTAGAGTTTTTGATACTCTAATAGGAGCTTCTTTGGCTTATGTTGGTAATTATTTCTTTTGGCCTGCTTGGGAATCAAAAAATATCAAAGAATTTTTTATTCATTCAATTGAAGGTTTTTTAGAACTTTTAAAACAAATTGATTTATTATATCACCAAAAAGGTGAAGCATCTACAGAATTAAAATTAGCTAGAAAAGAAGCGTTTCTTCAGGTTGGTAATTTAAATGCAGCTTATCAAAGATTGGCGCAAGAACCAAAATCTAAACAAGAAAATATTGGAATAATTTACGAATTGATAACAATTTGTAATACTTATTTATCATCACTTTCATCTTTAGGAATGTTTATAAGAACTAATGAAACAGGTGATGTGCCAGATGAGTTTGAAGTATTTGTAAAGCATATTGTTTCTAATTTAGAAAAAACCATCTCTATTTTAAATAATACTGAATCTAAAAATAGTTTAGCAAATGAAAATTTAGAAGTTGCAACAAAGAATTATGAAGAATATTTTTACAAAATTTCAATACAAAGAACTAAAGAAATCGAAAAAGGAATACCAGTTTCAAATGATATGAGAGTTCAATTACGTGAAACGCAATTAGTTTTTGAACAAGTAAGATGGTTATTTAATTTATCAGAAAATTTAGTAAAAAATGTTAAAAAGATTTAAAACAAAAGAATAGGTTTTAATACACTTTTTCTCCATTAAGATAGGTTAAAATCACTTTTGTTTTTGGAATTTCACTTCCTTCAATTTCCATAATATTTTGATTCAGAATCACAAAATCTGCAAATTTACCTACTTCAATAGATCCTTTTTCGTTTTCTTCAAAGTTAGAATAAGCAGCCCAAATAGTCATGCCTTTTAAGGTTTCTTCTCTAGATAAAGCGTTTTCCATTTGAAATCCGTTTTCAGGGTAATTATTGATGTCTTTTCTAATAGTTGCTGCATAAAAAGTTAAAAACGGATTTACCTGTTCAACCGGAAAATCTGTTCCCAAAGCAATTTTCCCATAACTTTTTAGTAAATCTTTAAAAGCATAAGCTCCTTTTATTCTTTCTTCTCCAACTCTATCTTCTGCCCAATACATATCTGAAGTTGCATGTGTAGGCTGTACAGAAGGTAAAATATTATCAAACTTTGCAAAGTCTTCTTTAGCAATAATCTGAGCATGTTCAATTCGCCAACGTCTATTTTTTTTGTTTTTTAAAACGTTTTTATAAGTTTTTAGTAACCAGGTGTTTGCAGAGTCTCCAATAGCATGTGTATTCATTTGAAACTCTGAATCAGCAATTTGTTTTGCTATTTCTTGATATCTTTTTGGTGCATAAATTAAAGCTCCAAAATGATTTTCTCTATCAGAATAAGGCTTTCTCATTGCAGCTCCTCTAGAACCTAAAGCACCATCTCCATAAACTTTAAAAGAACGTACATTTAATCTATCTGTTTTTATTTTTCCATTATCAATGTAATAATCTATCTGGTTTTGTTTATCACCAGAAACCATAGCATAAATACGCATTTTTAAACTTCCTACTTGTTGTAAGCTGTCTATTAACTCAATTACATTTCTATCTAAACCTGCGTCATCTACAGTTGTTAGTCCGTAAGAAAAAGATATTTTTTGAGCATCTAGTAAACCTTGAATAGCTTCTTCTTTTGAAGTTCCTGGAAATTGAATAAAATCCATTGCAGTATCAATTAAAACACCTGTTATTTCTCCATTTTTCATTATTATTTCCCCACCAGAAACTTTAGTGTTTTTAGAAATTTTTGATAAATTTATTGCTGCCTGGTTAACCAAAAGTGCATGACCATCAACTCTACCAATTGCCACAGGAGTATTTGGGAATAATTTATCTAACTTCTCTTTAGTTGGAAACTCTTTTACATCCCAATCATTTTGATCCCAACCACGACCAGTTATAAAATTAGTTTGTTTCTCTTTTTGGAAAGCTACCAGTTTTTGTAAAACTTCATCATAACTTTTTGTACCAGTTAAATCTACCTTTTGTTGTTGTAATCCCATTCTGTAGAAATGACAATGTGCATCTATTAATCCTGGAATAATTGTCTGTTTTTTTGCATCAATAACAGTTGAAGAAACGTAGTTTTTTGTAATTTCTTCATTTGTGCCAATAGCTAAAAATTTTCCATCTTTAATAGCGAAAGCTTCAATTTTATCAAAATTATCATTTACTGTATAAGTGTTAGAATTGATGATAATTGAATCTACTTCTTGTTTTTTACAAAGTGTAAATAAACTAATCGTTAAAAAATAAATAAATAGTTTTTTCATACTCTAAAATTAAGGCTTAATAGGTGTGTTGTTGTATAAATATTTATCCATTAAGTAAATGATACTAGCCATAGAAGCACTCCCTAATTCTAGTTCACGCTTATTTACTTTGTCAAACGTATCTGTACTTGTATGATGATAATCAAAATAACGTTGAGAGTCTGGTCTGTAACCTACTAATGTTACATTTTCTCCCTTTAATGGACCAATATCTGCACCAGAACCACCTTTGTCTAAATCGTGTAAACCATAAGGAGATAAAAGTTTTTTCCAACTTTGTAAAAGTTTTGTATTTACAGCATTTGCATCAATAGAAAAGCCTCTTGGAGTATGACCACCAGCATCAGATTCTAAACCACCAATATGATTTTCTTTATTGAGTTTAGCTAGTTCAGCATATTTTTTTGCACCTCTTGTTCCGTTTTCTTCATTCATAAAAAAGACAACTCTTAATGTGTTTTTTGGTTTAATGTTATTTTTTTTGAATAAATAAGCAACCTCTAAAGATTGTACAATTCCTGTTCCATCATCATGAGCGCCTTCACCTAAATCCCAAGAGTCTAAATGACCACCAACAACCATAATGTTTTCTGGAGTTTCTGTACCTTTAATTTCACCTACAACATTAAAAGAAGGTGCATCTGGTAAGTTTTTACAACTTTGTTTAAAATAGAATTTTAAATTAGGATTTGTTTTTAAATCATTACTTAAAATATTAGCAGCTCTAGAGCTAATAGCTGCTGTAGGAATATATTTTTCTTTAGGTAAATCTCTATAGCTCATTGTACCTGTATGTGGATAATCATCAACTCCATTAGTCATAGAGCGTACAATTACACCTTTGGCTCCAAATTTTCCACAAATTGCAGCACCTGCAACTCTTTGATCTACACAACCGCCATAAGCTTTAAAAGTGTTAATTAATGTATTGTCAAAAGGACGATTGAAAAACACAATTTTCCCTTTCATTTTAGCTCCTAAAGATTTTGCCTCATCTAAACTTTTTACATCAAGAACTTCTGCTGTAACTCCATTTTTTTGGGTAGCAATAGAAAAGCCTAAAGCACATATTGGAACATTTTTTTTTGTTCCGTTTAAAGTGTAATTGGCAACTTCTTTTTCTCCACGAACCCAATGTGGCACCATAACTGGTTGTAACCAAACAGAATCTAAACCAATTTCTTGCATTAATTGTTTTCCCCAAATAACACTTTTAGCTGCTTCTGGAGATCCAGATAAACGACCACCAATATTTTGAGTTAAATCTCTTAACCATTCATAAGATTTACCTTCTGTTAACGCACTATTAAACAATGTTTTAATTTTAGTAGAGTCAATTTTTTCTTCTGAAGAAAAATTAGAAGGGTCAACTTTTTTTTCTTGATTTTGATTACAGGAAATAATAAAAATTGCTCCTAAAACTAGTAGAGATAGTTTTTTCATAAATAGTAGTTTATTTGATTTGATTTGATAAATCTACAAAAATGAAATGAGAAATTATTTTAATTAAAAATCAAACTTATAAGTAATACCACCTAAAACTTGAAAACCTTGTGTATTGTAATTTGCAAAACGTTGGTATTCTGTATTTAAAATGTTGTTAAGTTTTAAAAAAGCAGAAAACTTATCATTAAAATGGTAACCACCATTTACATTTACATCAACAAAAGAATCTATAGTTTCTATTCCTTTAAAGCTAGAAGGAAATTGTGCATTATATAATCCGTCTTTTCTTTCACTAACATAAAAAATATTTGTAGTTGCAAACCATTTATGGGTCTTATATTTTGCAGAGAAAGAAGCTTCTATTGTTGGTAAATTCCATTCTTCTAAAGCATTTTCTAAAGTATATACCTTATAATTTCCTAAAAGACCAAAAGTTAAGTTTTTAGAGAAGTTATATTCTACTTCACCAAAAATCGATGATGTTTTTACATCATCATAATAAACGCTAAACGAATTTCCATATTCATAATCTTTTAAAATATTTCCGTTAATTACATTATTTGTTCCATCAGATTTAGAATTATTTCTTAAAAACAAAGCTTTATCTTCTTCTGTTTTGCTACTTGCTTTTAAATTAAAACTCAAACTATTATTAATTTTACCATTGAAGCCTAAATAGAAGTTAGATTTTTCTAAAGTTTGAGTTATAAATAGCGTAGGAGAGATGTATGGATTTTCTTCTGAGAAATTTTTAAAAGTGTTTGTATGTAAATCTCCAGAAAGACCAGCATATACATTCAAATAGTTTTTTATTACAGAACCTTGAATAAAAATGTTTGGAATTATTAAGAGGTTATTTGAATCATTTTCAGTATCTAAAGATGCTATGAATTTTATACCTGTATTAATCTGAAAATTTGAAATTTTCATTTTATAAGTTGGATCAACACTAAAAGTAGTTGTAGAGTATTGTATTGAGTTTGCGTTTATATAATTATTTTCGAAACTTCCTTTTAAAAACTCAACACTTGTTTTTATTGAAATATCTTCTAAATTTTGATTGATATAAGATAAAGGAAAATCTAATTTAGAATCAAATTTTGCTAATATTTCAGCACTTTTAAAGCGATCTGCAAAATAAGAAGCACTAATTTTTCCATAATCTATGTATGAATCTTTAAAATTAAAATCTCCAATTAATTCAAAATAATTATACTTTTGCTCTGGATTAATGGCATTTGTAGCTGGTTCAGAAAAAGTTATTGCTGGTAATCCATACCAATTATATGTTTTTCTTTCAGAATTTAAACTTACTTTCCAATCAAAATAACGAACTTGATGCATGTAAAAAGCACCTGCTTCAAAATTAGAAAAATTACTTTTTAAAATAGAGTTTTTAACATTATTTTCTGACGCAAGATATTTTGCGTTAAAACCAAATTCATTTTTAAAACGAGTACTATGATGTAAGTAGGTTTCTAAATAAGGCGTTGTATAGTTACCGAAACCAATTGCTAAATAATTTTTGTAAATTCTTTCTTTTACACCTACTTCTATACCTTTAACAGTACCGCTTTTAGGAATAAAAGTAGAAGCTACAGGTGCAGAAAAAATTGTGTATTCTAATTTTTTCTTTTCGTTTTTTTGAAGCAGTTTTATTTTAGGGTTCTTTTTTATTTTCTTTGCATCTGCAATTTTAGGGTTGTATTTAGTTACAACATTAACAATTTCTGTTTTTACAGTGTCTTTAGGTTGCTCTTTTTGTTGGGCATTTAAACCCAAAAAAATAAAACATATTAAAAATATTGTGAAACCTTTTTTCATTAATTTTTACTCTTTTTAACGTCTTTTTTATTTGTTTCGTTCTCTTTAATAGGAGTTACAGAATTATTAGTTTTGGCTTCGTTTTCTTTTATTGATTTTAATTCTTTTTCTGCTTCTTCAATAATATCTTTAAATTGTTTAAAGTTTTTAATAATGTTTTCTAGCACAAAAGTTGCTTGATATACATCTCTTAATCCGTAATAATTTTTACCCATTATTACATAACTTTTTACAGCCCAATATTTATAAGAAGAATAGTTAGCAATTAAATTCTGAATAACTTTGTTAGATGCTGTGTATTCTTTTTGTTGATTTTTAAAGAAGGCATTATAGTATAAAGCTTCTGCTTTTAATTCGCCAGTAGCTGTTCTTTCAATTTCTGTATAATATTCTTCTGCTGTGTAAAAATCATCATTTTTAAATGAAGTACGAGCAATTATTATTTTAGCGTCGTTTTCTAATTTTGCATCTAATTTATTTCTTAAAAGTATCTTTTTAGCGTATTCTGCAGCAAGTTCGTAGGCTTCAGTTTTATAATAACCTTTCATTAAGTTACTTTGTGCAAATAGAATGTTTTCTGTTGTATAAGCTTCTTGTTCTAGTCTGTCTAAAAGAGGTAATGCGTTGTTAAATAGATTTTTTTCAAGGTATATTTGAGATAATTTACTAAGAGCATCTTCACTATATTCATTTTGCTCTTCTTCTAAAACAATTTCATAGTGCACAATACATCTATCAAATTCTTTTACTTTAAATAAAATATCTGCTAAATAATAATTGGCTTTTAATTTATGTATACCTGTTGGAAAAGAACGTGTATATTCTGTAAGTGCATCAATTATTTCATCTCCATTTTTAGATTCAAAATATTTTTTTTCTGCCACAGCAAATGAAGTATTATCTAAATCTGAATTGGTAATATTAATAAATTTTAAAGTACTTATCCAATTTACATAGTCATCTAAATTACCTTCATCTATATAAACGTTTCTTGCATTGGCTACAGCTTCAAAAGCATCTGGAGAATTAGGAAATCTACTTGCTGTTTCTTTAAATTTTTCTAATGCTTCAAAATTCTTATTTTCTTTATAAAATAACAATCCTTTTCTTACTAAAACTTTAGGAAGAAATACACTGTTTGGGTGTTTTTCTATGATTCGATTATAAGCAAAATGTGCTTTTTCATTATTTTTAAGTAATGTGTAAGTATTGGCAAGCTGAAATAAGGCATCATCTTTTAGTGTTGATATTTGATATTCGTTAACAACTTTAGTAAGTGCTTTTATTTTGGCATTATTATTCTCTATAAATCCATAACTCATTCCTATTTGATATTGAGCATAATCTGAATTAGAACCAAAACTATCTACAACTTTTGTATAATAATTGATTGCGTTTTTATAATTTCTAGTAGCAAAATAACTATCAGCTAAACGTATAAAGGCATCATTTTTTGTTTCTGAATCTATTGTGTTAATTTTTAAAAAACTCTCAAAATAAGTTGTCGCCTTTGTATAATTTTTAAGTTTAAAATAGCTGTATCCTATATTATAATCAATTAAAGATAACTCTTCAGTTTTAGATTGTAACCCTTTTTTTAGTGTAATAAATTCTTGTAAAGCTACTTTATAGTTGTTTAATCTATATTCTGTTTCTGCTTTCCAATAGTGTGCTTTTTCTTTAATTAAAACATCATCTGCTTTTTTACTTTCTATAAAAAAAGGAAGAGCTTCTTTAAGTTTTACTTCATTAAATAACTGAATTCCTCTATACATTGATATTTCAGGAATTAATGCAAGGTTAGTTTTTGATTTTTTCTTCTTTAAAAATTCTAAAGCACCAACATAGTCTTGCTGATGTAAGAAAGAAGAAATTACTAAACCATTAATTTCTTCATATTCTTTAGATTTTGGATATGCTTTTAAATAATCTTGTAAAACTTCGGCAACACTTTTAAAAGGGTTACCTGCTTCGTAACTTAATTTAGCATAGTTAAGAGCTGCATCTTGTTTTATTTTTTTGTTAAAATCCATTTCAGAAGCAGTTTTAAATGCATTTAATGCTTCTGTTTTTTTATCTATATTAAGATAACATTCTCCTAAATGGTAATATGCATTTTGAGAAACATAATTTTTTTCATCTATAATTTTATTAAAATTACTAATAGCATTTTTAAAATCATTTTGTTTGTAGTAAGCAAAACCAAGTTGATAAAAGTCTGTGTTTATCCATTTTCCTTTTTTACCTGTGTAAGCTTTTAAATAAGGTATTGCTTCAGCATATTTTTTTAAATTAAAATAACTTTCACCTACAATTTTAGAAATATCAGATCTATCTTTTCTTTTTACTGTTTTAAGAAGTGATTCTCCTACAATTACACAACGTTCAAATTTACCTGCTTGAAAACTGATATCTAATAAATAATAAGAAATCTCTAAACGATAAGTATCGTTATCTGCAATCTTTTTTAATGTAGATTCTGCAATACCATAATCTTCTAATTTATATGCAATATATCCGTAGTAATATCTAGAGTCATTACCATATTTGGGATCATTAATTAAAGGAAGAAATTGCTCTTTTGCTAAAATTAAATTTTTGCTTACCAGATAACAATACCCCATTTTAAAGTTTAGTTCTTTTCTATCTTCTTTAGAAAGCGTATCAACATCAATTTTTAAAAACCATTTAAGCGCATATGCCGCTTTTTTATTTGCAAAATAATAGTTAGCAATATTATAAAATGCTTTATTTTTTTTATTACTATTAGGGTTTTCTGCAATAAAAGTTAGTATTTTTTTATCTGCATCTGTCTGGTTTAATCTTACTGCACATATGGCATCATAATAAGCAGCATCAGATTTTAAACTAGAATTTAAAGGTGCATTTTTATTGATGTTTACAAAAACCTTTTGTGCAGCAGCATATGCTTTATCATTAAAATGCTTTGTAGCATCATTATATTTTGTTAAAGTATTAGCATCTATAACTGTTTGTTGGCTATAACCAACAACAGATATAAGAATTATAAAACTGCGAATTAAAAGTTTTTTAATAAAAACAAACCTCATACAATTATTTTTGGTACTCAAAATGAATAACGAACTTTTTTAATTTTTGTTTGATGGGGGATGAAAAAAGTACAAATATTTTAAATCAAAAGTAAGAATTGTTTGTATTTCATAGTATAAAATCATTCAAAACTTTTAAGTTTGTAAAAACAAGTTATTTTATGGAAAAACCAATCTTACATTTAGAAAATGCAGATATTTATCAAAGAGATAATTTGGTCTTGTCTAAAGTTAACTTAACTATTCAAAAAGGAGAGTTTTATTACCTTATAGGAAAAACCGGAAGTGGTAAAAGTAGCTTAATGAAAACCCTTTATGGTGATTTAAGATTGCAAAGAGGTATAGGTAGTATTGTAGACTTTGACTTAAAAAAAATTAAAGAAAAAGAGATTCCTTTTCTAAGAAGAAAGATAGGAATTGTATTTCAAGATTTTAAACTACTAAATGATAGAACTGTTTTTGGAAATTTAGAGTTTGTTTTAAAAGCTACTGGTTGGAAAGAAAAAGAGAAAATAAAAGAAAAAATAAACGAAGTTTTAGATAAAGTAGGCATGAAAGCCCAATATTATAAGAAAACTTTTGAGCTTTCTGGAGGAGAACAACAAAGAGTTGCAATAGCAAGAGCTTTATTAAATGATCCAGAATTAATCTTAGCAGATGAACCTACAGGTAATTTAGACCCAAAAACTTCAATAGAAGTAATGGAGCTTTTAAATGAAATTCATAAAAGCGGAAAAACTATTTTAATGGCTACTCATGATTATCAATTAATTGTAAAGTATAAGAAACGAACTATTAAATGTGAAGGAGGAGAGTTGTTTGAAGTTACTCAAAAAGCTACTGTTTAATGCTATCTGTTTTAATACCAATATATAATTACAGTGTTTTTGCCTTAGTATCAGAAATTCATCAACAGCTTTTAAAAGAAAATATTTTTTTTGAAATTCTTTGCTATGATGATGGTTCTCACTCTAAATTAAACATAGAAAACAAGAAAATTAACTTGTTAAGTAATTGTGAGTTTAAAATTTTAGAGAAAAATATTGGTAGAAGTGCTATTAGAAATTTATTAGCAACCAACGCCAAATATGATTGGTTATTGTTTTTAGATGCTGATGTTTTACCAACTTCGTCTAACTTTATAAGTAATTATATAAACTATTTTAAATCTAAAAAAACTGTTTTCTGCGGAGGATTAAAATATCAAAATAAAGAAAGTATTAAAAATTTATTAAGGTATAAATACGGTAAAAAACACGAAGAAATAAGTGTTGATGAAAGAATTAAAAATTCTAAAAAATTTTTTTTTACCTCAAATTTTTTAATCGAAAAACAAGCTTTTTCAAACATACAATTCGAAGAGAAATTATTAAAATACGGTAGAGAAGATTTTCTTTTCTCAATCGGGTTAAAAGAAAATAATTACAAAATAACACACATAGAAAATGAAGTTTTTCATTTAGGGATTGATAACAATAGTGTATTTGTAGTAAAAACTAAAGACGCTATGGAAAATCTTATTTTTTTATCCGAAGAAGGTTTTTTGCAAAAAAAAGAATCATTAATACTTAAGTTTTTAAGCTTTTTATCCCTGATTAAAATGGATGTTCTTTTAGCTAAAATGAGTCCGTTTTTCGAAAGAAAAGCCATTGATAAAGGATCTGTCTTTTTCTTAAACTGTTTAAAAGTTTGTTACTTGTGTCAACTAAAAAATAAAAATGAATAGAATTGAAATAGCTGATTTATTGTACGATAATTTGTGTAAGAATAAGGAAAACCTTAAAACACAATTTATTGAAAGTAGTAATAAAATTGGCTTTTTTTATTTAGATAATTTGTTGCCTAAAGAGATTGCTTTATTAATTTATAAAAGTTTTCCTGAGGTAAAAGAAACGGTTGAAAGAAACAGTTTAAGAGAACATAAATTTACCGCTTTTCAAATGGATAAATACAATCCTATTTTAGAAGAAGTTATTTATAGTTTTCAAGAAGCTAAGATTGTAGATTTAGTTTCTGAAATATGTGATTTTAAAGAAATTTCTGCGGATGAAAATTTATACGCAGGCGGATTGTCTTTAATGGGAAAAGATAATTTTTTGAATCCGCATTTAGATAATTCTCACGACAAAGACAGAAACAAGTGGAGAGTTTTAAATTTATTGTATTACGTTACACCTAATTGGCAAGAAGAGTTTGGCGGTAATTTAGAAATTTGGCCAAATGGTTTAAAAGAAAAACAAACCACAATAGAAAGCAAATTTAATAGATTGGTTGTAATGGCAACTCACCAAAAATCTTGGCATTCTGTTAGTAAAGTTGCTGTAGATAATGTAAGGTGTTGTGTTTCTAATTATTATTTTTCAGAAAAGGCATTATTGCCTTCAGATAGCTTTCATGTAACTACATTTAGAGGTCGGCCTAAAGAAAAAATTAAAGATGTTGTTCTTCAATTAGATAACAAAATTAGAGCTGCAGCTAGAGTTTTATTTAAAAAAGGAGTTAGAGAAAATCCACATCAATATAAAAAGAAATAAGATTAATTTTTAAATATTTCTACCAACTTTTCTTCTTGTTTTTCCCAAATTAGTTTTTCTTTTGCTATTTTTAATTGTGCAGAAAAATCTTTGTTTAATAAGTTTGTAATTTGATTGGCAAGATCTTTAGGGTTTCTATTTTTTACAATTTCACCAACCTTATAGTCAATTGCAATTCTTTTCATTTCCGGTAAATCAGAAACTAAGATTGGTATTTCTGCTTGTATATAATCAAAGATTTTATTTGGTAAAGCAAACCTGTAATTTAAACCTAAATCTTCTTCAACACTAATTCCTAAATTAGCCAAAGGAGTTAGTTTATGTAATTTTTCTGGTGACATTTTTCCAAGAAAATGAATTTTATCACCTAGTTTTTTGTCTCTAACAGAGTTGTATAAATCGTTATAAATATCACCATAACCAATAATAACAAGTATACAATTATTTAAAAAAGGCATAGTTTCAATCATCAATTCTAGGCCTCTACCAAGGTTAATTGCTCCTTGATATAATATAATTTTTTTTCCTTCCGTACTAAAAGGAAAAGAATCTATTTTAATTTTCTTTTTATTTGGTAGATTCATAATTACATTAAAATTAGTACTATATTTTTTATCATAAAAATCAGCTATACTCATACAAACGGTATAAGAGTTTTTAAGTTTAGGAAGTATCCAACTTTCTATATAAGACCAACATTTTTTCACAAAAGGTTTATGAATTAGTTCTGGTATTTCTGGAAAAAGTTCATGACTATCATAAATTAACTTTTTCTTTTGTAATAAACTTATTAAATAGTTTGGTAAAAGAGTGTCTAAATCATTAGATAAAAGAAAATCTTTTTTTGTGAAAAGTAAAATAAAAAATAGTCTTAAATTAAACTCAGCATAAAACAAAAAACCTTTATTAAAAAATAATCGAATTCTTTTTGTTTGATAATTTCTGTTTAAGTTTTTGCTGTTTTTTAGTTTTCTTCCTACAAGTATAATAGAATAACCATTATTATTTAAAGTATTACAAACTTTGTCTACACGTTGGTCTGTAGAAAGATCATTGGTTACAGAAACTATTATTTTTTTCAAAGGAATTAATTAAAATATTAAACAAAAATATACTTTTTAAGTTATTTGCTTGTTTTTAATTTAGATAAAAGAAGTCTTTAATTTAATAAAAATGATTTATTAAGGATTTATTTTTACTTTTTTAATAAAATAATTCATAAAAAAATAATATTATATAAATTATTTGTTATAAATTTAGCGTATAAATAATTGCACGAAAAAGTTAAAAGTATTTATTAACTTTATTTAATCCCCCTAAAAAATGTGTAAATGTCCCACATGTAAATCTAGTTCTAGAAGAAGACTAGAAAGAAATTTTATTTTAAAATTAGTACCAAAAGCAAAGTATTATAAATGCTATAGGTGTAAAACAAAATTTTTAAAAGTTCCTTTTATTTTAAATTCTTTTGTAGTAAAAAGAGAAATACCAAGAGAAATTCAAATAGTAAATTAAAAAATAAAAAACCTCCAGATATTGGAGGTTTTTTATTTTTGTGGAGACGCCGAGAATCGAACTCGGGTCCAAACAAGCAGCCAAAAAGCTTTCTACATACTTAGTTCTTTCTTAATTTTCGATCTAAAGCTGATTAAGAACAATCCACTTTAAACTTATCTTTTTTAGTTTCAAAAACTTGTCAAAGATCCAAGTTTTCTATATTTACTTTTACGATGCCCAAAAATGAAACGCCGTAAATCAGGGCTTTTCGTGGACATAAAGCTTGCACACCTTGTGTGCCTAGGCCAATCCTACTATAATTCGGATTAAGCAGCTAAAGCGTAGTTATCTTCGCCGTTTAAAAAGTTGAAATCAGTTTTACAAGTATTATTTCATGCCTTGGTATGCTTACAAATTTACTGTCCTCGCTGTCAAAACCAGTCGTCCCCAGTTATTTATAATTTGGGCGTTACTTTGCTCTGAAAGCATTCAGAGCTAAAGTCAGGCTTTCACTACTCGTTTTTTGTTCCATTTTATTTCACAAAAGAACTAAAACAAGCCGTTCAATCCTTAACGCGGTTTGCAAAAGTATAAAAAATACAGTTGCTTAGCATTATAAATTCTAATATCTTCGAGCAAATATTATACCAATTAAATTGTACACGTTTCAGTAATATTAAAAACACAGAAATATGAAGTTTGGCATCATTAAAGAACGTAAAAACCCACCAGATAGAAGAGTAGTTTTTTCACCAGAAAAATTAAAAGAATTTAATAATAAATTCTCAAATGCAACTATAAAAATAGAAAGTTCAGATATTCGATTTTTTTCTGATGAAGCATATAAAAACACAGGATTAGAAGTAACAAATAATGTTTCTGATTGTGATGTTTTAATTGGTGTAAAAGAAGTGCCAATTGAAGCATTAATTCCAAATAAAAAATACTTTTTCTTTAGTCACACTATAAAAAAACAACCTTATAATAGAAAGTTGTTATTAGCAATTTTAGAAAAAAATATAGAATTGTATGATCATGAAACCATTGTTGGTGCAAACGGAATGCGTTTAATTGGTTTTGGACGTTATGCAGGTATTGTAGGTGCTTATAATGGTTTTAGAGCCATTGGTTTAACCAAAGGAACTTTTAATTTACCTAAAGCAGAAACTTTAGATAGTCAAAAAGAATTGATAGACAAATTGAATAAAATAGATTTACCAAAAGGATTTAAAATTCTTTTAACAGGAAATGGAAAAGTTGCCTATGGAGCTAAAGAAATGCTAGATGCAATGCATATTAAAGAAGTTTCTGTAGAAGAATATTTAAACAATTCTTTTGATGATGCTGTTTATTGTTTGGCAGATGTTTTAGATTATAATAAACGTAAAGACGGAAAAGTAATAGATAATTTTGATTTTTATAATCATCCAGAAAATTATGATTCAGATTTTATGCGTTTTGCAAAAGTATCAGATTTCTTTATAGCGGGTCATTTTTATGGTAATGGAGCACCTTATTTATTTACTAGAGAAGATGCAAAATCGAAAGAATTTAATATAAAATTTGTGGCAGATATTTCTTGTGATGTAGATGGACCAGTTGCATCAACTATAAAAGCGTCTACAATTGCAGATCCTATTTATGGTTATAATCCAGCAACAGCATCTGAAGTAAATTATAAAGAGAATAATGCAATAGTTGTAATGGCTGTAGATAATTTACCATGTGAATTACCTAAAGATGCTAGCGAAGGTTTTGGAGAGATGTTTTTAGAAAATGTTATTCCAGCTTTTTTTAATAATGATAGAGATGGAGTTTTAGAACGTGCTAAAATGACAGAAAATGGAAAACTAACAGAACGTTTTTCTTACTTACAAGATTTTGTAGACGGAAAAGAATAAATGACACAAGACAAACAATTTCTTATTGATTTAGCTAAGATGAAAATGCCTTTTGGTAAATACAAAGGCAGATTCTTAATTGATTTGCCAGAGCATTATATAGTTTGGTATAAAAATAAAGGTTTCCCTAATGGAAAATTAGGGAAACAAATGGAGCTCGTTTACGAACTTCAATTAAATGGTTTAGAAGATATTGTTAGAGAAATTAGGAAGAAGTTTTAGCTCTTCTTAAATAATTTTCGGTCATATAAATTGTCATTATACCTAATGTATATGCTACTAAATCTCCAATACTAATTAGTTTGAAAGTTTTTGTATACTCAGAAGGATACCAATTTTGTAAATCTGATTCTTGTAGAAACTCTATAAAATAATAACTACCGTTTTTGGTATTAAATTTTTGTGCGTTTAAATTACTATAAACGTTATTAATATCAACTAAACAAAAAGTAAAAGATAATTTTATAAATGAGCAATAAATATTTTTTTTTTTTTAATAATTTACCTAGTTACAACTCCATAAGCAATATGAGCAATACCAATTATAGAGATTGAAGAATACCAATAAGAAGGAATTAAAAAGCACATTGTAGCTAATAATAAACACAAACCAGATAAAACAAGTAAGTTTTTACGTTTATTATTTTTAAATAAAAATAATAAAACTCCATATAAAATTAAAAAAGTAGGAGTGAGGTATGCTAAATACTCTAGATTTAAAAGTAATGCTAAAATAGAAAGGATAAAAGCAAAACAGATAAGGTATTTTTTAGTAGCTAATTTGGTTTTTGTATTCCAAAGAGTTGTTTTGTTTTTATTTGCTGTTTTTTTTCCGTCAACAAATAAAATTAGAGTTGATAATACAATAAGAGTAATAATAAACCCAAAAATGACATTATTAACACTGTCATCTAAAAGAATAGCATCTAAAGTTGTTTTTAAAAAGTAACTAAAGGCTAATATTAAACCTCCTATTAAGATGCTAGTAAGGTTTTTTAATGTGAAATTATTTTGTAAATTATCCTGCATTAATTTGTGTTTTTTAATTCAGCTAATATACAAAATGAAACCAGCAGAAGCATATATTTTAAATCAACCAGAACCTTTTAAATCTATTTTATTGCATTTGCAGATTTTAATTGAAGGAAGTTTTCCTGAAGTAGATTTGCAGTTTAAATGGAAAATTCCTTTTTATTATTTAGATGGTAAACCTTTCTGTTATTTAAATCCGTCTAAAAAGAAAGGCTATGTAGATGTTGTGTTTTGGGTTTCTACTCACTTAACAAAATACAATGAGTTTTTAATTTCTGAAAACAGAAAAGTTGTAAAATCTCTTCGTTATACTTCTATAAATGAAATTAACGAAGAAATATTATTAACCGTTTTAGAAGAAGCACATCAACTAAAAGATAAAGGCTTTTATAAAAGAAATTAATTCTTTCTAAAATTGAGTAAGCGCGTTAAGGATTGCAATGGCATCCTTTTTTGAGGAACGAAAAAAAGATAGAATGGAAAGCCTGTTAAAACGCCCAAAAAAATCTATAATTTATTAATCGTTTTTCTAATGGCAACAAGATTGGTTAATAAACTTTCTAAATTATTTAAATGTAACATGTTTGCGCCATCAGATTTTGCATTTGCAGGATCAAAATGAGTTTCAATAAATAGACCATCAACATTATTTACAATTCCAGCTCTGGCAATAGTTTCAATCATATCTGGTCTTCCACCTGTTACACCAGCTACTTGATTTGGTTGTTGTAAAGAATGCGTAACGTCTAAAATAGTTGGCGCAAATTCGCGCATTTCAGGAATTCCTCTAAAATCTACAATCATATCTTGATAGCCAAACATGGTTCCTCTATCTGTTATCCAAGCTTTATCTGAACCAGCATCTTTTACTTTTTGTACTGCATGTTTCATTGCGCCAGGACTCATAAATTGTCCTTTTTTTAAGTTGACAACTTTACCCGTTTTTGCAGCTGCAACTACCAAATCTGTTTGACGAACTAAAAAAGCAGGAATTTGTAAAACATCTACAAATTCTGCAGCTTTTATAGCATCAGAAACTTCGTGAATATCTGTAACAGTTGGTACCTTAAAAGTTTCGGAAACTTTTCGTAAAATTTTTAAGGCTTTTTCATCTCCAATTCCTGTAAAACTATCAATTCTACTTCTGTTTGCCTTTTTAAAACTTCCTTTAAAAATATAAGGAATTTCTAATTTATCAGTAATTGTAATTACTTTTTCAGCAATTCTTAAAGCCATTTCTTCTCCTTCAATAGCACAAGGGCCAGCTAGTAAAAAGAAATTATTAGAATCTGTATGTTTTATATTTGGTATTAGAGATAAATCCATTTTGAAAAATTTTCAGCAAAAATACGAAATAAAATTAGCTATATTTAAGCTTTTAAAATCAAATAAGAATGAAAAAAATATTCGCTTTAGTTTTATTAGCAACATTTGTGTTTTCATGTAAAACAAAACCTAAAAAAGAAGTTTTAGCAAAAAAAGAAGCTACAATAGATTCTGTAACCGTAAAAAAACATTTATATACTTTGGCTGATGATGATATGGAAGGTAGAATGACTGGAACTCCAGGAATTGAAAAAGCGGCAAAGTATATAGAAAATGAGTTTAAAAGAATTGGTTTAAGTACTTTTGATACGTTAAAAAATTACAGACAGACGTTTACTTTTACAGATAGAAGGTCTAAAAAAGAAATTACAACCAGTAATATTATTGGAATTCTTGAGGGGAAAAGCAAAAAAGATGAAATTGTTGTGGTTTCTGCACATTATGATCATTTAGGAATCAGGAAAAAAGAAGGAGAATTAGATAGTATTTACAATGGTGCTAATGATGATGCTTCTGGTGTTACAGGAGTTTTAACTTTAGCAGAGTATTTTAAAGCGAAAGGAAATAATGAAAGAACCATTCTTTTTGTTGCGTTTACAGGAGAAGAAATGGGGTTAATTGGTTCTACTCATTTTGGAAAAGGAATTGATGCTTCTAAATTTGTTGCAGGTATTAACTTAGAAATGATTGGTAAAGTGCCAAGTTTTGGTCCAAATACTGCTTGGTTAACAGGTTTTGAGCGTTCTGATTTTGGTGAAATTGTTCAAAAGAATTTAGAGGGTTCTGGTTATACTTTACATCCTGATCCTTATGTAAAATTCAATTTATTTTTTAGGTCAGACAATGCATCCTTAGCAAAATTAGGCGTACCATCTCATACTTTTTCTACTTCTCCAATAGATACAGATAAAGACTATCATAAAGCTTCAGATGAAGCTGAAACATTAAATATGACTGTTGTTACTGAAACAATTAAAGCAGTTGCAAAAGGAACTGAAAGTATTATTAGTGGACAAGATACGCCAACTAGAGTTGTATTAGAAGAAAAGAAGAAATAGTGGCTTATTCAGAATATTTAGCCGACAGAGTTTCTTAGTTTTTTAGAGAGAAAAGCATCCATTTTGAAGCAAAAAAAATGTTTGGAGGTTTTGTTTTTATGGTTGATGAAAAAATGTGTATGGGTGTTATGAAAGACCAAATAATGGCAAGAATAAATCCAGATATTTATGAAGAATCTTTAGAGAAAGAAGGTTGTAGAAGTATGGATTTTACTAAAAAACGGATGAAAGGTTTTGTTTATTTAAGTGATGAAGCCATAGATTTAGATGAAAACTTAAATTATTGGTTACAATTAGCTTTAGATTTTAATCCGTTGGCAAAAGCTAGTAAAAAACGAAAATCCTCTAAAAATTAATTTAGAGGATTTTAGTAATAAAAAATATTGTTTTAGAATTGGTATCTTACTGATAATGCGATGTCAGAATTTAGACCATCTAATCCACCTGCAATTCCTATTTCTGGTCTGTAATCTAAAGAAAGTAAAATAGGAGCATCAAAATTATATTCTAAACCAACTACACCAGCAGCGTAAACACCTGTTCCGTTAGCAGAAACAACTCCTCCACCAGCACCAGCGTACCAATTAAATTTATCTTCTAAAGTCCAAACCCATTCATATAAACCAGTGGCTTTAAAATTTGTAAACTCATTAGCCAAACCTAAATTAATTTCTAATCGATTGTTTTCTCCCAAATATTTTTGATAAGAAATTTCTCCACCAGCTCCATTTCCACCTCCAAAACGAAGTCCAATTGTATTGTCAGATATTTCTTGTGCGTTTATAGTAAATATAGAACCAACTAATAAACTGAAACCTAGTACTATTTTTTTCATAATTTAAAATTGTTTTTAAAATTGAATTATTTACAACAAATATGCCAAAATTATTTTTCTTGAACAGAAATTTTAACACCCTCTGAATGACTACTGAATTCTGGAGCATACATGCTTTGTATTGTTGTAATTCCGTTGCTAAAATTACCAGCATTATTTACTCTAACATCATATTCAAAAACATAAATTCCTTTTGGTAAACGATCAAAAAAGAAATTGGTAGCTGCATCTTTTGTACTTTCATAATAGCCTAAATTGTCTTGCCATTTGTATTTAGAAAGTACATTTATAGGTTCAACTCCAGAAGCTCTCATGTCTTTCATATGTATGAATTCCATGTTTCTATCAGATTTTAATTCTATTCTAACTGTAATTAAATCGCCAATTTTTAATTGCGTTTTATCAGTAATTTCTTTTAACTCTTTACCTGAATCAGAATTTACTTTTAAGAACAACTTTTTATTCAATTTTAAAGGAGTTTCAGCCGAAGTAATTTTGTCTAAATCTTCAAAATATTGCCAATATAAACTTCCCCAAGCAATTCCATTTCCTTTTTTATTGATGGTTACATTTGCCATTTCTTTTTTAATATCATTTCCATTCCATGAAGTTTTAAAATAACCTGTTCCTGCTTCAACTTTTACATTTTCTAATTTTGTTGGTTGAATAATTTTATTACCAACTTTTATATCAACCATTTCTGTTACAGAAATCCAATCAGTCCCATTTAACAATAAAGCATATACAGCTTCTGTAGTTGCTTTGGTAGTTTTCCATCTATTTGTTTGTTTATTTTTAAGTAACCAGACTTTTAAATTGTCAATTGTTTTAGTATCATTTTCAATTTCAGAAAAAGTTTCAATTAGTAAAGCTTGCGTTTCTATAGGAGCTTGATAATAATAGTAACCTGCAGTATTTGTTTTCCAATACATTCCTAATTCATCAGAAGTAATACTATTTTCCTTTAAAGATTTTAAAATCTTGTTTGCAACTGTTTTTTCATCACTTCTAAATAGTGATAAAGCAATTTGACCTTTTGCATATAAGTTGTAATCATTCCAATATTTTATAGTTTGCTTTTTGTAATAGTCAACTGCTTTTTGTAAGTTGTCATCTAAAGAAATAACATTATAAAAACTACGCATATATAAATACTGAATGGTAAAATATCTCAGATTATTTTGTGCCAAATATTCAGTATAAACTCTTTTTTCTTCGCTTTTTGTTTTGGCTCTTTCTTTTCTTTCTTCAGCTCTTTTAATTAGTTTGTGGTATTGTACTAATAATTCATCATCTAAATATTTTACAGACTTTTCAATCATTTTTTGAGTCGATTTATCAAAATTTGTAACTCCTAATTTTTGAAGATGACCAAAACCAGTTGCAATATGTTGTGTGATAAAATTACTTGCATATCTGCTACCTTTAAACCAAGGAAATCCACCAGAATTCATCTGCATATCTTTTAGCTTATTAATGGCTTTTTCCTTCATATTCTTCATTTTATTCAAATCGAATAATAAAGCAATACGTTTCTTTTGCTCGGTTTCTGACTGTGCATCTCTTAACCAAGGAGTTTCTTGAATAATCAACGATTTTAATTCTTGATTTTTTTCTAAATTAGAAAGTAAAGCATCAGAAGATTTCCAAGCATTAAATACTTCTTGAATTCTAGGATTTGAATTCGCAACAAAACTCGCCAATGTATTTGCATAATATCTAGAAAATGTTTGTTCTGCACATTCATAAGGATATTCCATTAAATATGGCAAAGATTGAATTGCATACCAAACTGGATTTGATGTCATTTCTAAAGTCAACTTATGATTTTTTAAGGTTGAAGAAGTATTGTTTTTTAATTTATTTAACGTAAAAGTCTTAGTTTGATTAGAGCGAATCCACATTGGTAATGTTTCTGTAACCAACATTCTGTTGGATAAAACTGGTAATACATTTTGCTCTCCGTCAGAAAAATCGCCAGCTTTTGCTACAATTTTATATTGAACTGCTTGCACAGTTTCTGGGATTGATAATTGCCAAGAAACATTGGTGTTTCCATCTTTATCAACTGTAAAGTTTCTATTAGAATTTGTATTTTCTAAATCAAGATTTATTTCTTTTCCTGTAATTGCATCAGTTAAAATCAATTTTGCAAAACCACTTAAAACGTTGTTTGTTAAATTGGTGATTTTTGCACTTAGAGTAATTTTATCTCCTTCACGTAAAAAACGAGGTGTATTTGGCACTACCATTAACTCTTTTTGAGTAACAGTAGTTAATGTTTTTGTTGCCGATTTTAATGCTGTTGTATGTGTCAATAATTGCAATTTCCAACGAGTTAAAGCTTCTGGGATTGTAAAATTAAAACTTACTTGTCCGTTTTTATCAGTTCTTAATTGTGGAAAAAAGAAAGCTGTTTCTTTAAAGTTTTTTCTTGCTTTTACTTTAGATAATTCCTTGTCTAATTTGGCTAACCCAGATTTAGTTGTAATAATAACAACTCCATTTGCTGCTCTTGAACCATATAAAGAAGTTGCTGCAGCATCTTTTAAAACAGACATTTCTGCAATTTCATTTTGATTTATATCGAATTTATCAACAATAACTCCATCTACTACATATAATGGATAGTTAGAACCAGTAATATTTGCAGCACCTCTTATTTTTACTTTCTGAGAAGATTCTAAAGCTTTTTTGTCTCTCATGATTTGAATACCTGCAACAGAACCTTCTAAAGCCTCTGCGCTTATTTTACTAACAGCTCCAGTAAGAAAAGATTTTTTTTGAGTGCCATAACCAACTACTACAATTTCATCTAGTTGAGAGGCATCTTCTTCTAATTTTACATTTAAATTAGTTTGATTTTCAATTAAAAATTCTTGAGAATTAAAACCTATGTAATTAAAAACTAAAGCATCACCTTTTTTTATTTTGAGAGAATAGTAACCATCAAAATCTGTTTCTGTACCATATTTTGTTCCTTTAATTGTTATTGAAACTCCTGGTAATTCCATTCCACTTTCATCTTCAATATAACCAGAGATCGTTCCATCAAAATTAGTTCTAATACTATTTATTTTTCTTTTGGTATTTCTTAAATATTGTTGATTTTGCCATTTGTTTCCGTTTAAACTAAACCCAAACCAATTGTAACGGTTGTAAGAATTCGTAATAAAATTATAATATCTTCTTTGGTTGTTTCTAATATTAAAAAAAGTGTTTTCAAAACTTTGATTTGCATTACTAGTACTGTAAGAATAATAAGTGGATTTTGGTGTAATTGGATTAAAATTCCAGTTATGAGCTTTAAATTCATCTAATGAAGCATCATACATAGAAGCTAAAACTTCTGCGGTAACTGCGTTTTTTTTATCATTTTTAATAGTAAAACTCCAAGTTTCATCTTGTCCTGGTTGTAGTTTATCTCTAAAAATATTAGTTTCTATATCTATAGAATGCTCTTTTTCTGGGACATTAATTAGCATGCTTCCACTTTCAAAATAATTGTAATTTACAAAATGATATTTTATAGCAAAACCACCAATATCATCTTTTTTTACAGGAATTTTTATGGTTTTAGTAGAGTTATTTATCTTCACTAAATATGTCTGTATAATTTTATGGTTTTTTTCAACCTGAATAACAACAGTTATGTTTTTTGATGCAGAACCTATGCTTACTTCAACATCATCTCCAACTTGATAAAAAGACTTATCAGTATTTATGAGAAATAATTTATTGTCTGCTACTTGTTTTTCTTTTGATGAAAAGAGTGAAAACCTATATTCATCTTTTACTTCCATTCCAAATTTATCTTTGCTTTCTAAAGTTGCAATGTATTTTCCAGAAATCCAGTTATTTATAGTGTTAAGTTGAATTTCTTTTGAGTTTTGTGTATCAAATTTAGTGCTAAAAACTAGAGTTCCTTTTTTCCAATTTTTTTCATCAGTTTCATCATCAGTATAAGGATCATTAGGAAATAATGTTCTAAATGTGTTTTCAGAAATATCTTGATAATTAGGTGTAGACCAAGGTCTCTTTCTTAAGGGGCTTGTAGGAGCTTTTAATTTGTATATTTTTAGGATTCCTTTTGCAGGAACAAACTCACCATTGAGATTTTTTGTATCAATATTTAAATTTATTTCATTTTTGCTTTTATCAATTTTATCATCCAAAGAAATTGTTGCTAATAAAGAATGATAACCAACTTTTACAGTTGTTGTTGCGCTTCTTGTTTCTCCGTTGATGTCAGTCACATCTGCAGTAATTTGATAAGTAAAAACAGGAAGATTTTCTTTTGAAACACTTTCATCTGGAATTGCTTTAAAGATAATTTCAAATTCTCCATTTTCATTCGTAACACTTTCTCCATGTGTGATTTCTTGAGAACTAGAACTAGGATTTGGTCTTCGCCAATAATACCAACTTGGGTATTGCACTTTTCTATGCACTCTATATACAACTGTTGCATCTGTAATTTTTGCACCAGAAAAAGCATTTGCAAAACCATTTACAGTAACAGAATCATTAATTTTAAAACTTTTAGTAACAGGTTTAAAAGCTGTTTCAAATTTTGGTCTTTTGTATTCTTCTACTAAAATTGTGGTAGAAGAATTGTAGTCAAAATCAAAATCTTCATTATCATAAAATTCACTTTTTATTTCATAACCCCCTTCTTCAATTTCGATCGTAAATTCACCTGTTAAACCATTGTTTGGCAAAATAAACTCTCCTGCCACAGAACCAAATTCGTTTAGTTTTAAGTCGAGTGTTTTTACTTTTTGATTATTAACATCGTATAAACTAATTTCGACAAATTCGTTTTTAAAAACTTCAGATGTATCACCTTGTTTTTTTATTACAATCGCTTTAAAATAAACAGTTTGTCCTGGTCTGTAAATACTTCTATCAGTAAATATGAAAGGTTTTATAATAATATCATCATCTTCATTTTTATTATAATTTCTTGCATCAATTTTTGATAAAAAGCGATCGCCAAAAGAAGCAAAATCATTTTTTGTTTTAACTGTAATCTCTACATTATTATAATCTTTATTACTTTTATAAGAAGCAAAACCATTTTTGTTTGTGGTTAATGTTTTGTTGATGTATTTATCTTCATGAGAATGATTGTTTTTGAGAATAATTCTTGCTTTTTTAATAGGTTTACCTGTATTTCTATCTACAACTTGATAATTGTGTTTTCCATCAAAAGAGTTTTCTATTAAAGATAAATTAGTAGCTTGTAAATTTGCTGTTCCATAAATAAAACCTTCTTTTAATTCTTCACTTTCTGAAGTTACAATTAAATAATTTCCATTTTCAAATTGAGGAACGATTACTTCTGTAGAATGTTGTATGTAATCATAGTCGTTTCTAAGTTTAGATTGCCAAGTTTTTACTTTTTCTAAAGTAGCAATAATTTTAATTTTATCTTCTAATTTGTATTTTCTATTGAATTGATACAGTTCATCAGTTGTAATTTTATATGCAGAAAAATATAGACTATCAATATTTTTATAATTTATTAATAATCTAGAATTAGTATTAACAGGAATGTGTTTTTCTGCAGTGATTGAAAGTGATTTTTCTTTAATTTGATTTTTAAGAATTGTACAGTTTTTTGATCCTAAACTTTTTGGAAATTTTTTGATGATTTTATCACAAATAGAAATTGCAATTTTATTTTCTGATTTATTTCTATGAATTTTAGCAATTTCAAAAGCATAAATTCCGCTAACTTCATTTTTATCAAATTTGTTTTTTGATGAGCTTAAGGTTGCTAGAAATACAGTTTCTTTATCATTAAAAGTTGCATTTCGATTTACAAAGTTTAACCTATGAATATCAATATCTACTAAAGCATCAATGTTATTTTCTTTCGAATGAAATTGAATTAAATTCTGATAGATTTTTAAAGCATTAAATTGCAAAGACAAACTATCTTTAGAAACTAGTTTTAAATTAGAAAACGTTTTGTAATCTTCTAAATAAGAAGGATTATCAATTATAAATTTATAAGAAGGTCTAGTAATAGACGTTTCAGATGATTTGTAAAACTCTAAAGCATTGTTTGCTAGAAAATCATATAAAGTTGGTCTGTATTTTTTAGAATCTTTTTGAATTGATAAAATATCAGCAAAATCTAGAATATTTACTTTCTGTAAAATTTTTGCTTTTGTTAATGAAGCATTAAAATAAGTATGAATTTCTTCAAATAAAGTGTCTAAATCCCAAGTTCTAAAATCATTTTCATCAACTTTATTTTCTGTTTTTGTTCTGTTGTAAAACTTGTATCTATTTTGCGTAAAATATTGCCAATATAAATTAGCTAAAACATTTTCTAAAACATTTTTAGTAGGAAATTTACTCTTAGAAATATGTTTTGTAATGTTTTCAATTACTTTTAATTGAGCATCTTCTTCTAAAATTAATGAAAATTTACTTTTATAAAAAAGCGTTTTTATTATTTGTGCAGCATTATTTTCCTGTTCTGCTTTCGAGTATATTTTATCTACACTGTTTAAAGCGGATTTAGGCAAGTTATCAATTTCAAATTTTTCTACCTCTAGCCAAAGATTCTCAAAAGAATTTTGTGCTTTAGAAATAGAAGAGAATGTTATAATCATTAATAAAGTTGTTATAATTTTTTTCATAGTCAATAGATTTAATGCTATCAAAGCACGTACAAATCAGTCTGTAAAACAAACATAAATTAGTTAACGCATTGTTTTATTGTGTAAAACCTTTTTTTAATTGAGTTTCGTTCTAAAGATACTTTATATTGTATAAAGCTTTTGTATTTTTACTTTTTTAAATTTTGTTCGATGAAAATTCATTTTATTGCTATTGGTGGAAGCGCAATGCACAACTTAGCAATTGCTTTACACCAAAAAGGATACCAAGTTTCAGGAAGTGATGATACAATTCATGATCCTTCTAAATCTCGTTTAGAAAAATACGGATTATTGCCAAATGAATTTGGATGGTTTCCTGAGAAAATATCATCTGAATTGGATGTTATTATTTTGGGGATGCATGCTAAAAAAGACAACCCAGAATTGTTGAGAGCGCAAGAATTAGGATTGAAAATTTATTCTTATCCAGAGTTTTTATATGAACAATCTAAAGATAAAACGCGTGTTGTAATAGGAGGTTCTCATGGTAAAACGACCATAACTTCTATGATTTTACATGTGTTAAATTATCATGAAAAAGAAGTAGATTACATGGTTGGTGCACAATTAGAAGGTTTTGAAACAATGGTGCATTTAACTAAAGAAAACGATTTTATTGTTTTAGAAGGAGATGAATATTTGAGTTCGCCAATAGATATGCGTCCTAAATTTCATTTGTACAAACCAAATATTGCTTTGTTAAGTGGAATTGCTTGGGATCATATTAATGTTTTTCCAAATTTTGAGGGATATGTAGAGCAATTTAAGATTTTTACAGATTCTATGATTAATGGAGGAATGATGGTGTATAATGAAGAAGATACAATTGTAAAAGGTGTTGTAGAGTCATCAGAAAATCATATTAAGAAATACCCATATTCAACTCCAGAATATTTTATTGAAAACGGAACTACTTTTTTAGTTACTGAAGAAGGAGATTTGCCTTTAGAAATTTTTGGTAAACACAATCTTCAAAATTTAGCAGGAGCAAAGTGGATTTGTCAACATATGGGAATTGATGAAGATGATTTTTATGAAGCAATAGCTAGTTTCTCTGGAGCCAGTAAACGATTAGAAAAAATTGCAGAAAGTGATTCTACAGTTATTTTCAAAGATTTTGCACATTCACCAAGTAAAGTCGAAGCAACTACAAAAGCAGTAAAAGAACAGTATTCTGAAAGAACTGTTTTGGCTTGTTTAGAATTGCATACCTATTCTAGTTTAAACGCTGAGTTTTTAGCAGAATATAAAGGAGCATTAAATGCAGCTGATAAAGCTGTTGTTTTTTATTCTCCTCATGCAGTAAAAATTAAACAACTAGAAGAGGTTACAGAGCAGCAAATAGCAAATGCTTTTGAACGTGATGATTTGATTATTTATACAAATCCGCAAGAATTTAAAGACTTTTTGTTTAGTCAGAATTTAGATAAAACAGCAGTTGTTTTAATGAGTTCTGGTAATTATGGTGGTTTAGATTTTGATGAGGTTAAGCGTTTGGTTTAGGTTTAAAACCTAGTTGTTTTAGATAAAAATTTAAACTATTTAATCTTCTAAAGGTATAAGTACGGTATTCTTTGTCTGTAAAAGAATATTGTAAAACTTTAAGCTTATTTTTTAATGTAATAAAAGAGTTAATTAATTTAATTTTTTTGAGTTCTATTTCAGAGTTTTCTATAGTTTTAATATAAGACTCTAAATATTTTTTTGATAGTTCGTTTTCTGTAAATTGTATGCTTTTGGGAAAGTTTAAGAGCTCAGAACAACATCTTTTATAATTGTTAAGATATTTAATAATTGTACTGTTTTTTATATGTCTTTTATTTAAAATTATTTTATTTGAAATTAAAAAACTATCGTAAACATTTCTTAGAGTAATGGTTTTAGAATGATAAAGATTATCATTAATCTGTTTTTGTAAAATAGTTATTAAAAATTGATTTTCAAAAGAGGCTACTTTACAATTATTAATAATAATTGCATTTTCTTTTAGAGTTGTATAATCTAAATATTTAGTATAGGGTTTTTTTAAAACTTTATTATGAACTTCTACAGCAGCAATTCTTTGATCTTTTACCATCTTTGGATAGTGCCAATGATAATCGATATAAACTTCTGCTTTAGAAATGTATTTATCATTTTTTAAAATAGCAATAGTTTTTTTAAAATCTTTATTAGAAACTAAAAAATCAATATCACCAACCATTCTTTCTGCAATGTTATCATATAAACCTTCTAGTAAATTTCCTGTGCCTTTTAAAAAAATAGGTGTAATGTTATTAGCTAATAAAAGAGCATTAATTTCTTTCGCTTGTTTAATAATTTGAAGATTCCTTTCTCGGTTTAAATCGGTAATATGAACCATGTAATTAACAAGTTCTTCAGGAAGGTAAATAAGAAATTTTGCTTTTTTAAAATTGCAGTATAAAGCAGGAAAAACAAAATGAGCTGTACTAACTTTTACAACAGAATCCCAATCTATATTTGAAGATTTTAATTTTTCTTCTATTATTTTTTTGTTTTTTTCTTCATGATTTATAGTCAAACATTTTCCTATAAAAAACAAGGTTTCTTTATAATTCATTATTGAATATTTTTGAAACCGTTTTTATCATTTCATTATTATTAGAATAAGTTAGTTGGTAACAAGTTAAAGAATCGAACCAATCTAAAAATATTTTAGCATTTTCTTTTTTAGGTGATAACCATGAATCAGGAACTAATTGTTGAAAAGCATCTACCTTAGATATTTCTTTACAAATTAAGTTAGAATCCTTTTCGTATTTAATAAATACCAAATCATTACAGGGTAAGTGACTAAAGTAATTATTGTTATTGGGCTTTAAATATCGTACAATTTTGTTTAATCTTTTAAAATTATATTCTGCAGATGTTTCTAATTCTGGATAAATGGGTAGTAGTGTTTCTAAACTGTTTTTCTTTATTGATATTGCAGAAGGAAAACTGTAAACTTCTCTTTTTTCGATATCTATAGGTACAAAATCATCAGCTAAACAAGTAAAACCATTTGCTTGTAAAAGAGCTAAAGAAGTGCTTTTTCCATTACCAGAGTCTCCTAAAAAAAGAATTGATTTTTTTTGATTACTTACGGCAGATGCATGAAAAACACCCATCCATTCACTTTCTTCTTTTTGATGAATTTTCTGTATTAACAACATAGAGAATTTACCTTGAAAATAATGAATATTTTTATAACTCCAAGCTCCAATTAATTTCTGATCAACAAAAAGAAATATATATTTATTATTGATAAAAACATCAAACTCTACATCAAAAATTTCTGATTTTTCAATAACCAAATGAGAAAATTTTGGATGTACTAAAGAAAGTTCTTTTTCACTTAAAAAAGATACTTTAAAAATAAGATTATTTATTTTATAATATTTAATGTATTCAAAAGATTTAGGTATTTTTATATCTCTATAATCGTTTATAATTTCTAATTCTTTACTATTTTTTGGCTCGTAAATTCTTTTTTCTAAGTCTAAAATAAAGTCAATAGTTTTTTCTTTTGGAACAGATAGTTTTTTTGATAAAGCTTCTGCAATTTCATTAACAGAAATACCTTTATTTAATCTTTTTAAAATATCTGCAGTTGTGTTTTCTAAAATTAGGTATTCATTGCTGTTTTCGAACCAAACAATTGTTTTGTTTTCAGCTGTTTTGTATAAAAAATTTGTTTGTTTATTCATGAAAAATAAAAGTAGTTATTTTATTATTTATATAAAAAAAAACACCTCTAATATTGAGGTGTTTTTTTAAACTATTTTAAAATTATTAGAAATCAGTTCCTGGTTCTTCCATACTAGCAGCTTGCGCTTTTTGTGGGTTTAAAATCATATAAGTACCTAAGGCAGTTAACGCTGCATATTTACCGTAATTACCAATTTTTTTAATAGCTTCTTTACGAGAAATATTTTGAGTATTATTTATTTGTTTTTTCATGATGTGTTGTTTTATAATTCTCGTTTTATTCTAAAATAATTTTTTTGTTCAATTTACCTTTTTCCGTTTCTAATTGAACAATATAAACTCCTTTCGCTAATTTTGGTAAAGAAATTTCTTTAACTCCGTTAGATAGAAAAGAAGTATTTATTATTTGTTTTCCAAGAATATTAAATAATTTGATATTTGTAGCCCCATTATGTACACCAACAACTTTTAAAGTTGAAAGACCAGACTTATATATACTTATATTATCTAAACTAAAGTTTTCAGTTGATAAAACACTAGAAGCTGTATGTAAATAAAATCGACCTATTCCATTTAAAGCTTCTGTTAAAGTTATTTTATATTTGCTATTAGTTTCGTCTAAACGTGTATAAGTGTTTAATTGTCTATCTTCTAAATACACATTTATATTTGTAGGTAAATTAGAAACATTTGCTGTAAAAGTAATTTCTTTACCACCAACAGCATTAATACCAATAGGAATTATCATATTTTCATAATCAGAGTTTGGTAAAGATTGTACTTGATATTTTTTACCAATATTATCTTTTATTAAGTTGGTATATATATTAAGACTATTTTTTATACCTCCAAATGTTTCTCCATCATAACCATTGTCAAAAGCAGTTGTTGCATTTTGTAAATAACTAATTCTTGTATATCTTTCACTACTTCCATCTGTCATAAATAATTTTAATTCTGTTTTAGTAGATTTTTGGAAAGTACCAGTTGAATTAGTTTGATAAGTTTCTGCTAAACTCAAATTAGTATCAGTATTTGCACTTATAAAAAAACCTTGAGTTGGAGCAAGAATAAAACTATCTTCAGTTACATATGTATCATAAGAACTTGTTGCTTGATTCCAAACCCAAATAGTTTCATTAGTTAAGTTAGCTGTGTTTCCTGATAAAAACATAGCAGAAGAAAGGTTTGTAGTAAAAGGGTTTCCTATTAAGTTATAGCCGCCATTACCACCAGTAACAACAGATGTTGCTACATTTTCTGTGTTTAACGATCCTGTAAAATATAGATCTCCAGAATAATTTTGTTTTACAGAATAACCTACTCCATTAGAAAATGTACCACTGCCACCATCTTGTAGGTAAGACCAGGTATCATTAATAGTAGAGTAAGTTGCAATACCAACATTGTTATCACTACCATTTGTATCATCTATATTACTAGCATCTACCCAATCTGAATCATAAGTTTCACCTGAAACAGGAGAAGATATTAAATACCAATTTGTTGTTGCTAAGTTTCTTTGGTAAGTTACTGTACCTGTAAATGTAGATTGAGCTGTTAATGTTGCTCCAGATTTAATTAAGCCTTTATTTATAGTAACAGCTACAGAAGCTACAGGGTATTTTGTTAATCCGTTTGAGATTACAAAATTTGAATTTGAAGTTGGTATTCCTATAGCATTCCAGTTTGTTGCATCAGACCAATCTGTACTAGTTGCTCCTGTCCAGTATGAAGAGCCAAGAGTTTTAGGAGAGCCTCCAAAAATGCCACTTTCTTGCCAGTTACTACTTGTTGCTGAATTGTCTACAGAAGTATCTACTAACTCAAAAGAACTACCATTAGAATCAGCACCATTAGTATCTGAATAAGTAACTGTATCTAAAATTGTACCACTTGTATTTTTAAGTTCAATAGTTCTTGAAGAATTTGTTAGATTATTTGTGTCTTCTGTATTAGCAACAGTAGCATTAGCAACAGATAAATTATTAAAGTCAGGAGTAAATGGACTATCATTATTAAAAGTTCCATCTCCATTACTACCAACAGCAATAACAATGTATGAGTCATTAGTAAAAGTTGTTGAGCTTGGAAATGTAAAAGTAATACTATTGTATTCTAGTGTGTAATTAGAAATATCTATATCTGAACCACTTCCATTATATATTTCTATCCATTCATCATCACTTCCATGAACTGATCGTGAGTCATACATGATTTCTGTAATAAAAATAGCAGGAATATCATCATCTGTGATGGTAACTGTATGTTGGCTAGTTGTTATATCTGCTGTACCACTGGTAACAGTAATATCAAGAATGATAGTTTCACCTGTAAAGTCTGTATCAGCGTTAATACTTAAAGGAATATTTAAAGTTTCATTAGTATCAAAAACTAACGGAGTTAAATCTATAACATAGTCTCCAGCTTCTGCTGTACTAGTTCCATTTACAGTTGCTGTAACAGTAACATTAGCATCATAATTTGTTAAAGTAATCGGTATACCAGATGTTGCAAATGTTGCGTTTGTTTCGGTTTCATTACTTGTTGCAGTATCGAAAGTAATTGTTGGATCTGAAGATGCAGGTGTGCCCTCTACCAAAATATCATCTAATCTATGATATTCTGTACCAGCGTTATTATTTAATGTAACTCTAATTTCTAAGGTACTACCATTAAGATTAGTTTCAGATACAGTTGCACTTGAAAAATCATCATTTAAATTACCATTTGTAGAAGCTTCAGTCCAAGTACCTCCATTAATTCTGTACTCAGTTAAAAAAATATCAGCACTTTCCATATCTCCACTTTCAATAGCAGATAAACTAAATTGTACATTAGTAAATGAAGAAATATTTATTGAAGGAGATAACCAAAAAGCATTTCCATCTATATCTCTTGCTTCAAAAACTTCATTTGCTACTTGAAACCAATCTGTTGTTGCAGAAAGGTCTACACTAGATACGTCAATAGTCCAATCAACATCAGATAGATCTATAGTAGGTGAAGAACCTCCTGGTCCAACAGCTCCTTTACTATTTTGTCCAGAAAAATTTTCTGTATAAATTGAAGTTGGACCTTCATTATCAGTAACTGTAATAGTATGGTTAGCTTGGGATATTGTTAAACCTGTTACACTACTAGTTTCTGTAATTGTTAAAATAATTGTTTCATCATCTGAGTCTGCATCATCATTTATGTCTACTGTAATATTTTGGGTTCCGTTTGCACTAAAAGATAAAGCTGTAGGAGCTGTAAAAGAATAATCACTAGCTTCTGCTGTTCCTCCTGTAACACTTATGTTAATATCTATTTGTATACCAGAATAGTTGCTTACAGTAATTGGAATATTTGCACTCGTAAAAGTTGCATCGGTTTCTGTTTCTGAACTTGTTAGAGTATCAAAAGTTATACTAGGTGCAGTTTCATCTTCAGTAATTGTAACAGTGTGTGTATTTTGAGAAATAGCTAAACCTGTAACAGTACTTGTTTCCGTTAAAGTTAAAATAATTGTTTCATCATCAAAATCATCTGAATCAGGATTTATATCTAAAGAAATGTTTTGCGAACCATCTGCTGTAAAAGATAAAGAAGTTGTATTTAGAGTGTAATCTGTACTTTCTGCAGTACCAGAAGTACTAACAGAAACATCTATTTGATTTCCATTGTAATTAGAAACGGTAACAGGTATATTAACATTAAAAGTTGCATTAGTTTCTGTTTGAGAACTTGTTGCAGTATCAAAAGTAATAATTGGAGTAGAACTTGAATAAGCAGTCCAAGTGATATCATCAACAATTACCTGTTTACTAGTTATATTTCTAATTTCTATATCGAAATTGCCTGAAATATTAATATTGTTTACTGTAAATGTATACTTGTCTTTATCATCAGCATCATCAAATGCTACTGATGTTCCTTTACTATCTCCATTAATAAATAATTCTACTTGTCTATTTCCAGAACCTGAAAACCCTTTATATAGTGTTACAGAAAAATTACCAATACCACCAGATATAGATGTTGCAGAAACAGAGCTAGGTTCTGTAGATCGTCTAAGCATTAGCGCATTACCATCAATACCAGCGCCATTACCGTCTGAGTTTTCATCTCTACTTGCTACATAATTCCAAGTAATTGAATTATTACCGATGAAACTTCCATCTGCATAAGAAGAAGTTGCAGTAGAGTTTGTGAAATTTTCAGAGCCTTGTCCGAAAAAAGAATTTGTAATCATTACAAATGCAAAAAGCAATGCAATTTTTAAAAAGTATTTTTGTTTCATGTTAAA
Source organism: Polaribacter sp. (assembly GCF_039939415.1). Taxonomy (GTDB): domain Bacteria; phylum Bacteroidota; class Bacteroidia; order Flavobacteriales; family Flavobacteriaceae; genus Polaribacter. The sequence continues at coordinate 56,252 of NZ_JBDVJE010000053.1, forward strand.
TAATTTAGAGTTCTAAAATATGAAAAAAGTAAATTAAAAAAAAAGCGTAAATATATTATTAACAATAAGATAAAAAAGAGAATGTATTTTTAATGATTTATTAATTTATGTTTAATTTTTTCTCCAAAAGAAAGGAGTAAATAAAATTAAAACGGTAAAAAGTTCTAATCTACCAATTAACATTAAAAAAGAACAAAACCATTTAGCTGTAGCAGATAAATGAGCATAACTATCAACAGGACTAACAGAACCAATTGCAGGTCCAATATTTCCTAATGACGATGCAGCTGCTCCTAATGCAGAAATAAAGTCTAATCCTAATAGAGTGAGTACAACAGAAGACATTATAAAAATAAGCATATAGATTATAAAAAAAGAAAGTATGTTAAATACAATAGATTTATTTACAGATTTTCCATCATATCTAACTGGTAATATTGCATTTGGATGTAATGCTTTTTTAAATTCTAAAAAACTGTTTTTAAGCATTACAATATGCCTAACAATTTTTACCCCACCACTGGTTGAACCAGCAGAACCACCTGTAAAAAATAATGCAAAGAAAATACCTGTTGCAAAGAAACTCCACATTGTAAAATCTGCAGTTACAAAACCAGTTGTGGTTACAACAGAGGTAACCATAAATAAAGAATGTCTAATAGCGCTTTCTGCTTTACCAAAAATCATTGGATGATTAATGGTTGTGTGTAAATTTGGGTCTTGAAAAAAGTATATAATTACTGTAACTAAAGCAGAAACCCCTATAATTCCAAAGAAATAATATTTAAATTCTTCACTTTGAAATACTTTTTGAATTTTACCTTTTAGAGCAAAATACGTAAGTACAAAATTGGTACCTGCAATTAGCATAAAAATGATAATTATATATTGTACAAAAGGTAAGTTATTATAAAATGCAACACTACTATTTTTTGTTGAAAAACCACCAGTACTCATAGTTGCCATTGCATGGTTAATAGCATCAAACCAAGACATGCCAGCAACTTTTAATAATAAAAATTGCACTAAAGTTAAAGTTACATAAATAAGATATAATCTTTTAGCAGTATCAGTAATTCTAGGGTGTAGTTTGTCTGCAGAAGGTCCTGGAGCTTCTGCCATAAATAATTGCATTCCTCCAATACCCAATAGTGGTAGAATTGCAATAGTAAGAACAATAATTCCCATTCCACCAATCCAATGTGTTGCACTTCGCCAAAATAAAATTCCTTTTGGCATTGCTTCTATATCTGTTAAAATTGATGAACCTGTTGTAGAATATCCAGAAATAGTTTCGAAAAAAGCATCTGTAACACTAAGTATAGATTCTGATAATAGGTAGGGTAACATACCTGTTAATGATAGAGTTAACCAACCAAGAGTTACTATAAGGTATCCTTCTTTTTTTTGGATACTTGTACTTTTAGGTTTGTTTAAAAAATAAAGAAGCAATCCTATAATTATTGTAACAACACCAGAACTTAAAATGCCCCATTGTGCGTTTTCATTATGATAAACACTAAAAGGATATGCAATAAACATAAAGAATCCGTTTAAAATTGCTGTTATTCCTAAAAAACGAAATATTATTTTAGTATTTAATGCTCCCATTATTTTATTTAAATAACTTTTCTACTTCGCTAACTGCTTCTGGTAAACAGAATACAATTACTTTATCTCCAACTTTAATTTTAACTTCTCCTGTTGCCATAATTGCTTTCTCATTTCTAATGATTCCGCCAAATACAGCTTCTCTAGGGAAACGTAAATCTTTAATAAGTTTTTGTGTTATTTTATCTCCTTTTTGGGCCTCAAATTCAAAAACTTCAGCATCAATGTTGTGTAAGTTTGCTAAAGCCAAAATTTCTCCTTGTCTAATATGTCTAAAAATATTACTTGCAGCAATTAGTTTTTTATTAATTAAAGATTGAATTCCTATAGTTTGAGAAATATCAATATAATCCATGTTTTCTACAAGAGCAATTGTCTTTTTTACTCCTTTAGATTTTGCTACTAAACAAGACATAATATTGGTTTCAGAATTTCCTGTAACTGCAATAAAAGCATCAGTTTCTCTAATATTTTCTTCTTCTAAAAGTTCTAAATCCCTTCCATCTCCGTTAATTATTAAAGTATTACTAAGAGTTTCTGCAAGTATTTCTGCTTTTTCTCTGTTTTTTTCAATAAGTTTTACTTTATAGTTATTTTCACAGAGGTTACGTGCAGTTTTCATTCCAATACTACTTCCGCCTAGAATTATAACATTTTTAATATTGAGTTGTTTCTTTCCAATAATAGGGTAGAGGTCTTTCATACTATAATTAGGCACACAAAAATATACTTGATCATTAAGTTGATAAGTTGTATCTCCTCTAGGAATAATAGTTTGAGAAATACCTTGTCTTTTAATAGCAATAGTTATAAAATCTACATTAGAAAACTGTTGTTTTGCTTCACTAACTGTTAAATCTAAAATAGGAGAGTTATACGCTAAAGGAGTTCCCATTACATTAAATACACCACTTTCAAAAGCAACAGTGTCGTTAAAAGAAGATTGATCTAACAGCATTTTAATTTCATTTGCTGCTAATTCTTGTGGAGAAATCATAAAGTCTAATCCAAATTGTTTAAAATCAACTTCGCAATTATTTAAAAATTCTGGGTTATCTATTCTAGCAATTGTTTTTTTAGCACCTAAAGATTTACCAATAACAGAAATTGTAAAATTTGTATTTTGGCTATCGGTAACTGCAATTAATAAATCTGCTGAATCAATACCTATTTCTTTTAATAATTTAATAGATGTTGCATCTCCTTTTTTTGTAATTACATCTAAATGATTATTAATATACTCAAGTTTATCACCATTAAAATCTATGATGTAAGTATCTTGAGATTCGTAAGAAAGAAGTTTAGCTAAGTGAAAACCAACGTCTCCAGCACCAGCTATAATAATTTTCATATGTTAAAGATAGAATAATAGAATACAAAGATATAAAGAGTTTTGCAGGAAATAACAATAAATAAAGGTTTTCAATTTATTATAAATATTAATATCAAAAAAAAAATGACAATTATCTTTTTTTCTACTAAATAGAAACTTTAGATTTACTTTCTAAAATTATACATACTATATTCGTGAAATTAAAAGATTTTAATACTTTAGACTTCTTTAAAATATGCTCTTTAATATTTTTTATAGCACTTACCTTTTCATCTTGTGAAAAAAAAATAGCATATAAAGAAATAGAAAAAGATAAAGGAGTTTTTCTTTCGGGAAAACTGATACCAGATAGCCATTTTTTAGGTGATCAAAAATGTAAAGAATGTCATCAAGATCAATTTAAAAAATGGGAAGGTTCTCATCATGATAAAGCAATGCAAGTTGCAGATAGTGTTTCAATACTTGGAAAATTTAATAATAAAAAATTTACAAGTCAAGGCGTAACTTCTCTCTTTTTTAAAAAAGGAAAAGACTTTTATGTAAATACAGAAGGACCAGATGGTAAAAATCACGATTATAAAATTGTATATACTTTTGGTATTACTCCATTACAACAATATATAGTTCAATTTCCTGACGGACATTATCAGTGTTTAAGAACTGCTTGGGATTCTGTAAAGAATAAATGGTTCGATTTATATCCAGATTTTAAAGTAGTACATTCAGAATGGTTGCATTGGTCTAGAGGAGGTTTAAATTGGAATAATATGTGTGCAGATTGTCATTCTACAAATGTTCGTAAGAATTATGATGAAAAAACACATAGTTATGATACAGAATTTGCAATCATAAATGTAAACTGCGAAGCTTGTCATGGACCAGGAAAACAACATGTTACTGATGTGGAAACAATGGGAGAAAAATATGTTGCAAATGGAAGTTTTCAAATGACAACAGAAACAGATTCTAAAGAATTAGTAGATCAATGTGCGCGTTGTCATATGAGAAGAGAGCAATTTTCTGAAGCTTTTAATTTTGAAGGAACTATGTTAGATCATTATTATCCTCAACTATTAGAAGAGAGATTATATCAAGCAGATGGACAAATTTTAGATGAAGATTATGTTTATGGTTCATTTACGCAAAGTAAAATGTATCAAAACGATGTTACATGTACCAATTGTCATGATGCACATTCGTTAAAACTAAAGTTTGATGGAAATAAATTGTGTGCTCAATGTCATGTGCCAGAAAAATACGATACACCTAAGCATCATTTTCATGAACAAAATACAGAGTCGTCAAAATGTATAAATTGTCATATGCCAGGTCGTTTTTATATGGGCAATGATTTTAGAAGAGATCATAGCTTTAGAGTGCCAAGACCAGATTTAAGTCTAAAATACGGAACACCAAATGCATGTTCTGGTTGTCATACAGATAAAGATGATGTTTGGGCAGCTAAAAACTTTACCAAGTTATTTGGAGAGGTAGATTCTGTTCATTACTCAGAAAAATTAGCTCCAGGAATTACAATGCAACCTAATGGACATATTGGTTTAATAGAGTTGATGCATGATAAAAATCAACCAGAAATAGTAAGAGCATCTGCAACAAAAGTATTGTCTAATTATAATGCACAGAATTTTGTACAAGAATATATATCGCTTTTAAATGATGATTCTGCACTAGTAAGAGGAGCAACTGTAGATGTTTTAAGTAATGTAAACTCTACAGATTATACATCTTATTTTTTACCGTTGCTAGAAGATCCTAAAAGAAGTATTAGAATTAAAACCTTCTTTGGATTAGGAAATGTAACCGAAACAGAAATTCCAGAAGCTTATAAAGAAAGTTATAAAAAAGTAAAAAAAGAATTTTTTACACATTTAAAAACGAATGCTGATTTTGTTGGGACAAGAATTAAAAAAGGAAGATTTTATATTAAATCAGGAAATCTACAAAAAGGTATTGAGAGTTATGAAAGTGCACTTTCTATAGATAATATTAACAACCAAATTAGAATAAATTTAGCAACTTTATATTACAATAATAAGCAATATAAAAAGGCAGAAGAAACCTTTAAAGAAGTAATTAAACAAGAACCAGAATTTGGACCTGTTTATTATTCTTTAGCGTTATTGTATGCAGAAATAAATAGAGTTGATGATGCAATTATTCAGCTTAAAAAAGCAACTAAAATTATGCCAGAAAATATTCGTGTTTATTATAATTTAGGCTTATTATATGATAAGAAGCAAGATTATAAAAATGCAGAAAAATCAATAGTTTCTGGTTTAAAGTTTGATAGTAATAATGAAGGACTATTATATGTTTTAGCATATGTGTATTCTAAGTCAGACCAAAAAACGAAAGCAAAAAATATAGTAAGAAAATTAATTGATTTATATCCAGATAATCAACAATATAGAAGCTTTTTAAATCAATTATAGTATTAAAATCATTTTCGTATTTTTATAAAAAAGAATATGGAAAAGTTAACCATTAAATCTTGGGCTTTAGATGATAGACCAAGAGAGAAACTGATTGCAAAGGGAAAAATATCGCTATCAGATGCAGAATTAATAGCAATACTTATAGGTTCTGGAAATAGAAATGAAAGCGCAGTTGCTTTGTCTAAAAGAATTCTTCAATCTGTTGCAGGTAATATAAATGAACTAGCAAAACTATCTGTAGAAAAACTTACTACTTTTAAAGGAATAGGAGAAGCAAAAGCAATTGCTATTATTACAGCCTTAGAATTAGGCAAAAGAAGACAATTAGAGGAGGCTTTAGAAAAATCAAAAATTACAAGTAGTAAAGATGTATTTAATGTAATGCAACCCATTATTGGAGATCTAGAACACGAAGAATTTTGGGTATTATTTTTAAATAATTCTAATAAAGTTTTAGCAAAATATCAAATTAGTAAAGGGGGGTTAACAGCCACTGTTGTAGATGTAAGATTGCTGTTTAAGAGGGTTTTAGAATTAGCTTCAGTTGGTATCATAGTTTGTCATAATCATCCATCAGGAAAATTACAACCTAGTAATGCAGATAAACAACTAACTCAAAAAATTAAAGAAGCAGGAATTACTTTAGATATTAAACTCTTAGATCATTTAATAATTACTGAAAAAGCGTATTTTAGCTTTGCAGATGAAGGATTAATATAGTTTGCAGTTTGAGAACCAGTTTACATTAAGTAACTGTTTAAAACTGCTACTGAAAACTGCAATTTAAAACGATGATACTAATCTACACACATAAAATTACCCCAAGAGTTCGTTATATATTTAAGCATATTCTTACTAGAACTTTATTAATACCTGTAGATTTTACTTCTAAAATAGAAGAATTTGTAGCACATAATGGTCCCAAAATGACCTATACAAAAACTCCTTTAGGAAATGAGTTTTTTGTAAAAAGCAACGACTTGTTATTTGAGCAAGGGGTTAATGATATGGAAATTGTTATCCAAAAATGGGATGAGGTTCCTTGTTTTTTTAAAGCTGGTGCTAAATCTGCAATTCCTTACGATATTTTTGCTGCAAGTTTCTATCTAATTTCTAGATATGAAGAATATTTACCACATGTAAAAGACAAGCATGGGCGTTATACAGCAGAACAAAGTTTGGCATTTAAATATCGTTTTTTAGAAAAACCTGTTGTAGATATCTGGGCGTATAAATTATTAGATGCTTTAAAAGAAAAGTTCCCAAACTATAAATATAATAAGCGTGAATATAAATTTATTTCTACAGTAGATATAGACAATGCTTATGCTTATAAATACAAGAGTTTGGTTAGAGGTATTGGTGGTTTTTTTAATGATTTGTTTCATTTTAGATTGGTAAATGTATGGAACAGGTTTGCGGTTACTTTTAATATTAAAAAAGATCCTTTCGATACTTTTCAACAAATTTTAGACATTAGAAAAGGCAAAAATATTAGAACTATTTTCTTTTTTTTAATAGGAGATTATACCACTTTTGATACCAATGTTTCTGCTTCTAAAAATAAATATAGATTGTTAATTAAAGAAATGGTAGATTATGCAAGAGTAGGCTTACATCCATCTTATTTTACAATGAATAATACAGAATTATTAAAAAAAGAAAAAATTAGATTAGAGCAAATTATTAATATGCCTATTCAAAGATCTAGACAACATTATTTACGTTTTAGTTTGCCAGAAACTTATCAAAATTTAATAGATTTAGAAATTTTAGAAGATCATTCTATGGGCTATGCAAGTAATGTAGGTTTTAGAGCAAGCACATGTACTCCTTTTTATTTTTACGATTTAGATTTTGAAATTCAAACGCCTCTTAAAATATTTCCATTTGCTTTAATGGATACTACTTTAAATAATTATATGAAACTTACACCAAGACAATCATTAGGCAGAATTAGAGATCTTAAAAATGAAGTAAAAGCTGTAAACGGAACATTTATAACACTATTTCATAATGAAAGTTTAAGTAATTATGATCGCTGGAAAGGTTGGAAAAGATTGTATGATTCTATGATTAAAATTGCTACTTCTTAAGATGATAAAATACATAAAAAGAAAAGATTTAAATACGATAAAATATGATGCTTGTATAGAGCAGTCTATACAATCTAGAATTTATGCCTTTTCTTGGTATTTAGATATTGTAGCTGAAAATTGGGATGTTTTGGTGTTGGGTGATTATGATGCTGTAATGCCAATTCCGTTGCGTAAGAAATATGGAATAAAATATATATATACTCCTTTTTGGTTGATTCAATTAGGGATTTTTACAAGAGAAGATGAAAACGAAAATGAATTTTTAATTAAACTATTTGAAACTTTTAGATTTGTAGAAACGAGAACTAACACACGTAACTCTTTTTCAATGTTTCATCTGTATCAAAAGAAAAGACACCTTCAATTTTTAGATTTAAAAGAACCTTATGAAATTCTATTATCTAAATTTAGAAGAGATAGAAAAAAAGATTTATTAAAAGCGAAAAAAAATAAATTATTTGTAAAGATAGAGTATTCTCCAAAGAATCTCATTGATTTACATTCATCTAATGTAGGTAAAAGAGTAAAAGAATTTAAAGAAAAAGACTATGCAACTTTGACAAGTTTAATGAAAACTTGTATTAAAAGAAAGAAAGGAGAAATATTGTCTGTTTATAATGAAGAAGGTATGCTGGTTGCTTCTGGCTTTTTTTTAATGGATAAAAAAAGAATTGTAAAATTAGTATCATCTACAGATTTTAATAATCGTAAAAATGGAGCAAATACTTTTTTAATAGAAAGAGCTATTTGTAGGTATTATAAAGGTTATGAGTTTTTTGATTTTGGAGGTTCATCTATTGAGAGTATAAAAAAATTTAATTTGAGTTTTGGATCAAGCATTGAGAATTATATAGAATTAAAATATAATAACCTACCTAAATTATTGAAATTTTTTAAGAAATAAATTTATCAACCTTAATAATTAATGTCTCCAAAAGAATATTTTTTTAAGTTTAGTTTTTTATATAATTTTTTACCTGTTTCATTTTTAATGAAGTTATCAAGAAAAAGAATTATATATCCTTTTTATCACTTTGTAAAAGAAAACGATGATGTTATTACCAAACATTTATACAAAGCAAAAAATAAAGAAGAGTTCATTAGAGATCTTCATTTTTTTAAAAAGCATTTTAAATCTATTTCTCAAAAAGATTTATTAAGCAAAGAAAATTATAAAAAACAGTTTAATTTTTTTTTATCTTTTGATGATGGACTATCTAATTTTTATGATGTTGTAATGCCTATTTTAATAAAAGAAAAGGTATTTGCAATTAATTTTATCAATACTAATTTTATTGATAATAAGGCTCTTTTTTTTAGGTATAAAATAAATTTATTAATTGAAAGATTGTCTAAAAAACAACTAACAAAAGAAGAGAAAAATCTTGTAAAGAAAGAAATTGGTAGCATTGTTTTTAATTACGGTTATTTAAAAGAATTAAAATATGTTGATACAATTTTAATTGACAAATTATGTAGGTGTTTGTCTATTAATATTTCTAATTTTCTAGAAATAGATACTCCTTATTTAACCAAGCAGCAAATAAAAATTTTAATTGAAAAAGGATTCTATGTTGGAGGTCATAGTAAATCTCATCCTTATTATTTAGAACTTTCTTTAAAAGATCAATTAGAAGAGACTTTAGAAAGTGTAAATTTTTTAAAAAAAACATTTAATATAGATAAATTGTTTTTTTCTTTTCCTTTTTCTGATAATGGGGTTTCATCTGATTTTTTTAAAGAAACAAAGAAAAAAAATATTTTAACTTTTGGTACAGCAGGAATAAAAGATGAGGTAACTGAAATTAATAATATACAAAGAATTCCGATGGAATATAATACTGTTTATACCGCTGAAACTATTGTAAAAGGTGAATTGATTTTGTATTTTATAAAAAGATTATTAGACAAGCATATAATAAAAAGAAAATAATCTTTATTAAACTAGTAAAACTTTAAAGATATTTATTTTTAGGGATTTTTTTATTGAATATAATCTTACTAAGATCTTCAGAATATTTTTCTTTTTGTTTGATAACTTTACAAGGATTTCCAAGAGCTACAGAATTTGCTGGTATGTCTTTAGTAACTATAGAGTTTGCTCCAATAATTACATTATTTCCAATAGAAACTTCAGGCAAAATAGTGCTATTAGCTCCAATCCAAACATGATTTCCAATCGTAATTGGTTTTCCTTTTACATGCTCTCTTAAATTAGAAGAGTTGTGATTAGATGAAATGATACTAACACCAGGACCTAATTCTATATTTGAGCCAAAAATAATTCCATTATTTGCTTGTATATAATTATTAAGGTTATCACCAGGATCGCATAAAATACCCTTTGTTATATTTTCAGGAGCTAAAACTTTTGAAGTAAAATGTACTGGCCATTTAACTTTAGGGTTTAGCCTGAATAATTTTTGCGGAATTAAATAATGAAAAAATAAAATATAATATCTTTTATAACCATACTTTGGTCTGTAATATTTTGGGTACAACCAATTTATAATCCATCCGAAAAAGAGAAAATCAATTTTTTTAAACATTATTTTGTGTAATAGATTTTAAATGATTTAAAAAATAAGCGAGTAATAATAAATAACCGACTCCTCCAAAAATGGCAAGAACAAAAATAGTTATAGTTATATTGTTGTATAAATATCCAACATAAATAGCAATTAAATTAATAATAAATAAATAAACATTAAAAATTAAACTTTCTAAGTTTTTATTTAAAACAACAATTAAACTACTTATAGGATTAAAAGATGTTCTTGCAAAGATAAGAATAGATAAAATTAACGTGTAAAGTCTTAAATTAATCCAGTTTTTATCAAAAAAGTGCTCTAAAATATACATCCCAACAGTATTAACTATAATTAGAAATCCTAACATTAGAAGTAAGTTTGTTGTTACAATTTTTTTAGTTAGTTTAAATAATTCACTTTTATTTTCTATCAGAAGTTCAGAAGATTTCTGAAAATATACTTTAGATATTGAAGATGATATTAAAAATAAAGGAGTTCCTAAAATTTTAATACTAAAGAAGTAAACTCCTGCCTCTTTAGCTCCAAAAAAAGTAAGAATTAATATTGGCATTAAATTATTTGCGAAACTATTGATAGTATTGGAAGGGAGTAAAAATTTTACAATCGTAGCGTTCATTTTTATTCCATTTTTGATTGCTTTAAAGTTCGTTTTAGAAAAAACACTTCTATTTTTAAATAAATAATAAAGTAACAAGAAAAATTGAGAAATTAAAAAACCAATGATTAAACCCAATAAGTTATAATAAGAATAAAGAACAAATTGAAATAATACATTGCCAATCGTTAAAAAGACTCTTGAATTTGAGATTGTAGAGAATTCTTTATTAAAGGTGAAATAACTTTCGTTTATTATATTATATGTAAATATTAAAGAACCAATAGTTGCAAGTAAAATAATGGTTAAATCAAATTTCTCTTCAAAAAAATAATTTGAAATTAGAAATAATAGTAATGAAATTAAAATTGAGATTAAAGGAATTAGAATTAATAAAAAATTAAACCAATTTATACTTTCTTTTTTATGTTTAGAAGTTACAATACATTTATCCAATTGTAACGTAGATATAATAGATGTAATATTTATTGTACTAATAAAAACACCAAAAACACCATATGCTTCTTCTCCATAAATTTTTGCTAGAAAAAGAGAACCAATAACTGCAAAAACCTGAGAAATTAGGGTTCCTCTAAACATTACTAAAATGTTTTTAAAAAAAATAGATAAATGTTTTTTCTTTATTTTTGGTATCAATTAAAAAGTTTTTTTCAAATATAATATAAATGAAAAATATACAACACGTCTTCTTTGACTTAGACCATACTTTATGGGATTTTGAGAAAAATTCTGACTTAACATTTCAAAAAGTATTTACGATTAATAATATAAATACAGACCTAACTTCTTTTTTAGAAGTTTACAAACCATTGAATTTTGAGTACTGGAAACTATATAGAGAAGAGAAAGTAACAAAAAGTGAGTTGAGGTATGGTAGGCTAAAAAAGACTTTTGATGCAATTAATTACAGAATTACTGATGAAATGATTGATGTAATTGCAGAGCAATATATAGCGTTTTTGGCTGATTTTAATTATCTTTTTGATGGAACATTTGAAATTTTAGATTATTTAAAAGACAAATATAAACTGCATATTATTACAAATGGTTTTGAAGAAGTACAGAGTAAAAAATTAATAAATTCGAATATTCATCATTATTTTGATAAAGTAATTACGTCTGAATCTGTAGGCGTGAAAAAACCAAACCCTAAAGTTTTTAATTATGCTTTAGAAGTTGCTAAAGCAGAAAGTGTAAATTCTATAATGATAGGAGATAATATTGAAGCAGATATAAATGGAGCATTAAAAGTTGGTATGAAAGCAATTCATTGTAATTTTAATAAAGAGATTGAAGAAAATGATATATTTATAACTGTAAAATCGCTTTTAGAAATAAAACAATATATTTAACCTTTAATCGTTTTCAAATAAATATACAATATGCCCTCTAAAAAAATAATACCCTTATTTTTATTTTTTTTATCAATAACTTCTTGTGTAGATGATTTAGATTTTACTCAATTTGAAGACTACTCTGCTGCACCAGAGTTTAGCGTAGCTTTAACATCGTTTAAAATTTTACCTTTTCAATTTTTTAACTCTTCAGGAATTCAAGAATCTGAAATAACTGATGTTACAAATTTTAGAATTTTTGATAGAAGTTATGTAAAAGACAAATTAGTTAAATTAGATTTTAATATTGAAATTAAGAATGAGCTTGATAGAGATTTTACAATTATAATAGAATTATTAGATATAAATGATTCTAGAACTCACCGTTTTCAGCAAATAAAAATAAATGCAAATAATTTAGATTTTAAATTTTTAGAAGTAATAGAAGTCAATTCTAATCTTAATGTGAAAAATACATCTAAAGTAAGTGTAACAGTTAAAATGGATGATACTATTACACCTTTAGATCCATATTCTACAACAGAATTTGAACTAAAATCATCTCTAAAATTATATTTTGATACAGATGCATAATATAAAAAGATTTATTACAATTTTATTTGTATTATTTACAATTACAGCCAAGAGTCAAAACAAACAAGTTTTATATGATTTTGCAGAGTTGCCACAAGCCCTTTTGCTAAACCCTGGTACAGAAACTAATTATAAATATCATATAGGAGTGCCATTTTTATCTGGAATTTCATCAGAGTTTGGTTCAACAGGTTTTTCTATTTCAGATGTATTTGCCTCTAATAATATTTCTATAAATGATAAAGTTTCTACTGTTTTAAATACTTTAAGTACAAGAGATCATCTGAAGTTAAATTTTCAGCTAGAAGTTTTAAATACTGGTTTTAGATTTAAAGATGATTTTTATTTCAGTTTTGGTTTTTATCAAGAATTTGACGCAATATCTTATTTCCCAAAAGACCCAATAACACTTATTACAGAAGGAAATTCTGCATATTTAAATAAAAGTTTCGATTTATCTCAAATACTATATAAAGTTGATGTTCTAGGAGTATTACATTTTGGAGTAACTAAAAAAATAAATGAAAAATTAACTTTAGGAGGAAGGTTTAAAATGTATTCTTCTGCGTTAAATTTAGAAAGTAGTAATAATACAGGAACATTTACAACTGTAGAAGGAGTTAATAATATCTATAGTCATTATTTAAATGACACAGATATAACTATTAGAACTGCAGGTTTAATTGAAAACAATAAATATATAGACGATTCTGGTGCTATTTTAAGTAATACTTTTTTGGGACCTAATTTTGGTGTTGGTTTAGATATGGGTTTTACATATCATGTTACAGATCAAATAGAAATTACAGGAAGTATTGTAGATTTTGGTTT
>NZ_JBDVJE010000054.1:0-11916 GCF_039939415.1 Polaribacter sp.
AGATTTTGGTTTTATAAAGCATAAAAAAAGCATTAAAAATTCTTTTATAAAAGGAAGTTATAATTTTGAAGGGATTGAATTTAGTTATGATGAAACAAATTCGATAGATTATTGGAATGAATTAGATACAGATGTAAAAGAAAAAATTCCATCAGGTTCTAATCAAGATGCATATATTTCTTGGAGACCAACAAAAGTAAATGCATCTTTAAAGTATAGTTTTGGAGAAAAAAGAAGTAAAGAATGTTATGATAATACCTATAAAGATTTTTATAGAAATGCTATAGGGATTCAACTATACTCAGTTTTTAGACCTTTAAGTCCTCAACTTGCTATAACTGGTTTTTTCGAAAAATCATTATTAGATAAAGTAAGAGCAAAACTTACATATACTGTAGATGATTATTCTTTTTATAATATTGGTGCAGGTATTTCTGCTAAAATAGGAAAGGTTAATTTTTATGGAATAGTAGATAATATCGCTCAATTTAACGATATTGCAGCAACAAATAATATTTCTTTTCAATTAGGATTTAATATAATATTTAATTAAAATGATAAAAAAAATAGCATACTGTTTATTGTTTTTTGTAACAATTTCAGTGTATAGTCAAAATAAAAAAATTAACAATTATAAATATGTAATTGTACCAAATAAATTTGATTTCTTAAAACATTCAGATCAATATCAAACAAGCTCTTTAACTAAATTTTTATTAGAGAAAAAAGGATTTACAGTTTTTTTAAGTAACGAAGAGTTACCTAAAGACTTAAAGTTAGGAGGAAAATGTTCTGCTTTAGAGGCTTCACTAGAAGATAAATCGAGTTTGTTTACAGTTAAAGTGGTTGTTGTTTTAAAAAATTGTTTTGACACCGTTTTGTACACTTCAGAAATGGGTAAAAGTAAACATAAAGATTACAAAAAAGGGTATCATGAAGCTATTAGAAATGCTTTTGAAACGATGAGTGATTTTAATTATAATTATAACAATCCACTAAAAAATACGGATATAACACTTCATAAAACTGATAATTTACCGATAGTTGTAAAAGAAACGAATACAAAGGTTAAAGAAAAATCTAAACTTGTAGAAGTTTTGTATGCACAAGAAAAAGGAAACGGATTTCAATTAGTAAATAGTAAGCCAGAAGTTGTATTTCAAATTTTAAAAACTAGAAAAGAAGATGTTTTTATCATTAAAGGTAAAGATGGTACTCTTTACAAAATTGATGATAAATGGTATGCAGAATTTTATGAAAATGATAAGTTAATAAAGAAGGAATTTAAAATTAAGTTTTAATAATTATATCTATTTTTCCATTTATTTTTTAGTAATTCTCTAAAGCTATTTTCTCTAATATTATTTCCGGGTTCATACAATTTTGTGCCAGATATTTCATGCGGTAAAAACTCTTGGTCAACAAAATTATTTTCATAATCATGAGAGTATTTATAGTCTTTTCCGTAATCTAGGTCTTTCAATAACTTAGTAGGTGCATTTCTTAAATGTAGAGGTATAGATAAATCGCCAGTATTTCTTACCAATTCTTGAGCTTTACCAATTGCCATATAAGAAGCATTACTCTTTGCTGAATTTGCCAAATATACTGCACACTGACTTAAAATAATTCTAGATTCTGGAAAACCAATTACAGATACTGCTTGAAAAGTATTATTTGCCATTATTAAAGCTGTTGGGTTTGCATTACCAATATCTTCTGAAGCAGAAATTAATAACCTTCTTGCAATAAATTTTACATCTTCACCACCTTCAATCATTCTAGCTAACCAATAAACAGCACCATTAGGATCACTACCTCTTATAGATTTTATAAAAGCAGAAATAATATCATAATGTTGTTCTCCTGTTTTGTCATATCTAACAGTTTTTTGCTGAATTTTTTCTAAAACAAGATCGTTTGTAATTTCGATTTCATTTTCTGTAGAAATTAATAATTCAAAAATATTTAAAAGTTTTCTAGCATCTCCACTAGAAACTTGTAACAATGCATCAGTTTCTTTTAAGCTTATATTTTTTGTAGATAATAAAACATCTTTTTTCATAGCTCTATGTAAAAGAGCAATTAAATCATTTTTGTCAAAAGAATTTAAGATATAAACTTGACAGCGAGAAAGAAGGGCAGGAATCACTTCAAAACTTGGATTTTCTGTAGTTGCGCCAATTAATGTTATCCAACCTTTTTCTACAGCTCCTAATAAAGAATCTTGTTGAGATTTGCTAAATCTATGAATTTCATCAATAAATAAAATAGGATTTTTTGTTGTAAATAATCCTCCACTTTTTTTAGCTTTTTCTATTACTTCTCTAACATCTTTTACACCAGAACTTATAGCACTTAAAGTATAAAAAGGTCTGTTAGATTCTGTAGCAATTATATTAGCAAGGGTAGTTTTTCCAATTCCTGGAGGTCCCCATAAAATTAAAGAAGGAATGATTCCTTGTTTAATTAAATTTGTTAAAACACCATTTTTACCAACTAAATGTTGCTGACTGATATAGTCATCTAGAGTTTTAGGTCTAATTCTTTCTGCCAAAGGTTCATTCATAAAGTAAAAATAATAAAGATTTCTGACAGAAAATGTAAAATTCTTATTTGGTTAGATTTTTGTTATTTTTATTTTAATGAATTCAGACAGTTACTTAAAAAAATCAAAGACATTTTTAATAATTCCAATTGTTTATATAGTTACAATTTGGTTAATTTATTGGATAGAAATTAATTTTAATTTCAATTTTAATAAATTAGGAGTTTTTCCTAGAACTTTAAATGGTTTTAAAGGTGTTTTTTTTACACACTTTATACATAGTAATACAAATCATCTTTTTAATAATTCTATACCTTTATTTGTACTTTTAAGTAGTCTTTTTTATTTTTATAAAGACGTTGCCTATAAAGTGTTACTATTTGGAGGTTTTTTTACAGGGTTTATTACTTGGGTTATTGCTAGAGAATCTTATCATATAGGTGCAAGTGGTATTGTATATTTACTATTTAGTTTTGTTTTTTTTAGTGGTATCATAAAAAAGCACTACAGATTAGTAGCGCTTTCTTTAATTATAATTTTTCTTTACGGAAGTATGATTTGGTATGTTTTACCAATTAAGAAAGGCATGTCTTGGGAAGGACATTTATCTGGTTTTCTAATGGGGTTTATTTTAGCAATTATCTTTAGAAAAAAAGGAATCGTAAAACAAGAGCATCAATTTATAGAAACAGAATTTGATACTTTATTTGATAAAAACGGAAATTTTTCACCACAAGAGTTACAAGATAGAATAGAAGAGGAGCGTTAATTCATTCTTTGTCTTACAGTTTCGTATAAAAATGCTCCACAAGCCACAGAAACATTAAGAGATGCTATTTCACCCAATAATGGTAATTTTGCTTTAAAGTCTACCATTTTTAATATAGAAGGGTTTACACCTCTATGTTCAGAGCCCATAACTATAGCAATAGGTTGTCTAAGGTCGATATCATATAAAGAGTCTTCTGTTTTTTCTGTAGCAGCAACAGTTTTTATTTCTGATGCTTGTAGTAAAAATAGTGCATCTTTAATGTGATCAACTTTACAAATAGGAATTTTAAAAGCTGCACCAGCAGAAGTTTTAATAGTTTCTGCATTTACTGGAGCACTACCATTTTTCTGAATGATTATTCCATTTACTCCAGTACATTCAGCAGTTCTTATTATTGCTCCGAAATTTCTAACATCAGATAACTGATCTAATAGTAAAAATAAAGGTGTTTTTTTATTTTCAATCGTTTTTTCTATTAATTCTTCCAAATTATAGAATTCTATAGGTGAAATTTGAGCAACAGCACCTTGATGATTATTTCTTTTAGATAATCTATCTAATTTCTCTACAGGAACTATACTTGTAGTAAGTTTATTTGTTTTTATTAACTTGTCTAGTTCATAAAATAAGTTTCCTCTTAAGCCCTTTTGTAAATATATTTTATTAATTGTAGATCCACTTTCTATGGCTTCTATTATTGCTCTTATACCAAAAATATTTGTTGTTTCTGTTGTCATGTTATTCTCCATTTTACAAATGTATGCTAATTTTAGACTAAAAAAAAGCCACCTCGTAAAGAGGTGGCTTGTTGTAAATTTTATATAATATTTTACGTTAGTTTAAAGTAAAAGTTCCTCCTAATGAAGGTCCATTTAAGTAACTTGCATAAGTTTGAGCAAGACCTTCAGAAGCGCCAGGATAATAGATATCATAAGCTATTGTTAATGTTGGTTTATCACCACAGTTAGTCCAAGTACCAGTGCCTTCTATTTCATAATCATAATTAGTTCCACTATATGTGGTAGTATAAATATATTGTCTTGGTATAGTTACAACACCATTTGGTGCAATATCCATAGTAAAAGTACCGCCAGAAACAACAGGTTCTCCCCAAAAACCAGCAATAAAGCTCTCACCTAATCCTGAAACATCTAATTTATCTGTACCATTTGCAACAGTTGTGAAATTTACCTCAGTAAACCAAGCAGGGTTACCTGTACTCCCAGTATTAACATCAGTAGTAACTGACCAAGATCCTTCAAAATCGACAGATCCATTAGTTAAAGGGCAAAATTCAATCCTTTTAAGCGTGTAATTTAAAACAGTACCATTAGAATTTGGTGAATTATTTTCACCAGCATCTAGATTTAATATAAAATTAACTGTTTCACCTACAGGCATATTTTCAGCAATAGTACTAAAATCAACAGACCCAGATGTTTCTCCAGCAGGAATAGTAATACTATTTGCTGATAGAGTAAACATGTCTGAACTTAATGTACTTGAAGGATCTAAAGCAAAATCAACTGAAATATCTTCATTTTTAGGAGCTCCCATTAAAGTAACAGCAACTGTAGTCTCTATTTCAACTAAATCACCTGTTAAAGCAACACCAGTTTCTGAAGTTTGAGCTGCATTTGTAAATTGAACATAATATTTAGATGCAGCATTTAAATCTAACTTACTTGTTAGAGCTTCAAAATTATCTTCAGTTTCTGTACATGAAATAGCTAAAGTAAATATTGCTATTATTAATGTAATTTTTTTTATTATATTTTTCATTATTGTTTTTTTAAAATTATTGATCCCACCATAATTTATCCGAAATAGTAACAGTAGGAACATTTTCGCTATTATAGTTTAATTCAGATGTTGCATAAGGGAACCTTGTTGGTATTGAAGACAAAACAGCTCCTGTGGCAATATTTAAATTTGGTAATCCAGTTCTTCTATAATCAGCGTAAGGTTGATTAGTTCCTATACCATCAATATATTTTTGCTCAATTATTTTTTCTAAAGTAACAGGTACTCCTATAATATTTGCTGTTAGCCAAGTAGAGTTATCATTACCAGTAACCCTTAAAACTGAAGCAGCTACAGCGTCTTCCCAAGCTTTTTGTGCACGTGAATCATTAAGCATAAGATAAGCTTCTGCTTGGATAAATTTTAATTCAGAATAAGTCATTAGGTTTGTAGAAGAATCAGAGCCAGCAATATAAGATCCAGGTTCAGAAGCAGAAGTGTTTTCACTACCAGCAGCACTACCAGTGTAATTTCCATCTCCATCTTTTGCAACATAAAATGGTAACCTAGGGTCATTTACTGAATTCAAAAGATCAACGAAAGTTGCCCCCATCCTTATATCACCTCTTTGTTCCATAAATTGAAATAAAGGGTTTTTATTAGCTTCTTCCCATGGTACCATAAAATCATCATCATTTGAAGAAAAACCTTTACTAGCAGCAGTAAGTGCTTCTGTATATGCTGCATTTCCGTTTATAGCAGATAATTGTAATGCATGTCTAGCTTTTATAGAATAAGCTGCTTTCTTCCATTTATCAATATCTCCACCATAAGAAACATCTCCGTCAACTGAAATAGTATTATTAGTACTACTTAAATTTGTAATAGCTTTGTCCAAAATTTGAAAGATTGTATCATATACTTTTTCCTGAGAATCATATTCAGCTTTTAATATCCCTTGATTTCCTCCAAAAGCCTTACTAAAAGGTATATCTCCAAATAAATCTGTTGCTATTCCAGTGCTGGTTGCTATCATTACTTGAGCAATACCTTCATAATGTGGTGATTCTTTACCTTCAGCCTTAGATTTTTCAATTATTGTATTAGAATTCATTATCATTTCAGTATATATTGAACTCCATACCCCATCTACATCTGCTGGTGTAAGTTGATATCTAGCTTCAGTATAAGATTGACGGTCTGTTCCATCAAAATGCTGCATCCATATATTATTTGTTCTCACAGTATTATTACCAACTAAATTATATCCCATTGATTGCTGAATTCCAGGTAATATTAGACTCATAGGGACATCTGATGGAGAGTCTGGATCCACATTTATATCATGATCAATCCAATCATTACATGATACTGTTAATAACAGTATAGCTAATATTGTTATTATATTTTTAATTTCTATTTTTTTCATTATAATGTTTTTTAATTATATTAAAATGTCATTTTAACACCCAAAGTATATGTTTTTGTACCAGGACTATTAAAATAATCCATTCCTTGAGCATTACTAGCACCAGATAAGTTTGTTTCTGGATCAATACCAGAGTAAGGAGTACTTAACCATAAATTTCTACCTGAAAAATATATTTGAGCATCTTTAATGTATTTTGAAACTTTTGTTAGATTGTATGAAACTGTAACATCTCTTAATCTAATCCAATCAGCAGGCTCCATTGCAGCAACAGAAGGACCACCACCAAAGTTACTACCCTGTCCTTCAAACCAAGACTCATCTTCAACAATTGGAGTAACATTAGTTACACCACTTGAAACAGGGTTTCCATCAGAATCAACATGTCCATAAACACCGTTAAAAACTTTAATATTTTCTGCGGGAGTTAAATCAAAATCAATAGTTCCTTCTGGAGTATAATATACCTCTCTATTTTCTGTTCTTTTTGAAGTACCCATATAATTCATTGCAAATGCAGTTCCATTATACATCATTCCTCCTTGCTTAATATCGATTAAGAAAGATAGACCAAAGTTTTTATATTTGAAAGTATTAGTGATGTTTGCTGTCCAATCTGGATTGAAATTACCAATAGGAACCATTTCTCTTTCATCTGCCATTGGATAACCATCTCTATAATTATCTGTAGGGTCGTCATTTATTAATACTGCACCATTTTCATCTCTATGCCAATCATATCCAAAAATACTTCTATATTCTTGTCCTACAACTGCACGTACCTGAGGTACTGTAAAACCACCAAGAAAAACATTATCTACACCGTCTGCTAATTTGGTTACGATATTAGATATTTTTGTAAAATTAGCTAATATATTCCATTTAAAGTTTTCGTTTTTTATAGGTGATGCATTTAAACTTATTTCTACTCCTTTAGATTCCATCTCTCCAGCATTTAAGAATACAGAACCAAAACCAGATGAAGAAGCAATAGGAACACTCATTAATAGATCTTTATTAACATTTTTGAAATAAGTAAAATCTAGACCTATTCTGTTAGATAAAAACTTTAAATCAGTACCTATTTCCCAAGAATCTTGTGTTTCATGTTTTAAGTTTGGATTACCTAATCCATTACTTAAAGCAAAACCAGTTTCATTATTGTAAGGGAAATTAACACCATTAGTCCACCCATCAGCTGTTTCTGCTGTAACGAAAGGGCTTGCTGTGTTATAAGGACCAGCAATATTTGCTGTTCTAGCTGCTGAAAACCTTAGTTTACCATAATTTAAAATAGAATTTCCTTTTATCTCTTCAAGTTCTGTAAAAACAAAACCTAAACTAACTGAAGGGTAAAAAGCTGAATCATTATTTTCTGGCATAGTCGTAGCCCAATCATTTCTACCTGTAAATCCTAAGAATAACATATCTTTATAAGCTAATTGTAAGTCTGCAAAAACAGCCATAGTTCTCATTTCAGAAGTTCCCTGAGAAGTATTGTTTGTACTTGAATTACTTAAATGATAAAAGTCAGGGATTTCTAGACCATCTGCATCAGAAAATAAATATTTACTGTATGAAGAATAAAAGTTATTACCTAAAGATAAGCTAAGATTTAAATCTTCAGTGAGATCATTGTTGTAATTTAAGATTAAATCAGAATTAATTACGCTCGCAAAAGATTGGTATTCGTCATAATATCCTGAAGGAGCACCATTTGACCCTATTTTAAATTGTTCAAAATAACGTCTGTTATACCAATCTACACCTCCATTATATTGTAAAGTAA
Organism: Polaribacter sp.; assembly: GCF_039939415.1. GTDB lineage: Bacteria > Bacteroidota > Bacteroidia > Flavobacteriales > Flavobacteriaceae > Polaribacter. The sequence goes on from NZ_JBDVJE010000054.1 coordinate 8,282, forward strand.
AAGCTTCACTAAATTTTATATTTAAATCAATTCCTCCAGTAAATCTATTTACATCTTCATCATATTTAATATTATTAGCAATCCAATAAGGATTATCATACCCTCCTCCGTTTCTATAAGTTCTTTGAGTACCGTCGGCAAATTCATATCCTGCGCTATTATCAAATGTAGGAGGCGTTCTAAGTAATCCTAACATTATACCAGATACATTTGATCCTTTTTGGATTTGTATAGCTCTTGAATTTGTATAAGAAAAATTGGCTCCAAATGTTGTTTTTTCTGAAAGTTTTGTTGAAGCATTTAATCTAACAGTAGACCTTCCGTATTCATTATTTGGAATAATACCTTGTTGTTCTAAATTAGAAATAGAAAAAAAGTAATTTCCTTTATCATTTCCATTACTAATACTTAACCTATTATTTTTTGTTATTCCTTCTTGAAAAAAATCATATGGGTCATATGCCTTAGCAGGATTACCATTACCAGTTCCTTTAGCAACAAGTTTTCCATTAGGATCCCATATATATGTATTGTCTCCATCGTATTCTAAGTCAGATATCTTTGGTCCCCAAGATCTTTGAAATCCTCCAATCCAAGTTCCATTATTACCTTGAGCAAATTTAGTTTGCATTTCAGGAGTTTGAGATATCATATCTACACCTAAAGAAGTATGAAAATCTATTTTTCTAGAAGTTAAATTCTTTCCAGATTTTGTTGTAATAATTACTGCTCCATTGGCAGCACGTAAACCATAAAGAGCAGTTGCAGCACCTCCTTTTAAAACTGAAACAGTTTCTATGTCGTCAGGATTAATATCAATAGATCTATTAGATGTATTTACACCTGCTGTACCACTATCTCCACCACCAGTAATAATTGGCATCCCATTAACTATGAATAATGGTTGATTGTTACCTGTTATTGAGGCAGCTCCTCTAATAGTAATATAAGTTGATGCTCCTGCTTCCCCTCCAGAACTAACAATTTGAACACCTGAAGTTGCTCCTGATAAAGAATTAATAACATCTGCATTTGGTTTTGTACTTATAACTTCAGCACCAACTGACTGAACATTATAACCCAAGGCTTTTTCTTTTTTTGAAATTCCAATTGCAGTAACAACAACCTCATCTAATACCTCACCACCTTCTTTTAATCTAACATTAATAGTATTAGAGTTTTCAACTGTTTTCTCTTGAGTCTCATATCCAAGATATCTAAAACTTAAAACATCTCCTTTTTTTACTTTGATAGAATATTTACCATCAAAGTCAGTTTCAGTACCTGTAGTTGTACCTTTAATTATTACACTAACTCCAGGTAGTGCCCCTGATTCATCAGAAACAGTACCGGAAATAGTTTTTGATTGTGCAAGTGTAACTTGCACAATCAACGCTAATAGAAGCGTTAAAATTCCATTAAACTTTGTCTTCATTTGTATAATTATTTGAATTAATTAAAGTCAAAAGTCTTAAAATAAACTTAAATAAACAATTTTTTAACATAAAAACTATATTTTTAAATAAGAGCTTTTATTTATATATTAATATTCACTAAGTTTAAATTGTTAACAATTAGGCAGTTTGACTTTGTGTTTTAATTTATTTTATTTTCACTTTTTATTCTAAAAAAAACAATTTAAAGTTATAAATTACTATATTGTATTTGAATACTTTCTGTTTTTTCTACAAGTTTATATCTTAAATAATTAGAAAGTGAAATTTCTACCGGTTTTATTTTAATAGAATATTTACCATTAAATTCGGTTTCATTGTCTTTTGTTTTTTCTTGCGCAAAATTAATTTGCACAACTAACGCTTGTAATAGCGTTAAGATCCCATTAAACTTTGTTTTCATTATTGAATATTTTTGAATTAATTGAAGCAAATATCATATATTATTATTGAATACGCAATGAAAATTGTTAAAAAGAGTTAAAAACATTTGAAAAATCTTTAAAGTATTGTGTTTTTAATAATTTGATTTTAGAAGTAGTTTCTCCAGCTTATAAGGAGTTTTGTGTTTTTGGTGTTTAGTTTCTGCTTATTGTTTTTAGAGATTACGGTGCTTAAATTTATTTGAGAATTGTTAGATGTAAAATGATACCCAAAACCTAAGCCAAGTAAGTTTTTGTTAATAGAGTCTATATTGATGTTAGCTATATCTGTAATTGTGTAAAAGTAAGATTTTAAAGAGGTTAAGTATCTATATTCAATATTGAAATATGAGTACTTATCTGTAAAAAGACTTTGTTCATTGTAGCCTCTTATTGTGGTTGCTCCTCCTATTCTGTAAAGTTCGTTATTGAGTAGTGTGTCAGAAATTAATATTCCAGAATTGTTTCTTATAAAAAAACTATTTTTTAGATTTAAATTCCATAGATAAGAGATGCTAGATTCTATTTTTAATTGCGTTTGGTTTTTAGTGTCTGTGTTTCTGTTTCCAATGGATGGGTTTATTTCTAAGTTTAACTTATTATTTTGAAAATAGTCATTTTTCTTAATTTTGTATTGGAATTTTAATCCTGTAAAATAGTTCTGAAATGTTTCAATGTTTTGGTTAATTAGTTTGCTAATGTTTTTAGAAGATTCTGAGTTGTATGTAAATGCAATATTTGCTTTTTGATTTAATTGATAAGATATTTTCGATTCGAATTTTGTGTTTAAAAAAGTTGAGTCTTCTTTGTGTATTAAAAATTTAAATTCTGGACTTATTTTTGAATTAAATACATAGGGTATTTCTGATAATAAACTAAAATCTTGTTTTCCTTGTTCTATGCTGTTTATGTTTAGTTTTATTTTTTCGCCTTTGTTAAGGATGTTATTTAAAGTTAGGTTTATATTTCCGTTAAAAAGTAGTTTTCCGTTTTCTTTAGATGCGAAATTTATATTCCCATCAAAACTGTTTCTGTTTACCTTATTAAGATACATATATAATATTGTAGAGTCTTTCGTAAATAAAATTTCAGGAGGCTTTATTTCTGATACAAATAAAATGTTTTTTGTAGATTTTGATATGTTCTGGATTAGTTTTTGTTTAAAAACCGTGTTTGATTTTAAGTTAAAGTAGTTTTTAATAAATGATTGAGGAAAGTTTTTGTAGCCTTTAATGGTTACTTTGTCTATAGTTCTTTTTTTAGATTGATTAATATTTAGGTCTGCAAATAAGGTTTTGTTATAAATATTTATGTTTTTAAGTTGTACTTTTGAGAATGACCTCCCTTGGCTTTCTAATTCTTTATATATGTATGTAAGTGTTTTTTTTAATTTATGGAAAGGGATGTGTATTAGTCCTTTTTCAACTTTTAGAAGTTTAAAATTATTCTCTGTATTGAAATCAACTTTAATAATTGCTTTTTCTATTTTTGTGTTTAATGTGTAGTAGGTTGTTAGCTCATTTTTGCTTTTCCATTTTGTTATATATGTATTAGATAAATATCCAAGACTTTTTAAATAGTTAGAAATTCTATCTATTTCTTTTTTTAAAAAAACAGTGTCTTTGCTCGAGTTTTTAAATTTTATATTATTTAAAATTAATTGTTCGTCTTTTATTTTTGAGGTAATCTTTAGTTCTATTTCTTGTGCCTCGATATTTTTTATAAAAAAATATACTATAAAGAATAAAATAGTTGTGTA
>NZ_JBDVJE010000055.1:0-92202 GCF_039939415.1 Polaribacter sp.
AGAAAATTTCTATAATTTTATCATCAGAAATCATAAGCAGAATATTTATTAGTAAATTGAAATTCAGTACTTTAATTTACAAAATATTCTGCTTTTTATTGCTTATTTTTTAAATATCTTACGTCGAACTCACGTTAAATACAGAAAATTTGTATCAATTAGACGAAATAAGTGTGTTAACTTGGAGTATAATTATTGCTATTGCTTTATTACAACAAAGTATAGGTTTACTAATTGAATTTGGTTTGTATTTAATAGCAAGTAAAAAAAATCAAAAACCTTTGTCTAACTTTTATTTACTATTTTTTAAACGTTTTAAGTTAGCAAATAAAAATAAAATTACAGATTATGCATCTGGTGTAATTGGTAATTTGTTTTTATCAATAAACATTTTTGTTGGACTCATATTTTTATTGATTTATTTTTTATTATTCGAAAATTTACCAATTAATCATTGGGTTTTATATTTTTTAGTTTTCTTTTTATTAGCAACCTTTGTAAATATTATTTTTAGAATACAAACGGCAAAAAAAGTTATTATTAATTAATATGAGTAAACCATTTCGATTTAAAGAATTTACAATTCATCAAGATAAAACTGCCATGAAAGTTGGTACAGATGGCGTTTTATTAGGTGCTTGGTGTTCTGTTGATAATTACCCTGATACTATTTTAGATATTGGTGCGGGTACAGGAGTAATTTCTTTAATGATAGCACAACGTTCTGATGCAATGACAATTGATGCTGTTGAAGTTGATGAGAGTGCTTATGAACAAACTGTTGCTAATTTTGAAGAATCAGATTGGGGAGATCGTTTGTACTGTTACAATGCAACTTTTCAAGAATTTTCTGATGAAATTACTGAAGAAGAAGAAACCTATGATTTGATTGTTTCTAATCCTCCATTTTATACAGATGAATTTGAAACTGAAGACGAAGCTCGCAACAAGGCACGTTTTACGTCTTCGCTTTCTTTTCAAGAATTAATTATAGGAGTTTCAAAAATTTTATCAGAAAACGGAATCTTCGCTGTTGTAATTCCTTTTAAAGAAGAAACTAATTTTATCGCTTTTGCGAAAGAAACTAATTTGTTTTTAAATAGAGTTTGTAGAGTTAAAGGAAATAAAACATCAGAAATTAAAAGAAGTTTACTACAGTTTTCTTTTGAAGAAAAGGAAATAAAAGAAGAAAATTTAACAATAGAGATTCAACGTCACCTGTATACTAAAGAATATATTAATCTTACAAAAGATTTTTATTTAAAAATGTAGGTTAGCATGTAGAATTCATCTGAGAACTGATACATGCTTTTAAAAATTTGTAACCTCTTGCAATATGTCCTTCTACGGTTTTTATAGAGATGTTTAAATCGTTTGCGATATCTTTATTTTTTAATCTAGATTTTTTCTTTTTTAAAAATATAAGTTTACATCTTTTAGGAAGTAACTGAATGCATTCTTCTAATTTTTTTAATTTTTGTTCTTGATAGTCGTTGTTAGTTTCTACAGCTTTTTTAATTGCTGCATCATAATAGGTCAAGAGAAGTTTGTCAGTTTTTTTCTTTCCTCTATAATGATCCATAATTTTATTATAAACAATTTTATATAGAAAACCATTTATAGAGGTAGTAATAATAATCTTTTTTCTGTTATCCCAAATGTACATAAATGTATCTTGCACAATATCTTGAGCAAGATTTATGTCATCTGTATAATTTAAAGAATAAGTACATAGTTTTTTATAATACAAAGTATATAATTCTTGAAAAAACAACACATTACCTTCTCTAAGTTTTGTTTGGATATTATTTGTATTTTGTTTAAAAATAGTAGTGCAATTAAAGATGAATTGCAATAATAATAAAAAATTCAATTATTATAGAGGGTTTTTTATTGTTATTACTACATACCATTATATAAAATGAATATGAATAGCAAAAACATTGAAGAATTAATAATAAGGTTTGTTGAATGCAAAGCAACTTTAGAAGAGCAAGTTGAGTTAAGGGACCTTTTAAAGATAGAAGAGAATAGAATTTATTTTGAAGAATATGTTGAGCTACACTATCTGTTAAACTCAAAAATTAATTTTAATTACAAAAAGTCTTTAAAGGAGATAACACGCAAAATACAATTAAGCCCTAAAAAAATATATACTCATAATTTATTTAAGTATGCAGCCGCAATTATTATTTTAATAACAGTTGGTTATTTTACTATAAAAACACCTGCTGTTAAAATTGAAGAACCTATAGTTGTAGGTACAGATAAAGCAATTTTAACATTAGAAGACGGAACAACTGTAGCTTTAGAAAAAGGTAAAAATTATAAGAGTAAGATAATAAATTCTAATGGAGAAAAAATTACTTATACATCAGAAACTAATACTTTTAGTAAAGAGGTTGCATACAATTATTTAACAGTTCCTAGAGGAGGTCAGTTTTTTATAGAACTTGAAGATGGTACTAAAGTTTGGTTAAATTCAGAATCAAAGCTAAAATATCCAGTAAATTTTTACGACAATCAAACGCGTAAAGTAGAACTAGTTTATGGTGAAGCTTATTTTGATGTTTCTCCAAGTACAAATCATAAAGGTTCTTCTTTTATAGTAAATACTGAAATGCAAAATGTGACAGTTTTAGGTACTGAGTTTAATATCAAAGCATATAAAGATGAATTAGAAACTCAAACTACCTTAATAGAGGGAAGTATTGTTGTTGCTAATGCGATTAATGGAAGAATTATAAAGCCTGGACAACAATCTAAAATATCTACAACTAATAATAAGTTTGAAGTATCTGAAGTAGATGTAGATGATGTAATTGCATGGAGAGATGGTATGTTTAGTTTTACCAATAAACCATTAGATGAAATTATGGTTGTATTATCTCGTTGGTACAATGTTGATATCACTATTCCGGATGCAGAAATTCAAAAAATAAAATTTAATGGAATGTTAAGTAAGAAAAAATCATTAATAAATGTAATAGAAGAAGTTAAAACAGCAATAGATATAGAATACAGTTTTAACAATAGAAATTTAATAATAAAAAAAAGGAAATAAAAAAAAGGGAATAAAACAACACAACTTCTCACGGCCGGCCAGTTTTATTCCCAGTAAGTAGATTAATTTTTAAATATTAACCAAATTCAAATTTATGAAAAATAACTTTACAAATGTGCTCTTTTTGTTTCGAAAAGGGTTATTAACTGCAATTATGAAAATTTTTATTTTACTTTTTTGTACAACACTCTTTAGTTTTTCACCAAAGAATATTTTCTCGCAAAATTCAAAAATTAAAATTGATTCCGATCAATTAGTTACGGTAGATGAAGTTTTTAAAATTATTAAAAAGCAAACTGATTACACTTTTATTTATAAGTCAGACTTGTTTAAAAATTGCCCAAAAATTTCATTAAAAAAAGGAGTAATAAAATCTGAAAAACTTTTTAGAAAAATACTTTTAAAGGGTGACTTTGTTTTTGAATTATCATCCGACAAAACAATTTCTGTAAAAAAAAGAGTTTCTGAGAATAAAAACTCTAAAACTTTACAGCAGCTTGTTGTGGGGAGGGTTTTAGATGAAACAGGTGAACCTATTCCTGATGTAAGTGTTTCTGTTAAAGGAACAAATCGTGGGACTTTTACGGATTTTGATGGTAATTATAGCCTTAAATTAAGTAAGAAAAATGCCACATTAATTTTTAGCTATCTTGGTTATGTAGAAGAAGAAATAGTAGTTGGAACTAAAAAGGTTGTTAATGTAAAAATGATTCCTAGTCTAGCTGGATTAGATGAAGTTATAGTTATTGGATATGGTACTTCTACTGTGAAAGATGCAACAGGAGTAATTTCTAGAGTAACTGCAAAAGACATTGAAACTGCACCAATGGGGGCAAGCATATCTAGCCTATTAGAAGGTAGAGCGCCAGGGGTAAATGTTCAGATAAATTCAGCATCACCAACTTCACAAGTAAATATAGTTATTAGAGGAGCAGCTTCATTACTTGGAAATAATCAACCTTTATGGGTTATTGATGGAGTGCCACAAGCAGTTGGAATAACTTCAAATGATATTGCTGATACACTTTTTAATTTGAATATAGATGATGTTCAGAGCATTGATATTTTGAAAGATGCATCTGCAACTGCAATTTATGGTTCTAGAGCGGCAGCTGGTGTAGTACTTGTAACTACCAAAAAAGGTAAGCTTAATTCGAAGCCTAGATTTGAAATTTCTTCTCGTGTAGCAGTTAGTAAACTTGACTTTAACGGCTATGAGTTTTTTGAAAGAGATGATTATATTAATTTTACACAGGCAGCTTTAAAGGAAGATGTTTGGTCTGACGGAGGGTTTGGGTCGAGTACTGGAGAATGGTTAGATGAAGAGGCGTTTGAGGCTTTAAATACAAGTGAATGGGATAAATCTGATTTAAAGATGAATCCAGATGCATATTTTGATGGTGATAATAACTGGCTAAAATTATTCTCACAATCTCCTATTAGTGTAGATCATAACTTTTCTGTTCGTGGGGGGTCTGAAAAAAGTACTTATTTTGTGTCTTTTAAATATATAGATCAAATAGGGGTAATTAAAGGAGGAAAAACTGAGAATTATAGCGGTAGATTTAACTTTGATACAAGAATTACAGATAAATTAAAATTTGATTTGAGAGCAAGTGGAGGTACACGAAATGCAGACAATAAGGATGCATTGATTAGTGCTTTTAGAAAGATTCGTCCAGATATCCAGGCTTTTAATGAGGATGGTAGTTTTTACACAGAGGATCAATACACCGAAAACCCTTATACGACTCTTAATAATACTAATAATTCTAAATCATTTACTTTTAATGTAACTGGTTCCTTAGAGTATCAAATAATAGAAGGTCTAAGATTTAAAACTGCTTTTTCAAATACTTATTCAGACTCAGAAACTTTGAGATATTACAGGTTGGGTAGTCTTTATAAAGATGTTGGAGAAAGAAGTTGGTTTAACTCAAAAAGCTCTGCAAATGTTTGGGATAATACCTTATCATACTCAAAGGTTTTTGGTGATAAACATGATGTACAAGCCTTATTAGGTTATAGTGCAGAGACTCGTATAAGACGAAGTTTTTCAATGTTTGCTGAAAATTTTCCAGATGATGATATTCTTAATAATTTTGGATCTGAAGCAGGAATTCCTGAGGTAGATGAAGATAGTACAGAAAGTGGATTAGTGTCACAATTTGCTCGTCTGCAATATAAATATGACGATCGTTATATTCTTTCAGGAACTATTAGAAAAGATGGTTCATCTCGTTTTGGACCAGGAAATCGTTTTGGAATTTTTCCTTCTGGATCAGCAGCTTGGATAATAACAGGTGAAGATTTTATGAAATCTGAAAAGATTAAAAAATATATTTCTTTTTTAAAGGTTAGAGCTTCATATGGTTTAGCAGGTACTCCTGCCAATGGTAATTTTGATTGGCTAACCTTAGTAGATGCTACAACTTATAATGAATCTCCAGCAATCTTACCTGACGGTCTTGGAAATGAAAATTTAAAATGGGAAGAAAGTGTAATGTTCGATTTAGGTCTAGACTTTGGTTTATTAGATGACCGAATATTTGGTTCGATAGGGATGTACGAAAGAGAAAGTAAAGATCTAATATTTCGAGAACGTGTAGCTTATAGTTCTGGTGATTCTCAGGTGCAAGCAAATGTTGCCTCAACATTAAATACAGGTGTTGAATTTAACCTTAACTATGACATTATTCGTAATGAAAATCACAGATTGACCTTTAATTTAAATTGGGCTAAAAATAAAGGAGAAATATTAACTATTAATGGTGTAAACGAAACTATTGGTGTAGCAGCTGGTTCTCAATATCTTGAAAAAGGTGATGTTATTGGAACTTGGGAAGGATTCCAAACAGCGGGACGATTTTATGTAACTGCAGAAGATGCTTATGCAATGACAGGAAATACACTTGATTCAGGACAGCAAACACACTATGGAAGTAGTACTGAAACTGCAGGTGATGTTATATTTATTGATCATTCTGGAGATGGAAAGATTGATGATGATGATATTGTAGATTTAGGAACTTCTACTCCTAAAGGATATGGAGGTTTTGGCTTAACATATACATACAAAGGATTTAAACTTAATTCTGTTTTTTCATATGCTTATGGACACAAAAGATTATGGGATTTACCAAGGCAAGATGTAGATTATGTTGGAAACTACAATCAAAGTAATTTAGTAGCAGGACAAAGTGCTACTCTTTTAAGTCCATATGAGGCAAGCTATCCTAGAATGGGACAATACGGGCTTTCTAATAATTACAAAATTTCCGATTTGTATTTATACAATGCATCATATGTACGTTTAAGTGCATTGAACGTATCTTATAAATTACCTAATGATATATTCAATAATTCAATAGTAAATGGAGTAGATCTTACGTTTCAAGCTACTAACTTATTTACTATTACTAAATATCCAGGATTTAACCCTAGTGGTGGGTTTCAAGGTGATGCAAATACTGTAGTTCTTTCTCAAGGAGGTATTGATTATGGTACTTATCCTTCTGCACAAGTATATAGTCTTGGAATAAAAGTTAAACTTTAATAAAATATGATAATTATGAAAAATAATATATATATACCATTAATTCTGCTAACCTTTTTAATAATTTCTTGTTCTGAAATTGTAGATGTAGAACCAAGTTTTAAATTAAATAGCGAAAACGGAATTACGAATAGTGTAAATGCTAAAGCGGCCGTTAATGGAATCTATAGTACGCTTCAAGGCTCAGAATATGATGGAGGGATGATGGTAGCTATGGCATCCAGATCAGGTTTTGTAGATTGGTCACTTGCTGAGTATGCTATGACATGGTCTCAATCTGGTAGTAATAGTACTCAACAATATAAATGGCAGAAATATTATGAAACAATAAATGCTGCAAATTTTGCGATAAATGGTATTTCGAATCTTAGTGATGCCCAAATAAGTGAAGAAGAAAAAAAAGTTTTACTTGGTGAGTCTAGGTTGTTAAGAGCCTGGGGGCATATCTTTGTTTTACAACAATTTTCACATTGGTGGGCTAGTGATGATAATGATCCGGATGGAGTAATGTACCGTGAGGAAACAGTTACTTTAGAAAACGTTCATCAAGCTAGGCTAAATGTAGGTGAAAGTTATCAGAAAATTTTTGAAGATCTTGATTATGCTATTGCTAATGCTCCAAGTTTTTCAGGAAGTAGATATATGTCTAAAGAATTCGCCAAGGTTTTAAAAGCAAAATTGCTATTGTTTAGAGCTGGTTTTAATACAGAAACTACTGGGCTTGACGAAGCACTTAGTTTGGTAAATGAAGTGTTAAATGCAAGTATACCAGGTTTTTCTATGCAAGGAGATATGGCACAAGTATATGAAGATTCTTGGGATTCTCCAGAAAATTTATTTTCAGGCTATATAGAAGAATCGGGTAGAGATAGGTATACTAGCAGTTGGTACAGGTTTTCTCTTCCATTTTATGATTCAAATAGAGTTGCGCTAACAAATGATCGTGATGCAAAGTTAAAACGTGGGTTCGAATGGTTTTCAACTGATCCTCGTTGGGATGTTGTAACTGGTTATTGTTGGCCTAAGTCTAATAGAGAGGTTTTTACCTTTACTAAAGTTACAAGATTAGGAGATTGGGGAGAAGATACAAATACAACTTCTACACCTCATAAATACAACACATATTTCTTTAGATATCCCGAATTATATATTTTAAAAGCAGAATTATTAGCAAGAACTGGAGCCTCAATAGCTGAAGCAGTTGCGCCTATTAACACGATGAGAGCCGTGAGAACAAACCCAGTAATTCCTAGTTTAAATCCTACAACTAAAGAAGAATTAATGGAAGATATTTTTAAAGAATATTTTTTCGAAACCTTTGTAGAAAATGGAAGTGAATATTTTGCATCAACACGATTTAAAGATTCTTCAGGGGCTCGTTGGATTGAGAATTTAAGAGGAGAAGGGGCGTTAGAAATATTTCGTTTGTGTTACAATATCCCTTCAATTGAAATGGAACTGAATAATTTAATCCACCAAAACGATCAATTAGACTAATAATTTATATTATGATGATAAAAAATATACAAAAACATATAAGAATTTCTGTAGCCATTTTTGGTTTAGTTCTACTTAATTCTTGTAAAGATAGTTTAGAACTTCAAATACCTTATCCAAATGATATTACTTTCAATGAATTAAGTTTGGATAGATTTACTTATCAAATTCCAACGGCTCCGTTTACTGCTGGTGATAATGATTCAGGTATTATTACAGTAAATGTTGTGGGAACAGGTAATAATTTTAGCGGGTTTGCACTATCTAATAAGAATTTTCGTTCATACCCTTGGGATTTAAGTCCAGATTTTGCTCCAATAGGAGGGCTTACTGCTGCCGAAGAACAAGCGTCTATAAATACTACAGCTTTTAGTGTTTATACTACTGAACCAAATAAGACTCAAAATTATTTGGTTGGAAATACTGAAGGAGATAATGCCTTTTTTACTTTATCTTCTCCAAGTACAATAGCGCATGTACTTATTGCAAATACTTCTTATAATTATCTTTTAGCTCAGTATGGGGCTATTTACTCTGATGATTATGATAGTGTAACTGAATCTTATTTAATAGATGGAGGAAAGACATCTAATCCTAATATTGAAAACCCTGATTCAGATTTAGAAGGTAGGTTTAGATTACCAGCACCTGGTGGTTTTGATGCTGTTAGGCTAAATGGTTTTCAAAATTTAGAAAGAGATGCAGCTGGATTAGCAGCATATGATGCTGTTATAAATGCAGGCGGTACTACAGATGAAGCAGAAACAGCTAAGGATAATGCTGAAGATAATGTATATGCAGGTTATGTGAAATTAACCATTGAAGGATTTTTAAATGGGAGTTCTACAGGTACTGTTGATTGGTATTTATGCGTAAATGAAGAGGTAGATATTCTAAACCCAGAACATGATTATATCTTAAACGATTGGCAAAAAGTAGATTTAACTTCTTTAGGAGATGTAGATAAAGTATTGTTTAAAATGTCTTCAGATTATATTCATACAGATGGAAGGATGGTGTATTCACCTATGTTTTGTTTGGATGGTATTCGACTTGAATAAAATTTTATAGCTATTATAAATGAAATAAACAGGGAATTAATTTTCCCTGTTTTAATACCTAGATAGTTCTTTAACTAAGTTTTTTTATAAATTAAAAACTTTTGTAGTTAGCTAACTATTAATTATTTAAAAAAAAAGTCATGTATAAAAACCTATTATTATTATTATTATTATTAGTTTCCTGTAAGTCAGAGACTAATAATTATATTTTGTTTTCTGGAATTATTTCAGATGCAACAAAAAAAGAATTTAGACTTGTTAAAAGAGGTGGCGGCGTAAAGAGAATTAATATTAAACTAGCAGATAATGGTTCTTTTATGTCTGATACCATAATCAGTGGTACAGGACGTTACCTTTTTACCGATGGTAGAAACAGTGCGGAGCTTTATTTTACGAATGGAGGAGAGTATGATTTGACTGCTGTTTCAAAAAAATTTAGAAACACAGCAAAATTAACTGGGACTAACCCTGGTGCTTCCAACTATTTATTATCTAAAACAAGCCATATAATCAGAAAAAGAGGAGATTATGTTGAATTTATTTCATTAAACGAGGCAGATTTTGTTGCTAAACAGAAAATGCTTAATGAAAGTTATGTTAGTTATTTAGACAGTTTTCCGGATGTACCTAAAGAATTTGTCGAAATGGAACTTAAAGAGTTGTATTATTCTAATATTTTAAGTTTAATTCAATATGAGAAAAGACACATAAGATATACTAAACAACCTAATTTTCAAGTTTCAAAGAACTTTCTTAAGCAATTAGAAGGTATAGATTATCTTAATGAAGATGCTTATAAAATTAAGGGGTCTTATGATGATATAGTAGCTGAACACTTTGAAAATAAAGCTAATGAATTATCAAAAAAAGAAAATATTGATAAATACCTAGCAAAACTGAAAGTATTTGGGGCAATCTCTAATGATTATATAAAGAATGATTTATTAGGATCGGTAGTAGAGTATGATATAAACTATACAGACAATATGGAGGTCTATTATAATACCTTTCTCTCTGTTTCTACTTCAACAATAAATAACAAAAAAATCACAAAAAAGTACAAGGCACTAAAGGAAATTTCGAGAGGAGCACCTTCTCCAATTTTTACAGATTATGTGAATCATAAAAGTGGGTCTACTTCTTTAAGTGATTTTAAAGGAAAATATGTATATATAGATGTTTGGGCAACTTGGTGTGCTCCTTGTTTAGCAGAAGTACCTTCTCTTAAAAAAGTTGAAAAAAAATATCATGGTAAAAATATAGAATTTGTAAGTATTTCTATTGATACAGAAAATAAGTTTGATGCTTGGAGAAAGATGGTAACCGATAAAGAGTTGAGTGGTGTTCAATTACTAGCAGATAAGGATTGGAAAAGTGATTTTATTGCGGCTTATGAAATTAATAGTATACCTCGTTTTATTTTAATTGATCCAAAAGGAAACATTGTATCTTCAAATGCTCCTCGACCTTCTAAAAGTGAATTAATAAGTTTATTTGATGATCAAGGTTTATAAATAATTTTTTAAATAGTCTTACAGCCCACTATTATGTTTTTGTTATAGTCTGAATTTTTTGAATTAATTGGATTTTATAAAGGTAAAAGGATGTAAGAAAAAGGGCTATAAATGGATAGCCCTTTTTTAATATAACAAACAATAAAAACAAATGAAAAAAATAATTTTATTACTTGCTTTATCTTTCTATTCTATAGCATACTCACAGATTCACGACCCTGTACAATGGTCTACATCAGTAGAGAAAATTTCAGAAACAGAATATAATTTGATAATGACTTCTTCTATTGAGGAAAACTGGCATTTATACTCTCAAACTGTACCAGAAGGTGGTAGGTAAAGGATCTGAATCCACAAGTTATCTGATATTAAAAAGAGAGAAGCAGTTGCTTTTAAGGAAAGAGCATGGATGCTTATAAAGTAGAAAAGGCAGATTTTAAACGTAATTTTCAAGAGATAAAGCATGGTTTAGCGTTTAAATTAGATACAATTTAATGAGTTTCTGTAGCTTTTAAAGCTTTGGAAAAACGAAATCTTAATTATTACCTAAATGGGTTAGAACGATATTTAGGTGGGTATCATCGCCAATGGGTAAGAAAAAGAAGCTACAGACCTTCTACAGAATTTTTAAGTGAGAGAAGGTTCATACTTAAATAATGAAGTAGACTTTTATTTTTCTGATGCTTACAAGGAAATAATTAATCGATTTTATAATAAAAATAAATGCTCTAAGCAGAGCAGATTTCTTAGAATATGGCCCTAAGCTGTAACAGCATGTGCTACCATTCCAAATCAAGTAATTAGAAATGAGATTATCTTTAAAAAAGCAGAATACGATTTATATCAAACCATTGATTTTGAGGTCTTTTATAGCATTTTTATAAATGTATCTACAAACGAATAAAATAATGCTGTGATTACAAAAAGTTATTCAGGCGCTATATTAACCTTAAATTATCTTTTACTAAACTTTGTACATATATAAATTACAATAGTAAAAGAATGAGGCTGTCTGAAAAGACAGTCTTTTTTTTTGCAAATTTTAGAATTAATGATTCAATTTAAAAATGAGCAACAAAGTAGTTTTAATACCAATACTTAAGATTATTTAAGTTTATTACCATCCAGTTATGATGACTTAGCTTCAAAGAATCATGTAGTTTGTATTTTAAATCAATTTATAAAGTAGAAGCAACTTCAAATTATTACCCAAAGATATTACTCAAGGTTTTGGTTTATAAGTATTAACAAAATCTATATTCCTCTAAAAGTATAAAGACTAATAGAGTATGTAAAAAATAATTAAAAGAATTGTGGTTTTATGCTTAGAGGAATTGATAAAGTAAATGTGGAGATAGAATTAATTGCAATGGCTTTCATAATTAAAAAAAGGATATTTAGTAACATAAATTTTCTTTTTTTTCTTTTTTGAAGCCTAATTATTCTAAAATTCAGTAAAATCAACAATTAATAAAATAATACAAAAAAAGTCGTCTAAAAGTAACTTTTAGACGACTTCTTATAAGTGTGTTCATTTAATTAAACTAATTATTAGTTTTTAACTATAATCTTTTTAGTGATTACGTTAGAACCGTTATCTAATTTTAATAAATATAATCCTGATGCTAAATTATGATTAATTACATTATTTTTAATAGTTCCATTAAGTACTTGTTTACCTAATATAGAGTATATACTATAGTTAATTTCTCCTTCTAAAGTAGATTGAACATTTAATAAATTAGTTGAAGGGTTTGGGTATATTGAAAGTGAATTTTCTAATTCAAAAGTAGTAGTGTTTAATGTTTTTAATTCATTATTTGTATAAGTAAATAATTCTCTTCCAATAAAGTTAACATCTGAAGCATAATTTGCTGAAAAATATAGTTTGTGATTAAGAACAGCAATATCTTCAACATTGTTAATTTCGTTAGCTAAGATTGCTTCTGTAGTATTTCCGTCTGTTCTAAATAATGAGCGTTTTGTACTAATTTTAGATTTACCAGCGTAATATAAGTATCCATCTCCAGGTGCAGCAAAATCAGTAGGATCGTGATTAGCAGACAGTCCACTAGGATTATCTGCAGAGACACCACTAATATTTTTAACAGTATTTGTTGTAGCATCATATAGCCAAAGTTGGTCATTACTTCCATCATCACCTTCAAAAAACAATTTACCTTCCCAAGCGTAAAAGTTTTGAACGCTATATATACTAGCTGCAGTATCTACTATAACTGTACCATCTGTAGTACCATCTGTAACCCATAATTGATTCTTCCCATCCTCAGCGTACATGGTAAAATAAGCAACATCTCCTATTTTTGTCATATCATTTAAATAAGCATTTAAAGCGTCACCTGTTGCATCAGGAGCTGCAAAATCTTTAACGAGTGTGAAGCTCTGATTATTAATGTTATAGCTGTATAGTTGAATACCTACCGAAGAGCCTAGTTGCTGATATTGCATATTTATTAAAATAGAATTACCATCAAGTGAGAGATTAATTGCGCCAACGTTTATTCTACCAATACCGGTATCAGCTATTAGTCCAAAGTTTGTACCATCAAATACTTGAATAGGTGTATTACCATTTTCATCGGTAGTATAAGGTCTTATATATGCTTTATTATTAATTACAGCTGGTTCTGCAAAATTAAAATCATTATTCAAAGATACAGTACCAGCTTCAGTACCATCAGTAGTGTAAATGCTGTAACCATTACTCCCTATTCCATCTTTTGCTTTAAAATATAATGTATTATTTAATTCAAAAAAAAGATTAGGTGTGGAAGATGATGAAGGATTAATGTCTTTTAGCATCATAGTGCCATCTGTTGTTCCGTCAGATACCCATAATTCCTTGTCATTACTACTACCATCATCAGCAGCAAAATAAATTTTGCCATTATATGCATAAGAATACTGAGGTCTAGCGCTGACAGCTCTTGTAGGTGTGCCAACAGAGTCTGTTACAGCAGGAGCAATGTCTTTTAGAAGTGTAATTTCGTGAGAGGTTTCTTGTGAAATTGCTATACCTGAAACGAACAGCATGGCATAAAAGTAAAAATTTTTCATTTTTTATTATTTTTGAATTTATAGTGCTAATACGTTGATTTTTAATTTTACCCTTAGTTAAAGTTTATTTTTTTTTGAAATTCTTTTAAATAAACCCTATGTTTCTTTTAATTTGTTATTAAAATATAATCAAATCCCTTGTTTTGTTTTGTTTTGTGTAATTGTTTGAGGTGGTAAAAGTAAAAAAACTTGTGCTTCTTTAACATGAGTTCGGTCTAAGAAAAGTTTTTTATTAGTAAAATAGAGAAGAAATGGTTGTCTTAAAGTTCTTATTAAAAGTTTTAGAATAAATCCTTTCCTAGGGTTATTGATGTAAGATTATCAAAATACTTTGTCTTTAAGATGATTTTAGTAAAGAATAGAGCATTTAATTACCAAAAACAACAGGATAAATCCAAATATGAAGAAACATTGTGAAAGAAAGTGTAGGTTGTCTGATGTAGAAATAATGTTTGTAAATGTATAAGAGATAATTTTCTAGATTGTGTTTCATGCAATTGTTTAATTACAAAAAACGTGGTTCAACTACTTAGAATATTTATGAAATTGCATTGTCTTTGAAATTGTAAGGAATTTAATTTATAGATTGATTGTGAGGGGGTTAAGTTAAAATTAGGGTTTAAAAAAATGAATTTGGTATTATCTGTTACTATTTATGAACAAATTTATAAATGAAAATTAAAAATAACTCATCATCTCTAAATGCCTCACGTATTTTTTTATAAGCTACATACATATGAGATTCTACAGTTTTTATCGAAATATCTAGTTGCTCAGAAATTTCTTTGTATTTAAGACCTTCAAATTTATTCATATGTAAGATTTCTCTACACTTTTCTGGTAGTCTTTCTATTACATCTTTTAATTTAATAATACGTTTTTCTAGAATTTCAGGGTCTTCTGTAATTCTTTCTGTTAAAGCTTGTTCTTTAAGTTCATTAAAAAAGATATCTTCCCTTTTTTGTTTTCTGTATGTGTCTATATAAGTATTGTGAGTTATTCTGTATAAGTAACTTTTAATAGATTTTTCAGTACTTAATTTTTGTCTTTTGGTCCAAAGTATTATAAAAGTCTGTTGTACGATATCTTCAGCTTCTTGTGTGTCATTTGTATAGCTTGTTGTGTAATCTACAAGTTTTTTGTAATATCGATCAAATAAAAGCTTAAATGATTTTTTATCACTCTTTTTGATGTTTTTAATTAGTATAGAGTCGTTATGAAAAACTTCCAAAATATTTTTTTTTATTTAAAACACAAATATGCCAAAAAAAAAGTAAAATTAGGCTAAGGGTAAAATTAAAAATTAACGTAATAGTAATATAAAATTAAAAAAAAGAGTTAGAAGTCTTGAAAGAAATATATATAAAGTACATAACAAATACAATATCATCAGAAGAGTTAAGTGAACTTAAGGGATTGTTAAAAGAAAAAGAAAATCAACAAATATTTAAAGAGTATATAAAAGATTATTATGATGTTAATTCATTGTTAAATAGATCAGATGTTGACGCAGCTTATGAAAAGTTATGGGGTGTAATAGGGAAACAGGAGAAGCCAAAACGACGTATTTTGCCAATTGGGTTTAAATATGTAGCAGCAGCGGCTGTAGTTGTTTTTATGTTTTCATTATCATATTATTTTGTGCAAAATCAAAAACCAACAGAAGTTTTAAACACTTTTATAAAAACTGTAAATCCAGGTGAAGATAAAGCAATTTTAACTTTTGATGATGGTTCTAGTGTTTCTTTAGAAAAAGGGAAAAATTATAGTACAGGAACGATCACTAGTAATGGAGAGCAAATTGTATATAATAAAAAAGATAATAATCGTATCGCATATAATTATCTTACAGTACCAAGAGGGGGTAAGTTTGAAATAACCTTGGCAGATGGAACTAAAGTATGGTTAAACTCAGAGTCAAAATTAAAATATCCTGTAGCCTTTAAAAAAGGATTGGCTCGTCAAGTAGAACTTGTGTATGGAGAAGCTTATTTTGATGTTTCTCCAAGTAAAAACCATAATGGGGCAAAATTTAAAGTTGTTTCTAGTCTACAAGAAGTAGAAGTGTTAGGTACTGAATTTAATATAAAAGCTTACAAAGATGATGCTAGTGTTTATACTACTTTGGTTGAAGGTAAAGTGGCTATAAATAATGAAACATTTATAGAGGTGCTAAAAGTAAATGAACAATCTATTATAAATGATGCAAAAGGAGATATAAAGATTAAAAACGTTAATGTTTATAATGAAACAGCTTGGTTAAAAGGAATTTTTTCTTTTAAAAATAAGCCTCTAAAGGAAATTATGAAAGCTTTATCTAGATGGTATGATGTAGATATAGTTATAGAGAATAAAAAACTTGAAGACATAAGATTTAATGGTGTTTTAAGTAAGAACATGAACTTAGAAGAAATTCTAGAGCCTATTAAAAGAAATATTGACCTAAATTATAAGGTATATGATGAAAAAATAGTTCTAGAATAAAATAAAAAGGGACGAAGTTTATACCGCTCAAAGTACACTAACCCCATCCCTTAGTTTCAAAATATATTAATTAAATTAATAACTAATAGTTTACAAATTTATGAATTTTAATTTTACTAAAGAATTTTTCTTTTTTAAGAAAACAACACAAAACTTTATTATGAGAACAGTGCTGTTATTGTTTTGCTCTACCCTTTTTAGTTTTACATCCTCAGATATTATTTCTCAGAATGCGAAAATTATAATTAAGGAAAATAAAACAGTTACTGTTGATGAAGTCTTTGATATTGTTCAAGCACAAACAGACTATACTTTTATATATCGTTCAGATCTTTTTGAAGATTTCCCTTTGGTTACTTTAAATAAAGGCATCATTAAAGTAAAAGATTTACTATCTAATGCTATTTCTAATGATGAGTATCATATTGAATTACTTAAGCATAATACAATTGTAATAGAAAAAGAAGTTTCAAGAATAATACAAGAGGAAATTACAGGGACTGTAACTGATGAAGAAAAGATTCCTTTAGTTGGTGTAACTGTTCAAATTAAAGGGACTAAAAAGGGAGTATCAACAGATTTTGATGGTAATTACAGTATACCAGGTCTTAAGACCGATGATGTGTTGGTTTTTTCAAGTTTAGGGTTTCAAAAACAAAGCATAAAGGTAGGGGACAAAAAAGTGATAAATGTTGTTTTAAAAGAAGCATTTAATGAGTTAGATGAGGTTGTTGTAACAGGAAAGAAAGAAGTTCATACAGGATATCAAGTTCTTTCAAAGGCAAAATCTATTGGTTCTTATGAAAGTGTAGGAGCCAAGGTAATTGAAACTAAATTTCAAACAAATATTTTACAAAGGTTAGAAGGAACTGTAAGTGGGTTGTCTTTGTATAAAGGATTTCCGGTTATTAGAGGAACATCTACACTTTATGGAGATGAATATCCTTTAATTGTTTTAGATGGAGTAACTTATGAAGGTGATTTAAATACTATTAATCCTGACGATATTGAAAATGTAACCGTTTTAAAAGATGCTACAGCAACTGCAATTTATGGTGTTAGAGCAGCAAATGGAGTTATTGTTATAACTACTAAAGTAGGTACTGCTAGTAAGCTTACTGTTAGCTATAGATCATCATTTCAAATAGAACCATTGCCAAGTCGATCATATCAAAACTATATGACAACTCCAGAATTTGTTGATTATCAGATAGATGTGTTTAGTACTACAATTACAGGGACCAGAAAAAACTCAGTCTTAGCTTTAGATGATGTAAATAAATTATTGTTTGCTCATGAAGATGGTTTAATTTCAACAGATTATTTAAATTCAGAATTAGATAAAATCAAAAAATTAGATGGTTATGACCAAGTTGTAGATGAGTTTTTAACTCCAAAATATACACAACAACATAACCTTTCATTAAGGGGAGGTTCTGAAAGTCACCAATATTCGTTTTCTCTTAATTATACCGCTAGAGGTAGTTTTCAAAAAGATAATACTTCTGAGACAATAGGGCTTAATATAAGTAATAATTTTAAATTAAATGATTGGCTTAAGTTTGATACTTCTCTTAGAACTGCTTATGGTTATTCAGGTTATTATTCGGGAGTTTTTAGTCTTGCTTTAATAGGGAATTCAAGACTTCCTTATGAAGTACTAAGAGATGAAGAAGGGAATCCCGTTGAATGGAATCACATTAAAAGTGATTCAGAGATTGAAAGACTTATTTCTTTAGGTTTATTAGATCAATCTTATTACCCTTCGAATCAATGGAAGGAAGTAGAACAAAAAAATGAAAGCCCTTCTATTAATTTAAATTTTGGAACGCAAATTAAGCTTTCAGAATCATTAAATTTACAATTAAGAGGTCAATTGGGGTATGGTAAATCCCATAGTACAACTTATTCTTCAGTTGATAGTTATACTGTTCGAAATACGATAAACGATGCAACTCAAATAATAAATGGTGAAATTATTAACCATATTCCTTATGGGGGTCAAATTTCCGAATCATTTAATGATAGAAACTCATATACTTTACGAGCGCAATTGAACTACTCTAAATTATTTAATAATAAACACGATATAAAAGTATTGCTAGGTGGAGAAAGAAGTAAATCTGTTACTAGTTATTCTGGTTTTAGACGTTATGGTTATGATAATGAAAATTTAACGTTTGGAGCTGTAGATGAGGCTACATTAGCTGATCAAATTAGATCAACAGAAGGGGTTTTAGGGGTTTTTACTTTAGGATCGCAACCTGGTTATCGTGTTACGGATAGTAGATATATATCTGCTTATGGAAATGTTTCCTATATGTTTAAAAATAAGTTAGGTCTTAATGTCAATGCAAGAATAGATGAATCTAATCTGTTTGGTAAAAATCCTAAATATGCATATCGTCCGCTTTGGTCTTTTGGGGCAAACTACATCGTAGATACAAAATCTTTATCTATACCATGGCTTGATAGATTAAAAATTAGAGCAACCTATGGTATAAGTGGTAATGTTTTTACTAACGGTGGACCAGATGCTATAGCAACAGTTTTTACTGATCCTAATGATGTAGGAGAACCACACTCTGTTATAACTTCTCCACCAAATGAAGAGTTAAGATGGGAGCAAACTGATATAACCAATATAGCAGTAGATTATGCGCTGTTTTCTAAGAGGCTAACAGGTACTGTTGAATTTTATAATAAAAGCACCAAAGATGCTGTTGCGTTTGTAGATTCAGATCCTATTTTAGGCTGGAGTAGCCTTCCTAAAAATTATGCTTCATTAAATAACAGAGGTATTGAATTTAAAATTAATTCACAATTAATAAAAACAGAAGACTTTAGGTTGAGTAGTAAATTAATATTTAATTATAATAGAAATAAAGTAACCGAATTTGTAGAACCTCCAAGTACATTAGTTTATAATTTTCTATCTAATAATCAATTAAGAGAAGGACAAGAGTTAGAAACACTTTATGCTATTCGATATGCTGGTTTAGATGAAAAAGGAGCTCCACAAGCTTATAAAGCAGATGGTACTCTTGTAAATAGTTATCTTGATTTAGATCCAGAAGACTTGCTAGATATGGGAACCTATGCTCCCCCATATAATGTTTCTTTTTCTAGTAATTTTACTTATAAACAATTTGATCTTTCATTTCTTTTTATTTACTATGGTGGACATGTTCAAAGAGATGTAGCTGCAGGGCATTATCCTTCATATAGATATCCATATGAATTAACAGGTAATTTAGATAGGATACATTTGAATTATTGGAAAGAACCAGGTGATGAAGAGGATATATATAAGGCTCCAGCAATTTACTGGAATGGTGGGTCAGCAAATCCTAATGAGGTTGAAAGTGCTCAAAGAAATATATGGACCTATGCAGATATACATGTTCAAAAAGCAAACTATATTAAGCTAAGAAATATAAATTTAGCCTATAATGTTCCTAAATTAATCTTAGATAAAATGAATTTATCTAGTTTAAGGTTAACTTTAGATGTAAGAAATCCATTTCGATGGTCTAATAATAGAAATAATCTAGATCCAGAAACTTGGTCTGGTGATTCTGGAAGAGGAATAGCAGTCATGCCAACATATACTTTTGCACTTAATTTAAGATTTTAAAAAATTATGAAACATATTTATAAAATAGTATTAGCATTATTAATTATTTTAAATTTTTATTCTTGTAATGATTTTTTAGAGGTAATACCAAAAGGAGAAAGGATACCTAGAAAATATGAGGATTTTTCTGACTTATTGAATAGTGATGCGCTTACATATCAGTTTAATATTGGTTATGTTAATCTTTTTACAGACGATTTAGAAAAAACTTCAGATCAGAATATGCCTGATGAAGTTGGTTTTGCTGACCTTCCAGAGTTTGCTATAAATTATTATAACTTTAACTCTGGTCCTACTCATGCTTTAGATGAAAACGATATTTTTTTTACAACATCTTATTCTCAAATTTACACCTATGACTTTGTGGCAGAGGGTGTAATGGAAGCTACAGATGGATCTGAAGAACAAAAAATAGCTATTAGAGCTGAAGCCCTATTTGGTAGAGCATACAATTTTTTTAAATTAATAAACCTTTATGCAAAAGCTTATGATCCTAATACAGCTAGTACTGATTACGGTGTACCCCTAATTCTAGAAAGTAATGTTTATGCAACCTATGAGAGAAATACTGTTGATGAAGTTTATAATCAGATAATTACAGATTTATTAGAAGCTGTAACTTCTCTTCCTGTAAATGCTTCTACTAAATATCATCCAACAAAAGCTTGTGCTCATTTGTTGTTAGCTAAAGTATATTTATTTAAAGGTGAATTTGACATTGCACTTGATTATGCAAATTTGGCATTAGAAAATAAAGGATCTTTTGAATTATTAGATTTAAAAAATTATGTAGCCATTAGTGGAGGCTGGGATCTAAGGATTTATAATTTAGTAACATTCGAAGCAATGGAAGACATGCTAGATATTTCAGAAAACATGTATATTAAAAATTCGTTTACTAATTTTGATGGAGAAGCATTGGCAACAGAAGAATTAGTTGATATGTATGAAAAAGATTTGCCAAGTGGTTCAAAAGATATGCGTAGAGAGTTGTATTTTGAAACTGATGAAGCACAGTTTGATGCTAAAATTTATTTCCCAGGTAGAACAATTTATGGAGCTTTTGTACAAAGAAATGCGGGGATATTATTGTCTGATTTATATCTTATTCTAGCGGAATCCGAAGCTAGAGTTGGTAGTAAAGATAAAGCCATGGAGTATGTAAACTATCTAAGAGATTTTAGAATTACCAATAATGTGCCATTAACAGCCACTACAAATGAAGACGCTTTAATAAAGGTTTTAGAAGAAAGAAGAAGAGAGTTTAGTTTTAATTCTGATTATAGATTTCGAGACTTAAAAAGGCTTAATACAGAACCTACTTTTGCTAAAACAATAACTCATACAATAGAAGGTGTAGATTATACATTACCTCCAAATGACCCAAGATGGATTTTGCCTATTTCTAATGATGTTATAGAATATAATCCAGATTTACCACAATACGATAGATAATCAATTTTATGAAAAACATATTTATAATTTTATTAACAGTATTATTATTATTTTCTTGCAATCAAAAACCAAATTATATTATTAATGGAGTTTTTAAAGAAGGCATAGGCAAAAAAATAATCTTAGAAGAGCTTTCTAATTTAAGAACTGTTAGAGTAATAGATTCAGCTATTGTAAATACAAATGGTAAATTTACTTTTAAAGGAGATTCATTTGGAGAAATAAAAGAAGCAAGATTGTCAATTGTTGATACTCGATTTAAAGAAGATTTTATTATTGAAGACACAATTATTAATGTAAATATTACCGATAAATTTATTACAAAAAAATATACCAAATACCTTTTTGATTTAAATCGCGGCAAAGAAGATGCAATTTATGCGAAACTAAAATCAAACTATAAGAAAAGAAGAACTGTATGGGGAAGGGCAAGTAATAGAGTAGTTGTAGCAAATGAAGCAGGAGAACTTAGTAATGAAGATCTAGTGAAAACTCGTGCAAAATTTGATGCAGATTTTATTGATGAAACCTTAAATATTTTAAGTAATTATCCAGATAGTTATGGTACATATTTTTATATAAAAAATTATATGCTAAGGTTCGATCCTTTACCTGTTGTAGAGAAAGCCTTTAACAACTTGTCAGATCGTATTAAGAATTCAAAAGAAGCCACTGTATTTAAGTTAGAAGTTGAGGAAATTAAAAGGTCATTTGTAGGAGGGACTCCTAAAGATTTTTCAATACCGTCTTTAGATGGGGGAGAAATTAGTCTATATCAATATAGAGGTAAAGTATTGTTAATAGACTTTTGGGCAACTTGGTGTGGGCCTTGTGTAAAAGCCATGCCACATATAG
Organism: Polaribacter sp.; assembly: GCF_039939415.1. Classification (GTDB taxonomy): domain Bacteria; phylum Bacteroidota; class Bacteroidia; order Flavobacteriales; family Flavobacteriaceae; genus Polaribacter. The sequence continues at coordinate 22,202 of NZ_JBDVJE010000055.1, forward strand.
GTGAGGTTTATAATAAATTTCATCCTAAAGGACTAGAAGTTTTAGGGATTTCTTATGATAGAGATGAGACGAAATGGCGTAATTTTTTAAAGAAAAATGATTATGTTGTTTGGGATCAAGCATCTTCTCTGTTAGAATGGAAATGTCCTTCGGCAAAAATCTTTGTAATTAACATGATACCAGCAACTATATTAATTGATAAAAATGGGAAAATTGTAGCTAGAGATCTTAAAGGAGAAGAGCTTGAGACTAAAATAGAAGAATTATTAGCAAAAGGATAGCTTATATTAAAAAAAACAGTAATTATTTTACTGACTTCAAATAACTAAAAAACTCATTATACAATTAATGAGATTTTTAAAAAAATATAAATTACATTTATTAGAATATATTTTTGATAATATCTTCAGAATTTCCATATATCAAAACAGAAAATTTAGTTTTAAAAAATTTGTTAAAATAAATTATTAAGTAATTAATAGGTATATAGATTTGGAAATAAAATGTAAAAAGTGTTTTATATTATTACAAGAAATGAAAAAAACAATATTTGTATTAGGATTGCTTTTGGTATTGATATCATGTTCAGAAAAAGCCCCTGTAGATTATGTAATATTAACGGGTGAAATTAAAAACTTTGATGCTAAAGAAATAGTATTAGTAAAGTTAAACCAATCTTTTAAAAAGAAAATTCCTGTTGAAAATGGTGTTTTTTCTGACACAATTAAAACCAGTCCAGGAGTTTACTTTCTTAACGTTGGTGAAAATAATAGAATACTATATTTAGACAACGGAAAACATATAAATCTTACGGCAGACGCTAAAAATTTTAGTAGTTCTGTTAAGATTTCTGATAAAAGTGCAGAGATCACTAATTATATTCTTTATAAGAATAAAATAATTTCAGAAGGAAAAGGAAAGGGTATGGATGTGTATACATTAGAAGAAGGTGACTTTAAAAGTAAATTTAAAGAGATAAACCAAATCTTAAATGCTAAGTTAGATGCTGCTCAAGACATTTCTTCAGAATTTAAAACTCTAGAAAAGCGCAACCTTAATTACGAATATTTAAATGAATTAGAGCGTTATGCAGGTGGTTATCATAGACAATGGGCTCATAAACGTGGTTATAAACCATCCAAAGGTTTTTTAGCAGAATTAAAAGGTGCAGATTTAGATAATGGTGTTGATTTTAAATTTTCAGGTGCTTACAAAGAAATGGTAAACCGCCATTATAATAAAAAAATATATGCATTAAGTAGAGCAGATTCTTTAGAATATGGGCTTCAAGCTGTAACAGTATATTCAAAAATACCAAACCAAACTATTAAAAATGAACTTATTTTTAAAAAAGCAGAATACGATTTATATCAAACTGTTGATTTTGAGAAGTTTTATAATATTTTTATAAATGCATCAACAAATGAAGAAAACAATGCTAAAATCACCAAAATTTATAAAGAATTTAAAAAGCTAAATAAAGGTCAACCTTCTCCTAAATTCACAAATTATGAAAAACATTCAGGTGGTACTTTGTCTTTAGATGATCTGAAAGGACAATATGTTTTTATAGATGTTTGGGCTACCTGGTGTGTACCTTGTATTAAAGAAATACCAGATTTAAAACGCATAGAAAAAGCTTATCACGGTAAAAATATTAGTTTCTTAAGTATTTCTGTAGATAAATCTAAAGACTATGATAAATGGAAAAAAATGGTGGTTGACAAAGACCTTGGAGGTATTCAAGTGATTGCTGATAATGGTTTTGAATCTCAATTCATATCAGATTATATCATTAAATCCATTCCACGTTTTATATTGATAGATCCAAACGGTATAATCGTAACTCAAAATGCACCTCGCCCATCAGATCCTGAGTTGATAGATTTATTTAATGAATTAGGCATTTAAAACAATTTATACATACTATATAAGAGTTTAGCTTTTTATAAATAGTATTTATTACATAACAATAAAGAGTTAATAATGATTTTAATAACCAATAGGTTACATAATAAAATGAAACATAAAACAAAAAATTTATTTCTAGTAAAAGCATATATTCTTCTCATTTTTCTTTTTTTCAATCAAGTACATTTAAATGCACAAGATAAGAATGACAAAATACATGAGTTAGAAACTCAAATTCAGAAAGTATATAAAAAAGTATTAGCAAGTACTGTTACTATAAACAACAATGCTACAGGAGTATTAGTATCTTCTGATGGATATATTTTAACAGCAGCACACGTTGTTTTAGGTGTTAGAGCAGAACAGAGTAGTATAACAATGAGTAATGGAGCTACATATAAGGCTATGCATTTAGGTGTTGATGAGAAAGGGGATTATGCACTTATGAAAATAGTAGAAAAAGGAACATGGGAGTATTTAGAGCTAGGATCATCTTCAGATCTAGGACAAGATGAAACATGCTTAATGTTTGGACATTCAAGCGGATATCAATCAGATAGACCCGCTTTGATTCGAGTAGGTTTTTATAAGGGAACCAAAGCCTTGGGTTACTTAAAAACTAGTTGTATTATGATGCCTGGAGACTCAGGAGGTCCTTTGGTAGATTTAAACGGAAAAGTTATAGGTGTTTGTAGCCATATTGATCGCCCAATGGAAGATAACTTTTACGCTCCAATAGATCCTGTTAAAGAAAATTGGACAAAGTTAATTAACGGAGAAAGGTTTAATAAAAGAGCTCCAAGAGAATCTCAATTTCCTAAAGATAATAAAACGATTACACCATCTACAATAAAGAAACCATTTTCTTTAGAAGGAGGTAAAACATCAGTAATAAAAAGTATTGCTAAATCGGCAAAAAACATCCATAAATCTGTTGTAAAAATAACAAGTATTATAGACAGTGCTGAGGTGAAAACTTATGGAACTATCATAGATTCCCAAGGGTATATTGTAGCTAAAGCTTCAGAATTAAGTAAAGAAAGTTTAAGCTGTGAGCAGTATAATGGAATAATTAGTCCTGCAACTATAATAGGCATTGATGCCTCTAATGATTTGGCAGTTCTTCAAATAAAATCGAAAAATTTAGTAGCGATCAAAGTTTCTAAAAATGCAGATGCTAGTGTCGGAAAACTAATAGGATCAGCAAGTTTTAAAGAAGATATAAAATATTCAGGAATTATTAGTGCACCTGTACGACAGATATTGCAAGAAACACCTTCTCATGGTTTTTTAGGAGCATCAGTTACATTCTCTAATAAAATTTTTGTGCTTTATGATAATGGAGCCGCAAAGTTAGCAGGTTTAAAAAGGAGAGATATCATTATTAAATTTGATGATACAAAAATTGAAAGTAGTGAAGACCGTGTTTCTTTTTTAGAAACAACCCAAGTAAATCAAAAAGTAAAGGTTACTGTTTTACGAGATGAAGAGGAAAAGGAATTTCAAGTGACTCTGTTAAAAGAGAATGAAAAAAGAATAAGAAACAGACATATTGCTTATGATATTGATACTAGTGAACGAAAAGGTAATTTTAGTGAGGTATTTACTCATGATATGCCCGTAGATGCTTCTGAAACAGGGACGCCAGTTGTAGATATAGATGGAAATGTTATTGGAATAAATATTGCTAAAGAAAATAGAACGAGTTCTTTTGCAATTCCAATAGATGTTGTTTTAGTAACTGTTAAAAAACTAGACTTACTATATATGAATAAACAATAGCAAAACCACTTTTATTTTACTATTTGTATTAGACTCTCAACCTAGATAATTTTTTAAATATTTTAAGTTATAACTATGAACTAATTATAAGAACTCAAAATAATAAAAATAAATTTGATTTAAACCTTTAACACATTGTTAACATTTGTAATTAAGGGTTAAAGAGTAAATAAACGTTATAAGAATAAATACATTTCATGAGTAATGTTAACACTAAAATTATGAGGAATAAAAATGCAGTTATAATTAATTTCTGTTTAGCTCTGCATAATATCACCAGATGTCAGAAAAGATATGTCATATAAAAATTACTTATGATAAAAAGGTATTCGATTAAAAATTTTACTTATTGTAATTAAAATATTTTAGGATTTTGACAAAGTACAATTTGTTATTAAATCATATCATACCATATAAATTACACACTAATTATTTAATTTTTCTTTTACTAGGCTTTGTTGAATAATCCCGCATTATTATTTGAATTAACTAAAGAAGGTGAAAGAGTAAGGGCTATTGTAAAATAGTCCTTTTTATAAAACAAACAAATGAAAAAAATAATTTTATTACTTGCTTTATCTTTCTATTCTATAGCATACTCACAAATTCACGACCCCGTACAATGGTCTACATCTGTTGAGAAAATTTCAGAAACAGAATATAACTTGATAATGACTTCTTCTATTGAAGAAAATTGGCATTTATACTCTCAAACTGTAACAGAAGGAGGTCCAGTGGCTACTACTTTTTCTTTTGGTGAAGTATCAGGTTTTGAGTTAGTAGGAAATACTTCTGAGGAAGAAGGACATATAATAGATGATCCAATTTTTGGAATGAAAATCAAATATTTTGGTGATAAGGCAGTATTTAAACAACGTATAAAAGTGCTTACAGAAAATTCAATTCACATCGTTGGTGAAGTAGAATTTATGGTTTGTAATGATGCTAATTGTTTACCACCAACAACTGTTGATTTAGAGTTTTCAATTAAAGGAAAATTAAACGGAGTAAATTCAAAAGTAACTGAAAATACAACTAAAGCAAGTGAAAAAAGTACGACTATAATTAAAAATAAACACTCAAAATCTTCGGATAAAAGTTTGTTAACTATTTTTATTATCGCTTTTTTCTCTGGTTTTGCAGCATTGTTAACACCTTGCGTGTTTCCAATGATTCCTATGACGGTAAGTTTTTTTACTAAACAAAGTAAAAGTAAGGCTGCTGGAATAAGAAATGCAATTATTTACGGAGCATCAATAGTAGTTATATATGTGTTACTAGGGATTCTTGTTAGTGCTATTTTTGGTGCGGATGCCTTAAATGCCTTATCAACAAATGTGTGGTTTAATGTTATTTTCTTTGTATTATTAGTTGTTTTTGCTGTATCTTTTTTAGGAGCTTTTGAAATTGTATTACCAAGTAGTTGGGGGACAAAAGTAGATGCTCAAGCAGATAGAGGAGGTATTATTGGTATCTTTTTTATGGCATTAGCTTTAGCTATTGTTTCATTTTCTTGTACAGGACCAATTGTAGGTACTTTACTTGTGGAAGCTGCTGCAGGAGGCAGTCAAGTAGGGCCTATTGTAGGTATGCTAGGTTTTTCTTTAGCATTAGCAATTCCATTTGCTTTATTTGCAGCTTTTCCAGGATGGTTAAATTCATTACCAAAATCTGGAGGATGGTTAAACACTGTAAAAGTTGTTTTAGGATTCTTAGAATTGGCATTGGCATTTAAGTTTTTATCAAATGCAGATTTAGTATTGCAATTACACCTATTAGAAAGAGAAACGTTTTTAGCAATTTGGATTGCAATTTTTGGTGCATTGGCATTTTATTTATTTGGAAAAATACAATTACCACACGACTCGCCATTATCACATATTTCTGTTGGAAGACTAAGTTTAGGATTGGTTGTAATGTCGTTTACTATTTATATGATTCCAGGTTTATGGGGAGCACCTTTAAATTTAATTAGTGCATTTCCACCAGCACAACATTATAGTGAATCACCCTATGGTGTAGGATTTACAAAATTAGGAGGAGGTGGTTCTTCAGAGTATAATCATGGAGGTTTACCAAAAGGAGCTCATATAATGCCACCACATGATATCATTGCTTTTGATGATTATGACTTAGGTTTAGCATATGCTAAAAAAGTAAACAAACCAGTAATGTTAGATTTTACAGGGCATGCATGTGTAAACTGTAGAAAAATGGAGCAAAATGTATGGGTAAAAGAAAATATATTACCTATTTTAAAAGGTGATGTTGTATTGATTTCTTTATATGTAGATGATAAACGCCCTTTGCCAGATGGAGTTGAAATTGAATCTAAATTAAGACCTGGTAAAAAGTTAAAATATATTGGACAAAAATGGAGTGAATTACAAACGATTAGGTATAAAGCTAATGCACAGCCATTTTATGTTTTAATGGATCATAAAGAAGGAAGTTTAATTGATCCTGTTGGTTATACTCCAGATGTAGAAGAATATCGTACATGGTTGATAGATGGAATTTCTAATTTCAAAAAATAATAAGAATGAAAAAAATAATTTTAGTGTTAAGTTTTGTGGTAGCGATAATTTCTTGTAAAGAGGAAGCTCCTAAAGATTATGTTCGTTTTTCAGGGAAAATAACGAACAAAAACTCAGACTCTTTTAGTCTTCGAAGAGGGTATTCAAAAAAAATAAAAGTCAATGCTGATGGTACTTTTTCAGATACTTTAAAGGTTAAAACAGGAATCTATACTTTAGATGATGGTACGGAAATAACTAGTGTTTATTTGAAAAATGGTTTCGATATCAATATGACTATTGATGCAAAAGAATTTGATGAAACAGTTACTTTTACCGGTAAAGGCTCAGAGGCAAGTAGTTTTTTAGCAAATTTTACATTATTACAAGAACAGGAAATAAGTGATGCAGCACTGTTTGATTTTGATTCAATAGAATTTAATAAAAGAAAAAGTATTCTTCTTGTTAAGTTTGAAAACTTGTTAGCAGGAACTCAAAATTTAGACTCTATATTTAGAGTGCAACAATCGCAAAAAATTGCCAGAATGAGTAGGTCTTTATCAAATCAATATAAAGAAAGTATCTATTTTAAAGCTGTTTTAGCAAAAGGGAAAGAGTCTCCAAAATTTATTGATTATGAAAACTTTAAAGGAGGTACCACTTCATTAAGTGATTTAAAAGGTAAATATGTATATATCGATGTTTGGGCAACCTGGTGTAAACCTTGTAAAGTAGAAATACCATTTTTAAAAGAAGTAGAGAAAGAATATCATGGTAAAAATATTGCATTTGTAAGTATGTCTATTGATATTGCAAAAAACCATGATAAATGGAAAGAAATGGTAAAAGAAGAAGGGTTAAGTGGTATTCAACTAATTTCCAATAACGCAGGTAAATCTGAATTTATTAAAGCTTATAGAGTTAATGGGATCCCTCGTTTCATTTTAATAGATCCTAAAGGGAATATTGTATCAGCTAATGCACCAAGACCTTCTTCAAAAGATCTGAAAGTATTATTTGATGAATTGAAAATATAATTTTTTATTCTTTGTAGTTTACATTTTTTTAAAATAAACTTAATTTCATTTCAAATGAGTTTTTTATCTAATTTTTTTTCAAAAGAAAAATCTGTTCAGAACGATGCCCTTTCTAAAAGTACGCCTTCTGAGTTAGAAATTTATTTTCAACAATTTAGAGAAAACATTGTTGGTGTTAATCAAGAATTTCAATCTCCATTTGGAGTTAAAAAAGTAATTTATACAGATTGGACTGCCAGTGGACGTTTATATGCGCCTATTGAAAATAAACTGTTAAATCAATTTGGGCCATTTGTAGCAAACACACATACAGAAACTGCTATTACAGGTTCTGCGATGACGATGGCTTACCATAAAGCTAGAGATATTATCAAAAATCATGTAAATGCGAGCGATGATGATGTTTTGATTACAGATGGTACAGGTATGACAGGTGTTATTAATAAGTTTCAGCGTATTTTAGGTTTAAAGGTTTCTGAGAATCTTAGAGAATATACAACGATTCCTGATGAATTGAAACCAATTGTATTTATTACACATATGGAACATCATTCTAATCAAACTTCTTGGTTAGAAACAATTGCAGATGTAGAAATAATTCCAAGTACAGATTCTGGATTAATTTGTTTAGATGGTTTTGTGAAATTATTAGAAAAGTATAAAGATCGTCCTATCAAAATAGCTTCAATAACATCTTGTTCAAATGTAACAGGTATTAGAACGGAGTATCATAAAGTAGCTAGTATCATTCATGATCATAATGGATTATGTTTTGTAGATTTTGCATGTTCTGCACCTTATGTAGATATTGATATGCATCCAGAGGATAAACACTCTTATTTAGATGCTGTTTTCTTCTCTCCACATAAATTTTTAGGAGGACCAGGTACTTCAGGAGTGTTGATTTTTAATAAAAAATTATACAATAATATTGTTCCAGATAACCCAGGAGGAGGAACTGTAAGTTATACAAATCCTTGGGGAGATCATGATTATATTGATGATATCGAAGGTAGAGAAGATGGAGGAACACCAGGGTTTTTACAAACCATTAAAATAGCTTTAGCAATTCAGCTTAAAGAAAAAATGGGTGTAGAAAAAATTTTAGAAAGAGAACATGAAATCAATGAAATTGTTTTTGATAAACTTTCTAAAATTCCTAAACTTAAAATTTTAGCAGAAAATCATCATGATCGATTAGGAATATTTTCATTTTATATTGAAAATGTTCATTTTAACCTGATTGTAAAATTGTTAAACGATCGTTTTGGAATTCAAACTCGTGGAGGCTGTTCTTGTGCAGGTACTTATGGTCATTTCTTATTAAATGTTAATCAAGAAAAATCAAAAAGTATTGAAAAGAAAATTTTAGATGGATGTATGATTGAGCGTCCTGGATGGATTAGAATGTCTATACATCCAACAATAACCAATGAAGAAGTACTTTTTGTGTGTGAAAGTATAAAAGAAACTGTAACAAATATTAAAGAATGGAGTAAAGATTATGAATATGCTCCCACAAAAAATGAGTTTATACATAAAACAAAAAAAACTATTGAGTTAGAATTGGTTAATAATTGGTTTAAAAATTAAATTTTTTAACCTTCTAGCATGGAAAGAATTGATAAGTTTTAAGTTTTCATTTAATTAATAATATTGTTTTTAAAAATAATGAATTTCACTTTTAATCAAATTTGAATCGAATTTTTTCAACCAATTACAATGTTAGGATTGTAACCTAAATATGGAACGGTTTTTTCTATAAATTTTATTCCATATTCTTCTAATTCTTTTAAGATAGGATTATAGATTTCTTTAGAAATAGGTCTTAAAACTCCAGGAGTGTTTATTTGGCCTTTTAAAATTTTTAAAGCAGCTATACCAACAGGTAAACCTACAGTTTTTGCCATAGCTGTATAAGTTTGGTTTTCACCAATAACAACCAAACTACTTTCAATCTGTTTTTTTTCTCCATTTTTTTCATACCCAAATAAATGTTGCATCACAATCATATCTTTATCATCTTCTTGTAAAGTCCAAGAGTCTTCTAATATTTTTTGTAGCATTTGTGCAGGTGTTGCATTTATCAAACCTATTTTTTTCTTCGGATTAAAAAGGTCGAGTTCAACTAACTTTTCCCACATAACATCATCTTGATCAATTTTTAAGTAAGAACGTAATTTTAATTCAACAGAATCAGAAGGAGAGTAGGCTAAAAATAAGTTTACAAAATCTCTGTAGCTCATGTTTTCAGAATCTTCTATAATATAAGTGTCATCTGTCATGCCTAACTGTACAAAAATGTTCCAAGCTCTAGAAAAACCTACTTTTCTTATGGTTCCTCTATACATAGTGGGTATTTTGTCTAAACCATAAACATTTCTATATTTTAGAGAATCTCTATTTGCATAAGCTTCAAATTTTCCACTTCCGTTAATATTTAAAAATTCTGTTCTTCTAAATAATTTGTGATAAGGAATGTATTTATAAGTACCTTCTTGTATAAACATTGCAGCACCTCCTTGACCAGCTAAAACCACGTTTCTTGGGTTCCAAGTAAATTTATAATTCCATAAATTATTATCACTTTCAGGCGCAACTAATCCACCAGTAAAAGATTCAAATAATAACATTTTTGCTCCATTATTTCTAATTTTATCAATTACTTGCATAGCGCTCATATGATCTATTCCAGGATCAACACCAATTTCATTCATAAAAATTAAACCATTAGATTTTACAGCCATATCTAACTCTTTCATTTCTTTAGATATGTAAGAAGCAGTTACCAAATTTTTATGAAAAGTAAGGCAATCTTTTGCAATCTCTAAGTGTAATCTTGCTGGTAACATAGAAATTACAATATGTGATTTTTGGATGTAATTTTGACGTTGTTTTTTGTTGAATACATCTAAAATAATAGATTCAGCATTTTTATGATTATTGATTAGTTTATCTGCATTTACAGTTGATATGTCTCCAATAATTAAATACAAATTTTCTTCATTAGATTTTTCGAGTAAATATTTTATTAAGTAAGAACTTGATTTTCCTGCTCCAATTATTAAAATGTTTTTCATGAATATTAACCTATTTTTGTACAGATACGAATATACTATTTTTGTTTAAAATTAAACTAAAACCGTTAAAAATGTTTAAAAATTTAATTATTACTTGTTTTTTAGGAATGTTAGCAATTATTTTAGGTGCTTTTGGAGCCCATGCTTTAAAGGGTATTTTAACACCTCAAGAGTTAGCAAGTTTTGAAACCGCTGTTCGGTATCAAATGTATCATGTTATTGTATTGCTTTTTGTGAATATTTATACCGAATTTTCTTTTTCACAAAAAAACACTATTTCTTATATTTTCTTTTTAGGAATTCTTTTCTTTTCTGGGTCTATTTATACAATTCATTTAACAACAATTTCTGCAAAATCAATTTGGTTTATTACTCCTATTGGAGGACTTGTGTTGAGCATTGGATGGATTTCTATGATTATCATATTCTTAAAAAAGTATATAAAAAATAAATAATACAATAAATTTTAAATAAATAGTTAAGCAATATAGAATTATTGTGTAATTTTGTAGGCAACTAATATTTATAAAACTTAAAAAATATTGTTATGGTAGATACAGGTACGAAATCGATTTCGTTAAATAGTCTAGGAATCAAAAATGCAACAATTCGTTATCAGTTAACTTCAGATGAATTGCATAATAAAATTCTTCAAAAAGAACAAGGGGTAGAATCTTCCTTAGGTGCAATTACAGTGAATACTGGTGAGTTTACAGGGCGTTCTCCAAAAGATCGTTTTATTGTAAAAGATGATGTAACCAAAGATGAAATTTGGTGGAGTGATATTAATATTCCATTTAGTTCAGAAAAATTTGATTCATTATATGATAAAGTTGTCAATTATTTATCTGAAAAAGAAATCTTTGTAAGAGATAGTTATGCATGTGCAGATCAAAATTATAAATTAAGTATTAGAGTTGTAAATGAGTATGCTTGGAGCAACATGTTTGCTTATAATATGTTCTTACGTCCAACAGAAAAAGAATTACAAAATTTTTCTCCAGAATGGACAGTTATCAATGCTCCTGGTTTTATGGCAAATCCAGAAATTGATGGAACACGTCAACATAATTTTGCAATTTTAAATTTCACAAAAAAGATTGCTTTAATTGGAGGTACAGGTTATACAGGAGAAATAAAAAAAGGAATTTTCTCTGCATTAAATTTTATTTTACCAATTTATAAAAATACGTTACCAATGCATTGTTCTGCAAACGTGGGCAAAAAAGGTGATACAGCTATTTTCTTTGGACTTTCAGGGACAGGAAAAACAACACTTTCTACAGATCCAGAAAGAAGTTTAATTGGAGATGACGAACATGGATGGACCTCAGAAAATACAGTTTTTAATTTTGAAGGTGGTTGCTATGCTAAAGTAATTAATTTATCTAAAGAACAAGAACCAGAAATTTATGCTGCCATTAAAAAAGGTGCAATTTTAGAAAATGTAATAATAGATAAAAATGGTGTAGTAGATTTTACAGATACTTCTATTACACAAAATACAAGAGTAAGTTATCCTATAAACCATATTAAAAATATTCAAGAACCATCTATTGGTAAAAACCCCAAAAATATTTTTTTTTTAACTGCAGATGCATTTGGGGTTTTACCTCCAATCTCTAAATTAACTCCTAGTCAGGCAGCATATCATTTTATTTCTGGTTATACAGCAAAAGTTGCAGGTACAGAGGCAGGTGTAACAGAACCAACACCAAGTTTTTCAGCATGTTTTGGTGCTCCTTTTATGCCTTTACATCCAACAAAATATGCAGAAATGTTAAGTGCTAAAATGAAAAAAGCAAATGTAAATGTTTGGTTAATTAATACAGGTTGGTCTGGTGGTAAATATGGTGTTGGTAGAAGAATGCCGCTAAAATATACACGTGCAATGATTACTGCAGTTTTAGATGGTCATTTAGGAGATTATACCTATGAAGATTATCATATTCATTCTGTATTCGGAGTTGCTCAACCAAGAGTTTGTCCTGGAGTATCAACAGAATTGTTAAGTCCTAGAGCAACATGGAATAATGATGAAGCTTATTACAAAGAAGCATTTAAATTATCGAATGCATTTAGACATAATTTTAAAAAGTATGAAAAATTTGCAAACGAAGAAATTAGAAGAGGAGGGCCTCAAAGATATGCTCATTAGTATATTAGTGATGTTAGTTTAAATAGAAACACCTCAATTTTGAGCTGTTTTTCTTTTTTTAAAAGTATCTTTATCCTACAAGGTTTCAAAAACCTTGTAGGTTTTACTTTTAGATATTTTTCATATGATAAAAAAATACTTAAAAAATATTGGTCCAGGTACTTTAGTAGCTGCAGCTTTTATTGGTCCAGGTACTGTTACACTTTGTACTTTGGCTGGTGTAAATTTTGGTTTTAATCTGTTATGGGCAATGTTATTGTCTATTATTGCTACTATTGTATTGCAAGAAATGGCTGCAAGATTGGGTATTATTTCTCAAAAAGGATTATCTGAAATTATTAGAGAAGAAATTAAAATTCCGTTTTTAAAACAATTTATAACCATTTTAATTTTAGCTGCAATTGTAATTGGTAATGCTTCTTACGAAGCTGGAAATATTAGTGGAGGAATTTTAGGTCTAGAAACCGTTTTTGGCGAATTCAAACTCAATTTTGGTGACTTAACCATTAATTTTATGAGTTTAATAATTGGTGTAATTGCCTTTGTACTTTTATTTATTGGTAACTATAAATTTCTTGAAAAAGCATTAGTAGCTTTGGTTTTGCTGATGAGTTTTTCTTTTGTAATTACAGCAATTGTAACCAAACCTAATCTATTAGAAATTTTTAAAGGAATGTTTATTCCTAAGTTTCCAGAGAAAAGTTTGTTAACGATTATTGGATTAATTGGTACAACTGTAGTGCCTTATAATTTGTTTTTGCACGCGTCTTTAGTTAAAGAAAGATGGCATAAAAAAGAAGATTTAAAATTTGCCAAAAAAGATACAATTGTATCTATTATTTTAGGAGGAATGGTTTCTATGGCAATTATTATATCAGCAGCTTCAATTCCTTCTAAAGACATTTTAAATGCAGCAGATTTGGCAGAAGGTTTGGCACCTTTGTATGGCGAATTCGCAAAATATTTTCTGGCTTTAGGTTTGTTTGCAGCAGGTATTACTTCTGCAATTACAGCGCCTTTAGCAGCAGCTTATGTAGCAAAAGGTTGTTTGGGCTTAAAAGGAGGTTTACAATCTAAATCCTTTCGATTCGTTTGGATGATAGTATTGCTTTTAGGTGTTTTATTTTCATCAATTGGTATAAAACCGATTGAAATTATAAAGTTTGCGCAAGTTGCAAACGGAATGTTATTACCAATTATAGCCGGAATTTTATTATGGATTATGAATAAAAAGAATGTTTTAGGTGGTTTTGTAAATACTAAAACTCAGAATATTTTTGGATTCATAATTTTATTAATTGCTGTTTTTCTTGGTGTAAAAGGTATTTTAAAAGTGTTTAATGTATTCTAAAATGGTTGTTGATATTAATTGTGATGTTGGAGAAGGTGTAGAAAATGAGCATTTACTAATGCCTTATATTTCATCTTGTAACATTGCTTGTGGAGGGCATTTTGGTGATGTGAATTCCATTGATAAAACCATACAATTAGCTATAAAAAATAAGGTAAAAATTGGTGCACATCCTTCTTTCCCTGATAAAGAAAATTTTGGTAGATTGTTAATGCAAATTTCTAATGAAGACTTAAAAAAGAGTATTCAAAATCAATTAGATTTATTTTTAGAAAGATTGTTTTTAGTTGATGAAAAATTACATCATATAAAACCACATGGAGCTTTATATAATGCAATTATTGTTGATGAAAAGTTGGCTATTTTATTTATTGATGTTATAAAACCTTATTTAAATGATACTTATTTATATGTGCCTTATAATTCTGTGGTAGAGAAAGTTGCTTTGAAAAATAACATCAAAATAAAATATGAAGCTTTTGCTGATAGAAATTATAATAACGATTTAACTTTAGTGTCAAGAAAAGAAAAAAAGGCTTTAATTACCAATCCAATTAGTGTTTTTGAGCACGTTTATAAAATAATTTCTGAGCAAAAAGTAACAACAATATTTAATGTCGAAAAAGAATTTAAAGCAGATACTTATTGTATTCATGGAGATAATTTAAATGCTTTAAAAGTATTAAAATTTTTAAAAGAAGAGTTTTTAAAAAAAGAAATTTCTATTGGATAGAAAAATTACATATAAATCTTTTGGAGAAAAAGCAATATTAATAGAATGGAAAGCTTCTATTAATATTGATCTTTTAAAAGATATTCTCAACTTTAAATCTAAAGTTGAAAAATCTAACCTAATTTTTGCAGACTTAATTGTAGGTTATAATTCATTAACTATAAAATTTAAAGAAAAAATTACTAATTTTTTGATACAAATAGACCACTTAAAATCTATATACAAATCAAAAGATAAAGTTATACAATTCTTAAATTATTTATGGGAAATTCCTGTTTGTTATGATGTTGAGTTTGGCATAGATTTAGAAGAAATATCAAAATCAACTAGATTAAACAAAGAACAAATTATAAAACTCCATTCAAATAAAATTTATACAGTTTTCTTTACTGGTTTTTTACCTGGATTTCTTTATTTAGGTGGATTAAATAGACAATTGTTTATAGATAGAAAAGCAACTCCTAGATTACAAATAAAAAAAGGTTCTATTGCAATAGGAGGCAAACAAACAGGTGTTTATCCTTTAAATTCTCCTGGTGGTTGGAATATAATTGGTAAAACTCCAGTTAATTTTTTTAATATTACTAAAGAAGCACCTTGTTTTGCTAATTCTGGTGATAAAATTCAATTTAAACCAATTTCTATAGAAGAGTTTTATAAAATAGAAAAAGAAGTTATTCAGAATTCATATCAACTTTCTAAAATTTTATTAAATGATTAAGGTTTTAAAAGCAGGTTTTTATAGTTCTATACAAGATAAAGGTAGGGTAGGTTACGCTTCAATTGGAGTTCCTGTTTCTGGAGTAATGGATACTTATTCAGCAAACATTGCCAATAGTATTTTAAACAATTCTTTAGAGGATGCTGTTATAGAAATAACTTTTGGCGGAACAGAATTACAGTTTTTAATAGATGCGTTTATTTGTATTTCTGGAGGAGATTTTTCATCAGAAATAAATGGTAAATCAATTTCAAATAATTCGAGAATCAGGGTTTTAAAAAATGATGTTTTATCTTTTGGAAAAGTAAATTTTGGAGTTAGATGTTATATAGCGGTTAAAGGAGGTTTTTTGTCAAAACAAGTTTTGAAAAGTAGAAGTTTTTATAAAAATGTGACTAAAAGTGTTCGATTAAAAAAGAATGACTTACTACCAATAAAAGCCATTAAAGAAGAGTTAGAATCTACAAATACCTCCTTAAAAATTCTGAAATCTCTCTTTAAATCTAAAGAAATTACATGTTTTAAAGGACCCGAGTTTTATTTATTAAATGCAAAACAACAAAAACAATTATTAAATATAGTTTTTACAATTTCTAATGATAATAATAGAATGGGTTATCGATTAAATGAAATTATCAAAAATGAATTTCCTTCCATTTTAACTTCGGCTGTTTTGCCAGGAACTGTGCAATTAACACCATCAGGAGAGCTTATTGTTTTAATGAGAGATTGCCAAGTAACTGGAGGTTATCCAAGAGTGTTACAACTTACAGAGAATGCAATTAATAAATTAGCTCAAAAAACTACAAATGATGGTTTTAGGTTTCATTTAAAATTGTTGTAAAAAAGAAAAGCATCCAAAATGGACGCTTTTTCTTTTTGTAAAATTGAAATATTTATTGATTACTTTCTACAATAACTTCAACTTTTTCTTTTATTTCTTTCTTGTTTTTTACAACATTAACAGAAGTAATATTTCCGGCTTTTTTTGCTTGTTTTTCAATTTCAGCAACTGTTCCTTCAATTTTCTGAACTTCTTCAGAAATAATACCATCAATATTTTTAGTGGTTGTAATTGTAGCCATTGCTAAATCGCCAGAAGTTTGTTTAATTTCTACTTTTACTTCTTTTTTAATTTTATTATGATTAGAGATAGAAGTACTATTCATAGCGATACTTGGTGCAATTACCAATGCAACAACAGACATTAACTTTAAAAGGATATTTAAAGAAGGTCCAGAAGTGTCTTTAAAAGGATCTCCAACAGTATCACCAACAACAGCAGCTTTATGTTCTTCAGTTCCTTTTCTACCTTGTTCTTCAATAGTTTTTTTAGCGTTATCCCAGGCTCCACCAGCATTAGATTGAAAAATAGCCATTAAAACCCCACAAGTAGTAACACCAGCTAAAACCCCACCTAACATTTCTGCTCCACCAATAAATCCTACTGCAACTGGTACAGCAATTGCTAATAAACCTGGAAATACCATTTCTTTAATTGAAGCTTTAGTAGAGATATCTACACATTTATCATATTCAGCTACTCCATCAGCAGCATCAAAAATTGCTCTTTGTTCTTTATTAGCTTTAGACATATCAGAATCTACCGCTCTCATAACTTCTAAAGCAGCTTTTAATTTTGGTATATCTCTAAATTGACGACGAACTTCTTCAATCATTGCCATAGCAGCTCTACCAACGGCATTCATAGATAATGCAGAAAACACAAATGGTAACATACCACCAATTAATAAACCAGCCATAATTTTTGGTTGAGATACATCAATAGCAGTAACACCAGCAGTTTTCATAAATGCAGCAAATAAAGCTAATGCAGTTAATGCAGCAGAAGCAATTGCAAATCCTTTACCTACAGCTGCAGTTGTGTTACCAACAGCATCTAATTTATCTGTACGTTCTCTAACTTCACTTGGTAATTCAGCCATTTCAGCAATACCACCAGCATTATCACAAATTGGGCCATAAGCATCAACCGCTAATTGAATTCCAGTATTTGCTAACATACCTACTGCAGCAATTGCTATACCATATAAACCAGCAAAATGATGAGAAACTATAATTGCTGCTGCAATTAAAATAATAGGAATTGCTGTAGACATCATACCAACACCTAAACCTGCAATAATATTTGTAGCGGCTCCTGTTTTAGATTGTTCTACAATAGAAAGTACAGGTTTTTTACCTGTAGCTGTGTAATATTCTGTTATTTTTCCAACAGCTAAACCTGCTATTAAACCAGCAATTGTTGCCATAAAAACTCCCCAAGATCCATGTGGTAAACCATCTACAGTTTCAGGAATTAAAGCATTAATAATAAAATAAGAAGCTACTACCATTAAACCAGCAGAACCAAACTCACCAATGTTTAAAGCTGTTTGTGGATTTCCACCGTCTTTTACTCTCACAAAAAATGATCCTAAAATAGACATCAGTATTCCTACAGCTCCAAGTACTAAAGGTAAATATACAGCTCCAAGTCCGTTTAAATCAGGTGTTATTATAAATGCACCTAAAACCATAGTACCAATAATTGAGCCTACATAAGATTCAAATAAATCTGCACCCATACCAGCAACATCACCAACATTGTCACCAACATTATCTGCAATAGTTGCAGGGTTTAAAGGGTGATCTTCTGGTATCCCAGCTTCAACTTTACCAACTAAATCTGCACCTACATCTGCAGCTTTTGTATAAATACCACCACCAACTCTAGCAAATAATGCAATTGAAGAAGCACCTAAAGAAAAACCAGAGAGTACATTAAGTACAGTAGTTAAATTTTCAGCACCAGGCCAAATGTTTTGATAAATAATAAATAAAGTATTTAGGCCTAAAATACCTAATCCAACAACTCCAAGTCCCATTACTGCGCCTCCTGCAAAAGCAACTTCTAAAGCTCTTCCTAAAGAAGTTCTAGCTGCTTGTGTAGTTCTAACATTAGCTTTAGTAGCAACCTTCATTCCTATAAAACCTGCTAATGCAGAACAAATTGCTCCAATAATAAAAGAAATAGCTACTATGCCGCTAGATCCTTGTTCAGAAGAACCTTTAAAATAAAGTAGTATAGCTACTGCTACTACAAAAATTGCTAATACCTTGTATTCAGCTTTTAAAAATGACATTGCCCCTTCTGCAATATTTTTTGCAATTCGCGACATTTTTTCATCACCAACTTCTTGTTTTGAAACCCATCCGCTTTTAAGAAAAACAAAGACGAGAGCTAACACCCCAAAAAGGGGTAAAAATTTTACGATTAATTCCATATTATTTAGTTAATTTAAATTATTTATTTAAAGTTTCTAAAAGTAATAAAATAAATGTGATAAAAAAATGCGCAAATAATTCCGGATACTTGATTTTCAGCACCGTTATTTTATTAATCTTTTAAATTGTAAAAGTTCTTTTTTTCTTGTGTTCGCTGTCATCATAACGTTTAACACATTCATTGTATATTTTAATTGCAGCAGCAGCATTTCCCCAGCCACCAGTATCAACTTTTTTCTTTTCTAAGTCTTTATAAACTTGAAAGAAGTGTTCAATTTCTTTTAATCTGTGTGGGTTTAGATCTGAAATATCCATTTTATTACTCCAAATAGGATCAGAAACAGGAACACAAATAACTTTTTCATCTGGCCCTTTTTCATCCGTCATATAAAACACACCAATTGGTCTTACTTCCATTACAACCATTGGGTAGGTAGGTTGATGACCTAATACAAGTACATCTAAAGGATCTTGATCTAATGCTAATGTTTCTGGTATAAAACCATAATCACCTGGATACATCATTGAAGAAAATAGCATTCTATCAAATCTAATTTTATGAAGTGCGAAATCATACTCATACTTATTTCTACTTCCTTTAGGAATTTCAATAAGTACATCAAAAGTTACTTGTTTTTTTTGTTCTTTACTCATTTGTCTTCTAAATTACATTAATATAGATAGTAAAAATAATGAATAAATAGATTTTTTAGGTCCTTTTAAGCGATAAATTACGCAATGGTTTTCGGTTAATTTATTTAAATTATTTGCATAAAAAAAGCCTTTTTCTTAAGAAAAAGGCTTGTGTATTGGTGTTTTTGTTGAATTAAACGTATAAGACTTCTTTTACGGCTTTTACTACATCTGTGTGATTTGGAATCCAAGTCTCTAATAAGACAGGAGAATATGGTGCAGGGGTGTCTGCAGTAGTAATTCTCTTAATAGGAGCATCTAAATGGTCAAATGCCTCATTTTGAACTCTATAAGTGATTTCAGAAGATACACTTGCAAATGGCCATGCTTCTTCTAAAATAACTAATCTGTTTGTTTTTTTAACTGATTCTATAATTGCAGCATGATCCATAGGACGAACTGTTCTTAAATCTATAATTTCTATAGAAATTCCTTCTTTTTCTAATTCTTCTGCAGCTTTGTAAGCTTCTTTAATAATTTTTCCAAAAGAAACTACTGTTACATCTGTACCAACTCTTTTTATATCTGCAACTCCAATAGGGATAATATATTCTCCTTCTGGAACTTCCATTTTATCACCATACATTTGTTCAGATTCCATAAAAATTACTGGATCATCATCTCTAATGGCAGCTTTTAATAAACCTTTTGCATCATAAGGATTAGAAGGTACAATTACTTTTAAACCTGGAGTGTTAGCAAACCAGTTTTCAAATGCTTGTGAGTGAGTAGCTCCTAATTGTCCTGCAGATGCTGTTGGTCCTCTAAAAACAATAGGACAGTTAAATTGTCCACCAGACATTTGTCTGATTTTTGCAGCATTATTAATAATCTGATCAATTCCAACTAAAGAGAAGTTAAATGTCATATACTCTACAATTGGTCTATTACCATTCATTGCAGAACCAACTGCAACTCCTGCAAAACCAAGTTCAGCAATAGGTGTATCAATAACACGTTTAGCACCAAACTCATCTAACATACCTTTAGATGCTTTGTATGCACCATTATATTCTGCAACTTCTTCACCCATTAAATAAATGCTTTCATCTCTGCGCATTTCTTCACTCATAGCTTCACAAATTGCCTCTCTGAATTGAATTGTTTTCATTTAGTATAAAATTGTAATTAGTTTTTTTCTATTTACAAAAGTAAGCAATTATGTGTAAAATAAATGTACTTTTATAGCAAAAAAAAACAAGTTTATATTTTGCATAAATCTCTATTTTTTAATCTAAAAGATAAGGTGTTTTTAATCTTACTTTTTCTAATAAATTCTCTATTTGTTTTTAAGTACTCTATAAGACTAACAGAAAGTTTAAGTAATATTGCATTGTTAAGTTATTCCTTTTTATTTGTTGGCGTTTTTTTTACTTATTTTAAACTTAAAGATTTTTTAAATAGGATTAGAAATTTTAAATTTTTATTATTTGTATTTTCTTTTTTGATATTTATTATCTTTATGTTTGTTAATATAAAAGTAGATGGATTGTCTTTAAACACAGACAGGTGGTCTGCTTTAGAGGTTTTAATAAAAAGTATTTTAGAAATTAAATATCCTTACGCAGTTTTAGATCATTTAGATAATACAACGTCTAATTTACCGGGCTTATTTTATATTGGTTTGCCATTTTATTTATTGGGTGATGTAGGTTTTTTACAACCATTTACATTTCTTTTTTTGTCATTATTTATCATTCAATCAAATATTAAAAACGATCAAAAAGTATTTGTTTTTTTATTGATATTAATTTCTCCAGCTTTTTATTGGGAGATAATTGCAAAAAGCGATTTGATGAGTAATTGTATTTTGTTACTTATTTTTATTTCTTTTTGGCAGAGAAAATTTACAAATGGACTTTTTAAGAAAAAAGGATTTCTAGCAATTTTAGTTGCCTTATTTTGTTTAACAAGAGGTATTGTAGTAATACCATTAGCTATCTTTTTATTTGCTCCGTTTGTTAAAATATCCTTAGAAAGAAAAGCTTTTTTTCTACTTTATTTCTTATTTTTTGTAATTCTTATTTCTTTACCAATTTTACTATCCTTACCTAGTTTAGATTTCATGATTGAACATAATCCTTTCAATCATCAAACAAGGTATGCTCCAATGAATCTAATTGTTATATCAATATTAATTCCGTTTTTTCTGTCTTTTAAAGTTAAGAAGTCTAGTGATATTTTTATGTTTTCAACCTATGTTTTTGGTGGTTTAATGTTAGTTACTTTTGTTTTAAATGTTATAGAAGAAGGCTTTTACAATAATATTTTTGGAAATTTATTTGATATTACTTATATCTCTATGATATTGCCTTTTATATTTTTTT
Organism: Polaribacter sp.; assembly: GCF_039939415.1. GTDB lineage: Bacteria > Bacteroidota > Bacteroidia > Flavobacteriales > Flavobacteriaceae > Polaribacter. The sequence goes on from NZ_JBDVJE010000055.1 coordinate 43,799, forward strand.
ACTTTTTAGAAAACTTTGTAAATACTGAAAAGGATTTAAAAATTTCTACAACTTAGTAAGAATAAGTTTTCAATAAAATCTACTCACTTTGCTTAAATAATTCATTTTTACTTATCTGATTATTTTTTTTAAGTTTAAAATTAATAATAATTTTATTTTCACTGTAAAGAACAGTCTTTTTTTATTTTTTTTAAAATAAATACCACCTTGTTTTATAAATTATTTAAAAGTCGTCAAAAAAATACTATGCACGCATAGTATTTTTGAAAAAAAAAATGTAATTTCGCCAAGAACAACAGAATAAAAAATAGAATTTTATGAAAATATTGGTTTGTATTAGTCACGTTCCTGATACCACATCAAAGATTAATTTTACAGAAGATGATACAAAGTTTGATACAAATGGAGTTCAGTTTGTAATAAATCCTTTTGATGAATTTTGCTTAACCAGAGCAATGTGGTTTAAAGAAAAACAAGGAGCATCTGTAACAGTTGTAAATGTTGGTGGTGCAGAAACAGAGCCAACATTAAGAAAAGCATTAGCAATAGGTGCAGATAATGCTATTCGTGTAAATGTAAGTCCTACTGATGGACTTCAAGTAGCAAGAGAATTAGCAGCAGTTGTTAAAAATGGCGAATATGATTTAGTTTTAGCAGGAAAAGAATCTGCAGACTATAATGGTCAAATGGTTCCAGGAATGTTAGCAACTTTAACCGATTTTAATTTTATAAATGGATGTGTAGGTATAGAGGTTGATGGAACAAATGTTACAGCTTCTAGAGAAATTGATGGAGGTAGTGAAACTTTAACTACAAATTTACCTTTAGTTATAGGAGGTCAAAAAGGAGTTGTAGAAGAAAAAGATTTACGTATACCAAATATGCGTGGAATTATGATGGCACGTAAAAAACCTTTACAAGTTGTAGAACCTTTAGAAGGAGATGCGTTTACAAGTATTCAATCATTTGAAAAACCAGCACCAAAGGGAGCAGTTAAATTAATAGATGCAGACAATATAGATGAGCTTATTAGCTTATTACATAATGAAGCAAAAGTGATATAAAAAAGAGTGAGTGTTTAAGCGTTTAATTGTGTAACCATTAAAGTTACCATCCAACAATTATACGATTAAACAAATAAACGATTAAACAAAATTATAAAATATGTCTGTTTTAGTTTTTGCCGATTCATCGGAAGGGAAATTTAAGAAATCTGCTTTTGAAGTAGTTTCATATGGAAAAAAAGTTGCAGAACAATTAGGTACTAATGTTGTTGCATTATCTATAAACGTTAGTGATTCATCAGAACTATATACTTATGGTGCAGAAAAAGTGATTTCAGTTTCTAACGATTCTTTAAAAACATTTAATGCAAAGCAATATGCTGCAATTGTTACAGAAGTAGCAAAAGCAGAAAATATTACAGTAGTTATCATAGATTCTAGTATAGATGGTTTGTATTTAGCACCAATATTGGCTGTAAATTTAGAAGCAGGGTATGTCTCTAATGTAGTTGATGCGCCATCAAGTACAAGCCCATTTACAGTAAAAAGAAAAGCGTTTTCTAACAAAGCATTTTCAAATACAGTAATTTCTACAGAAAATAAAGTTATTGGATTGGCTAAAAATTCTTATGGAATTCATGAAAATCCAGTTGCAGGAAATACAGAATCTTTTGATGCTACAATAGTAGAAACGTTAGTGAAATCAGAAAAAGTAGAAAGAGTTACAGGTAAGGTTACCATTGCAGATGCAGATATTGTTGTTTCTGCAGGTAGAGGTTTAAAAGGACCAGAAAACTGGGGAATGATAGAAGAGTTAGCAGATGTTTTAGGGGCAGCAACAGCTTGTTCTAAGCCAGTTTCTGATTTAGGTTGGCGTCCTCATGGAGAACATGTAGGTCAAACAGGTAAGCCAGTTGCTTCTAATTTATACATAGCTATTGGTATTTCTGGTGCAATTCAGCATTTAGCAGGTATTAATGCATCAAAAGTAAAAGTGGTTATCAATACAGATGCAGAAGCACCTTTCTTTAAGGCAGCAGATTATGGTATTGTAGGTGATGCTTTTGAGGTTGTACCCAAATTAATAGAAAAGTTAAAAGCATTTAAAGCTTCATAATTTTTTTGGGCGTGCCCAAATTATTAAAAAAGAGATATTAAAAGACCTATCAAATAATAAAAGTTTGATAGGTTTTTTTATAAGCTTAATACAAAGCTTCATAATTTGGTCTGGCTTTACGCACTCGCTTTTTATTTTTTTTCATTTCAATTAAAAAAATAAAAGAGCTCAAACAAACGCTTCAATCCTTCACGCTAGGGTAATAAATAATAATCAGTATATTTTTATAGAATAATAAGTTTTTAAGCTTTTATTTTTATTAAATTGTGCTCTCTAAAAAAATTAAAAAAAAAGCAATTTTAGAAGTTGTTTTTCTTTTTAGTTTTATCTAAAAAGATTTATGAGTTTAATACAACTAACTATAAAAGGTATTTCTTACAGCCAAACCCAAAGTGGAGCTTATGCTTTGGTTTTAAGTGAGATGGATGGTTCAAGAACATTGCCAATTATTATTGGAGCATTTGAAGCACAATCTATAGCCATAGCTCTAGAAACAGAAATTAGACCACCAAGGCCACTTACACACGATTTGTTTAAAACATTTTCAGACCGTTTTTTAATTACCGTTAAAGAAGTAATCATCCATAAATTGGTAGATGGTGTTTTCTTTTCTAGCTTAATTTGTGAAAGAGATGGAGTAGAAGAGGTAATAGATACTAGAACATCAGATGCTATTGCAATTGCCGTTCGTTTCCAAGCACCTATTTATACCTATGAAAATATTTTAGAAAAAGCGGGTGTTTTTCTAAAAATAGAAGAAGAATTAGGTATTAAAGACCCTGCAGAAAAAGAAGAAGATTCTATAGATTTAGAAAGTTTAGAAATAAAAAAAGAACCTTCTTTTTCAGATCTGTCTTTAACAGAACTACACAATAAATTAAACAATGCAGTTACTGATGAAAACTATGAGTTGGCTGCAAAAATTAGAGACGAAATAAGTAAACGCTCTTAATATTATACTACTAGATTATGAAAAAAATACTTACCATAGTTTTTTGTTTATTATCAATTTCAATTTTTTCTCAAAATACAGAAACTACTACAATTGTTTCAGAAATTTTACCAAGTAAAGGGTTTTCTTTTGGTAGTCTCTGGAGAGGGGTTTTAGGTATGTTTTCTTTAATTGTTATAGCTTTTTTATTTAGTGCAAACAAAAAAGCAATCGATTGGAAAAAAGTTGGTATTGGTTTATCTCTTCAATTATTAATAGCTATTGGAGTTTTAAAAGTAGAATTTATCCAAGCAATTTTTGAATTTATTGGAGGTATTTTTATAGAAATATTAGAATACACTAAAGCGGGTAGTGAGTTTTTGTTTGCAGGTATGGTTGGTGATATGAACAAATTTGGATACATATTTGCTTTTCAGGTTTTACCCACAATTATTTTCTTTTCTGCATTAACATCACTTTTATTCTATTTGGGGATAATTCAAAAGATTGTAAAAATTTTAGCAATAGTGTTGTCAAAATTTTTAGGCATTTCTGGTATGGAAAGTCTTTCTGTAGCTGGTAATATCTTTTTAGGACAAACTGAAGCTCCGCTATTAATAAAAGCTTATTTAGAAAAAATGAATAAGTCAGAAATGTTACTTGTTATGATTGGTGGTATGGCTACTGTAGCAGGAGCAGTATTAGCGGCATACATAGGTTTTTTAGGTGGAGGAGACAAAGCTTTAGAGTTGGTTTTTGCAAAACATTTATTAGCAGCATCTGTTATGGCTGCACCTGGAGCCATAGTAATTTCAAAAATATTATATCCACAAACAGAAAAAGTAAATACAGATGTTACAGTTTCTCAAGAGAAAATAGGTTCTAATATTTTAGATGCTATTGCAAATGGTACAACAGAAGGCTTACGTTTAGCTGTAAATGTAGGAGCAATGTTGTTAGTTTTTGTTGCAGTGATTGCAATGTTAAACGGAATTTTAGGTTGGGTAGGAGATATAACTACCTTAAACGAAATGATTTCAACCAATTCTTCATATAAATCTTTATCATTAGAATTTCTTTTAGGTTCTATTTTTGCTCCTCTAATGTGGTTAATAGGTGTGCCAACTGAAGATATGACAATGATGGGGCAATTATTAGGGATAAAATTAGCGGCAAGTGAATTTGTTGGCTATATTCAATTAGCAGAACTAAAAAACGTAGCAAATGCTACTCATTTAACGTTTAATAAATCTGTAATTATGGCAACTTATATGTTGTGTGGTTTTGCCAATTTTGCTTCTATAGGAATTCAAATTGGAGGTATTGGTTCTTTAGCACCAGGGCAAAGAAAAGTATTGTCAGAGTTTGGTATGAAAGCGTTAATTGGAGGTACAATTGCATCTTTAATGTCAGCTACTATTGCTGGTATGATTATAGGATAAAAAACAATAATGATTGTCAAAAAAAAGTTGATAACTTTATAATATAAATTTTAGCTTCAATCTAAAAAGATTGAAGCTTTTTTTATTTTAGTTGCTACTTAAAAAGAAAGAATATGAAGCAGTATCATGACTTAGTAAAACATGTTTTAGAAAACGGAAACAAAAAAGGAGATAGAACAGGAACAGGTACAAAAAGTGTTTTTGGCTATCAAATGCGCTTTGATTTAAGTGAAGGTTTTCCTATGGTAACTACAAAAAAATTGCATTTAAAATCTATTATATACGAATTGCTTTGGTTTATAAAAGGTGATACAAATATTAAATATTTACAAGAAAACGGAGTTAAAATTTGGAATTCTTGGGCAGATGAAAACGGAGATTTAGGTCCTGTTTATGGGCACCAATGGCGAAATTGGAATAGTGATGAAGTAGATCAATTAAAAGAAGTAATACATTCTTTAAAGAACAATCCTAATTCAAGAAGAATGTTAATTTCTGCTTGGAATCCTTCTGTTTTGCCAGACACATCTATTTCTTTTTCAGAAAATGTTGCAAACGGTAAAGCAGCATTACCTCCTTGTCATGCATTTTTTCAGTTTTATGTTGCAGATGGTAAATTATCGTGTCAATTGTATCAAAGAAGTGCAGATATATTTTTAGGAGTTCCTTTTAACATTGCTTCTTATGCATTATTTACAATGATGATAGCGCAAGTTTGTGGTTATGAAGCAGGAGAATTTATTCATACTTTTGGAGATGCTCATATCTATAATAATCATATAGAACAATTAGAACTACAGTTATCTAGAGAAATTAGACCACTTCCAAAAATGAAAATTAACCCAAAAGTAAACAATATTTTAAATTTTACTTTTGAAGATTTTGAGTTACAAGATTACAATCCTCATCCTCATATTAAAGGAGCAGTTGCAGTATAAAAGTAAAACCAAAAGAGCTTTCTATTTAATTAAAAGCTCTTTTGGTTTTACCATAATTTTAATATTATAAACTTAATAGGCAGTTTTCTGTACCTGCATAATCATTCCAAGCTAATCCATCAGCTTCTAATTCATTCACATAAGTACCATCTACTAAGTATCTAAATTCATAAGAACTACCAGCTTCTAAATCTACAGTTCCTTTAAAAGAACCGTTTTTTAATTTCTTTAAAGGCGTTGCTTTTTCATTCCACTCATTAAAGCTTCCTACAACTGCTACTTTTTTTGCTTCTTCAGCTGGTACAGTAAAAGTTACCTTACAAACTGGTTTGCTTTTTAAAAATTGTTTTTTAATTGCCATAATTATTATTTTCAAATTTTATGTAAAATTATAGAAGAATAATTATATGACAAACAATGTTTTAGAAGAATTTTAAAGAATTATCAGTTTAATAAAATGCCTCTATGAATTATTAATAATTCAAAAAAAAAGGAGTCTAAATTGATGTTAGTGTAAAAAAAGTGAAGTTTTATTATTGCTTGATTTTCAGTGAATTTAATTGTTAAACCTATACATAAAATTATTAATTATGATAAAAACGTTAATTCTTGTTAGAATTATTTTAATTTTGTTAAAAATAGAGATTCTATGATTACAATTATTGCGGCAATTGCAAAGAATAATGCTTTAGGAAAAGACAATGATTTAATTTGGCATTTACCTGCAGATTTAAAGAGATTTAAAAAAGTAACTTCTGGACATCATATTTTAATGGGTAGAAACACTTTTGAATCTATAGGGAAACCATTGCCAAATAGAACTACTATTATTATTACAAGAAATAAAAATTATTTTAAAGAAGGTTGTTTAATTGCACATAGTATAGAAGAGGCAATTAATTTAGTAGAAAACGATGCTACTATTTTTATAATTGGTGGTGCTCAAGTATACAAAGAAACCTTAAAGAAAAATTTAGCAGATCAATTAGATATTACATTAGTACATCAAGAATTTGATGCAGATGCTTTTTTTCCAGAAATAGATTTAAATCTTTGGGAAGAAATAAATAGAGAAGATTTTATTGCAGATGAAAAAAATAAATTTGATTATAGTTTTATAAGATATTCAAAGAAAACTATCTAATTCTTGCAGAAAAACCACCTCCTAATTTCATTTTATATTTTTGTTGAGCAAATAAAAAATAATTAAAAAGTTTATAGTTTACCTCATATCCATAATCAATCGTAGATTGGTAGTCAATATTGTTTTCATAAATATTTGGATTAAATTGATTTGGATTTCTAAATCTATTATTCCATTCTAAAACCCAAACTCTATTTCTTGCTTCTAAATAGTTCTGAGAATAATAACCTTCTGGTTGAGCCACTGAATTTAAAAAAGATGTAAAACCAAGATCTATAATAATAATTTGATACTCTAAACTATCGTTTGCAATTACAACTGGTGCTTCTTTTTCTATTATCGAATTTTTTATTGGTGATGAACCGCAAGCATAGATAAATAAACCAAAAGAAATTAATAACAGAAGTTGTTTTAAAAGTTTCATAATCAATAGTTTTAATATTAGTAAAGTTGCAAAAAATATTTCAAAAATGGTTGATTTTTAATTCTTTTAACATTATTTTTCCAACTTAAAATATAAAGATGAAACCAAGATGCTTTTGGGTTACAGATAGTGATTTGTATAAAGAATATCATGATAATGAATGGGGAACACCTGTTTATGATGATGCTACTTTGTTCGAGTTTTTAGTGTTAGAAACTTTTCAAGCAGGATTAAGTTGGATAACCATTTTAAATAAAAGAGAAAATTTTAGAATAGCGTTTGATAATTTCGATTACAAAAGAATCGCAACATATTCAGAAGCTAAATATGAATCATTATTACAAGATGTAGGTATTATTAGAAATAAATTAAAAATTAAAAGTGCCATTACAAATGCCCAATTATTTATGGAGATTCAAAAAGAGTTTGGTTCTTTTTCTAATTTTATTTGGGGTTATGTAAATGGCAACCCAATTTTAAATAAATTTGATAAAAGAGAAGAGGTTCCTGCAACAACAGCATTGTCAGATAAAATATCTAAAGACTTAAAAAAAAGAGGGTTTAAATTTGTTGGCTCTACAGTTATATATGCATATATGCAAGCGGTTGGTATGGTAAATGATCATACAACAAATTGTTTTAAATATTCTAATTAATGAAAATATTAAGTGTTCCAAAAGAAGATTTAAATAAGATAATATCTGTTTTTAATAGAGAAATAGGAAGGTTTGTGTTTTTTGTTTTTGTCCTTTTTTTTGATAGTATTTACTTCTCTAAAAATGTAACAAATTCACAAATATTAATTAATATTTTAATGTTAGCTGGGTTTTTTAAAATGTACTTTAGGTCTACACCAAGAGTTAAAGAACTAATGATTTATGCAGTAATATTAGGTTTTTTTGGAGAACATTTGTTTTCTAGAGTTTTAGGTATGTATACTTATAGATTAGAAAACGTACCACTGTACGTACCAATAGGTCATGCAGCATTATATGGTAGAATTTTTATGTTTAGTAAGTCTTCTGTGGTAAGAAAACACCATAAAGCTGTAGAACAGCTTTTTGCAATTTCTATCATCTTATTTTCAACCATATATCTCGTTTTTTTTAAGGATATTTTTGGGTTTGTAATGACAGGATTCGTTTTTCTGTTACTTTGGAAAAGACCAAAAGATAGATTGTTTTTTTATGCAATGTATATTTTAGTAGCTATTTTAGAAATAGGTGGTACAGCATTTGGTTGTTGGAAATGGCCAAATACCGCTTTTGGAGTTTTTAGTTTTTTGCCAAGTAACAATCCACCAAGTGGAATAAGTTTGTTTTATTTTTTATTAGATGTAAGTTGTTTTTTTATATATACTCAGCGTCATAAAATTGCTTGGTCTAGATTTAAAAAAATATAAGTTTATAAGGTAACATTTTAACGGTATTAATTACCAAACAAAAAACGTATAGCTACAAAAACAACAATAACTATAGTTCCATAAATTAAAACCTTTTTTCCTGCACCTTTATAATAACGGTTATGACTTTTAATGTCTTTTCTGTAGCTGTAAACCATTAATGCAACAAAAGCAAGAACAAATAAAAGCATAAAAATGATTCTTCCTGTTGTAAAATAAGCACCTAAAAACATAATATATATTCTTTATAAGTTATGAATTAATAGCAAATTATAAAACTTTATTCTTCAAAAAGTTTCTATATTGTCTATTTAAAATCAATAAAAAATTAATTTTTCAAAATTACAAATTAAATGATGAACGCCATCGTTTTTAGAATAACTTCTAATATTTATTAATGTAAAAATAAATCAATGAAAAATAAAATAGCAGCAGTAACAGAATTTCATACAGCTTTTAAGCTAAACATAAATCAAGAGCCTATTGCCCATATAGGAGAAAACAGAAATCTACTTCGTTATAAATTAATGAGAGAAGAAAATGAAGAGTATTTAGATGCAGCAAATAATAATGATTTAGTTGAGGTTGCAGATGCTTTAGGTGATATGTTATATATATTATGTGGCACAATTATAGAACATGGAATGCAAGATAAAATTGAAGAGGTTTTTAATGAAATTCAGCGAAGTAATATGAGTAAATTAGGTAAAGATGGCAAACCTATTTATAGAGAAGATGGTAAAGTTTTAAAAGGGCCTAATTATTTTAAACCAAATATTGCAGAAATTTTAGAGAAATAAAAAGTGAGATTTATTTTATAAATCTACTATACCAACTATCTTCTATAGGAACTTCCCAATAATTTTCGAAATCTATTTTAGAGGTAATTAGGTTGTCAAAAATAATGCTCTTAGCAGTAAGAGCTTTGTTTTTAAGTAGTTTTTTAAAATCTTTTAACTCTTTATATTGTACAAATTCACCTTGTTTAAAACAAACATTCATTTTGTCTAATAATTCAACATCATAATCTTGTTGAAGTTTTAAAATAAAAGAAACAGAAATATCAATATCTTTATTTGTTAATGGAGTATTTTCATCATCAGCAAAAAGAATAATAAATCTATTATAGAGAAATTTGTAAGATGCTTTAAAGTTTTGATCATCAGATTTCCAGTTTTCTATAAAGGTTTTAATTTTACTTTCTACTCCTTCAATTTCATTGGCATAAAATTTTCTACTAGAAGGGTAAATCCAAACTTTAGCATTTTCAGGAATTAAAGAGTACGCTGTAAACATTAGATAAATTTTTCGATGCAAATATACAGAAAAGAAAAACCGCAAATTAATTTATTAATTTGCGGTTTTTAAATATATAATCCCTTTTATTAAACTTCTTTTGATTCAAAACTTTTAACTAGTTTTACAAAATCTTGTTGTAAACTTTGCCCTTTGTTTTTATTGTACCAAACTTGTAAATCTTGTTTAAATTGAGCGTCTAATACACCATGTATTGTTTTATAGTCTGCAACCATTTTTGTAGCAATACTAGGTCTAGGCCCCCAAGTGTTAATTACATTATTGTCTTTATCTAAAGCAATTAATTTAGGAATCGATTTTCCGCCATTAGTTAAAAATAAGTTCATTAAATCGTCATTTTCATCTCTTAAAACAATTTTAAAATTAATAAGAGTATTTAATGTTGCAATTTTATTAATAACAGGTAGGTTTTGTGCAGCATCTCCACACCAACCTTCTGCAATTACTAACCAAGTTTGTGGTTCAGTAATAGAATTAATAACAGTTGCAGTTTCATCAGAAATTTTAATAGTTTTATCCAATCGTTTCATTCTTCTATCATTTAACAAACTGTAACCAGTTAATGCTTCAGATTGTATATGACCTGTAGATTTGTTTTCTGTTAATAATTGACCAACTAAATCTCTAAATTCTTGATATGTTAATGAGTTTTTTAAACTCTTATTAATGATTTCTTTCATCTCAAATTATTTTAAACAAAGGTATTTTTATTGATTAAATAAGCTTGTAACTTTTGTTACAGATAACAATTATTTTTTAATCAAATATATAGACGAAAAAAAGTTAAAAACTTACAAACTTATTTTGCTAGCAGTACAATTGTTACAATTTTCTTAAATACATAAATGATGCTCTTAAAATGTGTATTTTTACAATTCATAATACAAAGTCTTGAAACATATAATTTACATTTTTCTAGTTGCTGTTTTATTTTCTTGCGGAAATAAAACGAAAGATAATCAAACTACATTTCATCCAAAACCAGAACTTAGTAAAGCCATAGAGCATACTCGTATAGAAAATGTAAATGCAATTAATAAAAAAGAAATAGAAAATTGGCAAGATTTAAAAACCGTAACTTCATTTCTTAAGAAATTCGAAAAAGTATCTCCTAATGAAGCTATGAGTAATGCTTTAGAATTAAGAGATTTAGTAGCAAGTTTAAAAGACAATGAAATTCCGGAGATTTTTGATTCACCCTCATTTCATGCAAGAGTAAATGTATTGTATAATGAAACTTTAAGATTAGCAGATATAACATTAATACCAGCAATTACAGCAGAAGAAGTAAATGCTCAAATTAATAAAACAATAACTGCTTTTTCCTCTGTAAATTCAAAAATAAACACAGTTCTGTCTAAAAAAAGATTTGAAGAAGCTTTAGATGTTAATGTAGATTTTATTGGAATAGATACTACAAAAATGGATAGTATTTCTATAAAAACAATCAATTCAAAAAAAAAAAAGAACAATTAAATAGAAAAAGAAATTAAAAATGAAAAATTATTTATTCATCTTAGTTTTTACAGTTTTATTTTTAAGTTGTAAATCTAAAGTAAAAATAGATAAGGTTGAGTCAATACCTACTATAAAAGAAAATGTAAATTTGGTTTTAGATGATTGGCATTTAGCTGCATCAGAAGCAAATTATCAAGGTTATTTTGGTAAAATGGATAGTATTTCTGTGTTTATTGGCACAGATGCTACAGAAAATTGGACAAAAACTCAATTCGAAAGTTTTAGTAAACCTTATTTTGATAAAGGAAAAGCTTGGAGTTTTACAGCTTTAGAAAGAAATGTTTACGTTAACGATGCAAGAAATTTTGTGTGGTTTGATGAGTTGTTAGATACTTGGATGGGCACTTGTAGAGGTTCTGGCGTTTTAGAAAAAAAGAATAATTCTTGGTTAATAAAACACTATGTTTTGTCTGTGCAAATTCCTAATGATGATATACAAGCAGTAATACAAGCAAAGAAAAAAAGCGATTCAATATTTTTATCAAGATTTAATAAATAGTATAAGAAGCTGTTTCCTGCTTTCGTTACTCGCTTTTTTCGTTCCTCAAAAGAGCTCAAACAAACCACTCAATCAGGGCTAAGCTTGTTTGTAAACACTTTTGCTTCTTCAGTTTTATTATTTATAAATACAAATTAATTAACAGTTTCATTAACAGTCTTATAAATCAAATTAGGTTCATATCCTTTTCTCATTAAAAAGTCAATCAATTTTTTCTTTCGCTTATAAATGTTAGGTTCAGAAATTACATTGTTTCTATTTTCTGTAATCCTGTAAATTGTTTTTAAATACTCATCTTCATCAATTTCTTTTAGAGCTTTTTTTATATTGTAAGCAGAAATATCTTTAAACTTTAACTCTCTAACAATGCGTTGTTTTCCCCAACTTTTTATTCTAAATTTTCCACGGGCAAAACTTTTAGCAAAACGCTCTTCATTTAAAAAATTATCTTTCATTAGATCTAAAAGAATCATTTCTTTCGCTTCCGGAATTAAAACAAATTCCTTCATCTTTTGTTCTACTTCTTTATGGCATCTATCTTGATAAACACAATATTGCTCTAATTTGCGTTTAATTTCATCAACAGTAAAAGATTTTTTTGTTTTCATTATTTTCGAAAATACAAAAAGGGATGAAACTATATTAATTTCATCCCTTTTTTATAAAATATAATTGTTTCTATTTTATGCAGCTACTTCTTTTTTAGTTGTTTTATTTCTTAACCACATTTTAAATTGTGTAATTAAATAGAAGAAAATTGGCACAACAATTAAAGTTAAAAATGTAGCAATCAGTAAACCATAAATAACTGTCCATGCTAATGGTCCCCAGAAAACAACATTATCTCCTCCAAAATATATATTTGGATTGAATTCTGTAAACATAGTAAAGAAGTTAATGTTTAGGCCAATAGCTAAAGGGATTAAACCAAGAATTGTTGTGATTGCTGTTAACAAAACAGGTCTTAAACGAGCTCTACCAGCTTTAACTATTGCATCAAATAAAAGTTCTTTACTTAAATATTCATCTTCTTCTAAGCCTAATTCTCCTTTCTTTCTGTCTATTAATAATTGAGCATAATCTAATAATACCACTCCATTATTAACAACAATACCTGCAAGAGAAATAATTCCCATCATTGTCATCATAATAACAAATGCATTTCCAGAAATAACGAGTCCTCCAAATACGCCAATAAAACTTAAGAAAATGGCTAACATTATAATTCCTGGTTTAGAAACGGAGTTAAACTGGAATATCAAAATAAAGAAAATTAAAGCTAATCCTGTAAAAAATGCTCCAACCAAAAATAACATTTGTTTGTTTTGTTCTTCAATCTGACCAGTGTAATCAATTTTAATTCCTTTTGGTAAATCTTTAAAATTTTTCATTTCATTCTGAATTTTACCAACAACAGCACCTGCATCTGTTTCTCCTGGAGACAAAGCAGAGTACACAGTAACAACTCTCTTTACGGCTTTATGTTTAATAGCGCTAAAACCAGATTTGTTTTTCTGTGTAGCAACTGTAGAAACAGGTATTTCTTTTATTTTACCAGAAGCCATGTCTCTAAAAATGATATTCTGATTAAAAATAGCACTTTTATTATACCTGTCTTCTTTATTAAATCGAACGTAAATGTCGTAATCTTCACCATTTTCTTTATAAACTCCAGCCTTGTTTCCAAAAATAGAAGCTCTTAATTGTTGTCCTACTTGACCAGTACTTACACCTAATTCTCCAGCTTTTTTTCTATCAACTAAAACTTCCATACCAGGTTTGTCTCTATTTACATCAATCTTTAATTCATCAATACCAGAAATGCTTTTTGTATTGATAAAATCTCGCATTCTTTGAGCTGTGTGAATCAATTCTGCATAATCATCTCCAGTAATTTCAATGTTAATTGGAGACCCAGCAGGTGGTCCATTAGCATCTTTTTCAACAGAAATTAAAACTCCAGGATAAATACCAACTAAAGCTGTTTGTACTTTTTGGCGCATTAATTCACTGTCTAAACCTCTTCTATATTTGTATTCTCGCATAGAGGCTGTAATTTTACCTTTATGAGGCATTTCTGCAGCAGAACCTCCGTCTGTTTGTGGGTTTCCTGCTCCTTCACCAACTTGAGAAACTAAACTTTCTACCATAAAGTTATAGTCTCCATCCATGTATTCATCACTATATAAAACACTTTCTACTTTTGCTTCAATTTGTTTTGTGATAGTGTTTGTTTTTTGGATATCTGTACCTTCAGGATATTCAATGTAAACAATAATTTGGTTTGGTTTGTTGTCTGGGAAAAACTCAACTTTTGTTCTTTGAGTTCCTAAAGACCATCCAAAAGCCATAAAAGAACCAATTAATAAAACAAAAGTTAGCACAACTAATGCGTATGGTGTTTTACCTGTTAAAGCATTTTTTAAACGTGTTTCATACCAACTTTCTAGTTTTGGTAATACTTTATTTTGAAAACTATTTGCCCATCCTCTTAAAAATAATCTATATATCCAAAGCATGATAGCTGTAAATATCATTAAAGTACCTAAAGCACTATATGCTCCTCCTGTTAATAAAACTATAACTCCAAAAACTGTCATTACACTTGTAAGAATTGCAATTTTTTTAATTGGCATATCTACATCTTCTACGCTCATAAACTGAGAGACTAAAACGGAGTTAAAGAAAATGGCAACTAATAGAGAAGAGCCTAATACAGTAGATAAAGTAATTGGTAATAACACCATAAAATCACCCATAACTCCTGGCCAAAGCCCTAAAGGGATAAAAGCAGCAACAGTTGTAGCTGTAGAAATTATAATAGGAAAAGCAATTTCACTAATTCCTTTTTTAGCAGCTTCAATTCTGCTCATTCCTTCTTCATCCATTAAACGATACACGTTTTCTACAACTACAATTCCGTTATCAACTAACATTCCTAATCCCATAATTAATCCAAAAAGAATCATGGTATTCATTGTGTAACCTAATAAGTTTAAAATCATTAAAGACATAAACATAGACATTGGTATTGCAAAACCAACAAAGACTGCATTTTTAAAACCTAAGAAAAACATTAAGACAGTTACTACTAAGAAAACTCCAAAAATAATGTTGTTTACTAAGTCATCTACCTGACCAATAGTTTTAGAAGATTGATCGTTTGTAATAGTAACTTTTAGATCTTTTGGAAAGTGGTTGGTTATTGCTTCATCTACAATTACTTGTATTTGTTCTGATGCTGCAACCATGTTTTCTCCTGCTCTTTTTTTAACATCTAACATTACAACAGGTTTACCTCTTTCTCTAGCAAAAGTTGTTTTGTCTTTATCTTTAAAAGATACTGTAGCAACATCTTTTAAATAAATAGGATTGTTAAACTCAGATTTAATAACAAAATCTTCTAAAGCTTTTGGTTTTTCTATTTCACCAATAATTCTAACAGTTCTTCTTTGTCCACTTGTAATAAAATTACCTGCAGACATAGTTACGTTTCCGTTACTAATGGCAGTGGTAATGTCGTTAAAACTAACTTTTGCAGCCATCATTTTATAAATGTCTACAGCAACTTCTACTTCTTTTTCTTGAGCACCTCTAATATCTGCTTTTTTAATTTCAGACAAATCTTCAATTTCATCTTGTAGATATTCTCCAAATTCTTTAAGCTTATATATTGGGTAATCTCCAGAAATATTAATGTTTAAGATTGGCATTTCTTCAGACATACTTAAATCGAAAACATTTGGTTCTATTTTAGCACCGTTAAATGTTGGCCAATCTTCACTTGCTGTTTCAGTAGATAACTCGTCTTTAATCTTTTGTTTTGCAAGTTCTACAGTAATGTTCTCATCAAACTCAACAATTACCATAGAGTAATCTTCTTGTGATGTTGAGGTAACTTCTACAACATTACTAATAGTTTTTACTTTATCTTCAATAGGGTCTGTAATTAGTTTCTCTATATCTTCTGCAGTATTACCAGGAAAAGGGGTGCTAATATAGATTTTTGTTTCTTTTACTTCTGGGAAATTTTCTCTTGCCATACTTAGATAAGCAGAAATACCATAGAAAAATAATACAGCCATTATTACGTAAATGGTTGTTTTATTATGAATTGCCCAGGCAGATAATTTAAATTCCTTATCTACTTGTTTTTTTTGTTTTGTCATCTCTAATTTTTTTATTTATTGATAACTTTTACAGTCTGTCCGTTGTTAACGCTACGCGCACCTTCTTTAATAATTTCTGTTCCAACAGGTAGATTTTCTAAAACTTCAATAAAATTTCCTTGTGTTTTACCAGTAATAATAACTACTCTTTCTGCTATAGCTTCATTATTAGAGTTCTTGTTTTTAATTGCATAAACAAACTGTTCTCCATTTGCGTTTTCAGAAATTATACTTTGAGGAATTAAAATTGCACTCTTATCTGTGTAATCGTTTATTTGAAGTTTTGCAGTTAAGTTAGGTTTTATATTGCCGCTTTTATTTGCAACAGGTACCTCAATTTTAAATGATCTATTATTAGGGTTGATAAAACTACCCACTTGTCTAATTTTACTGTTTACAGAAGTTCCAAGTACAGGAAACTCAATAGTTACTTCTTTGTTTTTAGTAATACTGGTAATATATCTTTCAGGCACTTCTGCTTCTAAATACATGTTTTTAAGGTTTACTATTCTAAAAATTTCAGAACCTTGTCCTGGAGCAATTACTGTTCCTGTCTCTTTCATAACATCATCTATAACACCAGAAAAAGGAGCTCTTATTGATGCTTTAGCTTGTTGACTTTTAAGTTGTTTAAGTGTGTTTTTTTGAGCTTCGTAACTAGTTTTAGTTTGTAAAAATTGTATTTCAGATCCAATTTTTTGTTCCCATAAACGTTTTTGACGCTCGTAAGTTGTTTTGGCTAATTGTGTTGTAGCTTCTAACTGAGCGACTTGATTGCTTAAGCCACCATCATCAATTGTTGCCAATAATTGTCCTTTAGATACCTGTTGTCCTTCTTTTACAAGAACACGTTTTAAAATTCCTGGCATCTCAGGGTAAATTAAAATATTTTGCTTTGTTTTTACACTTCCTTGAATTTCTAAATAATGTTTAAAAACTTCTTCTTTTGCTGTTATTGTTGTTATTAATGGAAGTTTTTTAATAGTGTCTTTTTTAGAAATAGCGTTATTTATGATCTCTAGTTCTGTTGTAATTGTGTTTAATTTAGCTGTTATTTCTTGCTTTTTAGCAGTTAATTCTTTTAATGTTCCTGTAGAGACTAAATCTTCTACAGAAGTTGTTTTTTTCTCTCCACAAGAAATTAAAACAAGGGTAATTACTAATAGTAAATATATTTTTTTCATGCTTGGTTTATTATTTGATTGGTAGGTTTAATGCGTTTTCTAAGGTTGCTTTTTTAGCAATTACATCTAACATAGATTGGATGTAATTTTGTTGTTGCGAGTAAAGTTGGTTTTGTGCTTGTAATAAATCGAAGCTAGAAGAAATTCCTTCAAAGAATTTAATACGTTGTTTCTTTTCTATTCTTTCTGCTAAACCAATATTTTTCTTTGCTGTATTATAGTTTTCTATACTTAATTGATATTCGCTTCTTGCTTTTTCTGCAAGAAGATTTAAACGTTGTTCTGTTTCTTTAAGTCTAATATCTGCAGTTTCTAAAGCTATTTTTGCTTGTGCAGTTTTAGAGCTTCTACCTAAACTACTAAAAAGAGGAATATTTAGGCTAACGCCTAATAAAGAAGAATTATACCAACTTTGATCGCTTTTAAAAAAAGAAAAAGTTTCTGAATATGCTTGAGTTCCATAGTTTACAAAAGCAGATAAAGTAGGCAATGCTTTACTTTGTTCAAGTTTCATTAACAAACGTTTAGATTCTCTATCGTTTTCTGCTATTTTAAAATCTATATGATTATTAAAGTTAAAATTTTTAGAAACTAAATTTAAGTTAATGTTGTTTTCTACTAAAGAGTCTAAAGAGTCAGTTAATTTAAGTTTAGTTTCAATAGGGTTTCCTAAAGAAAGATTTAACATCTTATAAGCAATGTCTTTCATTCTTTTTATACTATTTAGCTGACTTTTTAAATTGCCTAATGTAATCTCTAATTGCTCTATGTCTTCTTCTTCATTAAACCCGTTCTCATAGATTTTTTTAGCATCATTTAAATTTTTTTCAAGAATTTTTATATTTCCTTCTAAAATAGTAATACTATTTTCTGAAACTAAAACATTGCCATAAGCGTTTATAACAGCTTCTCTTGTTATAAGTTCTGTTTTTTCATTTGCTTGTTTAGAAATCTTTAGATAAGTTCTAGAAGCTTGTAAGCCTACTAGGTAAGAGCCATCAAAAAGTAACTGTTTTAAGGTAACAGAAGCATTTATGTTTTGTTTTGTGCTAAATGTTACTGGTATAAATGTACCTGGAGTGCCACCCGTTATTTCTGCGGGTAATAAAGAAACCTGTTGTTTTAACCAGTTTTGATAATCTATTATACCATTAATTTGAGGTAAACCTATAGAGGTTGTTTCCCATACTTTTTTGTTTGCAGTTAAAATGTCATTTTTAGATGCTTTAGTGTTGTAACTATTCTTAATAGCAAAATCTATTGCTTCTTTTAAAGATAAGTTTATTGTTTTCTCTTGTGCCTTTGTTGTCAAGAAAAAACAGGTACTTATGCATGCCATAATTATTTTTTTCATGTGGTTTTTATTTCAGTTTTAATTGGTTTTCTAATTGTTTTAATCCCTTTTCTGTACAAATTGCTCGTAAATGGTAATCTAGGTAATAATTCATTAATGTATTCATTGAATAATCATTTAAAGGAAATAGATCTTTGTCTTTAATAGACATTATTCCAGAGAAATAGATGCGTGAAATAAATGTAACATCAATATTTTCTCTATATAAACCTTGCTGAATACCGTCATTTAAATTTTCTATGACACAAACTTGCATTATATCAAATTGCTTTTTGCTTATTGAGGCATATATTTTGGGGTAATATTTTTGTAATTGATATTGAGGCGAAGATTTTTCGTCTTTTAAATTAGATATAATTAGTCTTTTAATATCAAAAACCTCTTCTATAGGATTTTTTTTCAATGCACAAATACTGTCAATTCCTGTGCAAATTGAACTAAACATAAGATTTGTTACTTCGGCTACAAGTTCTGTTTTGTTTTTAAAATATTTATAAATTGTCTTTTTTGATACACCTAAAGAACTAGCAATTTCATCCATAGTAACGCTCTTAAACCCTAGGTTTAAAAACATTTGTTGCGCTTTTTCTAATATTTTATCTTTCATAATACATTTGCAAATATAACTACGGAAACTTTAGAAACAAAAAAAGTTTCCAAAGTTTTAATGATTTTTTAACATTTCTATTTAAATGAATAATTTCTTTACGTTATTTTTACAAAAAATTATAGATTTGGATATTTTACATTATCAGAAAGATTTCATAGATTTTTTAGAATCTAAAAAATGGGTTAATGAACCTAGAAATCTATATGAACCTATTGATTATATTATAAAGCTAGGAGGTAAAAGAATGCGCCCTATTTTAACTTTAATGGCTGCAGATATTTTTTCTGGAGGATATGAAAAAGCAATGCCAGCAGCTTTGGCTGTTGAAGTTTTTCATAATTTTACATTAATTCATGATGATATCATGGATGATGCTCCTTTAAGAAGGGGTAAAGAAACGGTTCATGAAAAATGGGATATTAATACAGGTATACTTTCTGGAGATGCCATGTTAATTTTAGCATATCAATATTTCGAAAATTACGAGCCTAAAGTATTTCAGAAATTAGCACAACTTTTTAGTAAAACAGCTTTAGAAGTTTGTGATGGACAGCAATTAGATGTAGATTTTGAAACGAGAAATGATGTAACAATAAATGAATATATTAATATGATTCGTTTAAAAACATCTGTTTTAGTAGCGGCAGCGTTAAAAATGGGGGCTATTGTGGCTGAAACAAGTGATGAAAACGCAAGTTTAATTTATAACTTTGGACTTAACCTAGGGTTAGCGTTTCAATTACAAGACGATTATTTAGATGCTTTTGGAGACCCTAAGACATTTGGAAAACAAATAGGGGGTGATATTATCGAAAATAAAAAGACTTTTCTTTATTTGAAAGCATTAGAAGTTGCAAATAAGGTTGATAGCGAAAAGTTAAAATATTTTTTCAACCAAAAGCTTCAAGACAATTCACTTAAAATAACTGAGGTTAAAAGAATCTTTGAGTTAAATGATATTCCTTTATTAATTAAAGACGAAATAGAAATTTATACAGAGAAGGCATTCAGCACTTTATCTTGTATGAATATTTCTCAAGAAAGCAAAGATGGGTTAAAGAAATTCGGACTTTGGTTAATGAATAGAAGTGTGTAAATTTTTTTTTTAAAAAATGTATTAAATATATAAAAATATACAGTACATTTGCAGCCAAATAATTGGTCCCATAGCTCAGTTGGTTAGAGCATCTGACTCATAATCAGAGGGTCCTTGGTTCGAGCCCAAGTGGGACCACATTAGTTTATAGATATTAGATATAAAATTCTTATATTTGTCAGCTAATAGTACATATGTAATTTCAAAATTTTAATCTGGGGGGATAAAAATGAGAGAAAAAAAATATTTAGCATTACTTATAATGCTTTTAATTACTTGCGTAGCTAGTGGTCAGATTGTACCACCATCTATACCACCACCACCACCACCTGGTTTGCCTATTGATAGTGGTTTAATTTTCTTAATTATTTCTGGTGTTTTATATGGTTTGAGGAAGACTAAAAACTAGTTAATCTACTTACATACTTGCCAATTACATCAAATTCTAAGTTTACAATATCTTCTAATTTAATATATTTAAAAGTTGTATTTTCTAGTGTGTAAGGTATTATCGCTACACTAAATTCATTTTCTTTAGAATTAACAACAGTTAAACTTACACCATTAATTGTAATAGAACCTTTTTCTATTGTTATATTTTTATTAGATGAATCATAATTAAATGTAAAAACAGTGCTTCCATTTTCTTTTTTAATATTGATGCATTTTCCAATCTGATCAACATGCCCTTGTACAATGTGTCCATCTAATCTGTCTCCTAATTTCATACCTCTTTCTAAATTTACAAAGTCATTTATAGATAGGTTACCAATATTAGTTTTGTTTAAAGTCTCTTTTATAGCAGTAACAGTATATTCTTTGTTATCTATGTTTACAACAGTTAAGCAAACACCATTATGAGCAACACTTTGATCTATTTTTAATTCATTAGTAAAATTACTTTTAATAGTTAAGTGTAAATTATCTTGCTCTTTAGTAATATTTGTGATTGTGCCAAGTGTTTCTATAATTCCGGTAAACATATCTGTAAAATTTAGTTACTTTTGTAATATTCAAAAATAGGAATAATAGCAGAGTAACTATGGATAAATCTGATAAAATTATAGTTGGTATTTCAATAGGAGATTTAAACGGAATAGGTATTGAGGTCATTTTAAAAACTTTTCAAGATAAAAGAATGTTAGATTTTTGTACACCAATTATTTTTGGGAGTACAAAAGTTGTTTCTTTTCATAAAAAAGCTTTAAAAATAGAAACTCCTGTACATGGAATAACTTCTTTAAATCAATTGAATCATAATAAGATTAATATCTTAAATATTTGGAAAGAAGAGGTTTCTATAGAATTAGGAAAAGCAACTAAAATTTCTGGTGAGTATGCAGCAAAATCTTTAGAAGCAGCGTTAACATTCTTAAAAGAAAAAAAGATTAATGTTTTATTAACTGCACCTATAAATAAAGAAACAATTCAATCAGAAGGTTTTAATTTTCCTGGACATACAGAGTATTTAGAAGCGAATCTAGAAGGGAAAAGTTTAATGATTTTAATGACTGATAAGTTAAGAATTGGTTTAATTACAGGGCATATCCCTATTTCTAAAGTTGCAGAATCTATAACTTCAGACTTAATTACAGAAAAAGTAGAAATAATGCATAGTTCTCTTGTTCAGGATTTTGGTATAAATAAGCCTAAAATTGCTGTTCTTTCTTTAAACCCACATTGTGGAGATAAAGGAGTTATAGGAGAAGAAGATGATGAAGTTATACAGCCAACAATAGAAGAAATAAGTAAAACAGGAAAATTAGTTTTTGGGCCATATGCAGCCGATGGTTTTTTTGGTTCTGAAACATATAAACAATTTGATGGTGTATTAGCAACCTATCATGATCAAGGATTAGCACCTTTTAAAGCATTGTCTTTTGGTAATGGTGTAAATTATACTGCAGGTTTAAGTGAAATTAGAACTTCTCCAGATCATGGAACCGGTTTTGATATAGCAGGTAAAAACATGGCAAACCCCTCTTCTTTTAAGGAAGCATTGTTTACTGCGATTCAAGTTTTTAAAACAAAAAAAGAATATAAAGAGCTCACAAAAAACACACTTTTAGTAAAGTAAAAAACTTTTTGCAGAAAAGATTGTAAAATAATAAATTTTTATATCTTTGCACGCTCAATTGATGTTTGGTAATGAAAGACTTAAAGAAATTCAACATACAGTTTGTAGGATTAAAAGAAGGAACTCATTTATTCGATTATGAAATTGATAATAAGTTCTTTGATGCATTTAATTATGATGAATTTAAAAGTTCGTCTATTAAAGTGTTATTAAACTTTATAAAGAAGAGTACGTTGTTCGAGTTAACTTTTACTGCAAATGGTTATGTAGAAGTACCTTGTGATTTAACAAACGAGCTTTATAAACAAGATGTTCATGCGGTTTTACCCTTAGTGGTAAACTTTGGACAAGAGTTTAATGATGAAAATGAGGAAATTTTAATTTTACCTCATGAAGCATACGAATTTAATGTTTCTCAATTTATTTATGAAATGATAGTTTTATCAGTTCCAAATAAAAGAGTTCATCCAAAAGTTCTAGATGGAACTATGGAATCTGAAGCATATAATAAGTTAAAAGAATTAGAGATAAAAGAAATAAAAACTGTTGAAGAAACAGACCCAAGGTGGGATAAATTAAAGAATTTAATAACAGAAAAAAAGACATAAAATGGCACATCCTAAAAGAAAAATATCTAAAACTAGAAGAGATAAAAGGAGAACACATTATAAAGCAGCTTCTCAACAAATAGCAACAGATCCTACAACAGGAGAAGCACATTTATATCACAGAGCTCACTGGCACGAAGGTAAATTATATTACAGAGGTCAGGTAGTTTTAGAGTCTGCAGCAGCAGAAGCATAGTAAAATTAAAGTTTACATGAAAAACCCTCATTTTTGAGGGTTTTTTTGCGTTTTTTAAGTAAAAGTCATCTCTTTTGATAATTTTTACTTAGAAATGTGTTATAAATTTCATTACTTTTGGTTTTCCTAACCAAGAGGAAAATAACTAAGATTATGACAAAAATTACTGCAGCAATTACAGCAGTTGGGAAATATGTTCCTGAATATGTTTTAACTAACAAAGAGTTAGAAACCCTAGTAGATACTAATGATGAGTGGATTACAAGTAGAACAGGTATCAAAGAAAGAAGAATATTAAAAGATAAAGGTTTAGGTACTTCATATATGGCAATAAAAGCAGCAGAAGAATTGTTGCAGAAATCTAAATTAAACCCAGAAGAAATAGATTTAGTTATTGTTGGTACTGCTACACCAGATTTACCAGTAGCGTCAACAGCAGCTTATGTAGCATCTGAAATTGGCGCAACAAATGCTTTTGGTTATGATTTACAGGCAGCCTGTTCTAGTTTTTTATATGGAATGTCTACTGCTGCAAGTTATATTGAATCAGGTAGGTATAAAAAAGTATTATTAATTGGAGCAGATAAAATGTCTTCTATTATAGATTATAAAGATAGAGCTACTTGTATTATTTTTGGTGATGGGGCAGGAGCTGCATTGTTTGAACCAAATACTGAAGGATTAGGCTTACAAGATGAATATTTAAGAAGTGATGGAATTGGTAGAGACTTTTTGAGAATTGAAGCTGGAGGGTCATTAATGCCAACTACACAAGAAACTTTAGATGGAAAAAAACATTTTGTATATCAAGAAGGAAAAACAGTATTTAAATACGCTGTTTCTAACATGGCAGGAGTTGCAGAAAAAATGTTAACCAGAAATAATCTAAAAGAAGAAGATATTCAATGGTTAGCAGCGCATCAAGCTAATAAAAGAATCATTGAAGCTACAGCAAAGAGAGTAGGTGTTTCATCAGAAAAAGTGATGATAAATATTCATAAATATGGTAATACCACATCTGCAACTTTGCCACTATTATTAGCAGATTATGAAAGTCAATTAAAAAAAGGAGATAATATAATTTTTGCCGCATTTGGTGGTGGTTTCACTTGGGGAGCTGCATATGTTAAATGGGCATATAATTCATAATAACAACAACTAAACAAATATGAGTATGGATATTAAAGAAATTCAAAATCTTATAAAATTTGTAGCTAAATCTGGTGCAAGCGAGGTAAAGTTAGAAATGGAAGATGTAAAAATTACTATTAGAACTGGCTCTAATAAAACAGAGACTACTATTGTGCAAGCTGCACCAATTGCAGGAATGCCTCAAGTTGCTGCTCCAATAGCACCACAACAGGTTACTTCTTTAGAAAATACTGCACCAAAAGCAGAAAGCAATGATGCTAAATTCATTACAGTAAAATCTCCTATTATTGGAACTTTTTACAGAAAACCATCACCAGATAAGCCAAACTTTGTAGAAGTAGGAACTGAAATAGCTGTAGGTGATGTTGTGTGCGTTATAGAAGCAATGAAATTATTTAACGAAATAGAATCTGAAGTTTCAGGTAAGATAGTTAAAGTTTTAGTAGACGATTCTTCTCCAGTTGAATTTGATCAGCCATTATTTTTAGTAGACCCATCATAGTTAGATTAGAAACAGTAAGATTAAAGTTGGTTAACATAACTTTTTTCTTCAATTTTAAATTAACCCATTAACTAATTCAACAAAGATGTTTAAAAAAATATTAATTGCCAATAGAGGTGAAATAGCATTACGTGTTATAAGAACCTGTAGAGAAATGGGCATTAAAACTGTAGCAGTTTACTCTAAAGCAGACGAAGAAAGTTTGCATGTTAGATTTGCAGACGAAGCAGTTTGTATTGGTCCAGCTCCAAGTTCAGAATCATATTTAAAGATGTCTAATATTATTGCTGCTGCAGAAATTACAAATGCAGATGCAATTCATCCTGGTTACGGATTCTTATCAGAAAATGCTAAATTTTCTAGATTATGTGAAGAGCATAATATTAAATTTATAGGCGCAACTGGTGATATGATTGACCAAATGGGAGATAAAGCAAATGCAAAATCTACTATGATTGCAGCAGGTGTACCTTGTGTACCTGGAAGTGAAGGTGTAATTGAAGATTTTGAAAATTGTAAAAAAGTAGCACTTGAAACTGGTTACCCAGTAATGTTAAAAGCTTCTGCTGGAGGTGGAGGTAAAGGTATGCGTGCAATTTGGAAAGAGGAAGATTTAAAAGATGCTTGGGATTCTGCAAGACAAGAATCTAAAGCTGCCTTTGGTAATGATGATATGTATATGGAAAAGCTTATTGAAGAGCCAAGACATATAGAGATTCAAGTTATTGGAGATTCTTTTGGTAAAGCATGTCATTTATCAGAAAGAGACTGTTCTGTTCAACGTCGTCATCAAAAATTAACAGAAGAAACTCCTTCTCCTTTTATGACAGATGATTTAAGAAATAGAATGGGAGATGCAGCAGTAAAAGCTTCTGAATTTATAAAATACGAAGGTGCTGGTACTGTAGAGTTTTTGGTAGATAAGCACAGAAACTTCTATTTTATGGAAATGAATACTCGTATTCAAGTAGAACATCCTATAACAGAAGAAGTAGTTAACTACGATTTAATTAGAGAACAAATTTTAGTTGCAGCAGGAGTTCCTATTTCTGGAAAAAACTATTATCCTCAAATGCATTCTATAGAATGTAGAATTAATGCAGAAGATCCTCATAATAATTTTAGACCAGCTCCTGGTAAAATTACAACTTTTCATGCTCCTGGTGGGCATGGAGTAAGAATTGATACCCATGTTTATGCAGGTTATATGATTCCGCCAAATTACGATTCTATGATTGCTAAATTAATTACTACTGCCCAAACAAGGGAAGAAGCAATTAATAAAATGAAACGAGCATTAGATGAATTTGTAATCGAAGGAATTAAAACCACCATTCCTTTTCATAGACAATTAATGGATCATCAAGATTATATTTCAGGAAACTATACAACTAAGTTTATGGAAGATTTTGAAATGAAATAAAATTATAAATTTTAGTTACAATTTGATTTAAAAATAGAGAATACGATATGTATTCTCTATTTTTTTTATCTTTATAGTAAAGAATATAATATGAAGATTGACGGAATTGATAAAAAAATTATTAGAAGTTTAATAAAAGATGCTAGAACTCCAATTTTAAGTATAGCTAGAGATGTAGGTATTTCTGGAGCTGCAATTCATCAAAGGTTAAGAAAATTAGAAAAATCAGATTTGATAGATGGATATCAAATGATGATAAACTCAAAATCTTTAGGTTATACAACTACTGCCTTTATAGGTCTGCATTTAGAAACATCTGCAGTTTTAACTTCTGTTATTAAAAGGTTAAAAGAAATTCCAGAAATTGTAGAATGTCACTATACAACAGGAAGTTTTACTCTTTTTGTAAAAGTACTATGTAAAGATGAGATGTCTTTATTATTGCTTTTAGACAGAAAAATAAAATTAATTAAAGGAGTTCTTAAACTAGAAACTTTTTGTTCGCTAAATCAATATATTAAAAGACAAATACTTGTATAATTAATAATTAAACAACTTATTTTAACCATCTAACGAGTTTTTTAAACGAATAATCTAACAAATATTATTATCACCTTTAATTATATCATTTTTACAATGTATAAATTGTAAAAATTTTAAAAAAATGAAATCCCTCTCTATTTTATTAATTGATGATGATGTAATTGAAAGAATGAAATTTAAAAAAGTTTGTAAAGATATCAGTTTTCCATGTTCAATTATAGAGGCAGTAAATGGAGAGCAAGCGCTAAATTTTTTATATAAAATTGAAAACACTTTTAATATTATTATTTTAGATTTACATATGCCAAAAATGAATGGTCTAGAACTTTTAAAAGAGTTGAAGACTAAAATTGAATTTAAAAATATCCCTATCATAATTATGTCTAATTCAGAAGACTATAGTGAGTTGAAAGAATGTTATGATTATGGTATATCAGGGTATTTTACAAAACCGGCTCAATACTCTAAATATTCTAAAAAAGTTAAATCATTATTAAAATATTGGAAACGAAATGAACTTATCAATAATTAATTCTATTTTTACTCTTTAGTATTACATAAATGGAATTACCAAATATTAATTTTATTAAAGAACTTTCTGGAGGTGATTTAGCTTTTGAAGAAAGTATTTTATCGGTTTTAAAAAAAGAATTTCCAGAAGAGTGTACTCTTTTTCATAATAATTTTAATAACAAGAATTATCAAAAAGCGGCATTAGATGTTCATAAAATAAAACACAAAGTAAGTATATTGGGTTTTAAGAAAGGATTAGAACTAGCTTCTAACTTTGAAACAGACCTTAAAAATTCAGACATAAAATTATATCCTGATTTTGTAAAAATCCTAAATAAAATTCATGTATATTTAGAAGCCTAAAGAGAGCCTTTAAATATTATGAATAGTATTATCATTGACGACGATTCAACTGCCAGACTAATTATTAATCAGTTATGCAAGCTTTCTAAACAAGTTGTTGTAAAAGAAGAGTTTGGTTCTGCAATTGATGCTATAAAATACCTTAATTCTAATACAGTAGATTTAATCTTCTTAGATATACATATGCCTACTTTTTCTGGCTTCGATTTTATTCAAACTCTTAAATCTCCTCCAAAAATTATTTTAACTACTTCTGATAAAAATTTTGCATTGCAAGCTTTTGAGTATGAATGTGTAGTTGATTATTTGGTAAAACCTATTACAAAAGAAAGGTTTGATAAATCATTACATAAGTTATCTCATTTAGAAGATGTAAAAGTTTCTTCGAATGAAGAAGTTTTAAATAAAAACACTAAGTTTATTTATGTTAGTGTAGATAGAAGATTGGTTAGAATTAATATACCAGAAATTTATTTTGTTGAAGCAAAAGGTGATTATATTAGTATAAAAACCGAAAAGAAAAATTATATTGTACACTCTACCTTAAAAAAAATAGAAGATAAATTACCATCTTCATTATTTCTTAGAATCCATAGATCATTTATAATTAATACTTCTCAAATTATAGATATTGAAGATAATTCTGTTTTAATAAAAAAGAGTGTTATTCCTATTAGTAGATCTAATAAGAGTGAATTAATGAAAAGGTTAAATTTACTTTAATACATTTATCGATTTTAGAGCGTCATTAATCTATCTATTACACCCATCAAACGAAAACTTTAATTTACATCCTAATATCACATTACATTTGTAGTGTAATTATGTTAATACGTAGTTTAGGGTTTAATTGAAATAAGCAATCATAAGTTGGGGGATTTATAGATTGATAAAAAAAGAGCTGATTTATCAGCTCTTTTTTTTATGTCTTTTTTTAAAATTTTTTAAACACAAAAAAACCGTAACAAATAAATGTTACGGTTTTTAGTACTGAAGATGGGACTTGAACCCATACGAGCATTACTGCTCACTGGATTTTAAGTCCAGCGTGTCTACCAATTCCACCACTTCAGCATTGGTATATTTTTTAGAGCGAAAGACGGGATTTGAACCCGCGACCTCCACCTTGGCAAGGTGATGCTCTACCCCTGAGCTACTTTCGCAGTCATTGTATTTTATAGAACTTGGTATTTACCCTCCTAAATTTCTTAAGAGCGGTGCAAATATAATATGTTTTATGGTTCTAGCAAATGTTTTTTTGTTTTTTTTTTTAGATAAAAAAAACACTTGCTAGCTGTACTAGTTTTTACTTTTTGATAATCAGTATTTTACTTTTTTTTAAGTAAATATTTTTTTAAACTCTATAGCTAATAATCTATTTTTTAGAATAAAAGAATTAGAGGTATTGTGTTAAGATATTACTCAGACACCTTTAAAAGTGTTTTCTCTATCGATTTTAGCACATAAATAATCTAATATTGTAGTTATTAACAATAAGTGAAGTGAATCGTAAAATAAAAGAAGTGTATTAAAAAATAAGCAAAAAAAAACATCCTAGTTTTAGGATGTTTTTTTATTACGTTTTTATGGAAACTATTTAGCTTCTGCATATCTTTTTTCAACTTCATTCCAATTAATTACATTAAAGAAAGCATCAATATAGTCTGGTCTTCTGTTTTGGTAATTTAAGTAATATGCATGTTCCCAAACATCTAATCCTAAAATAGGAGTACCTTCACAAGTAACACCAGGCATTAAAGGATTGTCTTGGTTTGGTGTAGAACAAACTTCTACTTTTCCTCCTGGTAAAACACATAACCAAGCCCAACCAGAACCAAATTGTGTTGCTGCTGCTTTAGAAAAAGCTTCAATAAAAGCCTCTTTAGAACCAAAAGCAGCCTCAATAGCATCTTTTAATTCTCCAGATAAATATCCTCTTCCTTCTGGGTTCATTACTGTCCAAAATAATGAGTGGTTGTAAAATCCTCCTCCATTATTTCTAACTGCACCATTACTCATATCTAAATTAGTAAGAATATCTTCAATAGATTTTCCTTCTAAGTCAGTACCTGCAATTGCAGCATTTAATTTTGTTGTATATCCATTATGATGTTTACCATGATGAATTTCCATAGTTCTTGCATCAATGTTTGGTTCTAACGCATCATAAGCGTATCCTAATTCTGGTAATTCAAAAGCCATTATTATATTTTTTTAAGTTAGTGTATTATTTACAATTGTAAAATTAACTATAAATAGATATTTTTACAAGGAGAATATGTTTTGAAAATTTATAGAAGTATAAAGAAGATTTATTCTCCGTATTTTTGCATAAACTCTTCCAATTCTTCAACCATATTTATACTACCGCAAATAAATGGAACTCTTTGGTGTAATTCTGTTGGTTCTACATCCATAGTTCTAGTATACCCATCTGATGATTTACCATTTGCTTGTTCTGCAATAAAAGCCATAGGATTGCATTCATACAATAAACGTAACTTTCCATTAGGATTTCTAGATCCTTTAGGGTACATATAAATTCCTCCTTTAATCATATTTCTATGAAAATCAGAAACCAAAGAACCAATATATCTACTTGTATAAGGTCTGTCTCCTTCTTCTTCCTGACAGTATTTAATGTATTTTTTTACACCTAAAGGGAAATCAAAATAATTTCCTTCATTTACAGAATAAATACTTCCATCTTCTGGAAATTCCATTTTAGGGTGAGATAAGTAAAAAGAACCAATTGCAGGGTTTAGTGTAAAACCGTTAACACCATCTCCAGTTGTGTAAACTAACATTGTAGAAGTACCATAAACTACATAACCAGCAGCAACTTGTTCACTACCTTTTTGTAAAAAATCTTCTAATTGTACAGGGTTTCCAACAGGTGTTACTCTTCTGTAAATAGAAAAAATAGTTCCAACAGAAACATTTACATCAATGTTAGAAGACCCATCTAAAGGATCTATTAAAACAACATATTTATTTTGGTGATTTTCATCAATACTATTAATTGTTATAAAACTATCTTCTTCTTCACTGGCAATACCACAAACAATATTTCTCTTTGTTAAAGTTTGAATAAACTTATCATTAGCATAAACATCTAATTTTTGCTGATCTTCACCTTGAATATTTGTGTCCCCAAATGCCCCAATAATATCTACTAAACCAGCTTTATTAACTTCGTGGTTAACTACTTTTGCAGCTAATCTAATAGAGTTTAATAGGCTTGATAATTCTCCTGAACTATATTTAAAAGCATGTTGATTTTCAATAATAAATTCTCCTAAAGTTTGGTTTTTTCCAATCATATTTTGGTAATATTATTTGTTTTAAACAAATATCTAAACTTTTTTAAGTAACTACAACGTTTTAGTTAGTTATTTTTGAATAAAAAAAATTAAACAAAAGAGAAATAACTGTTCAAAATATTCAATTATTTTTGGTCGAAACCAAAAGAACTATCTTTGATTAAAATTTATAATTATGGATTTTATTGTACGACAAGGTGAAAAAAAAGATATGCAATCTGTATTAGATTTAATTACAGAATTGGCAGTTTTTGAAAAAGAACCTAACGCTGTAGAAATTACGGTAGAAGACTTATTAATAGATGGTTTTTCTGAAAACCCACAGTTTAAAATTTTTGTAGCAGAACAACAAAACAAGATTATTGGTATTGCTTTGTTTTATGAACGTTATTCAACTTGGAAAGGAAAAACAATTCATTTAGAAGATTTAATTGTTACAAAACAAAAGCAAAAAATAGGAGCAGGTAAAGCATTGTATACAGCCGTTTTAAAATATGCTTTTGATAATAATTATAAAAGAGTTGCTTGGGAGGTGATTGATTGGAATACAAATGCTGTAGAATTTTATAAAAGTACAGGAGCCACTTATTTAAATGATTGGTCTGTTGTGCAAATGAACAAAGAAAATTTAGCAAAATTTATTCAAAACAGTTAAAATGAAGATTTTTAAATTTGGAGGAGCATCTGTAAAAGATGCCACAAGTGTAAAGAATATTACTCAAATTTTACAAAGTGAAGGAACAGAAAATACAGTAGTTGTAATTTCTGCAATGGGTAAAATAACAAATGCTTTCGAAGAAGTAATAGACGCATATTATAACAAAACAGATGAATTATCAGAAAAACTAGGAATTGTTGAAGATTTTCATAAAAATTTAATGAATGATTTGTTTGACAAGAATGATGATATTTATAAAGAAATTGATATTCTTTTAGGTGAATTAAGCTGGTTTTTGGCAAGAAATACATCACAGAGATATAATTACGTTTATGATCAAATTATTAGTTTTGGAGAACTTTTGTCAACCAAAATTGTTAGTGCATATTTAACTAAGATAGGAGTTGAAAATAATTGGTTTGATGTTAGAAATTACATAAAAACAGATAGCAATTATAGAGATGCTAAAGTTGATTGGGAACTAACTCAAAGTATAATTAGTAAAAAGTTAGATGCTTCTAAATTAAATATAACTCAAGGTTTTATTGCAGCAAATGACACTGAGAACACAACCACTTTAGGTAGAGAAGGTTCTGATTATACAGCAGGTATTTTTGCGTATTGTTTGGATGCAGAAAATGTAACAATCTGGAAAGATGTTCCAGGTGTTTTAAATGCAGATCCAAGAGTATTTACAGATACAACTTTGTTAGAGCAAATTTCTTATGAAGAAGCAATAGAAATGGCTTTTTATGGTGCTTCAGTAATTCATCCTAAAACACTACAACCATTAGAAAGAAAAGAAATTCCTTTATTAGTGCGTTCTTTTGTAAACCCAAAAGAAACAGGAACTAAAGTTTCTAAAGGAACAAGATTAGTACCGTATATACCTTGCTTTATTGTAAAGAAAAATCAAATTTTAGTTTCTATTTCTGCGCTAGATTTCTCTTTTATGGTAGAAAATAATATTAGTCATATCTTTCAGAAATTACATGATTATCAATTAAAAGTAAACCTAATTCAAAACTCTGCAATTAGTTTTTCTGTTTGTATAGACAATAAATTTAACAAGTTTGATGCTTTTTATGAAGAGTTAAAAACACAATTTAAAATTGATGTTCAAAAAGGAGTAGATTTATATACGGTTCGTCATTTTGATGATGCAGCAATTAAAAGTATTGAAACTAAAGGAGAATCTCTATTAACTCAAGTAAATAAAGAAACAATTCAGATTGTTTTAGCAACAAATTAATATTTGCATAGTTGTTTTTTTAGTATGTTTGTAGTTCGCTTTAACAATAACGAATGGCATTAGTAACATCTAAAGAAATAGCACAAGCAACTGGTTTACAGAAACTTGGTTTTTTAGGAACTTTTATTGGTTGGATTTTATTAAAAATACTTCGTATTTCTGAGGTTAATAAAATCTATGATCATAATAAAAACAAGACTGGTTTAGATTTTTTAAACGGTGTTTTATATGATTGTGATATTAAATTTGAAATTCCAGAAGAAGATTTAAAAAGAATTCCAAAAGATGGCGCTTTTATAACCATTTCTAATCATCCTTTAGGAGGAATAGATGGTATTTTGTTGTTAAAACTGCTAATGGAAAAAAGAGCAGATTATAAAATTATTGCTAATTTTTTACTGCACAGAATAGAACCTCTTAAGCCTTATGTAATGCCCGTAAATCCTTTTGAAGATAGAAAGGATGTAAAATCGAGTGTTGCAGGAGTTAAAAATGCATTATTACATTTAAGAGAAGGATATCCTTTAGGGATTTTTCCTGCAGGAGAAGTATCTACCTATAAGGATGGTAAGTTAAATGTTGATAAACCTTGGGAAGAAGGTGCTGTAAAGCTAATTAAAAAAGCAAATGTGCCTGTAATACCTATTTATTTTCATGCAAAAAATAGTCGTCTTTTCTACATTTTAGCTAAAATATCCGATACTTTAAGAACTGCAAAATTACCTTCTGAATTAATGTCTCAAAGAGGAAAAGTAATTAAAGTTAGAATAGGAAAACCAATTTCTGTAAAAGATCAAAATGAGTTTAAAGAAATTCCTGCATTTTATGAGTTTATTCGAAAGAAAACCTACATGTTAGCAAATCCTTTTGAAAAAGCACATAAATTAATTTCTACCCAAAATATAAAAATACCCAAAAAACCAGCTAAAAAAATAACAGCCCAAAGAAATACAGATTTATTTATTAAAGAAGTAGAAACTTTAAGAAATGGAAATGGAAGGTTGTTAGAAAGTAAAAATTATGAAGTTTTTTTTGCAAATGCAAAAGAGATTCCTAACTTATTACATGAAATAGGCAGACTAAGAGAAATTACTTTTAGAGATGTTGGAGAGGGTACAAATAAAGCAATAGATCTAGATAAATACGATAAATATTATTACCATATGTTTTTATGGGATAGACAGGCAAATTGTTTGGCAGGAGCTTATAGAATGGGTCTTGGAAAAGAAATTTATAAACAACATGGTATTAATGGGTTTTACGTTCAAACATTATTTAGAATAGAACCAGAATTACATCAAATGATGGCAAATACCATAGAAATGGGTAGGGCTTTTATAATTGGTGAGTATCAACAAAAACCAATGCCTCTTTTTTTACTCTGGAAAGGAATAGTGCATGTTACCTTACGTTATCCTGAGCATAAATATTTAATGGGAGGTGTTTCTATTAGTAATCAATTTTCTGAGTTTTCAAAATCTTTAATGATTGAGTTTATGAAATCTCATTATTACGATCCATATATTGCCCAATATATTTATCCAAAGAAAGAATATAAGGTAAAATTAAAAGATGGGGATAAAGATTTTGTGTTCGATGCTACTAAAGCAGACATGCAAAAGTTTGATAAAATTATTGATGAAATTGAGCCAGGAGCATTAAGAATACCCGTTTTAATAAAAAAATATGTAAAACAAAATGCACGTTTAGTAGCGTTTAATGTAGATCCTAAATTTAATAATGCTGTAGATGGTTTAATGTATATTAAAGTATCAGATTTACCAGAAAGTACAGTAAAACCTGTTATGGAAGAATTTCAAACAGAATTAGAACGTAAAGCAACAGAATTACAGAATAAGTAGTTAAGTGTAATTTAAAATCAATTATAATTCTCTTTCAAATATAAACTCAATTTTAAATTTATTTGCAGAAACAATTGCTTTTAATAGGTCGTTTTCTAAATAATATTTTATTTTTTTAGGAAACTTATTTTGTAGGTTTTCACAAATAAAAGAAGTGTCTGTTTGTTTTGTAAATTTAAAGTATGTTGGGGTTTTATTTACGTTTTCTACTTTTAAAGTAAGCGTGTCTTTAATATTAATAATACTTAAAATTTCTTTAAAAGTAGTGTCTTTTTCTTTTAGTGTATAGCCAATACCTTTTAATTCTGAATTCCATTTCTCAAATGTAGAACTCCCTTTTTTATCGTTAACACGAATCCAATTACCTATTAAAAAAATTGGCTTCTTAATTTCTGTTTTTTTATCTGCACAAGAGATTATCAATAACAAACAACAAGTAAATAAGAGTAATTTCATAAAAGTAGTTAGCTTTCATCAAATATACCTATAAAAATTGTAAATTCGCAATCCAAGAAAAGACAGAAGATGTTAGATAAATTAAGAATTGTAAAGCAACGTTATGATGAGGTTTCTGATTTAATTATTCAGCCAGAAATTATTATGGATCAGAAGCGTTATGCGCAATTAATGAAAGAATACAAAGATTTAGGAGATGTTGTAAAAAGAGGAGATGAATATCAAACTTTATTAAACAATATTGAAGAAGCAAAAGAAATTCTTGCAGATGGTTCTGATGCAGAAATGAATGAAATGGCTAAAATGGAAATTGAAGAAGCCAATACAAGAATTCCGCAATTAGAAGAAGAAATAAAATTCTTATTAATACCCAAAGATCCAGAAGATTCTAAGAATGCTGTTGTAGAATTAAGAGCAGGAGCAGGAGGAGATGAAGCAAGTATTTTTGCTGGAGATTTATTTAGAATGTATACTAAATATTGTGAAAGTAAAGGTTGGAAAGTTTCTACTGTAGATTATTCTGAAGGAACAAATGGTGGGTTTAAAGAAATTCAGTTTGAAGTTACTGGTAATGATGTTTACGGTATTTTAAAATTTGAAGCTGGTGTTCATCGAGTACAAAGAGTTCCTCAAACAGAAACACAAGGACGTGTGCATACATCTGCAGCCACATGTATGGTTTTTCCGGAAGCAGAAGAATTTGATGTTGAAATTAACCCAAAAGATGTAAGAATAGATTTTTTCTGCTCTTCAGGTCCTGGAGGTCAGTCTGTAAATACTACATATTCGGCAGTTCGTTTAACGCATATTCCAACAGGATTAGTAGCTCAATGTCAAGATCAAAAATCTCAGCATAAAAATAAAGAGAAAGCTTTTAAAGTATTACGTTCTCGTTTATATGATATGGAGTTGGCTAAGAAAAATGCAGAAGATGCTTTAAAACGTGGTTCTATGGTTTCTTCTGGAGATAGAAGTGCTAAAATTAGAACATATAATTACCCTCAAGGAAGGGTTACAGATCATAGAATAGGATTAACTCTTTATGATTTATCTAATATCGTTAATGGAGATATTCAGAAAATTATAGACGAATTAATGTTGGCAGAAAATACAGAAAAACTTAAAGAATTAGGAGACGGTTTTTAGTGTTTTTTTAATTCGATATTTTATACTACCTCAAAACATTGTTTTGAGGTTTTTTTATTTTAAATATTAAAGTAGATAGCATAAAAAAACGATTAAAGATTAGGGGGTCTATTAATCGTTTTTTACTATTATACATTTGAAGATAACTTCAAAGATAAATCATAATTCTTGGGGATAAGAAAATAATTACATTACAAATATATATTAGTTTTTTGTTTACTACAATACCCATTTCTGGGGTTTTTTTTCCTTCACTGAAAACAGTGAGATTTCTCACTGTTTTCAGTGAAGAAAAAAAGTATAGTTATTTAACATTAAGGTATAAAAAAAGCGATTAATGTTTAGGGGACAGTTAATCGCTTTTTGTGTTAAACAAAGATTTTAAGAAAGTTTAAACATAGTAGTTATGTTGTGGTAAAACTTCTTATACTACAAATATATTGTAGTTTTAACTTATTTACAATACCCATTTATGGGGTTTTTTTTCACTCACTGTTTTCCGTTAGTTTTATCACGGAAAACAGTGAGTGAGAAATATTATTTTCCTGATAAATGTAGTTCTGTAAATTCTTTATCTATAAGTATAGATTGAGTATCTCCATTTTGAACATCACTTAAAGATATTTCAACATTATCTATTTGTATAGATGTAATAGTAAAAGGAAGGTTGTGTAAAATAATCTTAAATTTAGAATATTTTGCATTAAAATCTCCTGTTTTATGCTGTTGTAAAATTAGTTCTTGTTTTTTACCTGTTAATTTAAAAGTACGTAAACTAAATCTTCCTTTTTTATAATCATATCCATCATGTGCATCATCATATAATTTAGAAACTTCTTTACCTTTTTTATAATATAGATCTAAAGTAATTTCGTCAAACTTCTTCTCTCCAACATATTGTTGTACAGGATATTTAGGTATTATAGCTCCTTCTTTAATAAAAATTGGCATGCTATCTATATCTGCATCTACCCACATTTCTTTACCTCCTTCAACAACATCATCTGTCCAGAAATTATACCATTTACCTCTAGGAATATACATTCTTCTTCCTTTAGCGTTTGGTTCTTGTATTGGGCAAACTAAAATTTGTTCTCCATAAATAAATTCATCACTTCTGTAATGTGTTCCATGATCTTCTTGATCGTATAAAACTAAAGATTTTAAAATTGGAGTACCATCATTAATATGTTTCCAGAAAGCAGTATATAAATATGGTAAAAGTTGATATCTAATTTCAACAAATTTTCTTACAATATCTGTTATTTCATCACCAAAAACCCAAGGTTCTTGATCTCCATGATCTCCTGAAGAATGAACTCTACAGAAAACATGGAAAATTCCTAATTGAATCCAACGTGCGAATAATTCACCTTGTGGTTGTTCTGCAAATCCACCAATATCACTTCCTGCAAAAGAAAAACCAGACATTGCCATTCTTTGAGCTTGGTTATTAGCTATAGCTAAATGTTCCCAAGTTGCAACATTGTCTCCCATCCAAGTAGAAGTATATCTTTGTGCTCCAGAATATGCAGATCTTGTAATAACAAAAGGTCTTTTTGGATATGCATATTTTTTTAAACCATGATAAGTGGCACGTGCCATTTGTGTACCGTAAATATTATGTGCTTTTCTATGAGAACATGGGTTTCCATCATAATCATGACGTACATCGTCTGGAAAAGATTTATTTGGCACATCCATTACTGCAGGCTCATTCATATCATTCCAAACACCTTTAACACCTATATCTTCTATTAATTCTTGGAATAATCCAGACCACCATTCTCTTACTTCTGGTTTCGTATAATCTGGAAAATAACATTCTCCGGGCCAAACTTTACCTTTCATATAAGGACCATCTGCTCGCTTACAGAAATAATCTTTATCTAACGCTTCTTTAAAAACATCATATTCTAAATCAATTTTAATACCTGGATCTATAATAACAACGGTTTTAAAACCATCATCTTCTAATTCTTTTACCATTCTTTTTGGATCTGGAAAATAGTTTTTATCCCAAGTAAAACAACGAAAACCATCCATGTAATCAATATCTAAATAAATAGCATCACAAGGAATTTTTAAATCTCTAAAAGTATTGGTTACTTCTTTAACATTTGATTCTGGATAATAACTCCATTTACATTGATGAAAACCTAATGCCCATAAAGGAGGTAATGCATGAGGTTTACCTGTTAAATCTGTATAGTTAGCAACTACATCTTCCATTTTTGGTCCGTAGATGAAATAATAGTTCATTTCTCCTCCTTGTGCCCAAAAACTTGTTACATTTCTTCTTTCGTGAGCAAAATCAAAAGAAGTTTTAAATGTATTATCAAAGAAAACACCATACGATTTGTTATTTTGAATAGCAGTGTAAAAAGGTATTGCTTTGTATATTGGGTCTGTGTTTTTACCGAAAGCGTAAGAATCTGTTGCCCAGTTTTCGAAACGTTTCCCTTTTAGGTTTACTTCTACAGGTTTATCACCTAAGCCGTAAAAACTTTCTGCTTTCTGACAGATTTTACTCATCTTTACGATATCTCCTCCATGTTCGTAACATTCTTCCCAATGAAAACCAATTTCATCTTCATTAATAAGTTTTAGATCTACAGCGTCAAATAAACTTACTTGTAAGCTTTGTTTTTCTACTTTACAAATTAATTTAGATGTTGTAATAATGTAATATTTTTCATCTTCTGTAACTTCTAAAAAGTTATAACCTCTAGAAGCGTGAATTGTAACACCGTATGAAAAGTCTTTATCAAATTTTCCGGTAGTAGCGTACCTAAACCTAATTACACTATCTCTTACTACTGTTAGTTGAAGAACTACATTGTTTTTTGTTGTAAAATATAAAGTGTCTACGTCTTTTTTGTAGCTCACTATTTCTGTTGGAAATAAATTTCCTTTTTGTTCTAATTCTGTATTAACAATCATAATTATTGTTGTTTATTTTGACATGTAAAAATCGTAAAAGTTTATATAAAAAATAATTATAATTCCCTTTTTTAATGATAACGTTTTAGTCTATTTTATTAACAAAAATATTGCTTATTTATTTAAAAATTAGCGTAATAAGAAATCATTTTAAAATTTTGAAAAGAATTTTTAAACTCATAATAATGTTTTGTTATTTTGAGAAGTATAAAAAAATAATCCCTCTTTTTTATTAAAATATTACAATTTATACAAAAGAAGGATTTTTTTTTATTTGTACTTGAAGACTAACATTCCTAATGGAGGTAAGTTTAATTCTATTGAATTTTCTCTACCATTCCATTCAATATTTGAAGATTTTAACTTTAAATTTTTATAGTTGCCAGTTCCAGTATATTTTTTGACATCACTATTAAATAGTTGTTTTAGAGTTCCTTTTTTGGGTAATCCAATTCTATATTTTTCTCGAGGAACAGGAGTTAAATTTAAAATGACAATAACATTTTCTTTTTCATCATTACCTTTTCTTATATAAGTCATTACAGAATTTTGATGATCTCCATGATCTATCCATTCAAAACCTTCATGAGAAAATTGTTTTTGATGTAAGGCTGGTTCTTTTTTATATAATTTATTTAAATCTTTTACTAAAGTTTGAGTTCCTTTATGTACGTCATAGTTTAATAAATGCCAATCTAAACTTTTTTGAAAATTCCATTCACTAGTTTGTCCAAATTCTCCACCTTGAAAAAGAAGTTTTGTACCTGGATGCGTATACATAAAACTATAGAGTAAACGTAAATTTCCAAATTTTTGCCATTCATCACCAGGCATTTTATCTACGATTGCTTTTTTACCATAAACTACTTCATCATGAGACAATGGCAGCATAAAGTTTTCTGTAAAGGCATAATTTAAACTAAACGTTAAATCATTTTGATGATGTTTTCTATATATGGGTTCTTTAGAAAAATATTCTAAAGTATCATGCATCCATCCCATCATCCATTTCATACCAAACCCTAAACCTCCATCATAAATTGGTCTAGATACTTTTGGGAATGAGGTAGATTCTTCTGCAATTGTTTGTACATCTGGAAAAGATTTATAAACAGCAATATTCATTTCTTTAATAAAATCAATAGCTTCTAAATATTCATTACCTCCAAACATATTTGGTTCCCATTGCCCATCTTCTCTAGAATAATCTAAAAATAACATGGATGCTACAGCATCTACTCTTAATCCATCCGCATGATATTGATCTAACCAAAAAATTGCATTACTGATTAAAAATGCTTTTATTTCATTTCTTCCGTAGTTAAATATTAAACTTTTCCAATCTTGATGATATCCTTTTCTGCTGTCTGGGTGTTCATAAAGATGAGATCCATCAAAATAACCTAATCCATGATCGTCTGAAGGAAAGTGAGAAGGAACCCAATCTAATAAGACTCCAATTCCTTTTTCATGAAATTTATCTACTAAATATTTAAATTCATCTGGATATCCAAAACGAGAAGTAGGCGCAAAATATCCCGTTAATTGATAACCCCAACTAGGATCATATGGGTATTCCATAATTGGCATAAATTCTACATGAGTAAAATTCATTTCATCAACATAATCTA
This sequence comes from Polaribacter sp., assembly GCF_039939415.1. Classification (GTDB taxonomy): domain Bacteria; phylum Bacteroidota; class Bacteroidia; order Flavobacteriales; family Flavobacteriaceae; genus Polaribacter. The sequence goes on from NZ_JBDVJE010000055.1 coordinate 84,596, forward strand.
CCAATTCATCTGCTAACTCTCTATAACTTAAAAATCTGTCTTCTTCAACATGTTTTTTCCAAGAACCTAAATGAACTTCATAAACAGAAAAAGGTGCATCAAGTGCATTGTTTTTCTTTCTGTTTTTCATCCATTTTTTATCTTGCCAAGCATAATCATCTTCCCAAACTTCTGAAGCCGTTTTTGGAGGGTGTTCACATCTTCTTGCAAAAGGATCTGCTTTTTCTGTGATAACATTGTTGTTAGAGTTTTCTATTTTATACTTATAGATATTACCTTTACCAATATTAGGAATAAATCCTTCCCAAATACCACTACCGTCCCAACGAACATTTAATTGATGGTCTTTTTCTTGCCAATAATTAAAATCGCCTATTACAGCAACAGATTTTGCGCTTGGAGCCCAAACTGCAAAATAAGTGCCTTCTATACCATTTACAGTTGTAATATGTGACCCAAATTTTTCGTACAAACGATAATGTTTCCCAGATTGAAAAAGGCTGATATCAAACTCTGAAAATAAACTATGAGCTATAACTTTTGACATTTATATTTTTTAGAGTAAAAACTATTGAATTTTGGTTCCTTTTGGAATTGTAGCACCTTTTTTAATAACAACGATACCATCTTTTATTAAATAACTGTCTGTTTCTTTATCTTCTAAATGATTACCACCATTAATTATAACATCGTCTCCAATTCTACAGTTTTTGTCGAGAATACAACGGTTTATACTACACCTACTACCAATACCTAAAAGATTTTCAATATTTTTAGTTTCAATCTCTTTTAATGATTCATAACTATCATTACCCATCATATATGTGTTGGTAACTATAGTGTCTTTACCTATTCTAGATCTAACTCCTATTACACTTCCTTCAATTTTTTCAGCTTGAATAATACAACCATCAGCAATTACAGATTTGTTTACAATAGTGTTAGAAAATTTTGATGTTGGTAAAATTCTTGCTCTTGTATAAATTCTATTCTCATCATATAAATTAAACTCTGGAATATCATCAGTTAAACCTAAATTAGCTTCGTAGAAAGACTCTATTGTACCAATGTCTGTCCAATACCCTTCGTATTGATAACTTAAAGTTTTATGTTTGTGAATTGATTGAGGAATAATTTCTTTTCCGAAATCAATAGTATCTGGATTTTCCATTAATTTAACTAAGAGGTCTCTATTAAAAATATAGATTCCCATAGAAGCTAAATAATTTCTGCCTTCTTTTTTCATTTCATCACTAACATCAGAAGTCCAATCTGGTAATAACTCTTCTTCTGGTTTTTCAATAAAAGAGGTAATTATATTTTTAGAATCTGTTTTTAATAAACCAAATCCAGTAGCGTCTTTTGCATTTACCGGGTATGTTGCAATAGAAATTTCGGCATTACTTTCTTTATGTTTTTTAATCATTTCTTGAAAATCCATATTATAAAGTTGGTCTCCAGAAAGAATTAAAGCGTATTCAAAATCATTTGCCAAAAAGTGGTGCATACTTTGTCTTACAGCATCTGCAGTTCCTTGAAACCATTTATCACTTTTTATTGTTTGTTCAGCTGCTAAAACATCTACAAATGCATGACTAAAAAAACTAAAATGGTAGGTGTTTTTAATATGTTGGTTTAAAGAAGCAGAATTAAACTGAGTTAACACATACATTCTCTTGATACTTGAATTGATACAATTAGAAATTGGAATATCTACCAACCTATATTTTCCTGCAATAGGAACAGCTGGTTTTGACCTGTTAGCTGTTAAGGGATATAATCTAGAACCTTGACCACCTCCTAAGATAATTGAGAGTACACTATTGTCATTCATAAGTTATTTTTTTAAAGATTGATATAAGTTTATATACTCTTGGGCAGAATTATTCCAAGAATGATCTATTGACATTATTTTTTTTGAGTTTTCTAAATATGCCTTTTTATTTTCATAAAAATTAGAAGCTCTTGTAATTGCTTCGGTTACTTTCTCTACTGTTACTCCATTATGAGAAATACCAAAACCATTTTTATCTATATCAATTACAGTGTCTTTTAAGCCTCCTATTTCATTAACTACAGGAGTTGTTCCGTAACGTAAAGAATACATTTGGTTTAAACCACAAGGTTCTACCCGAGAAGGCATTAATAAGAAATCTGCCCCAGCATATATTATATGTGATAATTTTTCATCATACCCAATAAAAGAATTATAATTTTTTTCTTCTTGTAGCGCTTTTAGCTCTTCTTCAATATCTTTATTTCCAGAACCTAATAATAGAATAGAAATATCATTTTCTTCTAATGCTTTTTTAAATATTTCAGGAAATAAATCAGATCCTTTTTCCTCAACTAATCTTCCTATAAAAGCAAAAAGGGGTTTAGTTTCGTCTAAGTTAAATTCTTTACAAAGATATTTTTTGTTAGCTTTTTTACCTGCTATTACAGTTACTTTGTCATAGTTTTTAACAATGTAATTATCAGTTTCTGGATTCCACACATTCGAGTCAATTCCGTTTAAAACTCCAACACATTTATCGCTTTCATGTTCTAAAAGGCTTTCTAATCCATTTGCATTAAGTTTTAACTCTTCCATATAAGAAGGGGAAACAGTTGTAACTTTCCAAGCACATTTTATAGCTGCAGCTAATGGATTTATTGAACCTGCCCAATCTAATAAACCAACTTTTCTAAAATCAAATTCGGGAATTAAATATACTTTTCTATGTGAAAACCAACCTTGATATTGTGCATTGTGAATTGTAAATACTGTTGGTATGAATTTTAGGGATTCATATTTATAACATTGTGAAGCCATAAATGGAATTAACCCTGTATGATGATCATGCACATGAATAATATCTGGTTTAGTTTCAAATGATAAAATCCAATCTAAAACCGCAATTTGAAATACTAAAAAACGTTCTGTATCATTTGTAGAATATACATAATCTGTGAAAACAAATTCAGGAATATCTATACAATATAAATCAAAATTAAGTGTGTTTTTTTTAAGTCTTAAAACTTTAAATTTAAAAGGTTCTTTACCTAATTCTAATGTGCCTTCATGAACCTGATCAAAACTATTTTTTTTTGTGAAGGCATTATTGTAAAAAGGCATTACAACATTACTACTTGTATTTAATTTTTTTTGATATATAGGTAAAGCACCCACTACGTCTGCTAAACCGCCAACTTTAGCTATAGGGTAACACTCAGCACTAACATGTAATATGTCCAAAATATAATTTTTAATTTCGTTATTAAAATTACAAAAATTATATTTATTAATAAAGAGGATTTAAATTATTTCCACAAGTTTAATTAAAATGGATTATTGTTATGATATTAGTGGAATTTAATGATTAACAAGGTTTTTTTTATGTATTCCTTTGTTTGTTAATTTCATCTTGAAGCTGCCTTCTCAACTTTTGTTCTCTTTCTAATGATTTTTTTCGATGTTTGTCAAATTCGTGCTCTACATCAATTAAAACACTTTGTGCTTCTTTTGTTAAAATGTTACTTCTGTAAAATTTAAATATAAAATATGCTAAGGCTAAAAAAAGCACACTAATAATACTCCAAAGAGAAATATTATAAGTGGTTTTATTTAGTTGAAGACCTAAAAAAGAAATAGAGTCTTCACTTTTTAACACTTTTTCTAAAGCTAATTTAGTGTTATTGAGTAAAACTTTATTTTCTTCTATTTTATTTTTTTCTTTTAAAAGCTGATTGTTTTTAGTGATAATATTTTCTTTAGAAGACTTAATAGAGTCAAGAACATTTAGTTTTAATTGCTGAAAACGTTCTTTACTTATTACTTTGTATACTTGGTATGATGAAGAGGTTCTATAGATATTATCAAACTGGTTTTCTAAACTGTTTGAGCTTTCTGTAGTTTCTTGAGAATATGTAGAAAAAGAAATAGATAAAAGAAGTAAAGAAAAAAGGTGTAATTTCATTTTTAAGTTTTTTACAGAGGTTTTAGAACATAAAAGTAATAAAAAAACCCAAACAAAATGTTTGGGTTTTTAAATATAAGCAAGTATTATTATTTATTTTATTTTCTCTACAACTGCCTTAAAAGCTTCTGGGTTGTTTACAGCTAAATCAGCTAAAACCTTACGGTTTAATTCGATGTTATTAGCTTTTACTTTTCCCATAAACTGAGAGTAAGACATTCCGTTTAAACGGGCTGCAGCGTTAATACGTACAATCCATAATGAACGAAAGTTTCTCTTATTGTTTTTACGGTCACGATATGCATAAAGCATTCCTTTTTCAACCGCATTTTTTGCTACTGTATAAACGTTTTTTCTACGTCCGAAGTAACCTTTTGCTGCCTTCAAGATTTTTTTTCTTCTTTTTCTTGAGGCTACTGAATTTACTGATCTTGGCATAATTTCAATGTTTTTTGTAGTAGGCGATTCAATTAAGAATACTTTTTATATTTTGCCTAACTCCATGGTTAATAATTAAATTCCCTAGTTAAACTTATTTTAAGTTTAATTGTTGCTTAATGTTAGCCTCGTCAGATTTATGTACTAAACCATCATGAGTTAACTTTAATTTACGTTTTTTAGACTTCTTTGTTAAGATGTGACTTTTAAACGCGTGCTTTCTTTTTAATTTTCCAGTACCAGTAACTTTAAATCGTTTTTTGGCGCTAGATTTTGTTTTCATTTTAGGCATCTCTCCTTCGTTTTTAACTTGCTTAATATTGTTAGTTAAAAAGTAAGAAAGTTTATAAATTTTAAAAGTTGCATTCAATAACTACTTTTAAACTTTAAGAACTTTATACTTTAAAAACTTGTTTTTTATTTTACTTTTTTGGGAGCAATAAACATAATCATACGTTTACCTTCTAATTTTGGTAATTGCTCAACTTTACCATATTCTTCTAATTCTTGGGCTAATTTTAATAATAAAATTTGTCCTTGTTCTTTAAATATAATAGAACGTCCTTTAAAGAATACAAATGCTTTTAACTTAGCTCCATCTTGTAAGAACTTAATAGCATGCTTCTTTTTAAACTCATAATCATGCTCATCTGTTTGAGGTCCAAAACGAATTTCTTTAATAGTAACCTTAGTTGCCTTAGATTTTAAAGCTTTTTCACGTTTCTTTTGCTCATACAAGAATTTCTTGTAATCAATAATTTTACAAACTGGTGGTTTTGCTTTTGGTGAAATTTCTACCAAATCCAATTCTTGTTCTCTGGCCAATTCTCTAGCTTTAGCCAAAGGATATACACCAACTTCTACATTTTCGCCTACAAGACGAACTTCGTCAACATATCTTATTTTCTCATTAATTCTATGTTGATCTTCTTTGATTACTCTTAATGGTCTTCTTGACCTGCTTCTACGAATTGCTATGACTTATAAATTTTAAGTTTAACTTATTAGTTGTTTTCCAACCTTTTATTTTATCTGATGAAATTCAAAAATAATTAAAATTTCTTCAATGTTTTATTTTCTTCTGTTTTAATTAAAGAAATAAATTCTTCAATTGTAAATGTACCAATATCACCTTCTCCATGTTTTCTTACAGAAACTGTGCCATCTTGCTCTTCTTTCTCACCTACAATAACCATAAATGGTATTTTACTAACTTCTGCATCTCTAATCTTACGACCAGTTTTTTCACTTCGGTTGTCTACGAGGGCGCGAATTTCGGAATTTTCTAACGATTCTAAAACTTTTTCTGAATATTTTTGATATTTATCACTGATTGGCAATAAGATAACTTGATCTGGAGTTAGCCAAAGAGGGAAGTTTCCTCCTGTATGTTCTAGTAATACAGCAATAAAACGCTCCATAGAACCAAATGGAGCTCTATGAATCATTACAGGTCTGTGTAATTGATTGTCTGAACCTTTATAGGTTAAATCGAAACGTTTTGGTAAATTATAATCTACTTGTATTGTTCCAAGTTGCCAACTTCTTCCTAAAGCATCTTTTACCATAAAGTCTAATTTAGGTCCGTAAAAAGCAGCTTCACCTTCTTCAATAACAAAATCTAAACCTTTGTCAGTTGCTGCATTTATAATTGCTTGTTCTGCAATTTCCCAAGTTTTAGTATCTCCTATGTATTTATCTGGATTGCTTTTATCTCTAATAGAAACCTGAGCAGTAAAATCTTCAAAACCTAAAGATCCAAAAACATATAATACTAAATCAATAACATCTTTAAATTCTTGGTCTAATTGTTCTGGAGTACAGAAAATATGAGCATCATCTTGCGTAAAACCTCTAACACGAGTTAATCCATGTAATTCTCCACTTTGTTCATATCTATATACAGTACCAAATTCTGCAAAACGTTTTGGTAAATCTTTATAAGAGTATGGTTTAAAGTTAAATACTTCACAATGGTGAGGGCAGTTCATTGGTTTCAATAAAAACTCTTCATCCATTTTGGGTGTTTTTATTGGTTGAAAACTATCTTCACCATATTTAGCATAATGACCAGAGGTAACATATAGTTCTTTTTGACCAATATGTGGCGTCATTACTTCTTCGTAACCAGCTTTCTTTTGAGCTACTTTTAAGAAATCTTGTAAACGATTACGCAAAGCAGCTCCTTTAGGAAGCCATAAAGGCAAACCAGCTCCAACTTTTTGAGAGAAAGTAAAAAGTTCTAATTCTTTCCCAAGTTTTCTATGGTCACGTTTTTTAGCTTCTTCTAGTATTGCTAAATATTCAGTTAACATTTTTTGTTTTGGAAAGCTTATTCCATAAACACGAGTTAATTGATTATTTTTTTCGTCTCCACGCCAATAAGCTCCAGCAACACTCATTACTTTAATAGCTTTTATAATTCCTGTATTTGGGATGTGTCCTCCTCTACATAAATCAGTAAAATTACTATGATCGCAAAAAGTAATATCTCCATCTGTTAAGTTTTCAATTAACTCAACTTTATATTCATTGTTTTCTGCTTTATAAAAAGACAAAGCGTCTGCTTTAGAGACTGAACGTAAAGAAAATTGATGTTTTCCTCGAGCAATTTCTAGAAACTTTGTTTCTATTTGTTTAAAGTCTTTGTCAGAAATAACGTCATTACCTAAATCTATATCGTAATAAAAACCATTCTCAATTGCAGGACCAATAGTTAGTTTAGCTTTTGGATAAAAACTTAAGATAGCTTCTGCTAATACATGGGCAGAAGAATGCCAGAAAGCTTTTTTTCCGGGCTTATCATTGAATGTATATAAAATTAAAGAACCATCTGTGGTTAAAGGGGTTGTTGTCTCAACTGTTGTTTTGTTAAAGTTGGCTGATATTACGTTTCTAGCAAACCCTTCACTAATACTTTTTGCAACATCCATTGGAGTGCTATTTTTGGCAAACTCTTTAGTAGTTCCGTCAGGTAATGTAATTTTAATCATTTAATGTATAATATTTGTGGATGCAAAGATATTAGAAAACAATATTTCACACAATATATATATGTACTTATTAATTATTAATATTTTTCGAGTGTTCCCTTTTTTTATTGCAATTTTTTTTTGAATGTTTCATTGTGTATGTAGTTACAGAACCTGAAAGGGTTTTGTTTTTTTTAAAAAAAGGTCAGGCTTTCTGCGATATCTTTTTATTTATCTT
>NZ_JBDVJE010000056.1:0-40745 GCF_039939415.1 Polaribacter sp.
GTTAAGTTATTATCATAACAATATAATCTAGTTAAATCAGAATTATAACTTACATCTAAACTAGTTAAATTATTACTAAAACACCATAAAGTACTTAAAGAAGTATTAGTACTTACATCTAAACTAGTTAAATTATTGAATGGACACGTTAAGAAGTTTAATTTAATATTAAAACTAATATTTAAACTACTTAAATTATTATTATTACAAGTCAAACTAGTAAGTTCTGAATTAGTACTTAAATCTAAACTACTTAAATTATTATTACCACACCTTAATCTATCTAATACTATATTAAAACTAAGGTCTAGATTACTTAAATTATTATAGGTTACATCTAAAAATGTTAACCCAATAAAATCTTTTATACCTGTTATATCACTAATACTTTTACTAGGTAGACTTAAATATGTTATAGTATTAATATTTGCTGTTAAAACATAATCGTTTAATACATCATCATAACCCAAATCTATTAAGGCTTGTTCAAAATTATCATCTGGTACATAAGTTTGTTGTGCAAAGAGTGTTATCTCTATAAATAGGAATAATAATAGTATGTAATTCTTTTTCATTTTATTTTTTATGTAAAATTAAGATTATATTCCTGCTAGACTGCACAAAAATAATTAAAACGTTAAAGAAATCTTAAAATTTATGTAACGTTTTCTAAAATAATGCGTCTTTATAATAAGAACAACTAATTATTAAGATGAAAAATCTACGTAAAGTTATTATTTTATTCGCTTTTATATTTATTACAGGCATATTTGTTACTGTAATAACTGTAAATAATTCATTGAATAAAACTGAAATTACTAACGAAACTGTAGATGTACAAAAAGACACACTTTATCTTTTAAAAACTGAAAAAAAAACGGTTTAGTTTTATTCTATTTTTTTTAATCTTTCAATTAAAAAATATTCTCCATTTTATTTTTTTTAACAGTTATCAACATTCTATATTATTATTATTTTTCTTTTTAAAATTTTAAAAAAACTATAATGGTTATAATAGTCTGTGAATAGCTACTATAAAAAACTTACTTTTTATTTTTTAAATTGAGTTATTAAAAATCATTGACAACTTATAAGTTACTTAAAAGCTTAAAAATCAATTTAAATTTAGAGTTATTAACAATAGTTATAAACATAAATTAACAGAAAATCTTAATAGTTAATAACCAAAACTCTGTAAACAAATTGTAAATTTTATGTTGATAAACTTTTATCAAAAACTCATAAAAAAAGTTGTGTATATCAAAGTACTGCTTGTATTATAATAATATTTTAAACTACCAAAAATAGTTGTAAAACTTTACTGATACTTCTTAACAATTACCTAACATAGCTAAAGAGTTAAAAATTAAAAGGTTATTAAAAAAGTTATTTTTTTGATTGTTTATAACTGTTGATAACCGTTAGTTTCTGTATTTTTGCTAGCACAACACAATTAAAATCAATTTATTATGACAATTGCCATTGGTAATGACCACGCAGGTACAGAATACAAATTCGAAATTATAAAACATTTAGAAGAAAAAGGATATAAAGTTCTAAATTTTGGAACAGATACAAATGCTTCTATGGATTACCCAGATGCTATTCACCCAACTGCAGATGCTGTAGAAAGTGGAAAAGCAACACTAGGTATTATTCTTTGTGGTTCTGGTAATGGAGCACAAATGACAGCAAATAAACACCAAGGTATTAGAGCTGCACTTTGTTGGAATAATGAATTGGTTGCTTTAACAAGACAACATAATAATGCAAATATTCTTACAATTCCTGCACGTTTTGTGTCTTTACAACAAGCTATTGGTTTTGTAGATATTTTCTTAAATACAGAGTTTGAAGGTGGAAGACATCAAAATAGAGTTGGTAAAATTTCTTGTTAATTATTCAGTCATTGCGAGTTTACGAAGCAATCTCTTTCTAAATTAAAAGATTACTTCACTACGTTAGTAATGACGAGTTTCTATTATTTTATATGAATTTCATCACAAAATATTTCTCAGAATTAACTACAGATGAATTGTATGCAATACTTCAATTACGATCTGAAGTTTTTGTTGTAGAACAAGATTGTGTGTATCAAGATGTAGATTTTAAAGATCAAAAATCGTTACATGTTTTTGGTTTAAAAAATGATAAAATTATTGCTTACTCACGTATTTTTAAACCTGGAGATTATTTTAAAAATGCTAGTATTGGTAGAGTAGTAGTTAGTAATAAAGAAAGAAAATTTAGTTATGGTCATCATTTAATGAAGGCTTCTATAAACGCTATAAAAACTTATTTTAATGTTGATGAAATAACTATTTCTGCTCAAAAATATTTAAAGAAATTCTATGAAACTCATAATTTTATTCAAGTAGGAGAGGAGTACATAGAAGATGGAATTCCTCATATTAGAATGGATAGAAATTAATTTTTATCACTTTTTTTAGTCATTTTATAAATAAGGTATCCAAAACCTACTACAAAGTGCAAAATTATTATTGAAGCTACTAAATATAAAGTTGTATTAGAATTATTCATGAAGCAAAATTAAAAAGAATCAAAATTAAATTTTGTGATAAATGTTACATTACTTTAAATATTTTAAAAGTAAAATTTTATAAAAAAATGTTATATTGGTTTTCTATTTAATAATTATGTGTCTAAAAAAAAGTTTTTTAGATACTTTGCTATTTGAAAAAGAAAAATAATAATTTAAAATTAAAAAAAATGGCAAAAAAATTATCTAACATCAAATTAGAAATCGAAGAATATGTTAAGAATACTAATACTTCTGAATTAGAGGTTTTAGAAAAATTAAAAGTATTTTACTTTAATAAAAAAGTAAGTGAAAATTTAAAATTGTATAAGAAAGGAAAGAAAAAAGTAAGTGATATTACTAAAGATTTAAAAATTTCTCCTAGAAAATTTTACGCAATTTTGGCAGCTAAAGATATTAAACATATAAAAACAAAATACAATCTAAAAGAAAAAGAAACTACATTAGAGTAGTAACTTCTTTTACACCACTAATTTCTAAATTACCTAATTCTATTTTTCCAATTCTAACACGAATTAAACGTAAAGTTGGTAAACCTACAGCAGCCGTCATTTTTCTAACCTGTCTAAATTTTCCTTCTTTAATAATAATAGAAACCCAACTTGTTGGGCCATGTCTTTCATCTCTAATTTTTTGACTTCTTAACGGAAATTTAGGATCGTCAATAATAAATGCTTTTCCTGGTTTTGTGGTATATTTTTTTCCATTAAAACCAATTTCAACGCCATTTTTTAATTGTTCTATTTCTTTTTGAGTGATAATTCCATCTACTTGTACATAATATTCTTTTTCATATTTATGAGATCTAATTTCTGCAGAAACTTTGCCATCTGTAGTTAATAAAAGTAAACCTTCAGATGGTACATCTAAACGCCCTATTGCCATGGTTCCTTCAGGAAAATCATATAAATCTCCTAATAATTTTTTCTTTCGCTTTGCGGGATTTACAAACTGAGAAATCATTCCCCAAGGTTTGTAAATAATAAAATGACGATGTTTTTTTATCAAACTATAAAATTTTAATTGCTACAGAAAAAATATTATCTTCTTTAGAAATACTCATATTTTCTTCCGAAAATTTTTGATTTGTATATGAAGTATATTGCGTAATAGGTTCTATACAAAGCATGTTGTTAACTTCTGTCCAAAGCATAAAATTATTAAAACCTTTTGTAGAAATTTCTAAATCTTTTCTATCAATATTTTTTAAGATGATTTTATTAGAATTTAAAACCGGACAAGCATTAGAACCCGCTTTGTAAATAGCTTCTAAAGTTATTTCTGTTCCATTAGCTTCTAAAGTTTCCTTACCTGTATTAGATAATAGAAATGCAGGATGATAGCCTAACATAAATGGCATTCCTTTTATAGAATTGATGATAAATTCTATTTTTAAAACACCATTTTCTAAAATAAAATTCTTTTCAAAAGTAAAATCGAAAGGCCAATTTAGATTTTCTTCAGTAGATTTTACAGGAAACTTACTATTTTTTACAGGAGTATTTTTAGTGTATTTTTTTATAAATTTTGCTGAAGTTTCATTTGAAGAAACTAAAGAATAATTAAGTTCACGTAGTATACCATGTTGATCTAAAATAGCATCACCATTTTTGGTATGAACTCTAAAATTATTTTTAGAAGTTGGTCCAATTACAGGAAACATTTCATCATCAGAATTACGCCAACCTTTATTACCTTTTTGATGTATATATTCTTTATTATCTTTAGTAAAACTAATTAATTCTCCATTTTCAATTTTAACGAAACACTCTTTATTTTGTAATTTTATTATAGAATTCATAGATTGTATGCTTAATATAAAAATAGTAAAAATTTGACTGTTTTTTGTTAGGAAATTAATCTTATATTTTTGTAACTTGTCGCACTTATTTTAAAAATTTAAAAGCACAATTTATGGCTAAAGATAAAGAAAAAGCAGCGAAACTCAAAGCACTGCAACTTACTCTAGATAAACTAGATAAAACTTACGGAAAAGGTTCTGTAATGAAATTAGGAGATGTAGTTACAGAAGATATAGATGCAATTTCATCTGGTTCTTTAGGTTTAGATTTAGCTTTAGGTGTTGGTGGTTATCCAAGAGGAAGAGTAATTGAAATTTATGGTCCAGAATCTTCTGGTAAAACAACCTTAACATTACATGCAATTGCAGAAGCTCAAAAAGCAGGTGGAATTGCAGCATTTATTGATGCAGAACATGCATTCGATAAATTTTACGCAGAAAATTTAGGAATAGATGTAGATAATTTAATTATTTCTCAACCAGATCATGGTGAGCAAGCATTAGAAATTGCAGATAATTTAATTAGATCTGGAGCAATAGATATTGTAGTTATTGATTCTGTTGCAGCATTAACTCCTAAATCTGAAATTGAAGGAGAAATGGGAGATTCTAAAATGGGGCTTCATGCACGTTTAATGTCTCAAGCTTTGCGTAAATTAACTGGTACTATTTCTAAAACAAACTGTACAGTTATTTTTATCAATCAGTTACGTGAAAAAATTGGAGTAATGTTTGGTAACCCAGAAACTACAACTGGTGGTAACGCATTAAAATTTTATGCTTCTGTACGTTTAGATATTAGAAGAAGAACCCAAATTAAAGACGGAGATAGAGTTATTGGAAACAGTACCAAAGTTAAAATTGTAAAAAATAAAGTTGCACCTCCTTTTCAAATTGCAGAATTTGATATTATGTATGGACAAGGAATATCTAAAGTAGGAGAAATTTTAGATATTGGTGTAGAATTAGGAATTGTAAAGAAAAGTGGATCTTGGTTTAGTTATGGTGAAACAAAACTAGGACAAGGTAGAGATGCTGTAAAAGGATTAATTAAAGATAATCCTGAATTAGCAGAAGAACTTGAAGGAAAAATAAAGATTGCTATTGAAAATCAAGAATAAGTATTTAAAGTTCTAACTATTATTATTAACTGCTATAGAAATAATCAATCTATAGCAGTTTTTTTTTATTTTAAAATAGAACAGACAAAATTTTATTGTGAAATAATATTATATTTTTTTAAAATTAAAATTCCTATAATAATTTTGAATAATGATTAAAGTAGCAGAAAACATATATTTAAAAGAAATTTTAGTTTCAGATACATTACCTCTTTTTAATTTAATGAAAGAGGTTTATCCTTTAGCTTATAGTCATTTTTGGAAAGATTCTGGAAATTGGTATATTAATTCTCAGTATTCTAAAGAGCATATTTTAAAAGAATTAACTCAAGATAAAACAGAATATTATTTTATACTTTATAATGAAGAAATTGTAGGAAATTTTAGAATTATTTGGGATGAAAAACTAGAAGGATTACAAAAAGAAAAACAAGTAAAATTACATAGAGTTTATTTGCATCAAAAAATACAAGGAAAAGGAATAGGAAAAAAACTACTTTATTGGTTAGAAGAAAAAGCAATAAAAAAAGGATATACAACGATTTGGTTAGATGCAATGGATGAACAACCCCAAGCTTTTCTATTCTATAAAAAGTTGGGGTTTAAATATCATTCTCATACTTTTTTAAAATATGATCTACTATATAAAAGTGTTCGAAAAATGAGTCAGGTTTATAAAAAACTTATTTAGTTAGTAATTTTACAATCCATAATATTAAGTATAAACCTAAACCAAAACCTGCAAGTAAAACACCAACTACAAAACCTATTCTAATAAATTTAGCATCTACATTTATTTTATTACTTAACCAATCTGATACTCCTAAAATCATAATTTTTTATTTTTTTAAATTTAAAGCTAAAGTAATTATTAATACTTTTTAAAAATATTGTAATTCGTTGAATGTTGACTTTTATGGGTTAAGTTTGAATTAATAATCTTTCAATTTCATTTACAATTTCTATTCTGTTTTTAGATTTAAATTCAAAATGTAAGTTTTCCCAATCACCTTCATAATTAATTATACCTTTATTATTAGTTGTTTTTATTAAATTTATTACCCTTAGAATATAATTACCATTTACATCATTTTCTGGCCTCCATTCTAAATTAATAGCTTTGGTATTCGATTTATTTTTTAAGTGTAATAAAGAACTAGAATCTAAATAATGCATAGTATTTTTAGAAGGATCTACTTCGTAAAATAAATTCCACTCTACATTCCATCCAGAAACGATTCTTAAAGGTTGTAATTCAGGTTCTTCCATTTTGTATTTTTAAACACCAGTACTTCCAAAACCACCAGCGCCACGTTCTGTTTCGCTTAAAATTTCTACTTCTTGCCAATTTATACGTTCATGTTTAGCAATTATTAGTTGTGCAATTCTTTCTCCATCATTTATCACAAAATCATTATTAGATAAATTCACTAAAATTACACCAATTTCACCTCTATAATCTGCATCTACAGTTCCAGGAGAATTTAAAACAGTAATCCCTTTTTTTGCTGCTAAACCACTTCTTGGTCTTACTTGAGCTTCAAAACCAACTGGTAAAGCTATAAACAAACCAGTTTTAACAATGGCTCTTTCTAAAGGTTTAAGTGTTATAGATTCATTAATATTTGCCCTTAAATCCATTCCTGCTGCACTATCAGTTTCATAATTAGGTGTTGCATGTTTTGATTTGTTTATAATTTGTACGTTCATTATTCTTGTAAATTGATTGTTAACAAATATAATAAATCAACTAAGGATTCTTTAAAACTTAATAGTTTTATTACTTTTGATGCATAAAATAAATTTTTAATGAGCGATCAGAAAAAAATAGCTGTAATAGGTGGAGGAAGTTGGGCAACTGCCATTGTAAAAATGTTATCTGAAAACATGGATACAATTGGTTGGTACATGAGAAATGAGCAAGCAATTGAGCATATAAAAGAAAATGATCATAATCCTAATTACTTGCAATCTGCAGATGTTTATGCTCGTCAATTAGACTTGTCTAGTGATATAAATTATACTGTTAAAAATTATGATGTTTTAATTTTTGCTGTTCCTTCTGCTTTTTTAACAAGTGAATTAGAAAAACTAAAAATTTCTTTAGAAGGTAAAATTATTTTCTCTGCCATTAAAGGTATTGTTCCAGAAACAGGTTTAATTATTGGAGAACATTTTAATAGAGAATTTGATATTCCTTTAGAAAACATTGGTGTAATTACAGGACCTTGTCATGCAGAAGAGGTTGCCATGGAGCGTTTATCTTATTTAACCATTGCTTGTCAAGATGAAGAAAAAGCAAAATATATTGGAAAAGCTTTACAAAGTTGGTATATTAAAACTAAAATATCTGATGATATTATAGGAACTGAATATGCTGCAATGTTAAAAAATATTTATGCTGTTGCAGCAGGTATTGCACATGGTTTAGGTTATGGAGATAATTTTCAGGCAGTTTTAATGAGCAATGCAATTCGTGAAATGAAACGTTTTATTAAAAAAGTGCATAAAATGAAACGCAATATTAATAACTCTGCTTATTTAGGAGATTTATTAGTTACTGGGTATTCTACTTTTAGTAGAAATAGGCAATTTGGTAACATGGTAGGTAAAGGATATACTGTAAAATCTGCTCAAATGGAAATGAGTATGATTGCAGAAGGTTATTATGCTACCAAAAGTGCTTTTAAAATGAAAGATCAAAATGGAGCAAAAACTCCAATAATAGATACAGTATATGATATTTTATATAATCATAAAAACCCAAAAAAAGAATTTAAAAAATTGACAGATAACTTAGATTAATTGTTTAAATTTGAACATTAGTTTATATTTTTAAACATTAGTTATGAAAACAATACAAGAAGTCGTAGAAAGTACCATTAGAAAAACACCTTTTATAGAAGAAGCGTTAAATGAAAAATTAATAAATGTCTCTTCTTTAGCTAGAATTATTTTACCAGAAGTATCTACAATTTTAAAAAAAGACGTTAAGGTTGGTGCAGTAATGATGGCTATTAACAGGCTTTCACCTGCAAGTGAATTACGAATAAGAAAGAATATTAAAAAGCTAGCTTTAGATTTAGGAGATGTAATTGTACGTTCGGATTTGTGTGATTTTACATTTAAAAATACGCCTTCATTATTAAAAGAAATTGCAAAAATTCTTACAAAATCTTCAGAAAATTCGGATTACTTTTTAACGGTTTCTCAAGGTATTTTTGAAACAAATATTGTAACCAGTAAAAATTTACAACCTTTTGTTAAAGATATTTTTGAAAAAGAAACGTTAACTCATAGTATGCTAGAGTTGGCTTCTATTACTATAAAATTACCTGTAGAAAACTTAGAACAATCTGGCGTTTATTACTTTATTTTAAAGCAATTAGCTTGGGCAGATATTCCTTTACAAGAAATTATTTCTACTACAAATGAAATGACTATTGTTGTAAAAGAAGAAGATATCAACCAAACATTTGCTATTTTAATGGATATGAAATTAGGCTAACAAATGGCTAAAAATGACCCTTATGCAGCTTTAAGAATAAAAGAATTCAATATTTTTTTATTTGTAAGATTTTTACTTGTTTTTGGTTGGTCTATGCAGTTTATTGTTATTGAGTGGCAAGTATATTCTATCACAAAAGATCCACTTTCTTTAGGTATTATTGGTTTAATGGAAATAATTCCAGCATTTTCTATGGCTTTATTTGCAGGTCATATTGTAGATAAAAGCGAAAAAAGAAATCTTTTAGCTATTTGTACAGCTGCTTTTTCACTTATAAGTTTAGGTTTATTCTTACTAACCTCTAATAGTATTGTTGGTAATTGGTCTACAAATTCAGTTTTATACTCTATATATGCATTGGTGTTTTTTGGTGGCTTTTTACGATCTTTTTTTGGTCCAACAATTTTTTCATTAGTAGCATTATTAGTTCCGAAGAAAATTTATCATAATGCTGCAACTTGGAGCACAAGTACTTGGAAAACAGCTGGTGTTTCTGGAGCTCTTTTTGGTGGATTTTTAATTAGTTGGATTGGTGTTGATATGACTTTATGTCTTGTTTTTATATTGGTAATTTTATCTCTTATATTTCTTTTTAATATTAAAAAGAAACCAATTTTAAATAAAAAAATTGGTGAACCTATGATGGATAGCTTAAAAACAGGCGTAAAATTTGTATTTCAAAATAAAGCCATTTTAGGGGTTTTATCTTTAGATATGATAGCAGTATTATTTGGAGGAACTATAGCAATTTTATCGGTTTTTGCACAAGATGTTTTAAAAGTGGGGCCAGAAGGTTTTGGTATTTTAAATGCATCTATTTCTATGGGAAGTATTGTTACCATGTTTATAACTACCTATATTCCTATTAACAGAAATACAGGTAGAAAAATGTTAATTTCTGTCTTTATTTTTGGGTTAAGTATTATTGCTTTTGGGTTGTCGTCTATTTTCTGGGTAAGTATTTTAGCATTGTTTATAAGTGGCGCTGCAGATGGAATTTCTATGGTAATTCGTCAAACTATTTTACAATTAAAAACTCCAGATGCTATGAGAGGAAGAGTTTCTTCTGTAAATTCTATGTTTGTGGGGTCTTCTAATGAACTTGGTGCTTTCGAAAGTGGTTTAGCAGCAAAGATATTAGGACCAGTTATGGCTGTTGTTTTTGGAGGAACCATGACTTTAATAACAGTTGTTGCCACTGGAGCTTTAAATCCTACTCTAAGAAATTTAGATTTAACAGAAGATATTGAAGCTAATCAAGAGTTTGATTAAAGTATATAAAATTTTCTATAAAAAAACGGCAACATTAATTTTGTTGCCGTTTTTATAAAGTATTCTAAAAAAATAATTTATTCAAAAGTAGTTGCAATTTTTAAATACTTTTCTAATTCTTCTTGTTTATTTGTAGTTGTTTTTTCATCCCAAGAAAAGTAATTTTTAAATTCACTTAAAACAAATTCTTTATACAACTTTACACTTGGATTATCGAAAAATAAACGACCTGTTCTTCGCATAAAAAAGTCTGTTGGAGAGCAAGTCATTTCGAAGTTAATAGTAAACCAAACTTCTGCTTTAATCATTTTTTCTTGCATATTATCATGCATTAAATCATCAAACTTTTGTAAAATAATATCTGTTTGTTTTCCATAATTATGCACTAAATATTCTGCATCTTTTCTGTTGAAATCTACTTCTGCAATTCTATTTTGAATAGCATCTGTATAACTATGTACTTCTTGCGAATTTTTAAAAGTTCCTCCAGAAAGAGGGATTTCTTTGGTTTTTATTTCATCAAATTCTTTATCAAATCTACGTTTGTATTTTTTACCAACTAAATCTACAATACGTTCTGCCATTTTTCTATAACCAGTTAATTTTCCACCAGCAATAGAAATTAGCTCTGTATCAGAAACAAAAATTTCGTCTTTTCTAGACAATTCTGAAGCTGACTTTCCTTCTTCGTGAATTAATGGACGTAAACCTGCCCAAGAAGATTGTATATCATCTAAAGTTAAATTTATTTCTGGAAACATATTATTTACAGCAGAAATTAAATAAGTAGCATCTACCAAATTGGTTTCAATATTGTTTTTGTTTTCTTGATAATTAGTGTCTGTTGTTCCAAAATAAGTAACTTTTCCACGAGGAATTGCAAACATCATTCTACCATCTGGTACATCAAAATAAACAGATTGTTTTACAGGTAATTTTTCATGAGCAACCACCAAATGAACACCTTTTGTTAAGTGTAAACGTTTCCCTTCTTTAGAGTGGTTTTTCTGACGTAAATTGTCTACCCAAGGTCCTGTTGCGTTCACAACATATTTTGCTTTTATATCAAAAGAATTGTTAGATAAAGTATCTTTTAGAGTGGCACCAATAACTCTATTGTTTTCGTAAATAAAGTCTGAAGCTTCTGTGTAATTCAACGCTTTTGCATCGTAATTTAAAGCCGTTTTTAAAACTTCAATTGTTAAACGAGCATCATCTGTTCTGTATTCTGCATAATAACCAGCTCCATTTAAAATAGATTCTGGTAATAAAGGTTCTTTTGCTAATGCATCTTCTTTATCTAGCATTTTACGTCTATCTTCTCCTTCTACTGAAGCTAAAATATCATATACTTTTAAGCCAATAGAGGTTAACCATTCACCATAAGTTCCGCCTTCAATTAAAGGTAAAATCATTTTTTCTGGAACTACTAAATGAGGCGCTAAATCATGCACAATTGCACGTTCTGTACCTACTTCTTTTACCAACCAAAAATCGAATTGTTTTAGGTAACGTAAACCTCCATGAATTAGTTTTGTAGATTTACTACTTGTACCAGAAGCAAAATCGTTTTTTTCTACTAAAGCAACTTTCATTCCACGTGAAGCTGCGTCTAAAGCGATTCCTGCTCCAGTAATTCCTCCACCAATAATTAGTAAATCGAACTCAGTTTCTTTTAATTCTTTAGTAATATTTTCTCTGTTGAAATATGAAAATGGATTCATTATTATGATTTTATATAATTTAATTTGTCATTTCAACCTTGTTGAGAAATCTTATTCTTTATAAGATTTTCAACTTCACTTTGTTTCTTTTTAAATGACAAATGATATTTCTATTTTATAATATTAGTAGGTAAACCATCAATACTTGTTTGATTTTTGTTTTCCCAGTATTCTTTAATTCCTTCTTTTCCTTGTTCAGTAGCCCAATCATTCAATTCATTTCTTTCTCCTTGATATTCGAAAAAAGGAATTGACATTCCGCAAGAAGTTTGAGCAGATTCTATTGTAATATCAAAAATTTGTCGCGTTCCTGGAGTTTCTGGAAACAAAGAAATCAATTCATTCCAAGAAGCATCTCCTTCTTTAATTTCTTTCCCTTTTCCGTACAAACGTAAAATATTTGGAGCACCCTCAAAAGAACTAAACATCATTGTAATTCTATCATTTTCTAATAAATGAGCAGCAGTTTCATTTCCACTTCCTGTAACATTTAACCATAAAACACGGTTTTCATCAATAACTCTAAAAGAATCCATTCCTTTTGGCGATAAATTTATGCGTCCAGAAACTGGAGCAGTTGCTACAAAGAATATTTTTTGTACTTCAATAAATTTTTGAAGTCTAGATGTTAGTTTTGTATAAAATTTTGACATAATCGTAATAAATTGGTGAGCAATTTACAAAATTACGATTGATAATGTGTGTTAATAATTGTTACCTTTAGACAAAATAAAAACCCTTTTTATGGAATATGGATTTCTTTCAGTAATACCTCCAATTGTTGCAATTATTTTAGCCTTAAGAACTAAGCAAGTTTATATTGCTTTGTTATTCGGAATTTGGTTTTCTTGGTTGATCATAGAAGGTTGGAATCCTTTAGAAGGAACTTTGGCAATGATTGAAGGAATGGTTGATGTTTTTCAAGATAAAGGAAGTACTAGAACTATTATGTTTAGTGCATTAGTTGGCGCTTTGTTAATTTTTATTCAATTCTCTAGAGGAGTTGAAGGATTTATAAACATCATCAATAAAAGGTTGGTTAAATTAGAAAGTAAAAAATCTGGTTATAGCAGAGTTATGGTTCAGGTTTTAGCAACTTTTACAGGACTTTTATTGTTTGTAGAAACAAGTATTAGTTCTTTAACAGTTGGTACTTTATACAGACCTATTTTTGATAAATTAGGAATTCCTAGAGAGAAATTAGCTTACATAGCAGACTCTAGTTCTGCACCTTCATCAATTTTAATTCCTTTTAATGCCTGGGGAGCTTTTATAATGGGCTTGTTGTTAACACAAGGAATTGACAAACCTTTCTCTGTAATGATGAGTTCTATTGTATATAATTTTTATCCTTGGTTGGCAATTATAATTCTTTTTATCATCATTTTAACCAAGAAAGATTTTGGCCCGATGAAAAAGGCAGAAAAAAGAACAAAAGAAACAGGTTTGTTGATGAATGAAGGTTCTAAACCAATGGTTTCTGATGAAATTACCTCTTTTCCACCAAAAGAAGGAATACAAGCTAAAGCGTTTAATATGATTGTACCATTGTTAGTAATGGTGTGTATGATGCCAATTAATTTAGCATACACAGGTTGGTCTGCTGTAAAAGAATCAACTTCTTTTTTAGATCATTTACAACAAGCAATGGGAGAAGGTTCTGGTTCTTCATCTGTTTTATATGCAGTTATAACTTCATTATTAGTAGCAATGGTAATGTATTTTATACAAGGAATTATGAAACCAAAAGAGGCAGTAAATTTAACTTTAAAAGGAATTAGCGAGTTAATGCCTTTGGCTTTATTAATGTTGTTAGCTTTTGCAATTGGAAACGCTTGTAAAGAATTAGAAACCGGAATTTATGTTGCCAACGCAACTAAAGAATGGTTATCTCCAGAATTGTTACCAGCTGTAGTTTTTATAATTAGTTCTTTTATTGCGTTTTCTACAGGAACTTCTTGGGGAACATTTGCAATTATGTTGGCTATTTCTGTGCCAATGGCAAACATTCATAATGCAGACATTACTATTGTTGTGGCAGCAACTTTAGGTGGAGGTATTTTTGGTGATCATTGTTCGCCAATTTCTGATACTTCAATTATATCTTCTATGGCTTCTGCTAGTGATCATATAGATCACGTAAAAACACAATTACCTTACGCTTTAATTGGTGGTGTTATTACTGTTTTATTGTATTTGATTATTGGGTATTTTGGGTAATGTCATTACTAAGGAGTTTACGACTGGAATAATCTCTTTTAATTGTAGTTTTATTTATGAGATTGCTTCGTAAACTCGCAATGACTAACTAGCTAAAATTCCACGTTTTTGAATTTCATCAATCATTCTTAAAGCACCTTCTTTAATAGTGTTTTCTTTAAAGATATAAGTCTTTTCGAATAAAGTATTTCCTTCAAAAAAAGTAACCTGAAAACGATTGTTTAATTTGAATAATTCTGGTTGAATTAACTCAATCTTAGCAAAAGAATTTGCTGGAAGTTTGTCTAATTTTTTACGAAATAAAGAAGTTATTTTAGTATCAGAAAAACCTTGAGTTACAATCACCATCATTTCTAAATTAACATCTTTATTGTTGATGATGTACACATTCCAATCATCTGTTTTATAAATATCATTGTATTCATAAACAACAGCCATTTCTACGCCTGTAACTTCTGGTATTTGGATGTCTTTTTTCATTTCTGCTGAACTTGTTTCAGTATATTTTTACCAAAGTTTATAAAAATCTTCTTTAGAAATAATAGTACCATCACAATCTTCAATAGTTAAAGAATGTTCACCTAAATTTCCAAATTCATCTTTGGGGTTTTCTTTACTATACTTTAAAACTTTTCCATTTTGATAAACAGTAATTTGTTTTAAAATTTCATCAGCATCATTCGTTTCAAAATACCAAGTAGAGTTTCCCCAACTAGAGTATTTATCATCTCTTCCTTCGTCCCAAAATTGTGAAAAGTAGTTCATTATATAACCGATTTAAATTGCTCTAAGAAACGTTTGTCGTTTTCATAAAACATTCTAATATCTGGTATTTGGTATAATAACATTGCAATACGCTCTATTCCCATTCCAAAAGCGTAACCAGAGTATTTAGTAGGGTCTATATTTGCATTTTTCAATACATTAGGATCTACCATACCGCAACCCATAATTTCTAACCAACCTGTACCTTTTGTAATTCTGTAGTCTGTTTCAGTTTCTAATCCCCAGTAAATATCTACTTCTGCACTTGGTTCTGTAAATGGGAAATAAGAAGGGCGCAAACGTATTTTAGACTTACCAAACATCTCTTTTGTAAAGTATAAAAGTGTTTGTTTTAAATCCGCAAAAGAAACATCAGTATCAATATACAAACCTTCTACTTGATGAAAAATACAGTGTGCTCTCGCAGAAATATCTTCATTTCTAAAAACTCTTCCTGGAGAAATTGTTCTAATAGGTGGTTGATTTTCTTCCATGTAACGTACTTGTACAGAAGAAGTGTGTGTTCTTAATAAAATATCTGGATCTTGTTCAATAAAGAATGTGTCTTGCATATCTCTTGCAGGATGATATTCTGGCAAGTTTAAAGCAGTAAAGTTATGCCAATCATCTTCAATTTCTGGACCTTCAGAAACTGTAAAACCAATTCTGTTAAAAACTTCAATAATTTGATTTTTAACCAATGAAATTGGATGACGAGAACCTAAATTAATTGGTTCTGATGGACGTGTTAAATCTCCGTAAAAAGATTTTTGACTTGTAGAACTTTCTAAACTTTCGTTTAATTCTTGCACTTTTGATGAAGCAGAATTACGTAAATTATTTAAAGCCTGACCTAAATCTTTCTTTAAAGATGCATCAACATTCTTAAATTCTGCAAATAAATCTTTTAATAAACCTTTGCTACCTAGGTATTTAATTCTAAAAGTTTCAACTTCTTCTTTGGTTGTAGCATTAAATGCTTTTACATCACCAATAAGTTCTTTTACTTTATCTAACATTTTCGAGGATAATTAAGGTGCAAATTTACTCTTTTTTAAAGAGTTTAAGAACGTATTTGATAATAAAACACCAACAGTTTTCTAAATCGATTGAACTAATATTACTATAATTAAATATTATAAGTGATTTTATTTTGTGATATTGAAAAATAACTATCTTTGTTGGGTTAAATTTTTATTAATATCATAAAAAAACATGGTTAATAGTATCAAATCTAAAATTGATGGATTCATGGAGTTGGTAAAACAACGTAATGGACATGAACCAGAATTTTTACAAGCTGTACATGAAGTTGCAGAAACTGTAATTCCTTATATCATTAAAAATGATATTTATTTTGGTAAAAACATTCTTTTAAGGATGGTAGAACCAGAAAGACAGATTTCTTTTAGAGTTACTTGGGTAGATGATAAAGGAGAAATTCAGGTAAACAGAGGTTATAGAATACAAATGAATTCTGCTATAGGACCTTATAAAGGAGGTTTACGTTTTCATCCATCAGTAAACGCAAGTATTTTAAAGTTTTTAGCTTTTGAACAAGTGTTTAAAAACTCTTTAACAACTTTACCAATGGGTGGAGGAAAAGGAGGTTCTGATTTTGATCCGAAAGGAAAATCAGATAACGAAATTATGCGTTTTTGTCACGCTTTTATGAGTGAATTATTTAGACATATTGGCCATAATACAGATGTACCTGCAGGAGATATTGGTGTGGGAGCAAGAGAAATTGGTTTTATGTTTGGAATGTATAAAAAATTAAAAACCACTTTTACAGGAGTTTTAACAGGTAAAGGACAATCTTGGGGTGGTTCTTTAATTAGACCAGAAGCAACAGGATATGGAAATGTATATTTTGCTCAAAATATGTTAAAAGTAAATAACGATTCTTTTAAAGGAAAAAAAGTAGTGATTTCTGGTTCTGGAAACGTAGCACAATATGCTGCAGAAAAAGCTCTAGAATTAGGAGCTACTGTTTTAACATTATCTGATTCTGGTGGTTATATTTACGATTCTGAAGGTATTGATACAGAAAAATTACAATTTGTAATGGATCTTAAAAATAATAAAAGAGGAAGAATTAGTGAATATGTAGAAAAATATCCGAATGCTAAATTTGTGGCAGGAAAAAGACCTTGGTCTGTTGCTTGTGATGTTGCTTTGCCTTGTGCAACTCAAAATGAGTTGAATGGAGAAGAGGCTAAAGAATTAGTTAAAAATGGATGTATGTGTATTTCTGAAGGAGCAAATATGCCTTCTACACCAGAAGCAATTCAAGAATTTCAAAAAGCAAAAATATTATTTGCTCCAGGAAAAGCAAGTAATGCTGGTGGAGTTGCAACTTCTGGTTTAGAAATGAGTCAGAATTCATTACGTTTAAGTTGGTCTCGTAAAGAGGTTGATGAAAAACTAAAAGATATTATGGAAGATATTCATGATTCTTGTGTACAATATGGAAAACAAGAAGATGGATCTATTGATTATATTTCAGGAGCAAATATTGCTGGCTTTGTTAAAGTAGCAGATGCAATGTTGGCTCAAGGAGTTGTTTAGTAGTTAATTTTTATAGTTAAAGGTTAAAACGCATCAAATTATTTGATGCGTTTTTTTGTTCATCAAATTTTAAAAACCAATCTTTACCAAAAGATTTTATTAATGACTGTTTTTTTACTTTTTTTCTTCGGATTTATTTTTTCATTTGTGGGTTCTATTACCCCAAGTATGTTAAATATGACTGCTTTAAAAGTAAGTTTAAAAAAAGGTAGAAATGCAGCTAATAAATATGCTTTAGGCGTTTCGTTAATTGTTTTTCCACAAGTTATTATTGCAGTTATTTTAACCAAGTATATTTCAAATACTCCTACTATTTTTGAAACCTTAGAAAAATTTGGAATTGTTATTTTTCTTTTTTTATCGTACTATTTTTATAAGGAATCTAGAAAAGAAAAAATAGAAGTTGCTGCAAGTAGTATAAAAAAAGAAAATCTATTTTTATCAGGAATTACTTTGTCTGTTTTAAATATGTTTGCAATTCCTTTTTTTAGCGGAACAGTAATAACTTTAGAGGCTTTTAAGTTGTTTAGTTTTGATAAAATTCCTGTTATTTTTTTTACTCTAGGATCTGTAATAGGTACATTTTACATTTTGTTTTTGTATGGAAAATTTGCAAAAATTATTCAAGAGAAAACAGGGAAACTCACAAAAGATATTAATATAGTTTTAGCTATTTTAACAGGTTTTGTAGCTATTTTTACATTGGTAAAACTATTTATTTAAAAAAATAAGTAATTTAATAAAATTTTTAAACGACAGAAATATTAATATATTTACTTATGATTTTAGTTTTTCTGTTAGGATTTATATTTTCATTTTTAGGATATACCCTACCAAGTGTTTTAAATATGACCTCTTTAAAAATTAAATTGAAAGGAGAAGAAAAAGAATTTATTCAATTTATTTTAGGAGCTTCATTTATTGTTTTTTTACAAGCTTACATTTCAATTTATTTAACAGCTTACATTTCTAATAATCCTGCTTTTTTACAATTTTTAGAAAAAACAGGAATTTTTGTTTTGTTTTTTTTATCAATTTATTTCTATCAATTAAATAAGAAAGAGAAAAAACAGATTGTAATAAATAATAAAAATTCTTTTTTTAAAGGATTGATTCTTTCGATATTAAATGTATTTGCTATTCCTTATTTTTCTGGGGTAATTATATTCTTAGTGAGTTTTAATTTAATGAATTTTAATTACATTTCAACATTATTTTTTGTGTTTGGTGCTATGATTGGTGCTTTTCTTATTTTATATTTATATGGTAGATTTGCATTTATAATTCAACAAAAAACCGGTAATTTAACCAATAACATCAATTTAATTTTATGTTTTATAACTGCAGGTTTTGGTTTATTTACTTTATTTAAATTTGTAATATAAATTACAGAAATGAAAAAAGTTAAGAATTTTATTATTAAAGGAAAACATAAGAAACCAATTGTAACAGATATTTTTTACAAAGATGATCATCAACCTAAAAAAGCTGTAATTTTTTGTCATGGTTACAAAGGTTTTAAAGATTGGGGTGCTTGGAACTTAATGGCAGAAGCATTTGCAAAAGCTGGTTTTTTCTTTATAAAATTTAATTTTTCTCATAATGGAGGAACTATAGAACAGCCCATAGATTTTCCAGATTTAGAGGCTTTTGGTAATAATAATTATTCTAAAGAATTAGATGATTTAAGAAGTGTTATAGATTGGATTTCAACTGAAGAAAATTATAAAAATGAAGTAGATATTGATGATCTCTCTTTGATTGGTCACAGTAGAGGTGGAGGAATTGTTCTTTTAAAATCTGCTGAAGATACTCGTGTAAAAAAGGTAATAACGTTAGCAGGTGTTTGTGATTTTGAAAAAAGAACAGCTACAGTAGGTGATTTAAATCAATGGAAAAAAGAAGGTGTAAAGTATGTTTTAAACGGAAGAACAAAACAAAACATGCCTCATTTTTATCAGTTTTACGAAGATTTTATTCAGAATAAAGAGCGTTTAGATGTTCAAAAAGCTACTGAAAATTTACAGATTCCACATTTAATAATTCATGGTAATAATGACACATCTGTATTAATTGATGAAGCAGAAAATTTAAAAAAGTGGCATCCAAAAAGTGAATTTAAAATTATAGAAAATGCAAATCACGTTTTTAATGTTTCTCATCCTTGGAAAGAAAATAAACTTTCTAAAGAAATGAAAGAGGCAACAAATTTTTGTATTAACTTTTTGAAATAAAATTGTCATCACGAATGAGGAACGAATGAAGTAATCTGTCTATTTAAAATAAGATTGCTTCGTAAACTCGCAATGAAAAACAACATCTTTTTGTATTTTCGAAAAATGGAATTACAACCTCCTTTTCGAAAAATAATTCATGTAGATATGGATGCATATTATGCTTCTGTAGCAGAATTAGATAACCCTGAATTGCGTGGAAAAGCTATTGCTGTTGGTGGAGATGGAAGAAGAGGTGTAATTTCTGCAGCAAGTTATGAGGCACGTAAATTCGGTGTAAAGTCTGCTATGAGTGGTATGTTAGCAAAACAAAAGTGCCCACATTTAATTTTTGTAAAATCAGATTTTGCTCGTTACAAAGAAATATCTACCAAAATTAGAGAAATCTTTTATGAGTATACAGATTTGGTAGAACCACTTTCTTTAGATGAAGCCTATTTAGATGTTACTAATAATAAAAAAGACAATCCGTCTGCAAATGATATTGCAAGAGAAATTAGACAACGTATTTTTAAGGTAACAGGTTTAAGAGCTTCTGCAGGTATTTCTATCAATAAATTTCTAGCAAAAGTTGCTTCTGATATTAATAAACCCAATGGACAAAAAACGGTACACCCAGAAGAAGTAATCGACTTTTTAGAAGAATTACCTGTCAATAAATTTTATGGAGTTGGTAAAGTTACTGCTGCAAAAATGTATAATTTAGGCATTTTTGTAGGTAATGATTTAAAGAAAAAAACTTTAGAAGAATTAATACATCTTTTTGGTAAATCTGGAGCACATTATTATAATATTGTTCGTGGAATTCACAATAGCCCAGTAAAGCCAAATAGAATTCGAAAATCTTTAGCTGCAGAACGCACTTTTTTTGAAAATATTTCTTCGGAAATTTTTATGTTAGAAAAGTTAGATAAAATTGCAAATGAGTTAGAAAAAAGAATGATTAAGGCTGATACAAAAGGAAAAACAATCACTTTAAAAATTAAATATTCAGATTTTACACAACAAACAAGAAGTAAGACAAAAACAAATTTTATGCAGAAAAAAAGTGAATTTTTTCCTGTGGTAAAAGAATTATTATATCAAGATAAAATAACAAATTCTGTACGTTTGTTAGGATTATCTTTTGGTAATTTAAATACAATCATAAAAGAACCAGTTTGGGTTCAATTAAAACTACAGTTTGAAGGTTATTAGAATAAATAGAAAAGATTTTGATGTTAGAGGTAGTAGTTTGGTACTTTCTAAAAAAGTAAATATTAAAATAAAATATGTTGCAACCAGAAATTAAAAAAGTACTTTTAAAAAAATGTAAAGAATTTGTAAACACTCGTTTTCAAACGATTACAGATATTATCTATTCTAATCAAGCAGCACTAAAAACAGAAACAAAAAGTTCTGCAGGAGATAAGCATGAAACAGGTAGGGCCATGTTGCAATTAGAAATAGAAAAAGCAGGACAGCAACTTTCTGGAGTTAATTTTATGAAACAGACTTTATTAAAAATAGATATTTCTAAAACATCAAAAGTTGCACATTTAGGTAGTCTTATAGAAACAAATATTGCAACTTATTTTTTATCAATCTCAGCAGGAGAATTAAAAATTAAAAACAAAACCTATTATGCAATTTCAATTGCATCACCAATAGGTAAACTACTCTTAGGAAAAACAACAGTTAATACTTTTATTTTTAACGGTAAGAAAATAGAAATAAATAATATTTATTAAATACTACTTTTAAAAAATGAGAAAAATAATTCTTTTTTTATCAATATTTTATACTCTACAAACATATTCTCAGGCTAGTTTAAAAAGTTTTTTTAAACTTTCTGGACCTAAAAAAACTTGGGTATTATTTCATCCTTTTAAAGCAACAAAATCTCTAAAAATCTCTAAAGAAGCTAACAAGGTTGCAGATTCTGTTAAAAGAACAAATTTATTAGATGGTGATGCTGCAGGTGGTCAGGTAGATGCTTTTAGGCATGCATATTGGATGGCAAGATTAACACAAGAAATTGGCCAAAGAGCAGCACGTTCCTTAGGAAAAGCTCATGAAAAAGAAAATTATATAACCTATAAAAAAAGAAAATTAGAAGATGGTATATTGCCAGATGAAATTTCTTCTACAATGGATTTGTATAACAATGAAGAAGGTATTAAGCTAATATCTAAAGGAAGTGATGTTGCTAAAAATGGCTTAGTATATAGAATTATAAATGCTATAAAAACAGGTAAAATGAAAGTTATAAAAAAAGATAAAAATGGAAGTTTTTTAACTTGTGAGGGTAAAACACTAACAAAAGAAGAATTAAAAGGTAAATGGAAGAATAATAAGTGTTTAGTTAACTCTAATAAAACATAAAAATTTCTTTTTTTTAATTAAAAAATAAAAAGCTCTAATTTCTTTAAAAATAAAAGGAAAAATAACGATAACGTATTCGCTTAACTTACATAGTACTTTTAGAGCATAAATTTATTTTAAACCAACGCTAGTAAGACTTTTATTGATAAATATCATAAAACCTACAATGTGTAAGTATTTACATTTGTTAGCTTAAATAAACTATATGACTATTACATTTATTATTTTAGGAATCACAATTATTTTATTTGTTTCAGGAAAAATAAGACCTGATATTGTTGCTATTATGAGTATGATGGCATTAAGCATGACTGGAGTTTTAACAACCAAAGAAACTTTTTCTGGGTTTAGCAATTCTAGTATTATTTTAATTGCAGGCTTATTTATTGTTGGAGAGGCAATGAGTAGAACAGGACTTACTTCTTGGCTTGGAAATAAAATTATTACGTTATCAAAAAATAATTCTAATAGATTGTTGGTTTTAATTATAGTTGGTTCAGCAGTTCTTTCTGCTTTTATGAGTAATACAGGTACTGTTGCTTCATTAATGCCAGTTATTATTGCAGCAGCTTGGAGATTAAAAACATCTGCTTCAAAAATGTTAATACCTTTGTCATTTGCAGCTGCAACTGGTGGGTTATTAACTTTAACAGGTACTCCAACAAATATTGTTACCAATCAAGCAATGATTGAAGGTGGTGTGCAAGAATTTGGTTTTTTCGAATTCGCATATATTGGTGTTCCACTTTTAGTTTTGACGGTAATTTATATGAGATATTTTGGTCAAAAACTTTTACCAAATAACGAGTCAAGAAAATTAGAAGATATAGATGAGTCTATTCAGAATATTGAAGATTCTTATCAATTATACGAAGGGTTTTGGAGAGTAAGAATTAGACCAAGTTCATCTGCAATTGGTAAAACCATTAAACAAATGCAATTGGGTTCTAAAATGGGAGTAAATATTATTAAAATTATTCCTCATGAAAAGAAAACAACTACAATTCTTAAAAAAGTTGGTTTAAAAAAAAGTGATCCAGATGAATTTCCAGATTTAGAAAGAGAGCTCCATGCACAAGATGAATTGATTGTAAATTGTAGTGAAAACAGAATTAATAGATTTATTCAAAAATATGATGTTGCTGCAACAAAACAAGAAGAAGTAGATGGTAATTTTATGAAAGAAAATGTACTTTCTGATGAAATTGGTATTTGCGAAATGATTGTTGCTCCAAAGTCTAGTTACAAAGGAAAACATATTAATACAGGTAGATTTGGAGATAAATACAATCTTCAAGTAATGGCTTTAAATAGACACAATAAAAGAATTAGAGGTAGAGAATTCGACTTAAAAGAAGGAGATTCTCTTTTAGTTAGAGCAAAATGGGAAGATATAAAAGCCATTCAAGAAGAAAGTAGAGATTTCTTAATTATTGGTTCTCCAGAAGAATTGTCTAAAGAAGTAGGTAAAATTACTAGAAAAGGTATTATTTCTATTTTAGCCATGGTTTTTATGGTAACTATGTTTATTTGGGGACCTTTTTCATCTGCAATTACAGTTATACTTACTGCTTTTATTATGGTTTTGGGTGGTTGTATAAATATGAATCAATCTTATAGAGCAATTAACTGGAATGTAATTATAATAATGGCAGGTATGATTCCTATGGGTGTTGCACTGCAAAAAACAGGTGGAGCTAAATATATTGCAGATTCAATGATTACACTTTTAGGCGACATGCACCCAACTTACTTTTTAGCAGGTATTTTTCTAATAACTTCATTTTTAAGTCAGGTTATGAGTAACACCGCAACAGCAATTTTAATGGCTCCTATTGTTTTAGTTGCTTCAATTCAATTAGGGTATTCTCCTCAACCATTTATGATGGCTTTAGCAGTTTCTGCTTCAACAGCATTTTTAACCCCATTTGGTACCCCAACAAATACAATGGTAATGAATGCGGGTAATTATAAGTTTACAGATTATATGAAAAGCGGATCTATTTTATTGTTAATATTCTTTATAGTAAGTATAGTATTGATACCAATGATTTGGCCTTATCATTAAATTAATAACAGTTAAAAACCCCCAATTTTTAAAGATTTAAATAATAAAAAAAGAAATTTTTTAATTTGTGAAAATAAAATTATTTCTAAAAATTATTAAAAAAGCTATGCAAGAATAATAAGTGTTTAGTTGCTTTAAAAAGTACTTAGTTTGATACGTAATTTATACTTAGTGCCATTGTTTAAAAAAAAACTGAATAGCCTGTATTTGTTTGTGTTTAATCGTTTAAGTAATTTTATTTAAAACTATTCTAAATACGAGGTAAAATAGGACTATTTTTTTGTAAACGAGATAGTTTAGCCTTATTTTTGTTGTCAACAATTTAACTAATTTATACAATGAGCGGATTTTTCAAATCTTCAATTGGAAGAAAAATAGCCATGGCGCTATCTGCATTCTTCCTCATGTTTTTCTTAATAATGCATTTGTCTGTCAATCTACTTTCACTTATAAGTGAAGATGCATTTAATACAGCATCCCATTTTATGGGAACAAATCCTTTAGTACAATTTGCTTTACAACCCGTGTTAATATTTGGAGTTGTTTTTCATTTTGTAATGGGTTTTGTGTTGGAATTGAAAAACAAAAAAGCAAATGGTGTTAAATATGCCAAAGACAATGGAGCAGCTAATTCAACATGGATGAGTAGAAATATGATTTATAGCGGAATTGCAATTCTTGCTTTTATCATTTTACACTTTATTGATTTTTGGATTCCTGAGTTAAATACTAAGTATGTTGTTGGAGACATGTCTGGGTTACACAATGGTGAAATGAGATATTTCCATGAATTAGTAGAAAAATTTCATAGCCCGTTAAGAGTTGGTGCTTACGTAGTTGCTTTTGTTTTCTTAGGATTACATTTAGCTCACGGATTTACCTCTGCTTTCCAATCTATGGGAGTTACTGCTGGTCGTAAAAAAGCATTACAAAATTTCGGTAAAATTTACTCAATAGTTATTCCTTTAGGATTTATAATTATTGCATTGTTTCATCACTTATTTAACAACCATTAATCTTAAATAACTATGGCTTTAGATTCAAAAGTACCTCAAGGTCCAATTAAAGGTAAATGGACAGATTATAAAAATAAAATTAACTTGGTAAATCCTGCAAACAAGCGTCATATCGATGTTATTGTTGTAGGTACAGGATTAGCTGGGGGTTCTGCCGCAGCAACTTTAGCAGAGTTAGGGTATAATGTAAAAGCATTTGCTTATCAAGATTCTCCAAGAAGAGCGCATTCAATTGCTGCACAAGGAGGTATTAACGCTGCAAAAAATTATCAAGGAGATGGAGATTCTACTTACAGATTATTTTACGATACTGTAAAAGGTGGAGATTACCGTTCTCGTGAAGCTAACGTGTATCGTTTAGCTGAGGTTTCTGCAAATATTATTGATCAATGTGTGGCACAAGGTGTACCTTTTGCACGTGATTATGGTGGTTTGTTAGACAACCGTTCTTTTGGTGGAGTTTTAGTTTCTAGAACTTTTTATGCAAAAGGACAAACAGGTCAGCAATTATTATTAGGAGCGTATTCTGCAATGAATAGACAAATTGCTCGTGGTAAAATAGAAATGTTTAACAGACATGAAATGTTAGATGTTGTTATTGTTGATGGAAAAGCAAGAGGAATTATTGCTAGAAATTTAATTACTGGAGAAATTGAGCGTCATTCTGCTCACGCTGTTGTAATTGGTTCTG
Organism: Polaribacter sp.; assembly: GCF_039939415.1. Lineage (GTDB taxonomy): Bacteria > Bacteroidota > Bacteroidia > Flavobacteriales > Flavobacteriaceae > Polaribacter. The sequence continues at coordinate 25,916 of NZ_JBDVJE010000056.1, forward strand.
GTGGATATGGAAATGTATATTTCTTATCTACAAATGCAATGGGCTCTAATGCAACTGCATCTTGGAAAATTCATAAAAAAGGAGCATATTTTGCAAATCCTTGTTATACACAAATTCACCCAACTTGTATTCCTCGTTCTGGAGATTATCAGTCTAAATTAACATTGATGTCTGAGTCTTTACGTAATGATGGTCGTATTTGGGTTCCTAAAAACATGGAAGATGTTTTAGCAATTAGAGAAGGTAAGAAAAAACCTACGGATTTATCTGAAGACGAAAGAGATTATTATTTAGAAAGACGTTATCCTGCATTTGGTAACTTAGTGCCACGTGATGTTGCTTCTAGAGCAGCTAAAGAGCGTTGTGATGCTGGTTATGGTGTAAATGCAACTGGTGAAGCTGTATATTTAGATTTTGCATCTGCAATTGACCGTTATGGAAAAGAGCAAGCTAAAATTCAAAATATCGAAAATGCATCATCAGCAAAAATATATGAATTAGGTCAAAAAATTGTTGAAGCAAAATACGGAAACTTATTCCAAATGTATGAGAAGATTGTAGATCAAGATCCATACAAAACTCCAATGATGATTTATCCAGCAGTGCACTATACAATGGGTGGTGTTTGGGTAGATTATAACTTAATGACAACCATTCCTGGATGTTATTGTATTGGAGAAGCAAACTTTTCTGATCATGGTGCAAACAGATTAGGAGCATCAGCATTAATGCAAGGTTTGGCAGATGGTTATTTTGTATTGCCATATACAATTGGCGATTATTTAGCTGATGATATTAGAACTGGTAAAATTTCTACAGAAACTCCAGAGTTTGATGAAGCAGAAAAAGAAGTAAAAGACAGAATCGATTTCTTTGTAAATAATAAAGGAACAAAATCTGTAGATTATTTTCACAAAAAACTTGGTAAAGTAATGTGGGATAAAGCAGGTATGTCTAGAAACGCAAAAGGCTTAGAAGAAGCAATGGCAGAAATTAAAGCCATTCGTGAAGAATTTTGGAAAGAGGTTTCTGTACCAGGTGGTGCAAATGAATTAAACCCAGAATTAGAAAAAGCAGGTAGAGTTGCAGATTTCTTAGAATTAGGAGAATTATTTGCTAAAGATGCTTTCGTAAGAGCTGAGTCTTGTGGAGGTCACTTTAGAGAAGAATCTGCAGAAGAAGATGGACCACAAAAAGGAGAAGCAAAACGTAATGATAAAGACTTTGCATTTGTTTCTGCTTGGGAATATAAAGGTGAACCTGCAGATGCAGTTTTACATAAAGAAGAATTAGAATTTAACGATATCGAACTAAAACAACGTTCATATAAATAAGAAAGATATGTCAGGTAAAGGAATGAATTTAACGTTAAAAATTTGGAGACAAAAAGACTCTAGTTCAAAGGGTCAAATGGTAGATTATAAAGTAACTGATATTTCAGAACACATGTCTTTCTTAGAAATGATGGATGTTTTGAATGAACAATTAATAAATACTGGTGAAGAGCCAGTTGCTTTTGATCATGACTGTAGAGAAGGTATTTGTGGTATGTGTTCTATGTACATTAATGGTGAAGCTCATGGACCAGATAGAGGTATTACTACTTGTCAGTTACACATGCGTATGTTTAAAGACGGAGATACTATAACAATAGAGCCGTTTAGAGCAGCAGCTTTTCCAGTAATTAAAGATTTAATTGTAGATAGAAACGCGTTTGAAAGAATACAACAAGCAGGTGGTTACATCTCTGTAAATACTTCTGGTAACACACAAGATGCAAACTCTTTACCTATTTCTAAACATGCAGCAGATGAAGCAATGGATGCAGCAACTTGTATTGGTTGTGGTGCTTGTGTTGCAACATGTAAAAACTCTTCTGCAATGTTATTTGTAGGAGCAAAAGTATCTCAATATGCATTATTACCTCAAGGTCAAGTAGAAGCTGCAGATCGTGTTAAAAACATGGTAGCACAAATGGATTTAGAAGGTTTTGGTAACTGTACAAATACAGGTGCTTGTGAGGTGGAATGCCCTAAAGGAATATCTTTAGAAAACATTGCAAGAATGAATAGAGAGCTAATGAAAGCAAATATTTAATAGTTCTTAAGATAAGATCTAATTCTTTTTAAGAGATTAGATTAATAAATAAAAAACCATAACTAATATTAGTTATGGTTTTTTATTTTAAAGAAGAGTTTTAAAAGAACTCTTTGGCATCAATTTCTAATAATTCAGCTATTTCAAAAAGACGAATTAAATCTAGCTTAGAGTCTCCTTTTTCTACTTTAAAATAACCACTAATTGTCATGTTTAACTTTAAAGCTAATTCTGTTTGAGACAACCCTAATTCTTGCCTTCTATCAATAATTTTTTGTAATACCTTTTCAGCTTTTTTTTGAGGCTTATCTGTAGTGTTTTTTTTCACTTTTAATCTTTTTCTTTTCAACCATCAAATATAATGCTAAAATGTGTTTTTTTACTTTCCATTTTCGACTAACTGAAAACAGTGAGAAGATTTATATCACGGAAAACCGTTAGTCCAAAAAGAAGAAAGGGTTTTTTGGTAACCTTAAAAAACTTTCCGAATTTTGAATAGTGGGAAAATTGCTGTGAAAAAGAAACTTCCTAAATCTACTTACTTACTTACTTACTTACTTACTTATGAGTTGATGATTCTTTAACGATTATCAAATTTGTTCTACTTCTTTATAAGTGACTGGACCTAATTCATATCGTGCCTCTAATAATTCATTCTTAATAGGTTGAGCAACGTCAACTAATTTATTTTCTTTAAAAATTTGAGCTAGATGTAGTTGTGCTACAGGTTCAAATGTTTTATTCTGCACAAATTGCTTGTGATTTTCTAATGCAATTACAGGCATTTTATTAACCAGATATGCATATCCTAACAAATCATAAGTTTCTGGAGTGGCACGGTTTTCTACTTCGATAATCGCAAGTTCTAGACCAGATTTTTGCTGTGCATCAGTACCTGCCAATAAATTTTCAATTCTATAGGTATTATACATACCTCTATATGCAGGCTTATTTGTTTCTTTTAAAAATGATTCCCTTAATTCAAGTGCTTTTTTCTCATCATTTTGATAAGATGCATATTCTGAAAGAATGAGATTATAATCTGGAATATGATGACGAGATTGTAACTTGTTTATAATTTGTGTTGCTAATGCTGTATCATCATCATTAGAATAAGCTATCCATGATATTCCTTTTAAAGCATAATCATTTTGTGGATCTAGCTCAAGTGTTTTCAAATAGTATTTGTAAGACAAAGCGAGATCCCCATGATGCCCATAATAATCTGCAATATTAGAATAACTCCATAACATCAGGTTTTCTGAACCACTTTCTTCAGCAAGTTCCATGGCCTTTTCCATTAATCTAATAGTATCATCTAGATTACCTTTATAATCGTTCCACTTTGCCGCTCTAATCAGATAATTATAATCATTTAAGTTTCTTAAAGTGTTTAATAATTCTTCTGCCTCAACATAATTCCCTAACTCCATGGCAATATCAAATTTGACTAGATGATCTTGCTTTTCGTTTGCTACCTCGTTTTTCATTAAACTATCTGCTTCTTTAAAACGATGTTGTTTAATGTACATCTGTGCGAGTGATCTTCGCGCACTTTCTGGTTTTATCGCTGTTCTTTTAAGTACGTTTTCGCGCAAGCTTACAGCTTGTTCTAAATAGCTGATATCACCAGTTAGGTCATACAATTGATTATTTAATCCTGCTAATCGAGACATCTGTACAATACGACTAGAGTCTTGCTCAATATCTAATTTTAGTGGAGCTGTTTTTGATTTTAATGTTGCGACTAGGGCATCTCTATCGCTATCAAGATAGGATTGAAAGTCGTTAATGTCTGTAATTATTGCTTGGTTTTGATCTGGTGCCGTGGCACAAGAAATAAGAAGCAATAAAGATAAAAGAGTGATGAGATTTTTCATGATTTGGGGTTGTTGTACTTAAAAATATAACTAGGCTTTAGGGAAGCCTAGTTATAAATTATAATTGATCTAGAACTGCGCTGCAGTTAGGTATGGAAACGTTGTAGAAGAAGTTCCTGCTTCTTGTGCAACATTATCTGAAACAAGATTAGGAGTACCGTTATTACCATCAAATCTTGCTCCTGTATTACCACCGAAAAGTAATATTAATGACACGTCGATAACATCATCTTCAATCGCACGACCTGTTAATGGCACACCAGCGGCACTAAAGTAAGAAGTAGGCGCATCTGGAGATACTTGTAGCACGTCTAAGGCAAGTGCTGTAGTTAAAGTAGGTAAATCCAATCCTAGAATATTATTTTCATAAGTTGCTCCATATGCATTATAATATGCTTCTATACGAGCTTGAAACGTAGGTTGAAACATGGCGATTCCGTTTGCCGGAACTGTCACGTTAAACATATTTTCATCAGCTTCTGTAGGTGTAAAAACAGTATTGATTCCTGGACGACCCATTTGATCTTGTTGTGTAAAAGTTCCAGAAAAGTCAGTCGTTGCTGGGTTACCTCCTACTATATCATCATCATCACCACATGATACTGTAAGTGCAGCAACAGCGGTAAGAGCTATTAAATATTTAAATATTTTCATTTTTGTAAATTTTAAATTGTTAGTTTTTATCTTCTTTTAGTTTCTACCCATACGTTATAAGCCACTGGCAAACCAGGACCATTAGGGGCAAGTAATTGATCAACGATGTGAGTAGGTGCTGTTCCTAACATACTATTAGGTACCTCAATAACTATTGCATTTACATTCAATGGCGCAAATGTGTTATTACCAGTAGTTCCAAAACCAGTAGCTGGTGCCATACTAATCACATTATTGAAGGCTTCAAAATCAAAGAAGAATGCATCCTGTCTTAATCCAGCAAAATAATTAACGCCACCTACAGTAGTCATAGAACCTATGTCTACACTAGCAGCAAGCTCGTTAGTATCAATCGTACTGTTAAGGCCAGTTGATGATGGTGCATAAGGACCAAAGAAGTACATCTTATCACCTTGACGCAGTGCTTGAATTACTAAATCTTCTGTAACACCTGTGGTACCTGCATCGACACCAGTATTATCAATGTTAATTTCAATAAGAACATTCTCATCAAATTGAGCTGATGCATTTGCTGCAGGTAATGTCACAACAAATGTTGTCGAGTTAGCGTCTGCACCTTCAAAGGCGTAAAAATCTGCGATGTCTGCTGTTGTATTAGCCACAGCTGGTGCATCTAAGTGATCTGCTGCGATAAACGCTCCTACACATACTGCAAGTGCAAGGCTAGACCAAAGGGCAATTTTTTTCATGTTAATTGGGTTTTATAAATTGTTATATACCTTACCTACGCAGGATTACTAGATGCAGTTTTAATTCTATTGTTAAAACTCTCTTAATGTCTAAATAATCATCCCAATACATAAAAAAAGCGACTCACCTATTAGTGAGTCGCTTAAAATCAAATACTTAAAGCACTATTTATTTCTCTAGCCAGTTTTTAAAATCTTTTACTCGTTCTCTACTTACTATTAAGTCCATCTCCTTAAAAGAATTTATTTTGATCTTGAGGCGCGAGTTAGTATAAGATATCATATCATCTATTGCATTTACATTTATTATCGCTTGTCGAGATATGCGGAAAAACTGAGCTGGATCTAGTTCTTTCTCTATCGCTTCTAGTTTATCATCTATAAGGTAGTTGCGACCATTTTCTAAGTTTAGATAACTACCTTTATTCTCAGAATAAAAAAGTTGTACATCGTCTGTATTAAACAATTTAAGATGTTCACCTACTTTAGCAGTATATCGTTTCTTATAAACACGATCTACAGGATTACCTAACATTTTTGCTATTTCATTAAAATCTATGTGCTGTTTTTTCTCGCTTTCGCGGAAGCGTACTTGAAATCGCTCTACTGCTGCTTTTAACTCATCCTCATCAATAGGTTTTAATAGATAATCAATACTGTTAAGCTTAAAAGCTTGTAATGCATACTCGTCATATGCTGTGGTAAAAATTATAGCACTATTGATGTCCACCTGATCAAATATTTCAAAAGACAGTCCATCACTTAATTGTATATCTAAGAAGATTAGATCTGGTGCAGGATTATTCAATAAATATTCTACTGACTCGTGTACAGAATGTAGCATCACCTCTGGCGTAATACCGATATCTGCTAACATGCGATTTAATCTTCTGGCAGACGGTTTTTCGTCTTCTATGATTATAGCTTTCATATTAATCTTCTTTATCTAAATATTCTTTAATCTTACGTTTTTCCCATTTTTTACTTACAAATGGGTTCCACTTAAAGACAATCATCCACTGGATAAAGATGCCCATTCCCCATGGTAAAACAAAGAAGTTAATAAAATAGTTCACACTAAAGTCAATGTATAGCACTACCGCAAGGAATATTAAATTCATCACCACAAAAATGATCAAGTGGTTATAAAGACCTTTAATATTTCTAACTTTTCTCTTTGCCTTTTCTAACTCGTCGCTCATCATTATTGTTTTTCTTGTTCCTCTATAAACTGTTTAAGTTTACGCTTTTCCCAATCTTCACTTGTAAATGGATTCCATTTAAAGACGACTAGTGCATGAATAAATAGTCCAATTCCCCAACCTAATAATGTAAAAGTTATAAAGAACCTTAAATCACCATTAAAATAAAGTACCGCTGCTAGAATTAACAAATGAATGATAATAAATACAATCAGGTGATCATAAAACCCTTTGATATCTTTGACACGTTTCTGGGCTTTTTCACGTGCTTCTTGCTCGTTAAATTTAGATTCCATAACTAGTTATTTAAACGTTCTTTTTCCATTAATTCCTGAATCTTGCGCTGTTCCCAATTCTTACCCGTAAATGGATTTGCACTGAATGTGCCTAGTGCGTGACCTAGTAGACCTATTCCCCATCCACCTAATGGAAATAAAAACCATGCATATTCCCATTCATTTTGATAATAATTGAGTGAAGCGATCCCTATATTAACTATGATATAGATTAATAAGTGGTTATAAAATGATCTAATCTCTTCAACTCGAGCCTTTGCTCTTGTGTAACGTTCTTGATATGTTTCTTCTTTTTTCATCTTAAAAGTTTTTATCGTTCATTAATTCTTCGATTTTACGGTCTTCCCAGCCTTTACCTAGAAACGCATTGTTTTCATAAGTGCGTAGGTATTGAAATACTAACCCTATACTCATACCTATCGCAGGGAATATCACCCATGGAAAGTCTGATGTAAAGTAATTGATAGCGGCTAGAAAAAGTAAAATACCTACTGTCTTAACAACATCATCGTAAAACTCTTTAATGCTGGCCACTCGTTCTTTTGCTTTGATTAATTTTATGTCTTCTACTGGTGTCATGTCTTCTATATTTGCGGTTAATACATCTTGTGATTTAATTAGAATAGGAATTTGTACTCTGAAAAACTGATCATCTTGTGCGATACTCATTTTACGTTTAGTCAGTAATTGATACCTAGACGCTATATTTTGTAGTCCTACACCACTACTAGTATTAGCTACTTGCTTTTTCTGTAAATTATTTTCAATAATCAATTGATTATTCTCTTCATAAATGCGCAACTTTAACGGTTTACTATCACTTACGACATTGTGCTTTACGGCATTCTCTAGCAGTAACTGTAAGGATAATGGTACTACCTTCATCTCTGGATTTGAGCTTTTTTGTGGAATATCTATTTCTATACTATCTTCAAATCGGGTTTTAAGTAAACCTACATAAGCCCTAGCAAAACTCAATTCTTCATCTACAGTTACTAATTCCTTATTACGTTGTTCTAGTACGTACCGATATACTTTAGAAAGCGATGTCGTAAATTTTGTAGCCGCTTTAGGGTTTTCTTCAATTAAAGAGACGAGCACATTTAAACTGTTAAATAAAAAGTGAGGATCTAACTGATTTTTTAAAGCGTCAAATTGTGCGGTTGCAGATCTTGCAATAACTTTTTGTTCATTTACTTTTTGAGTTTGAGACAATCTATAGAAGTAAATAGCATGATAGATAAGTGTCATCACTAGGGTAATAAATAACCCAAACAAATACCAATCTATAGACTGATTACTCACAAAGCTATCCCAGCTACCTCCATAGATGACCACATAAGTAAAAAAGTTAAGTATGGTTAATAAAACCATAGTAATGATTACTGATCCTGCTGCACCAAGAACAATACGTTTTAAAGTATGTTCTTTCCAAGAATACTTTTTGGTCATTAAATCAAACCACCATTGATTTCCCACTGTTAATACGATAGAAAACATAAAGTTGATACCAAAACCTTCTATTTCTTTTACGATGGTTAAAAAGCCACCTCTCATGTATGCATTAATTAAATTAATGACAATAGAGATGACTATACCTGCGATTATAAATTTTATGAATTTCTTAAATGACATACTTTCTGTTTGTAATTCTAAAAATACTTTATTCGTTTAGAACAGCACAAATATGAAGCAGTCTTCTCTTTATATAAAGTCATAATAACCCAATTGTAGAAAAACACAACTCAATTGTAAAAAATCACTCTTCGGCTATTATATTTAGCTTTTATAATACATTTCTTGCATGCCCATTTTTAATCTTTTCCGTAAAAAGTCACCAGCTCCATCCACAGATCATTGGGACGAAATATTATTAGAACATGTCAACTTTTTTGAAAAACTCGAGCCTCGAGAACGATTGTTTTTTAAACTGCGCATGCAGGCTTTCTTAGATGAGATTGAGATTGAAACTATAGAAACAGAACCTACAGAGACAGATGCTTTATTAATAGCGGCAAGCGCAATCATTCCTGTTTTTCAATTTCCAGACTGGCATTATAGTAACTTAAAAACAGTTATTCTTTTACCAGAACATTTTAATGAAGATCTAGAATTTGAAGGTCATGGAAATGGAAGACGTATTTTTGGTATGGTAGGAACTGGTAAATGGAATCATAAAATGATACTTTCTAAAGAAGCACTTTACCATGGTTTTAAAAATGAAACCGATAAATTAAATACCGCTATACACGAGTTTGTACACCTTATTGATAAAATGGATGGTACTATTGATGGTATACCTCATGCTTTATTAGAACAATCATACGTCATACCTTGGATTAACTTAATGCATGAAGAAATGGAACGCATTAATAAAGATAAATCAGATATACGTCATTATGGTGGTAGTAGTCAGATAGAGTTTTTTGCGGTTGCAGCAGAGTATTTTTTCTCGAGACCCAAATTAATGAAACGCAAACATCCAGACATCTATCAAATGTTGTCAAAATGTTTTACGCCAGATGAGGAATAATTAATAAATACCTAACATTATTAAATCAAGGCGATAGTAACTTGCCACAAAAATAGATTCATGCGTTTTATCATCACTTTCTTAGTATTTCTAGTAGCTTTTACTGCACAAGCAGACGATTGGGGAAAAACAGGTCATCGCGCTACTGGTGCGATTGCAGAGCAATACCTCAATAAAAAAGCTCGTAAAGCGATTGCCCAGTTACTTGATGGAGAATCCCTTGCCTTAGTATCTACTTATGCAGACGATATTAAGAGCGATACGCTATATAGAGCCTATGGACCACAGCATTATGTAAATGTACCATTTGACAAAACGTATGACACACATCCACATAGTGAAAAAGGTGATATTATACAGGCCATAGACCACTGCATCGCTACCTTAAAGTCAGATACTGCCACTAAGGAAGAAAAAGCTTTTCAGCTGCGTCTATTAGTTCATTTTATAGGTGATCTACACCAGCCATTACACACAGGAATAAGTGAAGATAAAGGCGGCAACGATTTTCAAGTACGATGGTATAGAGATGGAACAAATTTGCATCGCGTCTGGGATTCTCAAATGATTGAAAGTTATGGGATGTCCTATAGTGAACTAGCCATGAATATGCCACAGCTTTCCAAAAAAGAACGCAAAACTATTGCTAGTGGTACCCATAGAGACTGGTTAGAAGATAGTCGCATAGTGGTAAAAGATATTTATGCAAATACTACTGTAGGGCAAAAACTGGGTTACAGGTATATGTACGATTATTTTGATGTCCTTAAAGGACAATTGCAGAAAGGTGGAGTACGACTAGCGGCATTACTCAATGAAGTATTAGGATAGGATTTTAGTTTATGCTTTCGCGAAAGCGTAATTATTAAAATCTTATATATTTACTAAATGAATCTTACCTACGACAAAACCAGAGTTAACAACTTCACTGATGCCGTATTTGCTATAGCCATGACATTGCTTGTATTGGACCTCGCAGTTCCTAGTTATCAAGCGATACAGACCAAAACCTTTGCTTTTAATATTTCCCAACTGATTCCTAACTTTATAGGATATACAGTTAGTTTTATTGTGATAGCCGTTTATTGGGTTAGTCACATGAATATTTCTAAGCATATTAAACATTATACTACATCGGTTCTGTGGATCAATATCATGCTATTGTTTATGGTAGTATTAATGCCGTTTACAACAGCTTTCTATTGCAAAACATTTTATATAAACGAACCATTTATGGTGTATTCTGCGAATATAATAGCACTCAGCTTGTTCAAATATTTAATGGTATATAGGATTCAGAAAGATGGCTTATTAAATAATCCTAAAGAAAAGATCACCCTACAATGGATTAAGTCTAGAGATCTAGCAGCGAGTTTCATATGGTTACTAGCGATAATCGTTTCTTTAAAGTTTGTAATCCTCTCTAGATTTACACCTATCCTATTATTGCCTTTACTTAAATTTATTGACATAGTTTATAGCCGTAAAAGTACCCGACGTGGTAGACGCAATTCTCGCAAGAGTAAAAAATAAACTGTACGATGTAAAAAGCCTGTATCAGGAGCTTTTTTAGTAAATTAGACTTATGAATAAAATTGAAATTCGTACCGTAGATGTAGTACGATATGTACAACCTTTAAGAGAAGGCGGCTCACTACCAGCCATCGTTAAAGCAGATGATGGCTTTCTCTATGTCATAAAATTCAGAGGTGCTGGACAAGGTAAAAAAGCTCTAATTTCTGAATTTATAGGAGGAGAAATGGCTCGCTCTGTAGGTCTTAACGTACCTGAAATCGTGTTCATGAATCTAGATGACTCTTTCAGTAAAACAGAACCAGATGAAGAGATACAAGACCTACTTAAATTTAGCGTTGGTTTAAATTTAGGATTACATTTTTTAACTGGCTCTATAACTTACGATCCATTAGTAAGTGAAGTAGATGCTCTTACTGCCTCAAAGGTGGTACTCCTAGATAGTATTATTAGTAATATAGACCGCACTGCAAAAAATACTAATTTATTGCAGTGGAATAAAGAATTATGGATCATTGATAATGGCGCAAGCTTTTACTTTCATCACGACTGGAGCACCTGGGAAAATCATTTAACAAGAACTTTTCCATTAATTAAGGATCATGTTTTATTATCTAAAGCAACTAAACTAGAAGAAGCTGCTGCAATTATTAAAAAATCACTGAGTCTAGAGAAAATTACAGATATAATCTCAAGTATTCCCGCAGACTGGTTGACAAGTGAAACAGACGAGATGACTGGTCTAGAGATTAAAAATGCCTACACTTTATTTTTAAAGACGCGTTTATCTAAAATTGATGCACTTATTAAAGAAGCTATAGATGCAAGGTAGATTTACATTTGAATACGCTGTTATAAGAATAGTTCCTAGAGTTGAAAGAGAAGAGTTCTTTAATGTAGGTGTGATTATGTTTTGCAAGCGCAAAAAATACGTAGGTATTAAATATCACATTGATTTAGATAAGTTAAAAGCCTTTGATCCAGATGCCAACATTACAGTTTTTGAAGATTACCTTAAGGCGTGGAAATTAGTTTGTGATGGAAGTTTATCAGGAGGTAAAATAGGAGCTATGGAACTATCTGATCGTTTCAGATGGCTATCTGCTTGTAGGAGTACGATTATTCAAAGTTCTAAAACACATCCAGGTCTAACCGATGACCCTGAAAAAACATTAGAGGAATTATTTGAAGACTATGTACTTTAAAATCGTCTTATCTTATTCCTTATAGCGTGTTAGAATTATTTTGCTCAAGAACCAATTTAGGTAGCATCATATTTAAAAAAGATTCTAACAATATTACATCACACTTTATGAATTGGATTTTATTAGTCATTGCAGGTTTATTTGAAGTAGCTTTTGCTACCTGTTTAGGAAAGGCAAAAGAAAGTACAGGTATACAGAATACCTACTGGTATATAGGCTTTATAGTGTGTCTATCTATAAGCATGATATTGCTAGTTAAAGTGACTAAAGAACTACCTATAGGTACCGCTTATGCCGTATGGACAGGAATAGGTGCTGTAGGAACAGTCTTATTAGGTATTATAGTCTTTAAAGAACCTGCTACTTTATGGAGATTATTCTTTATTTCAACATTAATAATATCTATTGTAGGTTTGAAAGTCGTCTCTAATTAAATGATTTCACGATAAAAAAACCTCAACGACAATATGAATTGTCATTGAGGTTTTAAAACTGATGATTTCTCAACTTTTATTTAAAGAAATGTATGAACGACTTCTCCAAATTAATATGAGCTGGTTGAGGAAACTCTGCATGCACAATAATAGCGTTCTCATGATGCTGCTCTAGTTCACTCAATACTTTTCTATTTAATAACAAGATGGTAGAATTACCATGATGATCCATTTTATCTAAAATAGTTTTTCCGTTAAACTCACATATCCAATGAGTCTCAGACATATTCTCTTCATAGAAAACTTCAATTGTAGGCACTTGATAGTAGTTGTGTTCACCTATATCCTTAAGATCAAAAACTAGACGTAGTAATCCGCTTTCTAAATTCACCACATCCTTTTCAAAACCCATCGTAGCAAATGATAGCTTACCACCGCTTAAACCTTTAAGTTTTACTTTAATTTCTCCTTGATTGATTTCTACGTTATTCATGTTATTAGTTTTTGTTATTCATTCAAAATTAAATAACAGCTTCCTTAATTAACATGATATTTGTCATCCTATAAATGAGGTTTTAAAGATGATCTTTTAGTATTACCTGACAAATAGCTGGACAGTATTCACCGCACTTGCATTAGCCGGTAAACCACCATTCCATTGATTAACACTACCTATAGAATAAAACCAACTACCCGAATTTACAGAACCATCTATGTATGTGTTACCACCTGATAATTCTAATCCACCCCAATTACTGTTAGTCATACTAACGCTTATAGGATTATAACCAGCAACAGGTCTAATTCCCGAAGCACTACTTCTAGGATCAAGAGTTTGAGACCAATGATTTGTTAAACCTAAAGTCGGGTAATGTAACCTGAACTCATAATCTGATCCACTTATAAGCTCATCAAGTTTGCTTAAAATAGAATATTTATTAGTCGTTAAACCAGGTGAAGCAATGTTGAATTCATTGGCTTCCGTGTTGTTTGCCCAGTAACCACCAGCGGTATTATGATTGAATACCAGTGTCCATCCACCACCATCATTTGTCATATCACAATAGCAATCATAAGCAGGATTAACACCAGCACCATCTGGATCTATCGTATAAACTCCATCTGTAGTAGAACCTGCGTTATAATAAGCTAGACAATTAGGCTGAACTGTGGTTATATTAATGCTTGTAAGACAGGTATCTCCTCTACCCGTGAAGGTTATTGTAAAATCATCTGTTTGTTGAAGAATAGGTGTTCCTGAACCAGTAAGAGTGATTGTATTTACACCTATATGAGTAAACACACCAGAACTCGTAAAACTATAACCATTTACAGTATTGGTATTGATGGTGTAGGATTCAATTACATTAACAATAACATCAATGGTTATTGTATTGCTCGCGTTTAAAGGATTACCAGCTACATATGTACCGTTTACAGATGTAGATGAACAGACTAATGCATTTACCGGTGTCTCACTTAAACAACCAGACCACGATGTACCCTTGTAATATTGAAAACAATCACTATCTAAATTATAGATAAAAAGACCTTCGGCAGGAGTTGTGATGGCATCTCTTTCTGTTGTGGTCATTCTGGGAAACAATACACCATGAGTGGTCGATTCTATATCTAAAATAGACGACGGTTCTGGTAAAATGGTACCTATACCTACTTGAGAAGAAGCCAATAAATGATTTAAAATAAAAAGAACTGTAACGCAATAAAATTTGAGCATCTTTTTTAAGATAAAATATGAGCAATATTTAAGACTCAAATATAGTGTTTACCAAGTAAGTACGTAAAAATTCCCACAAAAATCTCTAGAAATTACAAACATTGTAGAATTCAAAATGATAGTGCTATATCTTAAATAATTAGACCACTATATTAAGTTTTGATTATTAATTCAATAGTGAACGACCTTCATTTATCCTTAGCAAAAACCTTTAAGATTTAATTCTAGAAACTCAACTGTACCTTATCCAACTTAATCTCACTTAACAATTCAAGCTTACCGTCCATAAAAAGTTGATCCATTTGTGATAAATCAGGATCTTGAATAGCTTCTTTATAATTATTATAATCTTGGATTGTTACTCCTTTTATGTTCCTGCGGTTAACGCTTTAGTAATTATAAAACATAAGTCTCCCAACCTACTCAACTGTCTTCCTCTCGCTGCGCTCGTCGGAGACAATAATGGTAAAGCTGTAAAACCTCTTGAGCAATAGTCAGCTTGTACTTACCCAATACACGCCAGCCGCTAGGAAACAAACAAGAACGTT
>NZ_JBDVJE010000057.1:0-6882 GCF_039939415.1 Polaribacter sp.
TTATTAAAAGTTTATTATTTACATATTTTTTATTTAGCCCAATTACAATATATTCTGCATGTTCTGGTACTTCTTTATATGCATTTTATATATTATATTTTTTCATCTTTTACTATCTTTTTCATTACATAAAAAAATTTACTACTTACCATATTGCCATACTTAGTATTATATTAAGTTTATCTATTTTCTTAGACCATAGAATTCTATGGATATTTTTAATACTTTTCTTTTATATTTTTGTTTTTTCTGTTTATGGCATCAAAGGTTTAGGAACTTCTAATTTTATAATTAAATATATTAAAATTACGCAACATAACTCTTTAAGAAGAAAATTTAGAGGCCATCTTTTTTCTATGATTTTTATTATTGGTTTTTTTCCAATATCTGGTTTTATACTATATCTAACAATTAACTATTTAATTGGCGATAATTTTTTTTACTTTTATGAAAACTTAGAATCTAAATGGAACGCAAATACTTTTTTAAGTATAGTAGAGACTGATACTATTACAAACTTAAAAAATAGAGCTGTAAATCATTATTCTTTTGCACAAATAATTATTTTTATTACCCCAATTTATTTATTTGAAATCATCTCTCATTACAAAGAAGGGTTAAAAGTATTTGTATTATTATTGGTACCTATTTTTATATTTGTGCTTATTAAAGATCGTAGTTTAAACTACATGAGTTTATCTTATTATGTAGTCTTTATAGCATCTGGTATTGCTTCAATTACAGTTACTCAAAATAAATTGTTTAAATTAAAAATAGTAAATTATTTAAGTTTTACATTTTTATTTCTAATAAGTATTTTTGGCGAATATTATTATTTAGAAAAATCTAACTTTACTTCAGAACAAATTTTTTATCAAAGCATTATAAATAATACTCATAACAAAACATTGCAAGATTATAAGAATGGTGGTAGGTTTTTAGCAATAAACACAACTTTAAATTCTATTGTTTTATGCGATAAATCTATAATGTATCCAATTATTGCATACAACAAAAAAAATAATTTTTTTATTCCAAATTCATCACCTCTATACAAAAAAGCAATAATTAACCCACAATCTACTTGCGACTACATTATTGTTTCTAACAAAACCTCTCCTTATTATAAATATGATAAAACAGAAACTTCATTAAAGGAACAATTACAGAAAAAAAATGGAGATAAAAATTATTTAACTGAAACTGTATATTATTGTAATACATTTAAAATAATTAAAGTTTTAAAATAAATTAATACAATTTAAAACTTCTTTATTTTCTTTAAAACCAAAATTTCCAGAATATTCCCAAACGTAACTTTTAATATTATTTGTTTGTAATACATCTGTTAAATCTTTAAAATATTGACATCTATATTTTAAAGGTATAGATTTAATCACACCAAATTCTGTACACCATAACCTTACATTATTTTTCTTAGACCAATTTTTTATTAATTCTATTTTATGACTTAAAGAAGTTTTATTTGCCATAATCTTATAGTCTTTATAATTAATTTCACCAGAAGTACCTTTAACTATTTCATTCATTTCTGGCATCTCATAAGAATTATAAGGATAAGGTAAATTTATAGTTTTATTTTGATTACCTACCCAACTTGCTCCTTGATGTGTAAAAATAAATGGTTCATAAAAATGAAAAGTATAAATAATATTTTTAAAAGAAAATATTTTTTTCCTAGACAATTCATAAATACTATTAAAATTGGTAGCCCCAATAAGTATTTTTGTTTTTTTATCTTTTTTTCTAATTTGTAAAACAAGTTCATTAACCATTTCATCCCATTCCTTTGGGTATAAATTAGGTTCATTTAAAATTTCATAGGAAACTACTTTTGAATATTTTTTTAATTTTTTACTTATAAATTTCCAATTATTTTTAATCGTATTTAAGTTTGTATAATTTGTTTCTTTTTTAAGAGTATCATCAAAATAACAAATTATTATTGTCATTTTTTTCTTTTTAATATGTTTTATAATTTTTGTTAAATGTCTTAAAAACTTATTCTTAGAACTATTTTTAAAGTGGTAAGCAAAAGAAACAGGCAATCTAATATCTCTAAACCCTAAATTATACAATTCATCAATTTTAACAAGAACATCTTTGTAGTTAAATATACTCTCTTTTAACCAATACCTTTCTAAACCTGTTAAATTAACACCTACATTAGGTAAGTTATTTTGAGATTTCATCTTTGTTGAAAATAAAAATAAAAATAAAATAAAAAAAGTTTTAGATATACTCATAAAAATTAAACTGTAATCCAATAAATTTTAAATAGCCTATAATATTTCAAACCCCTAAGTTTTGCGATACAATATTTTTTATTTTTCGATTTAAAGATTTTATAGCATTATAACTTGTGTGTTCTAAAACTATTACAACTAAATCATCATCTAAGTAATTATTTAACCCTGTACTAAAACCATTCCATTTTCCATAATGATAAATATTATTCTGATTATTTCTATCTATTCTAAACCCTAAACCATAAGGTATTTTTCTACCATAAATAGTTTCTCCGTAAGAATACATTAAATCTAAAGATTCTTTAGAAAGTAATTGCCCCGAATTTAAGCCATAAGTCCATTTAAAAAGATCATCTGTTGTAGAGTATACATTTTTATCTCCTACAACAGCATCATTTACAGTATTACCAATTTTTATATGCTTCCATCCTCTGTACAAACGATATCCTTTTAATTGATTTTTGTGAACATTATCATTATAAAAACTATACACATAAGAATTACTCATACCTAAAGGATCAAAAATATTCTTTTTTAAAAAATTACTAAAAGATGTTTTTGATACTTTTTCTACAATAGATGCTAGCACAAAATAAGCTGTATTAGAATAATCAAAATTACGACCTGGTTTAAAAAAACGGTTTACTTTAGAAATAGATAATAACTCCATCATATCACTATTATTAGGTGGTGTTTTTTCTTTCCAGACATGTTCTGCTACCCAAAAATATTTAGGTAAACCTGCAGTATGATTTAATAAGTTTTTAATAGTAATATTCTGATAGGGAAAATTAGGAAAATAAGTATTTACAGTATCTGTAATTTTAATTTTACTTCTTTCTATCAAAAGCATAATTGCTGCTGCTGTAAATTGTTTACTTACAGATGCTAATTGAAAAGTAGATTCATTTTTTAAGGGTATTTTCTTTCTAAAATCTGCATATCCAATCTGGTTTTTGTAAACTATTTTTTTATTTTTAGCCACTAAAACAGCTCCGTGAAAATCGTGTCTTTTGTTGATTCTTTTTAATAAAGAATCTAATTTTTGATTTACTTTTTTTGTTTGTTTTTTGGGATAATATTCTAAAGAAATAACCGGTTTTTTAATTTCAGCTTCTTTAAAAGTAATTTTAGATTTTTTTAATTTATTCTTGGTTTCTTGAGTATTACAACTAAGAATAAGAAAACTAAAAAGTACTATTACAATTTGAGGGATTACAGTAATATATTTTTTCAAAAACAAAGTATTAGTCTTGTAAAAATAAACATCAATATTTAAAAATCAAAATTTATTTTTTGCGTTAAAAATTAACTAATATTAGACCAAATTTTTGAGTTTTTAGACAATTCTAAATACGTTTTTTTAATTACCGCATTTTCTGGTTTAGATAAGCTAGAATCTTCTTGTAATACTTCTATAGCCTTGTTTCTAGCAGCAACTAAAATTTGAGTATCCTTAACAACATCAGCAATTTTAAGGTTTAAAACACCACTTTGTTGCGTTCCCATTAAGTTTCCTGGTCCACGTAATTTTAAATCTACTTCTGCAATTTTAAATCCATCAGTAGTATCAACCATTGTTTTTAAACGCGTTTTTCCTTCTTCAGATAGTTTGTAACTAGATAATAAAATACAATAACTTTGATCTGCACCTCTACCTACTCTTCCTCTTAATTGATGTAATTGAGATAAACCAAAACGCTCAGAACTTTCTATAATCATTACACTTGCATTGGGTACATTTACACCTACTTCAATAACTGTTGTAGCTACCATAATCTGAGTTTCTCCTTTCACAAAACGTTGCATTTCATATTCTTTATCTGCAGGTTTCATTTGTCCGTGAACAATACTAATTTGGTATTTTGGAGAAGGAAATTCTCTAGAAACACTTTCATAACCATCCATTAAATCTTTGTAATCCATGGCTTCAGATTCTTGAATTAAAGGATATACAATATATACTTGTCTTCCTTTTGCAATTTCATCTTTCATGAATTTAAATACAGACAATCTATTACTATCAAAACGATGAACAGTTTTTACTTCTTTTCTTCCTGGAGGTAATTCATCAATAACAGAAATATCTAAATCACCATAAACAGACATTGCCAAGGTTCTTGGAATTGGAGTTGCAGTCATCACCAAAATGTGTGGTGGAAGAGAATTTTTAGACCATAATTTTGCTCTTTGCGCAACACCAAATCTGTGTTGTTCATCAATAATTGCAATACCAAGGTTTTTAAATTGTACTTTATCTTCTAGTAATGCATGTGTACCAACTAAAATATGCAAAGATCCATCTTCTAAATTTTGATGAATTTCTTTACGTTTTTTTGTTTTTACAGATCCTGTTAAAATATCAACATTGATATCCATACCTTCTAAAAGTTCTGTAATGGCAATATAATGTTGATTTGCTAAAATTTCTGTAGGCGCCATTATAGTTGCCTGAAAACCATTATCAATTGCTAAAAGCATTGTTAACAAGGCAACAATTGTTTTTCCAGAACCAACATCACCTTGTAATAAACGATTCATATGTGCACCAGAAGCAACATCTTTTCTTATTTCTTTTAAAACTCTTTTTTGAGCATTTGTTAGATCGAAAGGTAGTTTCTCTCTATAAAACTCATTAAAAACTGCCCCAACATTTTCAAAAACAAATCCTTTTATTTTAGTTTTATTGATGAGTTTCTTCCTCAATAATTGCAATTGAATAAAAAATAATTCTTCAAATTTTAATCGATTCTGAGCTTGCGCTAAATTTTCTTGACTTTTAGGAAAATGAGCATTTAACAATGCATCTCTTTTAGACATTAGCTTAAAATCAGATATAATTTCTTTTGATAAACTTTCTTCAATTACTTCAAAAAATTGTTGTAATAAATTCTGAACATACGTTCTCATCAGTTTATTGGTAACACCAGAATTTGTTAACTTCTCTGTTGAAGGGTAAACAGGCTGCATTTTAGTTTGCAACTTTTTTTTATACTCTGTTACCAATTCCATTTCTGGATGTGGAATACTAAAATTTCCGTTATAATGATTTAATTTACCGTAAACAACATAGGGTTCATTAATTTTTAGAGCATTTTTTATCCATTTTTGTCCCTTAAACCAAACCAGTTCCATTGAACCTGATGCATCTTTAAAAGTTGCCACTAACCTACTTCCTCTTTTTTGAGCAACAGATTTAACACGTGTTACCTTACCTACAATTTGTACTTCAGAAGAATTAGGTTGTAAGTCTTTTATTGCATAAAAAGCAGTTTTATCAATATATCTAAAAGGAAAGAAATTTAATAAATCATTACAGGTTTTTATACCCAATTCTGTATACAAAAGAGTTGCTCTCTGTACACTAATACCATTGATATATGTTATTGGGTAATTTAAATTCATTTTTTAAAAAATAATACTTTAACAAAAGTATATAAAAGCAATAATTATTTTAATAAATTCATAATTATTTCCATTAAAAAAAAATTAATTATCAAATTAATTTTACAATAAAAAAAAAATTAAAAAAACTGTGACTTTACATTAAATGCTGTGTCTTAAAGTTAATGAGTTAGATCAACTATTTCATAAAAAAAGCAATAAATTTGCACCTTTAAAATAACTTATAAATGATTAATCAATTTAAGAAAATGAAAATCTTTGGGGGAGGATTTCATTTAACTCTTAAATCCTCAAATGCTTATTTAAAAAATAAGCTAAGAAATTTTATTTTTATTGAATCTTTTTTTTCGAAAAAAAATTTAATTTTAGCATTATTTTTTTTAGCTCCTTTTCTAAACATTAATGCACAGTGTGACACCTATAATTACACTTTAAGCTCAAACAAAACAAATGGTTACGTTTTTCAGAGTGGCGTTACACGTGTTACAGAAAACGTTAGTATTTCTAATGGAAGTGGTGCAACTTTTAATGATGGGGCTATATTATGTATATCTTCTGGTAAAAAATTAACGATTTCAGGAATAACTTCAAATAGTGGTTCTATAGAAATCTATATAGAAAATGGAGAATTGTATCTTCAACAGAATCCATCTTTTAATGCCAATATAAATATTAAAATAGGAGCCCAAGGTAAGCTTACTGCACAAAACTCTATAAGTTTTAATGGGTCTAATACTACATTTTATAATGAAGGTATAGTAAGCACAGGAAGTTCAATAAACTTTGCTTCTCAATCTATTAATGAATTTGACAACCTTGGTACAATGAATATTGGTGGAGAAATCAATGGATCATCTTCAGGTACTAGTAGTACAACTAGTAAGTTTAGAAACCAAGGTATTATGAATATTACAAACAATTTCCAAATAAGTGTAAATTCTACACTAACAAATTGTGGTACAATAAACTCCGGAAATTCTTTTAATCATAATGGAGGAAAAGTAACAAATACTGGTGTATTTAATATTCCAAATGGTGCTTTAGCAATGGGAGCTAACACTGCTAAGTTTTATAACTACGGAACATTTACATCTTCTGGTGACGTAAACTTAAATGGAGAATTTTATACAGAAGGTTTTTCTGATGTTGGTGGAAAAATTCAAGGAAATGGTAATGTTACTGGTCCTCCTACAGAAAATAATGAAAC
>NZ_JBDVJE010000058.1:0-9633 GCF_039939415.1 Polaribacter sp.
ATAGCTAAATCATGATCCATTGCTAAACCTAATTTCACAGCTTTACGTAAGAATTTTTCAGCTTGGGTAATATTTGTCTGACTTAAAATAATTCCGTGTAAATAATTATAATAACCTTGTTGTTTTGTAATTAAAGCAGCCTCAGGGTTCTTAATATATCCTAACCATTTTTTAGTTCCTTCAAAGTTTTGTTTACGTAACTGTAAAAATGCCATTAAAATAAATTCATTTTTAAAGTATAACAAAACAAAAATTCCAGCTAATAATAAGATAGAAATTCCGTTCATTATATTTACTTGGCTAAATTGATATACAGACCAAGCAGCAAGTAAACCTGCAATAACTAATTTTATATTTTTATGAAACATATTGTTTTGTATTTTTTTATCGAAGACAAAAATACATTTTCTTACTAAATTATATCCTTACTTTTTAAAGTATTTCTTGTATTTAAAAGAAGCAATTATTGTTAGTGAAATTAATGCCACAATATAAATATATGCCTCTTTTGGTGTTACAGATTGATCTCCACTTGCATAAGAATGCAATCCAGATAAATAAAAGTTTACACCAAAATATGTCATCATTATAGATAAATAAGCAAAAGCAGATGCAAAATTAAAAGATAACCTTCCTCTTAAACCTGGTATTAAACGCATGTGTAAAACAAAAGCATAAATCATAATAGAAATTAAAGCCCAAGTTTCTTTTGGGTCCCAGCCCCAATATCTACCCCAACTTTCATTAGCCCACATTCCACCAAGAAAGTTTCCAATAGTTAACATCACCAAACCAACAGTAATTGTCATTTCGTTAATAATGGTAATTTCTTTAACTATTAAATCCATTTTCTTTTTATTCTTTTCGGTTGTAAAAACTATTAGAATTATTGCAAAAATACCAAGAATCATTCCTAAAGACAACGGACCATAACTAGCAACAATAATAGAGGTATGTACTAAAAGCCACCAAGAATTTAAAACAGGTTGTAAGTTTGCAATTTCTGGATCTAACCAATTTTGGTGTGCAAAACCTAACATAATTGATACTAAAAAAGTAGTAGCAGCAATTGTTAACGTAGATTTTCTTCCTATAAAAAGACCAAATAACATTGTTGACCATGCTACAAATATGATAGATTCATAAGCATTACTCCAAGGGGCATTGCCACTTATGTACCATCTTGCGCCTAAACTAAAGGTGTGCAGTAAGAATAAGATTATAACACTACCTATTAAAATTTTTATTAATGTATTAACCCATTTTTTTGTGTTAAAAATTTCAACAAAAACAAAAATGAGAAGAAATAAACTTAAGTAACCATAATATTTAGCAAGTGTTTGAAAAGGTTGAATTTTATTATAAGAAATTTCTAATTCAACTTGTTTTTCATCAGGATAAACTTCAGCTCCAAATTTCTTTTGAAATTTCTTAATTCCATCTAAAATCTGATCTGCTTTAGAGTAGTTTTTTGTCTTTTTTGCTTCTTGTAAAAGTTGAATATAAACAGGTAAAGACTGACGTACAAAAACTGAATCTGTGGCTTTAAAACCTGCGGTAGAGGTTTCTGGTTGAGAAACCCAAGTATTATTCTCGTCATCAGGAATTGGGTATATGCGTAAAATTCCACCGCCAATAGCACTGTATAATAAACCTACGCGTCTGTCTATTTTTATTAAATCTTTTTCAAACTTATTTTTAACATTTTTCTTTTGTGCTTCTGCCACTTGTTCTTTAATAATATATGCCCCTCTTGGAGAAATAAAATCTGATAAACGAGCATATTTAGCATCTTTAGATAAACCTAAAGTTTCTCTAATTTTAGTGTTTTCTTTTTCTAAAAAAACAACGGGCACCTCAAACCAAAGTCTAGGGTTTTCTATAATTGAAAGCAAAATCTGACTTGCTTCCATTCCGTTAAAAGTGTCTGTTTTACTAACTTTTCTAATTAATTCAGAAGCAAATGTATGAGCAGGTTTCATACGTCCACCAGCATCTTGAATAACTAATTTGTTAAAGTTTTCAGCATGTTCTAAATCTACTAAATTGGCTTGTAAAATAGAATCAATTTGTTGGTTAGTAATTTTTTTTGTTTGATGCGCATCATGTTGTGCAAAATTAAAACTAGACAAGAATATTGTAGCTAGAATAGATAAAGCTAATTTTTTCTTTCTAATTTTTTTTAGTTTTAATTTTAAATCATCAAAGCGAGTGTTTTTAGCAAATAAAATACAAATAAGACCTATGTATAAAAATGAATATCCAAAATATGTAATGAATGTTCCTAAAAAATCATGGTTTACAGACAGATGTGTTTCTTCTATGGGCCCAGACAAATCATAACTAGATTGAAAGAATTTATAACCTTTATGATCTAAAATATGATTCATAAATATTCTATAATCAAAAGTTTCATCTGTATCAACTACTGTAACTTCACTTGCGTAAGCAGCAGCACTTTCTGAACCTGGGTATTTTTCTAATTGAAAGTCATTTAATTTAACTGAAAAAGGGGTTTCTAAGATCTTTGCACCATATAACATCCTAAAATTTAACCCACCAACAGTAATTTCTTTAGAACCTTCAGAGTTAAATTTACCTCCAGTTAATTCTATTCTTTTAGTTTCATTATTACTGGTAACATCTAGTACAATTACATCTAATTTTTTGTCATCTTTTGGTCCGCTAACAGTTTTCATAATTCCTTTTTCAGCAGGTCTTGGAACCACAAATTGTAACCCAGCAATATTATGCAAAGTTAAATATTGAAAATGTTGAATAGAATCTTTTGTGATTTTCCCTCTTTTTTGATCTGCCATTCTAAACCAATCTCCATCGTCTTTAGAAACCAAAGTTAAATTTCCTTCTTCTTTTGTAAAATTGATAGAAGCACTGTTTTCAGAAGCATCAAAACCAACTAAAACACCGTGAATATTTTGAATAGTTCCTCTTTTTAACCAGTGTTCATGTCTAGTGCCTTCAGAAGATTCAACAAAAAATAAATGTTCTACACCATTTTCATCCTCAATTAATTTTTTCTCAGCCCAAGGAATATAATTTACCAAGTCGATTTTAAAATCTTGTGTTTTACCATTAGATTTAAAATTATCAGTATAAGACCAAGAATTTTTTCCCCAAGCAGAAAAGATTAAAGGTTTGTTTATTTCAGGTTTTTGCATTTCACCGTTATCAACTATGGCATTTAAATAAGTGGTTTCAGATAAAAATTTATTAGTAGTTTCTCCTTCCTTTATTAGCATAATGCCTTCATAACCAATGTAACGAGTAACACCTGCACCTATTAAAATAAATAAGAAAGATAAGTGAAACATTAATACCGCCCATTTTTCTTTTTTGTACAATCTATATCTAAAAATATTTCCAAAGAAATTAATAACAAAAAATAGCATTATTAACTCAAACCACCATGTGTTGTAAACTAATGCTTTGGATGTTTGTGTTCCAAAATCATTTTCAATAAAGGTGGCAATTCCCATTGATGTTGCAAATAGGATAAATAAAACTGCCATTAAGCGAGTAGAGTAGAGTATATTAAGAATATTTTTCATTCTAGTTTGGTGATTTTTTTTGGTCTCGCAAATTTACGGATAAAAGAAATAATACCTCTTCTAGTAATGTTCTTTTTTAATGTTAAGATTTGTTAAAAAAAGAGTTAAGCTACTAATTAAATTATTCTACAATACTATCTATTAAAATTGTTAGTAAATCTATAGCAGCTTGAGAAATTTTTGTTCCAGGGCCATAAATACCTACAGCTCCTGCATCAAATAAAAATTGATAATCTTGTGCAGGAATTACGCCTCCAACAATTACCATTATATCTTCTCTACCATATTTCTTTAATTCTGCAATAACTTTAGGAACCAAGGTTTTATGACCAGCAGCTAAAGAAGAAATGCCTAACATATGAACATCATTTTCTACGGCTTGTTTGGTGGCTTCTAGAGGTGTTTGAAATAATGGACCAATATCTACATCAAAACCTAAATCTGCATAACCAGTAGCTACAACTTTTGCACCACGATCATGACCATCTTGTCCTAATTTAGCAATCATAATTCGTGGACGTCTACCTTCTAGAGTTGCAAATTTATTAGCTAAATTAGATGCTTTTTTAAATAATTTATCGTCTTTTATTTCTTTACTATACACACCAGAAATAGTTTTAGTTACAGCTTTATGTCTACCAAAAACAGATTCTAAAGCATCAGAAATTTCACCTAAAGTTGCTCTATTTCTTGCTGCTTTTACTGCTAATTCTAATAAATTTTCGTTACCAAATTTTGCCCCTTCTGTTAAAGAGGTTAAAGATTTTTTAACTTTAGAATTATTTCTATTTAATTTTATTTGTTTTAATCTTTTAATTTGAGATTTACGAACAGCTTCATTATCAACTTCTAAAATATGTAAAGGGTCTTCTTTCTTTAATTGATATTTATTAACACCAACAATTACATCTTTACCACTATCAATTTTAGCTTGTTTTATTGCTGCAGCTTCTTCTATACGTAATTTAGGAATTCCTTTTTCAATTGCTTTAGTCATTCCTCCTAAATCTTCAATTTCTTTAATCAATTCCCAGGCTTTGTTTGCAATATCTTCTGTGAGTTTTTCAAGATGATAACTTCCAGCCCAAGGATCTACAGTTTTAGTAATCTGTGTTTCTTTTTGTAAATATATTTGAGTATTTCTTGCAATTCTTGCAGAAAAATCTGTAGGTAAAGCAATTGCTTCATCTAAAGCATTTGTATGTAAGCTTTGTGTGCCACCAAAAGCAGCAGCCATAGCTTCTATAGTTGTTCTTGCAACATTATTAAAAGGGTCTTGTTCTGTTAAAGACCAACCACTTGTTTGGCAATGCGTTCTTAAAGTTAATGATTTTGAATTTTTTGGGTTGAATTTTTTTACAATTTTTGCCCACAACATTCTTGCAGCTCTTAATTTTGCGATTTCAGTAAAATGATCCATTCCAATAGCCCAAAAGAATGAAAGTCTAGGTGCAAAGGCATCTATATCCATTCCTGCCTCAATGCCTTTTTTGATGTATTCTAAACCATTTGCGAGTGTATAAGCTAATTCTATTTCTGCTGTTGCTCCTGCTTCTTGCATGTGATATCCAGAAATAGAAATAGAGTTAAATTTGGGCATTTTATTACTAGTGTATTTAAAAATATCAGCAATAATTTTCATTGATTGAGAAGGAGGATAGATGTATGTATTTCTAACCATGAACTCTTTTAGAATATCATTTTGTATTGTTCCAGATAATTTATCTAAAGTTACTCCTTGTTCTTCTGCGGCAACAATATAAAATGCTAATATTGGTAATACAGCACCATTCATTGTCATAGAAACAGACATTTTATCTAACGGAATTTTGTTAAATAAAATTTTCATATCTTCTACAGAATCTATAGCTACTCCTGCTTTACCTACATCTCCTTGTACGCGTTCATGATCAGAATCATAACCTCTGTGAGTTGCTAAATCAAAAGCTACAGATAATCCTTTTTGACCCGCTTTTAAGTTTCTTATGTAAAAAGCATTACTATCTTCTGCTGTAGAAAAACCAGCATATTGCCTAATAGTCCAAGGTCTTCTAACGTACATTGTAGAGTAAGGTCCTCTTAAGTTAGGAGCAATTCCAGCAACAAAGCCTTCATGTATAAATGATGGCTTAGCAATTTTGTTTTTATTGCTAAGTTTTATATGCTGTACATCTTTTCTACTCATCTTCTTTCTCGATTTCTAACTTTTGAAGTTTGTATAATTGAGATCCAATATCTTTTGATTCTTTTTCTCTTTTTTTAATTTTTATGTAACTTATTAATAAAAAAGAAAAAGAGAATAATCCTAAAACAACTACAATAATTCTTACTAAATCTACACTATTTCCAAAAAAACGATAAAAGCTGTCTTCTAGAAAATAAAGACTAACTATTGTAAAAAAGATAAAACCAATAATAAATGAAGGAATTTTTTTCTTAATTTCTTTTACCTCTTTTTTTATTTGATTTTGTCTTTTCTGTTTTTTAAGGATTTCTTTGTTTTTATCCATAATTTTTAGGGTTAATACTTTTTTCAGTTTCTAATCTGATTTTTTCAGAAGATTCTGAAAGTCTGTATCTAGTTAATGGGGGAATTAACGTTTTTATATTACGTTGTTTTATAAAAGGATATAATTTTAAATTATGTTGCATATTATCTGAAATATTTTTCTGATAATTTGTTCCTATTAAAACAATTTCATTTTCAATAAATTCTTTCTCTTCTTTTTTAGCACTTTCCTTTATTTTTTTTTGAATAATTCCCTCTTTTAATTGTTTTAAAAATCCTCCGTTTTTTTCTATTTGTTTAAATAGATCAAGAGCATTCTCTGCTATTTGTTGTGTTAAGTACTCAATATAATAAGACCCATTAGCAAAATTTTGAGCTTCTTTTAAGTAACTCTCATTTTGTAATATGAGTAATTGATTTCTAGAAATTCTTTCTCCAAATTCATTAGATTTGTTAAAAATATGATCGAAAGAAATATTAGAAATAGTATTTGCTCCACCAAGTATAGCACTCATACTTTCAGAAGTAGTTCTTAACATGTTTACATTGTAATCATAAAGCGTTTTATTTCTTAAGCTAGGTTGAACAAACAAATGAGCTTCAGTATCTTTAACGTTATATTCTTTTAAAAGTAAGGACCACAATATTCTAAAAGCTCTTAATTTTGCTATTTCAAAAAAGTAATTACTTCCAATTGAAAATGAAAAATGAATTTTATTAGCAATATTATTACCAAACTTATTTAAATACTCATTTGCATGAGCTAGTGTATAAGCAAGTTGTTGGGTATTTGTAGCACCTGAATTTTGATATAAATCTCCAGAAATAGAAATGCAGTTTGTAATCTTATTTTGTATTAAATCTACCTTTTTAAAATCTTCCTTTAAGTTTTTATACCAATTACCACTTTCGGCTAAATTACCTATTATGTCAGTTTGAAAAAAAGTTTTTTCAGAATTAATAAAATTGAATAAATCAATTTTAAAATCAGAATTGAGAAAATAAAATTTGAAGTATAAAAAAGTAGAACTAAAATTAATCTTAGCAAGTAATATTTTATAGTTAAATTTTTTTTTGGCTACAAATTGGATAGAATTTGCTCCATTTTTTAAAGCATCTAAAGCTAATGAATTGGCAATTTTTTCATCATCTACAAATATAGTTTGACAAATATTAAATCCGTTTTTAGGAAGTTTAATTTCTATATTGCACCTGTCTTCTGAAGTATAAAAAGGTTTTATAACAATTCCTTCTTTTGTTTTCCATAGTAAAGAATCATTATAATCTGCACCTTTAAGATCTACTTGAATTTTATTTTTCCAAGCAGCAGGTGAAGTTTTATTAAATTCATCAAATAGAAGTTTAGTCATTTATTAGTTTATTGTATCAAATTCAATTAAATAAATTTCTTCATTTTCTTTTTTCATTAAATACTTTTCTCTAGCAAAACGTTCTAATTGAAGAGAGTCTTGTAGTTTTTTTATGGTTGCCTTATCTTCTTTTATTTTCTTTTTGTAAAAAGAAATTGTGCTTTCCAAATCATTTATTTCATTGTTAAATTTATTATGAACAAGATAAGAGTTTTCATCAAAAAAAAACATCCAAATTAAAAATGGAATTAAGATTAAAACAAAAACGTTAGTTAAAACCTTTACCAGAGTATTTTTTCTAATTTTTTTTAAATTCATAAATAGTTTATAATCGCTCGTTTATTACAGTTCTAACAATATCTATTGCAACCGTATTATGTCTATCATTAGGAATTATTATGTCTGCAAAGTTTTTTGTAGGCTCAATAAATTGTCTGTGCATTGGTTTTAATGTGTCTTGGTAACGATTTAAAACTTCATCAATATCTCTTCCTCTTTCAGATATATCTCTTCTAACTCTTCTTATTAAACGCTCATCAGTATCAGCATGAACAAATATTTTGATATCAAATAAATCTCTTAATTCTGCATTGTTAAAAATTAAAATACCTTCTACAATTACAACTTTTCTTGGGTGTGTTTTTAAAGTATCTGTTGTTCTATTATGGGTAACAAAAGAATAGATAGGTTGTTCAATTGTTTTACCAGATTTTAATTCTTTTAAATGTTTAACAATTAAATTAAAATCAATAGCTCTTGGATGATCAAAATTAATTTTAGTTCTTTCTTCATAAGAAAGATTTTTTGTGGCATTGTAATAAGAGTCTTGGGAGATAACACATACCTCATCTAATGGTAAGTGTTTTATAATTTGATTTACAACAGTAGTTTTTCCACTTCCAGTACCTCCAGCAATTCCTATAATGAGCATATAATTATAATTATGATAATTAATTTGACTAAAATAATAAAGATTTTACTATTTCTTAAAGTTTTTTTATCCTTATTAATAATTCATATAAGAATACAAATTATAAAATAAATAAAAAAAGTCTCAAAAAAAATATTTTTGAGACTTTATAAAATTAGAGCCAATGGAGGGACTCGAACCCACGACCTGCTGATTACAAATCAGCTGCTCTAGCCAGCTGAGCTACATCGGCTTTTATTTTGAGTGCGCAAATAAAACACAATTATTAAGATTTACCAAAATATTTTTTATTTTTTTGCATAAAAAAAGCTTCAATACTATTGAAGCTTTTTTATCAAGAATAAATAATTTATTAAATGGTAAATAACAATTGCTTTTTGGTTATTTTACCATCTTTAAATTTAAAAAACGCAAAATTTTTCAATTTGTTGTCTTTTTCTCTATAAAAATATAATTAAAGTATATTTAATTTGTAAAACAAAATGTTAGTAGTATAGAATTATAATTTCTACAATAAGAAATTTCTTTTGCTATTTCTCTATAAATACTTATTTAAATTTTATGGTCTACCTTTCAATCGTTTTTCTATTTTCTGTTTTACAGCAGTTAAACGTTTCATTTGATCCATAATTTTAACGTCTTTTTCTACCTTATATACCTCGTTTAATTCTAATATTAAAGCTTTTACTTCTCTAGAGGCAATTATTCTATCACTTGTTGTTTTGAATGAGAATTTTCTGTGTTCAAATTCTTCAGCTCTTTCTAATAAATTCATTCTTTGTATTTCCTTTTTTGTAATTTTCGAATATAATTATAAAAGTTAGAAAAGCAAGAAAAATCTAGGTTTATTATAGTAGTTATTGGTAATTACTTGTTAAAACGCAATTAAATGATGTTATAACATAGATTTATCTTCTGTTTTTAATAAAAAAGGGAGTGTTTTTTTATTCTTTCTGTAAAACTTAAAAATTAAAGATTTAATAAATTGATAAATAAATATCAAGATTATAGTAAATTATTTTTTAAGCAATAGGGAGATAATTAAACTGTTATAATCTACTAAAATTATATTTTTATGATTTTTTTCTATTAAATTCTCTTATAGTTATTCTTGAATAAACAGAAACTTAATAATCATTTTAACTCAATCATTATGATAGTAACCCAAAAACTGTAAAACCTTGTAAATCATACGATTTACAAGGTTTTGCAGTTTTCTTTAATATCAATTTTAGTCGGGGTGGCAGGATTCGA
>NZ_JBDVJE010000059.1:0-59579 GCF_039939415.1 Polaribacter sp.
GTTCTGAGCTAACTTTTTGAGCTTCAATTACTACTTTTTCTTTTTCTGTTTTATACCATTCAATTCCTAATTTAATACTTGTACTTAATGTAAAAAATAACAAAAGAGACACCAATGTAGGGAAAGATCTAAAAAAGAAAAGGTCTTTTTTTATGTCTGGAGGTAAATTTCTAGGAATTCTATTTGCTGGACCAAAATTTATAGGCTTTGGAACAACATATTGTATTATAAATATAAAAATTATGCTAAAAATTAATACGGTTGCTGTGTAATAAAGAAACTCTTTTTTAAGTAATAATTTAGGTACAAAAATGTGGTAATTTAAATAAAATGCAATAAAAAATAGAGTAAACTTAAAATAAAAATCATAAGGAATTATACCTATTCTCATATAAATTTGAGAGGCACTAATAGCAAAAAGAATTATCCAAAGTAAAATATGAATAATTATTATTGATGATTTTTTTTTATAAATGTTCAAATCTATCATTGTTTAGAATGTTACAAAATTATAAGGTTAGGTTCTTAAAAAACTCACAAAAGACTGTTGTATTTTTCATAAAAAAGAAAAAGTTAAAGACTAAAATACTTGTTAGTATTTTAGTCTTTAACTAATAAATATTAATTTAGATGTAGATTAATCATCTTCGTTTTCTAATTCGTCTGGTCTAAATTCCCAAACATCATCAAAATAGTAACTACCACTTCGTCCCATTAAAACAAAAGCTTTATCGCTAAAAGTAAATGTAGAAGCATTTTGTCTTGCAGAACCTTCAAATACTGGTAATTCTTCCCAAGTATCTGTTGCAGGATCATAAGACCAACTTTCTGTAGTTATTGATCCAGAAATTCCTGTAGTTATATACCCCATTCCGTTTAAAGAAAATGCTGCACCACTGTTTAGTAAAATCTCGTAATCATCATCATCATCATCATCGTCATCTAAATCTGTTAAACGAGTCCAATTAGTTCCGTCAAAAGAATAAAAATCTTCTTCATAAGCACCATTATGAATTCCTAAACCAATGTAGGCAATATCATCTATGATAAAAACAGATGCGTCTTTACGTTTTTGTCCGCCAAAACCAACAGACTGTTCCCAAGAATCTGTTGCAATATCATATTTCCAGAAATCTTTTTGCTCACTTCCATCATAACCTGTACCAATATATCCATCATTTCCAATAGCAAATCCTATTGCTCCATATCTTGCTGTACCTCCAAAATCTGCTTTTTGTGTCCACGAATCTGTAGTTGGGTCATATTCCCAAAAATCTTTTAATTCATTATCACCATTAAAACCAGTACCTAAATAGCCTTTTCCGTCAATAGCAAAACCAACAGCGCTACTTCTTGCTTCTCCTGGGAATGGCGCTTTTTCTACCCAGTAATCACCTTCAGAATTATACTCCCAAGTATCTGTTAAATAATCATCACCATCATAACCTGTTACCAAATATCCTTTAGATCCAATAGTAAAACTTACAGAGTTTGCTCTTGAGTTTCCGTCAAATGTAGAACTCTCAACCCAGTTTCCGTATTCATCATCATCATCATCATCATCACTACAACTCACAAAAAATAGAGTTAAAAATGCAGCAAAAAATAGCACACTACTTCTTTGTATTAAATTTGTTTTTTTCATTAGTTTTAATTTATTCATTTTCTTAATTATAGAACAAACGTAAAAGCTATTTAATTTAAATAACTATAAAATAGACAAACTCTAAGATTTTATAGACAAACATGTAAACCAAATGTTAATTTTCTTAAAAGCTGTTAATTCTTGTGTTTAGAGGTGTTTTTTGGTAGTAAGTCTATAAAAAAAGTACGTTTGTATATTTTGTGATTTTTTGTGATATCTACTCTAATAGTTTTGCTCTAAAAAGTAAAATGAAGTATTATATTATTGGTGTTTTAAGTTTGTTTTTTCTAGTTTCTTGCAATACAGATGAAAAAATTTATGAAGTTGGTGGAGATTTTATTGAAAGTGAAATTCAGGTAAGAGTTATAGATACTTTTTCTATAAAAGCAGGAACTTATAAATTAGATTCTTTAATAACTTCTAACACAAACAGAATTTTGTTAGGTAATGTTATAGATGATAAATTAGGAACTTTTTCATCGAAATCTTATATGCAATTAATAACTTCTACTTACACTTTAGGTTCTGATGCAATTTACGATTCTATAGGTATGATTTTAAACTATGATAATTATTATTATGGAGATACTACTAAAATACAAACGTATAAATTACATAGAATAACAGAAACTGTAGAACCAAAAGAAGGGGTTTCTTTTTACAACACATCTTCTTTAAAATATGATTCTGATATTTTAGGACAAATATCTTTTACACCAAATCCAAACAAAGCAACAGATTCTCTTTTTATAAAAATGGATGATGCTTTAGGACAAGAGATTTTTGATAAGATAGATGATAATGATATTAATAATTCAGATGATTTTTTACAATATTTTAAAGGATTAGCTATTATACCAGAAACAAATCAGAGCAACCATATTTTAGGCTTTAATGCACAAACAGCAGAAAGTACAATTGGCAATTCTAGTATGCGTTTGTATTATACAATTAAAGATGATGATAATGAAGATAATAACTATTTTATAGATTTTGTAATATCAGGAGCTTCAAAACAGTTCAATCAAATTAGTTCAGATTTATCCTCAACAACATTAAAAAGTTTTGTAGACGAAGAAGAAATTAAATTAAGCACAGAAACAGATAATTTAATCTTTACACAATCTGGAACAGGAATTTCTGCAAGAATAGACATTCCTTCAATTAAAAAACTCTCAGAACTTGCAGAAAACGCAACTACTTTAAGTGCAGATTTAACTTTTAAGCCATTAAAAGGAAGTTATTCAGAAGATAATCCATTACCAGAGACGTTATCGGTTTTTATAGTAGATAATAAAAACAGAATAATTCAACAACTAACAGATGAAGACGGAAATGCTGCTTATGCAGTATTAATTAAAGAAGATGATGAGTTTGATGAAAATACTTACTACACAGTAGATTTAAGCAATTTTGTTGAATTGATTCTCTATTCAGAACAAGATTTAAATTATGCTCTTATGATTCAGTATCAAGAAAATTTTAACAATGTAAATAGTGTTGTTATAGAACATAATGAGAATACCAATAACGAAGTAAAATTATCAGTAGAATATTTAAACTATTAAGATGCAAAAGAAAATAGTATTAATAGTATTTGTAGTTTTTACAAACTATATATTTAGTCAAAGTAATACAAATTCACCTTACTCTTTATTTGGCTTGGGGGTAGAAAATAAAACAGCAACAGGTGGTTTAACAGGTCTAGGAAATACAGGTATTGCACAATCAAATCCATTTCAAATAAACATATATAACCCAGCAAGTTTGGGAAATATTTTACAGAAATCTTTTTTGTATGAGTTTGGTTTAAATGGAACCTTTTCAACCTTAAAAACAAATACAATTACAGAAAACAATACAAATGGTAACATATCTCACATTGCAGTTGCTTTTCCAATAAAACAAAATTTAGGAATGAGTATTGGTCTATTACCCTACACAAAAACAGGTTATAATATAGATATAGAAAATGCTATAGAAGGATCTACAGATACCTATATTACAAGAATTACAGGAGAAGGAGGGTTAAATAAATTCTATATTTCTTCTGGTTACAAACTATTTAAAAACTTTTCATTAGGTATAGACATTTCTTTTCTTTTTGGGTCTATAAACCAAGAAAAGCAAGTTTATACAAGTTCTTATGTTTCAATTAGTGATAAAAATCATTATTCTGGAGCAAAACTAAAAACAGGTTTTCAGTATGATGTTTTAAACTTAGAAAATTTTAAAACTACAATTGGTGGTACATTAGAATTACCTTCTTCTTTAAACGGAACACAAACAAGATCATCTTATAAAACAACCTCAAGTGGTGCATCTTTAACTATAGAAAATGAGATTGAAAATGAGTTAGATAATTTCGAACTTCCATTTTCATATGGTTTAGGAATAACATCAGTTATAAATAAAAAAATAACAACCAGTTTAGACTTTAGAAAACTACTTTGGGGAGAAACAAATCAAAACCAAAATAACGAGAGTTATGCAAACCAATCTATTTATGCCTTTGGGGTAGAATATACATCTGCAAAAGACAAATTTAAATATACATCTAATATAAAATATAGACTTGGGTTTAATTATAATACAGGTTTTTTAAAAATATCCAATCAACAAATAGATAGTTATTTTGTGTCATTTGGTTTAGGATTACCAATGAGAAAATATAGTAACGATTATTTTAATATTTCTTATTCTTATGGTAAAGAAGGTACTTTAGAAAATAGATTAATAGAAGATAACTTTCATAAGATAACTTTAAATTTAAACTTTGTTGGCAAATGGTTTAATAAAAAGAAAATAGATTAATAAAATTATAATCTTATACTTACTTTTGTTCAAAATATTTTTCTTTGGATAAAAATAATCAACAATCTATAAACCTTAATAAATACATCAGTTCTTCTGGTATTTGCTCGCGCAGAGAAGCAGAAAAATTTATTAACGAAGGTAGAGTTACCATTAATGGTAAACCAACTCAATTAGGCAATAGAGTAAGTAAAAAAGATGTTGTAAAGTTAGATGGTAGATTAGTAAAACCTAAGAATTCAACTTTATATATTGCTCTTAATAAGCCTGTAGGTATTGTTTCTACAACCGATGAAAGAGAACCAAAAAATATTGTAAAACATGTAAATTATCCAGAAAGATTATTTCCTATAGGACGTTTAGACAAACCATCAGAAGGCTTAATTTTCTTAACAAATGATGGAGATATTGTAAACAAAATTTTACGAGCAGGAAACAATCACGAAAAAGAATATTTTGTAACCGTAAACAAATCTATTACAGATAGTTTTATTCAAAAAATGGGAAATGGAATTCCTATTTTAGGTACTGTTACAAAAAACTGTTTGGTAGAAAAAGTTAGTGACAAAATCTTTAAAATTGTTCTTACACAAGGTTTAAACCGTCAAATTCGAAGAATGTGCGAATACTTAGATTACGAAGTAACTAAGTTAAAACGTACACGAATTATGAATGTAGAGTTGGGGTATTTACAAGCAGGAGATTGGCGCGAATTAACAGAAGAAGAAATGAAAGAAATTAATAAAATGATTTCTACTTCCTCTAAAACCGAAGAAGCTTCTGTAGTTAAAGAAAAACCAAAAGCGCAAAAACCAAAGAGAAAACAAGCACCAACTAAAAACGATTTCAATAAAAAAAGTGCTTCATTTAGAAAATCATCTCCAAAAAATAAAAAGAAAAAATCAGGTTTTTCATCCAAAAAGAAACGATGGTAATTAATTTTTGGGCGTTCCCTTACAGGTCAGGCTTTCACTACTCGCTTTTTTGTAAAAACAAAAAGAGCTCAAACAAGCCGTTCAATCCTTAACGCACATTTTTGCCCACAAAAAGCAGCTAATAATTTAATTTTTAATTAAGAATCTAAAGTTTACACAATTCTTAAATAATACTATCTTTGCCATCAATGAAATTCGACTTAAAATTAACTGACCCAAAGAGTCAGGCAAGAGCAGGAGTAATAACTACAGATCATGGAGAAATTGAAACTCCTATATTTATGCCTGTTGGAACTGTTGGAACCGTAAAAGGAGTTCATCAATCAGAATTAAAAAACGAAATAAATCCTGATATTATATTAGGAAACACCTATCATTTATACTTACGTCCAGGTTTAGATATTTTAGAAAAAGCTGGAGGTTTACACAAGTTTATGAATTGGGATAGAAATATCTTAACAGATTCTGGTGGTTACCAAGTATATTCACTTTCTGGAAGAAGAAAAATTAAAGAAGAAGGCGTAAAATTTAAAAGTCATATAGATGGTTCTATGCATCATTTTACACCAGAAAACGTTATGGAAACACAACGTACAATTGGTGCAGATATAATTATGGCTTTTGATGAGTGCACACCTTACCCATGTGATTACAATTATGCAAAAAGATCTATGCATATGACACATAGATGGTTAGATAGATGTATAAATCATTTAGAAAAATTACCTTATAAATACGGATTTGAACAAACATTTATGCCAATTGTTCAAGGAAGTACTTATAAAGATTTACGAAAACAATCTGCAGAATATATTGCAAATTCTGGTCAACAAGCAAATGCAATTGGAGGTCTTTCTGTAGGTGAGCCTGCAGAAGAAATGTATGCAATGACAGAAGTTGTAACAGATATTTTGCCAGAAGACAAGCCCAGATATTTAATGGGAGTGGGTACTCCAATTAATATTTTAGAAAACATTGCTTTAGGTATAGACATGTTCGATTGTGTAATGCCAACTAGAAATGCAAGAAATGGTATGTTGTTTACAGCACATGGTTCTATTAATATTAAAAATAAAAAATGGGCAGA
Source organism: Polaribacter sp. (assembly GCF_039939415.1). Taxonomy (GTDB): domain Bacteria; phylum Bacteroidota; class Bacteroidia; order Flavobacteriales; family Flavobacteriaceae; genus Polaribacter. The sequence continues at coordinate 6,482 of NZ_JBDVJE010000059.1, forward strand.
AGATTTTTCTCCTATAGATGATATGGGAATTACTTGGGTAGATACCATGTACTCAAAAGCCTATTTGCGTCATCTTTTTGCTGCAAAAGAAATGTTAGGTAAACAAATAGCCTCAATACATAACTTAGGTTTTTATGTTTGGTTAACACGTGAGGCAAGAAAACACATTTTAGCAGGTGATTTTAGAGAATGGAAAGATAAAATGGTTAAACAAATGGATAAAAGATTATAGAAGTAATCAGTTTTCAGTTGGCAGTAAACAGTTACACAAATAAACAATTACAAGATTAAATACTTTAAGTGAAGATAATTGATTGGTACATATTAAAAAGGTTTTTGGTAACATTTTTGTTTACCTTATTAATCTTAATTCCTATTGCTATAGCCATAGATATATCTGAGAAGATAGATAATTTTCTAGAACATGCAGATTTAAGTTTTTACCAAATTGTAGATGAGTATTATAAAAATTTTATTATCTATTATGCCAATACTTTTATGCCTTTGGCATTATTTATTGCTGTAATTTTATTTACTTCTAAATTATCTAACAATACAGAAATTATTGCAATAACTAATGCTAAGGTTTCTTTTACCCGTTTTTTATATCCATATTTTATTGGAGCAACCTTAATAACTATTGTCTCTTTAGTTATGAACCATTTTGTGGTTCCAAGTAGTAGTAAAGAAAGAAAAAAGTTTGAAAGAGAATATCTTAATAATGCTAGACAAAAAAACGAATTAAAAAGAGTTTCAAATTTTAGTTTGCAATTAACAGATAGCACATATATTTATATAAGAAGCTTTAATACAGAAACAAAATCTGGGCACGATTTTTCATCAGAAGTATATGATGGTATCAAACTAAAATCAAAATTAGTTGCAAGTAGAATAAAATACAATGATAAAGACTCTATTTTTACACTTACAACTTGGAAAATGCGTAAACTATTTAAAAATAAAGACAGTATTTATTCTGGTACAAAGTTAGATACAGTATTTAGTTTTACTTCTAAAGATTTAATTTATAAATCTGCTTTGTCACAAGAAATGCCTTCTGGAGAATTAAATAACTTTATAGAAATTTCTAAAAAAAGAGGTGTAAAAAATTTAAATGCATATTTAGTAGAGTTTCATAAAAGAACAAGTTTACCCATAGCTTCTTACATATTAACAATTATTGCTGTTGCTTTAGCTTTTAGAAAGAGAAGAGGAGGTACAGGAGTTAATTTAGCAATAGGTATAGGTGTAATGTTTATTTATGTTTTCTTAATGAAAATATCTGAAGTTCTAGGTGGGGTTGCAGGTGTAAACTCTCTTGTTTACGTTTGGATTCCCAATTTAATTTTTGGAGGTTTAGCGTTTTATCTTTATTTAAATGCAAGAAAGTAAGTTAAAGAACTATTTACGATTACATTTTATAGTTTTTATTTGGGGTTTTACAGCTATTTTAGGAGCTTTAATAACTTTAGAAGCAATACCATTAGTATGGTATAGAATGTTGCTAGCAGTAATTTTTATCGTTATCTATTTTATAATAAAAAAGAAATCTTTTAAAGTTGATATAAGAGGTCTATTTAAATTTATAGTTACAGGAATTATAATTGCACTACATTGGATATTTTTCTTTAAAGCAATTAAAGTTTCAACTGTTTCTGTTGCTTTAGTAACCATGAGCACTGGCGCATTTTTTGTGTCTTTAATAGAGCCTGTTTTTTTTAAAAGAAAAATTAAAACATTAGAAATTGTTTTAGGTTTAATTGTTATTTTAGGACTTTATATTATTTTTAATTTTGAAAATCAATATAAATTAGGTATTATATATGCATTAATTTCTTCTTTCTTAAGTGCTTTGTTTTCTGTGTTTAATGGTCTTTTTATAAAAAAATATCCAGCAGATACCATATCTTTATATCAATTGTTTTTTGGGGTTATTTTTATAACAATTTATCTTTTATTTAGTAATGGTTTTTCAGATTCTTTTTTTCAAATTCAAAAATTAGATTGGTTATATCTTTTAATTTTAAGCAGTGTTTGTACAGCTTATGCTTTTATTGCATCTGTAAAAGTGATGAAATATTTATCTCCTTATACAGTTATGCTAACTATAAATTTAGAACCCATTTATGCTATTATTTTAGCACTTTTTATTTTTGGGGATAAAGAAAAAATGAATCCTGCCTTTTATTTAGGCGCATTTATAGTATTATTTGTAGTTTTATTAAACGGAGTTATTAAAAATAGAACTGTAATAAAAAATAAAATTATAGAAAAAACTGTTAGAAAAAAGTAAAATCTTTTTTAATAAACAATTAATTTTATAGTATGTTTGTCTTACCAAACAACTAAAATCAAATAACTAGAATATGGAATATTTAGATTTTGAAATGCCAATTAAAGAGCTTTTAGATCAATTAGATAAGTGCGAAATTATTGGTAAAGAAAGTGAAGTAGATGTTAGTGCTACTTGTAAAAAGATTGAAAAAAAGCTAGAGAAAGCTAGAAAAGATATTTATAAGAACCTAACGCCTTGGCAAAGAGTTCAATTATCTAGACATCCTAATAGGCCTTATACATTAGATTATATTAAAGCAATTTGTGGAGATACTTTTATGGAGCTTCATGGAGACAGAAGTGTAAAAGATGATAAAGCTATGATTGGTGGTTTAGGTAAAATTGGAGATCAATCTTATATGTTTATTGGACAACAAAAGGGGCATAATACCAAAACTCGTCAATACAGAAATTTTGGTATGGCTAACCCAGAAGGGTATAGAAAAGCCTTACGTTTAATGAAAATGGCTGAAAAATTTGGAATTCCTGTTGTAACTCTATTAGACACTCCAGGGGCTTACCCAGGTTTAGAAGCAGAAGAACGTGGGCAAGGAGAAGCAATTGCTAGAAATATTCTAGAAATGACTCGTTTAAAAACACCAATTATTACTGTTGTTATTGGAGAAGGCGCTTCAGGAGGTGCTTTAGGAATAGGTGTAGGAGATAGAGTGTATATGATGGAAAACACATGGTATACAGTAATTTCTCCAGAATCATGTTCTTCTATTTTATGGAGAAGTTGGGAGTTTAAAGAACAAGCTGCTTCTGCATTAAAATTAACTGGAGCAGATATGAAAAGGTTAAAGTTAATTGACGGAATTATAAAAGAACCAGTTGGAGGAGCACATTCTAATAGAGAAGACGCTTTTAAAGCTGTGCAAGAGCAAATTGTTGCTGCTTTTGAAGAATTAAAAGATTTAAATGAAACTGACTTAGTTTCTAAAAGAATGGACAAATATGCAGATATGGGAGTTTATAAAGAGTAATATTTTAAACTTAATGATATAAAAAAAGCGAAATCTAAATTTAGATTTCGCTTTTTTTTGTATTGTAAAGAATTTACAATAAAGAGTTTAATAATGTTTTTAATCTTGGGTCAGAAGGTCTTGGTGCATTCGCATCTACAATATTTCCTTTTGGGTCGATTAAAATAAACCTAGGTATACCTGCAATTTGATATGCTTGTTGAAAACTAAAATCTTGTCCAGACCATAATTGTACTCCAGTCATTTGTTTTTCTTTTACAAAATCTCTCCATTTTTTTTCTGCAGCTTCCCAAGAACCACCACTTCTTCTAGATTCATCTGTAGAAATACTAACAAACTCAATATTTTTATTGTGATATTCTTTTTCTATATTTTTTAAAGAAGGAATTTCTCTAATACAAGGTCCACACCAAGTTGCCCATACATCTATATAAACATATTTACCTTTAAAAGAGTCTAAAGATTTTTTTCCTCCTTTAATATCTACATAACCTTCAAATTTAGGAGAAGGTTTTCCTTTTCCCATTTTCTTATTATTTTCATAAGTTTTATGAAAATAAGCAAACATTTGTTCGTTTTGTTTAGTAGCCATATCTACTAAAGAACTATCTAAGCTTTTATAAGAAAATAAAATACTATCGTATTCTTTTTTTAATAAACTCATTTTAGCAGCAAAAGCTTCTTCTTCTAAAGCTAAAATATCAGCAGGGTTTCCTAAAATTTTACTTTGAGCAACAATAAAGTTAGTATTATTAGATCCAGAACCTGAATATTCAAAACTTGTCATAAATTTTTCTGCATCACCTTTAATAGTAATATCGAATCCATTTTTTAAATATAATGGAGCTCTTTTTTCTCTACTTGTTTGAAAAGTATAGATATCAACTTTAGGTACTTTTAAAGTATCTTTAAAAGAACCATCTTTGTTAATTGCAATTGTTTTAAAAACTCCTTTTCTACCAGAAATAGAAATAATAGAATCTTTATTGTTTTCTAATTTACCAGATAAAGAAACATATTCTTTAGAATGTTCTTTAGAGCAAGAAGCAATCATTAATAATCCAAATAATGCTAAACTTAATTTTTTCATTTTGTATTCTTAAAATTTGAAGCAAATATAAGATATATGCATAAATAAAAATAGTTAAAATAATTTGTATATAGGTTCTGTTATTTTCTATCTAAAAAATCTTGAAATGCATTTTGAGAAATTGCTTTTCCTAAAGAATCTAATTTAGAAGTGTTTTTACCTTTAATTAAAATGGGTTTATTACTTACATAGTCATATAAAAAAAGTCCATTTTTGTTAATGGTTCCAAAACCTTTGTTAAATAAGTAATGAGCATATTGAGTTTCTGATGGATTAAAAATATTTTTACTAAAAATAAAATCTTCATTATTTCCATCAATTAAATTCAATAAAGTATAAGGAAAATCAATCTGACTAGAAAAATTATGAATCTTTAAACCAGGTTTATTAATTGCTCCACCTAACCATAACATAGGGATTCTAAATCTTTTAGGATCATTAAAAGGACCTTTGTGCTTTGGAGCGCTATGACCATGATCTGCAATAATAACAATTAGAGTGTTTTTGTACCAAGGTTGTTTTTTTGCAAAATCAATAAATTTACCAATAGATTTGTCTGTATACGAGTGAGAGCTCCTAAACTTGTTATCTTCAGAATCTTTACCAAACTTATATTCATCAGGAAATTGAAATGGCTCATGACTACTTAGTGTAAGAGCAATTTTAAAAAATGGGGCTTTTTGGTTTCCTTTTAAATCTTTTGCAAAACGTTCTAAAAGAACATGGTCATGTGCCCCCCATTTAGAGTTCCAGTCATCTTTATTAAATTCACTTCCATCAATAAAATTAGTAATACCAGCATTTCTTAAATAGGTATTCATATTACCGAAATTTAGATCACCTCCATAATAAAAAGAAGAATTGTATCCCAAATTAATCATTTTTTGAGGCAACATTGGTAAGCTTCTTGTTTTATTAGGCATTCTCATAATTCTTTTTACTGGAGGAGGGTAATAGCCACTTAAAATAGCGGGTAAACCTTTATCTGTTCTGTCTCCATTTGCATAAAAATTGGTAAACAAAATACTTTCTTTAGAAAGTCTATTAAGGTTTGGTGTTACTAAAGGTTCTCCGTCTAAAGCGCCCACAACTTTAGCTGTTAAACCTTCCCAAATTATTAGAATTACATTTGGTTTTTTAATATTTAAAATACTATCTGTATTTGCATTTAAAAGATTTTTTCGAGTTGATTTGATGGTTTTTATTGCGATCTCATCATCAAAATATTTGTAAGGATTTTTACCATCGGTTTTATGAGTAAGAGTGTTAAAAAAGTTCCAAATAAAATTTATTGCAGCATGATTTGCATACATTTTACTTGAAAAATAAACATTACTTTGGTTAACTGGTATTGTTTGAAACCCTCCTCTAATAGGTATTATTAAAGATGCTGTTATTATTAAAAAAATAGGAACTTGTAGCCAGTTGCTAGTTATTATTTTATTTATATTACTATGAATTACTTTATTAAAAATATGAATAAATGTAAAGGATATTAAAAGAAAAAAAATGATTCCAGAAATTAGTTGAAAACTAGAAACTGAAGCAATCATTAATTTTGGCGTGTTTAGATATGGAAGAATACTAGTGTCTAAGCGTACCCCCCAAGCCTCATATAAACCAGCATCTATTAATAATAAAAAATTAATAAAAACGATTATAAAAAAAGAATAACCTTTAATAATCTTTTCAATGTTTTTTGATTTTAAAAAAACTGTAAAAAGAATTAATAAAAAAGGGATAAAACATAAATAAGCAGCAAAAGCAAAGTCTAGTTGAATTCCATATAAAAAAGTTTTAATAGAAGTTATAAAGCCTAATTCTTTAGTTTTTTCAAAATTAAAAAGTAAAAAAAATAAACGCGCAAAAACAAAGTAACCAACCCATAAAAGGAAATAGTAAACGTTGAATAAAATTCGAATTATAAAAGTTTTCATAGTTTTATTCAGTAACTTTTAAACGTGCTTTTGCAGAAATAGAAACATCAGAATAATTGTTGTCTAAATATTTTAAATAACCTGTAATTGCAATCATTGCAGCATTATCTGTAGTATATTCAAATTTAGGAATGTATGTTGTCCAGCCAAAATGTTTCTCTGCTAATTGTAAGCGGTTTCTAATTTCAGAATTGGCAGAAACACCACCAGCAATTGCAATGTGTTTTATATCTGTTTGTTTAACTGCGTTTTTTAATTTAGTCATTAAAATTTCTACAATTGTATATTGTATTGAAGCACAAATATCATTTAAATTCTCTTCTATAAAATTAGAGTTTAATTTTACTTGTTTTTGAATAAAGTATAAAATTCCGGTTTTTAAACCACTAAAGCTAAAATCTAAATCACCAACTTTTGGTTTAGTAAATTGATAGGCTTTTGGGTTTCCTAATTTTGCATATTTGTCTATGAGTGGTCCACCAGGATAAGGTAAGCCCAAAATTTTTGCAGATTTATCAAAAGCTTCACCCACTGCATCATCTATAGTTTCACCTAAAATTTCCATTTCAAAATGATTGGTAACTTTTACAATTTGTGTATGACCACCACTTATAGTTAAACAAATAAAAGGAAAAGGAGGTGTTTTGCTAGATTCTTCTTCTATAAAATGCGATAGAATATGGGCTTGCATATGGTTAACATCTATTAAAGGAATTTGTAAACCTAATGCTAAAGATTTTGCAAAAGAAGTACCTACTAATAAAGACCCCATTAAACCTGGGCCCCTTGTAAATGCTACTGCAGTCAAATCTTCTTTTTTAATTTTTGCTTGTATTATAGCTTGTTGAACAACAGGTACAATGTTTTGTTGATGTGCTCTTGATGCTAATTCTGGAACAACTCCTCCATATTTAGAATGTATTTCTTGGTTTGCAACAACATTACTTAACACTTTAGCGTTGCAAATAACAGAAGCACTTGTATCATCACAAGAAGATTCTATTCCTAATATATAAACTGGTTGTTTCATTAAAAAATATTAATTTAGAACAAAATTAAGGATAATTTTATGTTGTCATCCTTTTTTAAGAATAGAAATTTAATTCTTTGTAAAATTTGCACGTTCTTTGTAGTTATTGGCAATATTTTTGATTAATATATGCCCATAATGTTACATTTATTTTAAATAGAAAAGGTTATCAAAAAAGTAGGAAAAAAAATACTAAAATGGCTAGGGTACTTTGTGCTCTTTTTGTTGTTGGTTAGTATTTTACTTTCTATTCCTACCATTCAATCTAAATTGGGTAACTACGCAACAAAAACTCTAAATAAAGATTTTAATACTAATATTTCTATAGATAAAATAGATTTATCTTTCTTAGGAACTGTAAAATTAAAAGGAATTAAAATTAAAGATCATCATCAAGATACTTTAATATTTGTAAACAAGTTAAGCACTTCTATATTAAGTGCAAGAAAAGTATTAGATAGCGAAATAAATTTAGGTAGTGTTTCTTTAGAAGACGTTTATTATTACACAAAAACCTATAAAGGAGAAACTAGTGATAATATGTCTAAATTTTATGGTAGTTTTAATGATGGTTCACCAAAAGATTCTTTAGCAAAAACGTTTATATTAAGAGCATCTAATGTGTATGCAACGAATCTAAACTATAGGTTAATTAATGCTAATAAAAAAGATTCTGTATATTTTTCAGCTAAAAATATAGGAGGAAATTTACAAGATATGTTCGTGTATGGAGCAGAGTTTTCTTCTAAAATAAGAGGTTTATACTTTACAGACAATAAAGGTTTAGAAGTTACAAATTTAACAACAGATTTTTCTTATAAAAATACTGCAATGAGTTTTAAAAATACAACATTGCAAACACTCAATTCTAGTATTAAAGCAAATATAAATTTTACCTATAAGCCAGAAGATTTACCTTTTTTTAACGACAAAGTAAACATAAAAGCAATATTTGATAAAAGTTATATTTATGTACCAGATTTAAAAAATTATTACAAAGAATTAAATGGTAAAGATGTAATTAACCTTACAGGAATCTTTAATGGAAAGTTAAATAACTTTTCATTAAACAACCTTAATTTAAATTCTAAAAACGGGCTTAAAATAATTGGTGATTTAGACTTTATAAACTCGGTTAATTTTGATAGAGGTTTTAGGTTTAAAGCAGATTTTAAAAATTTAACAGCTACCTATCTAGAACTAAAAAATATTTTACCAAATGTTTTAGGCAAGAAATTACCTACAGAGTTTAGAAAATTTGGAAACTTTAGTGTTAAAGGAAAAGTAAATTTAACACCCCAAGACATTGCAGCTACATTAAATTTAAAATCTCAGATTGGTGGGGTAATCTCAGATTTACAAATTTCTAATATAGACGATATAGATTATGCACGTTATGTTGGTAAGTTAGAATTGAATAAATTTAATCTCGGTATATTTTTTAATAATGCAAATTTTGGTAAAATTTCTTTAAATGGAGATGTAATTGGTAATGGTTTTAAATTAGAAAATATTAATACTTCTTTTTTAGGTAAAGTTTCAGATTTTGAGTTTAATGGCTATAATTACAAGAATATTAATGCTAACGGACAATATCAAAATAACAAGTTTGATGGAGATTTAAAGATAGAAGATGAAAATTTTAAAATGAAGTTTAATGGATTAGCAGATTTATCTTCTGAAACTAATAAGTTCGATTTTAAAACGGATATTGAGTACCTAAATTTAAAAGAAACAAAACTTTTTAAAAGAGATAGTGTTTCTGTTTTAAAAGGAAATATAGAATTAGATGTAGAAGGAAATACGTTTGATGATATTACTGGTGAAGCATTGTTTAAGAATATTTTATATACCAATCATAAAAAAGAATTTAATTTTAAAGAATTTAATATAAAATCTTCTGTAAAAGATAGTATTAAAAAAATAGAGGTAGCTTCTAAAGATATTGCAAATGGTTATCTTTCAGGTAAATTTTCATTCTCGGAGTTGTTGCCTGTTGCTCAAAACGCTCTAGGTAGTATTTATACAAATTATACTCCTTTTAAGGTAGCACCAAGTCAGTTTTTAGATTTTAACTTTACTATTTACAATCAAATTGTAAATGTTTTTTTTCCAGAAATTTCTATTGATGATAAAACAAAAATAAAAGGAAAAATTAAAGCGGATAAAAACCAATTAAGGCTTACAGTTTCTTCACCTAGAATTGATGCTTATGGCAATGAAATAAAAGATGTGTTATTAAGAACAGATAACCAAAATCCACTTTATAACTCACATTTAACGGCATCAGAAGTAAATACAAAGTATTATAAAGTTTCTAAATTAAATCTGTTAAGTTTAAATCAGAAAGACACTTTGTATTTTAAATCTGTTTTTAAAGGAGGAAAGAAAAAAAATGAAGATTTTAACCTCGATTTTTTCTACACTTTTAATCCAGAAGGAAAATCTGTAGTAGGTTTAGAAAAATCATCATTTAAATTTAAAGAAAACCTTTGGGAAATAAATCCAGATCAATCAAAAACAAATAAAGTTACTTTCGATTTAAAAGAAAATGAATTTAACTTTAGTCAATTTAAATTAGTTTCAGGTGAACAAAAAATAGAGTTTTCAGGTAGTTTAGTAGGTGAAAAAGAAAAAATTCTTTTAGCAGATTTTACCAAAGTAAAATTGCAAAGTTTTTTACCTATAATAGATAGTTTGGCATTAAAAGGAACACTTTCTGGAAACTTAGATTTTGTACAAAAAGATGGTGTTTATAGTCCAGAAGCTTTAATGTCTATTAAAGAGTTTGAAGTAAATAATTTTAAACAAGGAGATTTAGTTTTAAATGTAAAAGGAGACAATTCTTACGAAAAATATAAAGTAGATTTATCTATCAAAAATGAAAAAGTAAAAAGTATTGCAGCCTCTGGTTCTTTAGATTTTTCAGAAAAAAGACCATTAATAGATTTAGAAGTTTATTTAGAAGAATTTGGCTTAAGTGCTTTTAGTCCTTTAGGACAAGATGTTTTGTCATCTATAAGAGGAGTTGCTTCTGGAGATTTTTCTTTGAGAGGTTTTATAGGAAATCCAGAAATGGAAGGAGTTTTAACTCTTAAAAATGCAGGACTAAAGTTTCCTTATTTAAATGTAGATTATGATTTTGAAGGAGAATCAATAATAACACTTCAAGACCAGTCATTTATTTTCGAAGAAGTTTCTTTAATAGATACAAAACATAAAACAAGAGGTAAATTAATAGGAAATATTACGCATTTAAATTTCGAGAAATGGTTTTTAAACATTAAACTTGATGGAGATAATGTGTTGGTTTTAGATACAAAAGATTCAGATGAAGCATTATATTATGGTTCTGCTTTTATAGATGGTAGTGCAAGTATAACTGGTCTTACAGAACAATTAGATATAGAAATAAACGCTAAAACAAAGCCAGGAACCATATTTGTTGTTCCTCTAAAAGATATAGAAACTGTAGATAGTTATAGCTTAATTCATTTTAAATCTAAAGAAACTAAAGTTAAAGAAAAACAAGAAGAAATTGCATTAGAAGCAATTAAAGGTTTGTCTTTAACTATTAATTTAGAAGTTACAAAAGATGCAACAGCGCAAGTAGTAATAGATGAGGTTTATGGAAGTCAGTTAACAGGTCGTGGTTCTGGAAACCTTAGAGTAGAAATAAATACTAGAGGTATGTTTAACATGTATGGAGATTATACCATAGATAATGGAGTATATGATTTTAAATATGGAGGTATTGTAAACAAACCATTTTTAATACAAAAAGGAGGAACAGTTTCTTGGAATGGAGATCCTTATGAAGCTAATTTAGATGTAACTGCAATTTATAAAGCAAAAGCAAATCCAGGTGTTTTACTAGAAAATTTTAATTCTAATAGAAAAATTGAAATAGATTTAGTGACAAAAATAACAGGAGGCCTATTTAGTTCTAAACAAGATTTAGATATTCAATTAACAAATGTAGACCCTGCAATTGCAAGTGAGTTAGAGTTTATTTTAAATGATAATAATGTAAATGAAAAAACCACACAATTTATTTCTTTACTTGCCTTTGGTAATTTTGCAAACCCAGATAAAGTAGATTTTAATGCAGGAGAAACCATATCTAATACAGCCTCAAGTGCTGTAGCTGCTGCGTTTTCTAGTTTATTAAACAATCCTGAAGGTAAATTTCAACTAGGTGTAGATTATCAACAAGGAAATAGTGGTAATGACATAGAGAGTTTAAATATAGATAACCAAGTAGATGTTTCTGTAAGTACACAGGTTAGTGATAGAGTAATCATTAACGGAAAAGTAGGAGTTCCTGTTGGTGCTCAAACACAATCTAGTGTAGTAGGAGAAGTTAAAGTAGAAGTTTTATTAAACAAAGAAGGTAATTTTAGAGGTACTATATTTAATAGACAAAATGAAATTCAATATTCTACAGAAGAAGAAGGTTATACACAAGGAGTTGGTCTTTCATATCAAGTAAATTTTAATACACTTGCAGAATTATTAAAGAAAGTTAGAAGCAGAAGGAAGAATAAGAAGTCTACTATTAAAAAAGATACCATAATTACACCTAAAAATAATTTAATTAATTTTGAAGGAAATTAAGACAGATTTTTTATCATTCTAAATCTGATTATTATCATTTACTACTTAGAATTCCATTGTTAATTTTGCTTTTAATTAATAATAAATTAATAATGAAAAACATACAATTTGATAATAATAATTATTTCATTTTTCCACTTATAGTGGTGTAAATTAGCCTAAAACGATTTCGTAGTTTTATTATTTTAAATGGTTATAAAGCAGTAATTTTACATCACAATAATATGAAAGAAATAAAAAAAATAGCAGTTATGACTTCTGGGGGAGATGCCCCTGGAATGAATGCCGCAATTAGAGCTGTAGTTAGGTCTTGTGCCTATTATAGTTTAGGTTGTGTAGGTATATATAGAGGTTATGAAGGTCTTATAGAAAATGATCTTGTAGATTTAAGCGCTAGAAGCGTACATAACATAATTAACAAAGGAGGTACAGTTTTAAAATCAGCTAGATCTACAGAGTTTAGAACAAAAGAAGGAAGACAAAAAGCTTACGACAATTTGATAGAACGTGAAGTTGATGCTTTAGTTGTAATTGGAGGAGATGGATCTTTTACTGGTGCAGTTATTTTTAATGAAGAGTTTGGTTTTCCTGTAATCGGTATTCCAGGAACTATAGATAATGATATCTTTGGTACATCACATACTTTAGGTTATGATACAGCTCTTAATACAGCAGTAGAAGCTATAGATAAAATTAGAGATACAGCATCTTCTCATAATAGACTGTTTTTTGTAGAAGTTATGGGGCGTGATGCAGGTTTTATAGCATTAAATGCAGGAGTAGGAGCAGGAGCAGAAGAAATCTTAATTCCAGAAGAAGATTTAGGGTTAAATAGAATGCTAGAATCTTTAGAAAGAAGTAGAAGAGCAGGTAAATCATCTAGTATTGTTGTAGTAGCAGAAGGTGATAAATCTGGTAAAAATGTATACCAATTAGCAGAATACGTAGAAGAAAACTTACCAGAATATGATGTAAGAGTTAGTATTTTAGGTCATATGCAAAGAGGAGGTTCTCCTTCTTGTTTCGATAGAGTTTTAGCAAGTAGATTAGGTGTAAAAGCAGTAGAGTTACTTTTAGATGGTAAAACAAACCTAATGGTAGGTTTAAAAGATAATATAGTAATTAGTACAGATATTAAAGAAGCAATTTCTGGAGGTCATTCAATAAATTATGAACTTCTTAGAGTTTCTGATATTATAACAACATAAACAATAAACAATTAAAGATTAGTAAAATGATTAAAGTAGGAATTAACGGATTTGGAAGAATTGGAAGATTAGCATTCAGATCTACAGTAAATAGAAAAGATGTACAAGTAGTAGCAATTAATGATTTATTAGATGTAGATTATTTAGCTTACATGTTAAAATATGATTCAGTTCATGGTGCATTTGACGGTACTGTAGATGTAAAAGATGGTAAATTAATTGTAAACGGAAACGAAATTAGAATTACAGCAGAAAGAAACCCAGCAGATTTAAAATGGGATGAAGTTGGTGCAGAATACGTAATTGAGTCTACAGGATTTTTCTTAACAGAAGAAACTGCAGGATTACACTTACAAGCTGGTGCTAAAAAAGTAGTTTTATCTGCTCCTTCTAAAGATCATACTCCTATGTTTGTAATGGGTGTAAATAATACAGAATTAAAAGCAGATCAGAAGATTTTTTCTAATGCATCTTGTACTACTAACTGTTTATCTCCTATTGCAAAAGTATTAAATGACAACTGGGGAATCTCAGAAGGTTTAATGACAACTGTACACGCTGCAACTGCAACTCAAAAAACTGTTGATGGTCCTTCTATGAAAGACTGGAGAGGTGGACGTTCTGCTATCGGAAACGTAATTCCTTCTTCTACAGGAGCTGCAAAAGCTGTTGGAAAAGTAATTCCAGCTTTAAACGGGAAATTAACTGGTATGGCATTTAGAATTCCTACTATGGATGTTTCTGTTGTAGATTTAACTGTAAAGTTAGATAAGCCAGCTACATATGCAGAAATTTGTGCTGCAATGAAAGCTGCTTCAGAAAGTGGAGCTATGAAAGGTGTTTTAGGATATACTGAAGACATGGTGGTTTCTCAAGATTTTGTTGGAGATACTCGTACTTCTATCTTTGATGCTGGTGCAGGAATCGCTTTAAATGATAACTTCGTAAAAGTTGTTTCTTGGTATGATAACGAAATGGGTTATTCAACTAAGATTGTAGATTTAATTGAGTATTCTGCTTCTTTGTAGAACACAATTATACTTAACATAATAATAAAGCCTGATAGTTTATACATTATCAGGCTTTATTTATTTTTAACTTATTATAAAAAAGAATATATATGGAAATAGCAATTATTGCACATGATGGCAAAAAAGCAGAAATGGTTCAGTTTTTAAATGAGCATAAAGAAGTTTTGCTTAGAAAGAATATTAAATTAATTTCTACAGGAACAACAGGCTCTAAAGCCGAAAAAGCTGGTTTTGTAGTAACAAGATTTTTATCTGGTCCAATTGGTGGAGATGCTCAAATTGCAGCAAGAGTAGCAGAAGGTAAATGTAATATGGTTTTGTTTTTTAGAGACCCACATGAAAAACACCCACATGAACCAGATATTATAATGTTATTAAGAATTTGTGATGTTCATAATGTGCCGTTAGCAACAAACCCTGCTACAGCAGATTTATTAATGCGAGCTATTTAATAGCGATTGCACTAATTTCTACATTAACAAACTTAGGTAAATTGGCAACTTCTACTGTTTCTCTTGCAGGAGCAGTTTCTTCATTAAAATATTCTCCGTAAACAGCGTTTATTTCGGCAAAGTTGTTCATGTCAGAAATGAAAATTGATGTCTTAATTACGTTTTCAAAAGTCATTTCTGCAGCCGTTAAAACTTCTTTTAGGTTTTGCATTACTTGTTTAGTTTCTTCTTTAATAGAACCTAAAACAAGTTCTCCGTTTTCTGGGTTTATCGCAATTTGACCAGATGTATATAAGGTATTACCGCTTAATACAGCCTGATTGTATGGTCCTATAGGAGCAGGAGCTTTTGTTGTAGTTATTATTTTTTTCATTTGATGATAAATTTAAAGTTTGAAAATAAATATAAAAAAATGCTATTAATAAATTATGTAGTATATAAGGGTTAAAACAAAACTCTATCTGGTGGTTTATTTTTATCCCATTTTAAATCAGATAACATAGAAGATTTAACACCAATAAAAAATGTATAAGAAGAGTTTGTGCCAAAAGGAACCCAATTAAAATTGAATTGCCAACTATCTAAATCTCTAGTAAAATTAAATCTAGAAAAAGTAAAAGCCCCACCTTTAACATCATAACCAGAAGAATAGCCCATTTTCCATTTAGGAGAAAGTTCTAAATTTCCACTAAACATTATACTATGTATACCAACAGTTCCTGGGTCTATACCATTGTTGGTATAACTAGCAGAATAAGCTAAGTTTATAGACCATGGTATATCAGAATTGTATAATTGGGCTTTTTTGTTCTTATCTTCCTTATTCGTATTTATACCATTTTTTTGACCAAAACTATCTGTAGGGTTTATATCTGCACCAATAACATCTGGTGGTGCTTGTGATCCGTTTCCATTTTTATTTTTTTCTTTTTCTTTGTCTTTTCCAAAATCTTTACTAGAAATGGAATAATTTGCAGTTAAACTAGCGTTTGTTAATCTTAAAATATTGGCATTAAATTCATTTATTCTTACACCAGAACTATTTACTTTGTATGGATCCATAGATCCACTTAAGTTTACAGCTAGTTTGTCTTTAAATAATCTTGTTCCTGTAGAAAAGCTAACAGGAGACCAACGTAAACTATCAGCAGCAATATTGTAAGAACTACTAAAGTTTAAATTGTTTAAAATTGTAATTTTTTCATCTTCTTCATCACTATCAGGATCTTTAGGAGCAATTTTTGCCTCTAAAACATTGTTTAATGTAATACCAATAGAATTACTTAAACCAGAAGATGGAGCTCCATAAATACCTTCGTCAAATACAGTGTATTCGTCTAAATCTGTTGCATCTGCACTTTGTTGTACCTGTTTAATATATTTGTCTTTAAAATCTGGTCTATAAGAATAAGAAATAGAAGGTCTAAAAGTATGTCTAATCGTTTTTAATCGTCCTTTTTTAAAATTAAAAGTACCATAAATATTAGTAGATAAACTTAAACCTGCATTATATTCTCTATAGCTTTTAAATCCTCTTAAAGTATCAGTAACCACAACATTTTCTGTAACATCATAATCCTTTTGAATATAATCAAACTGCCAAGTTTCTTCATAATTTACACTTGGAGATAATGTGAAATATTTAAAAGCTTTAAGATTTGTGTTAGTTCCTGTTTTATGCTGCATTCCAGATCTAGCTGTTTCAAACATTTTACCTGTAAAAAACTCATCATCTGTAGTGTTTATTAAATATTGACCTTGCATGGTGTAATTAAACCCCATTTTTTGAATAGGTGTTTTTTGAACTCCGCCTTTACCTGCAAATGGATATACTCTATTCATATTTACAGTTAACGATGGCAATGTCATCGTAATTTCTTCTGTGTTTGTGTTCTGTTGATGTGAAGCTGTTAAGTTCATATTAAAGGGAGTACCAACAAAAGTTTTACTGTAATTTACAGAAGAATTAAATGTATTAGTTTGTGTTTGAGAAACATTATATTGATTTTGTGATTCTCTAAAAAACTTACTACTACCCATTCTTACTGATGCAGAGAATCTAGAATTTGGGCTCGCTTTAGAGTCAGGACTATGTGACCATGTAATATTAAAATTGTTTGATTTAGAATAATCATCAAAACCTCTAATGCCACTAATATTATTTTCAAAATTAAAATTAAAAGAACCACTATATTTATACCTTTTTCTATAGTTGGATGATATTCTTGTTCCCCAACTTCCGTTAGAATATGCATCACCCTGTACCGTTAAATCCATATAATCATTAATTGCAAAGTAATATCCACCATTTTGAAAACCAATACCTCTAGAACTACTACCAGTGTCAAACGAAGGAATTAAAAAGCCAGAAACACTAGTTTCTGTTATAGGAAAATAGGCAAAAGGAATAAAAATAGGTGTAGGTATATCAGCTAATACTAGATTACTTGTACCAACAATAATTTTTTTACCGGGTACAAGTTTTGCTTTGTCAGTTGCAATATAGTAATCTGGTATTTCTTTTTCTGACGTTGTAAATTTTATTTTCCTAATGTAAATAGTAGAATCGTTAACACGTTTCGTTTTTTCTCCATAAGTAAACATTTCACCTTGTTTCGTTTTTAAACCATAAATTAAGGCACGTTTACTTTTAAAATTATAAACCATAGAATCTTGTTCAGATTCTTGATTCCCTTGTTTAAAAACAGGACGTTGAACATAACCAGTACTATCTATAATACCTTTAGCAAAAAGTGTATTTTTCTTATAATCAATAATTATTACCCCTGCTTTTAAATCAATATCTGTATATGTTATATTTGCTTCATTATATAAAGTTACGGTTTTATCTTTTGCATTTTGTATTGTATAATCTTTAGCTACGTGTACAATAATATCTTCTATTGTTTCTTTTGGTTTAATAGAATCTAATAAAAGCGAATCTTTTTTGTTTGAAATCAAAGAATCTTTTTTACTTTTAAAAAGAGTGTCTATTTGTTTCATAATTGTAGTATCTTTTTTAATAGTGCTCTTTTTAGACTTATTGTCTTGAGAAAGGCCTATTTCTATAAAAAATAAACTACAGAATAAAAGTATGTATGATAGGTTTGTTTGCAATGCTTTAAATACTATTTTTGTATAAATGTTAAAAATATGGCTCAATATTTGAAGCACCAAATTTAAGATGCCAAAATTAGTTAAATTTTATTGATGCAAATTCAAGAAAACAACAAAATTAATATCAAAGCAAAAATTATTTTTATTTTATTTTTTGCAGTCTCTTTTTTGATGGCTTCATCATCAATGCTTGCTCAAAAAAAATACGTAATAGTTCTTGATGCAGGTCATGGTGGTAAAGATCCTGGTAATTTAGGAAACGGATATAGAGAGAAGAATATTGCCTTAAAAGTTGCTTTAGAAGTTGGTAAAGCTCTATCTAAAAATAAAGAAATAAAAGTTCTTTTTACAAGAAAAAAAGATGTTTTTGTAGATTTATGGAAAAGAGGAGATATTGCCAATAATGCAAAAGCAGATTTATTTGTGTCTATTCATTGTGATTCTCATACATCAAATGCTTACGGAGCAGGTACATTTGTTTTGGGTTTAAGAGGTAATAAAAAGAACTTAGAAATTGCTAAAAGAGAAAATGCGGCTATTTTTTTAGAAGATAATTTTAAAGATAGATATAAAGGTTTTGATAAAAATTCTGCAGAATCTGTTATAGGATTATCGCTTTTACAAGAAGAAAATTTAGATAAGAGTTTGGCCATAGCAAGTTTAATTCAGAATAATTTTGCATTTAAGTTAAAAAGAAACGATAGAAAAGTAAAACAAGATAATTTTCAGGTATTAAGAGAAACAATAATGCCAAGTGTTTTGGTAGAATTAGGTTTTTTAACAAATAAAAAAGAAGGAAGGTTCTTAAACTCTAAAAAAGGGCAAGAACAAATGGGAAGAGCAATAACAGATGCTGTGTTAAAATATGTAAATAATTTAAAATTAAATACAATTACCTCAGAAAGTACTATAGAAAACACTGTTGAGTATAAGGTTCAAATTGCATCAGGTAAAAATAAAATACCTACAAATCCTTATAATTTTAAGGGTTTAAAAGAAATTGAAAGAGTTGCTGTAGGTAAATATTTTAAGTATTATTATGGTAATAATTCAGATTATAATCAAGTAAAAAGATCTTTAAAAATAGCTAAGACCAAAGGTTTTACTTCAGCTTTTATTGTTGCTTTTAAGAACGGAGAAAAAATATCTGTAACCCAAGCTATTAAAATGCAATAGATTTAACGGTTTCAACCAAAAATAATTAGTAATATTGTTATTAAAATTTTTAATTCATGTCTAAAGAAATAAAAACAGGTATTGTTGCCGTAATTGTAATTGCTATATTTATATGGGGATATAATTTTTTAAAAGGGCAAAATTTGTTTGATACAAATACACGCAATTTTCAAGTGGAGTATAGTAATATTGCAGGTTTAAGTACATCTAGTCTTGTTACAATTAATGGTTTAAAAGTAGGTAAAGTTACCAGTATAGAATTTAATAAAAATATTACAAAAAAAGGGCACTTAGTTGTAAGTTTTATTTTAGATAATGATTTTTCTTTTTCTAAAAAAAGTATTGTTAAAATTTATTCACCAAGTCCTTTAGGTGGATCTAATTTGGCTATTATTCCAGAATATGAAGGAGAAAATGCTGTTTCAGGAGATGTATTAAAAGGAGAAATAGAGTCAAGTTTATTTACTTCAATTGGAGAAAGGTTAGACCCGATTCAAGCAAAGTTAGAACACGTAATTGTAAGTGCAGATTCATTATTTAAAAATGTAAATAATATTTTAGATATTAAAACTCAAAAAAGTTTAAAAAATTCTGTTAAATCACTAGAGTTTACTTTAAATGAAGTAAAAAAAACAATGTTATCTGTTAATGGTTTAATTGATTCTACGTCAGTAAATTTAAAAGAAAGTATTAAAAACACAAAATTGATTACAGATAATTTCTCTAGAGTTTCAGATACTTTAGCAAATGCTAATATTGGAGAAATTATGAGAAAAGCAGAGGTAACACTTACTTCTGCAAATTTATTATTAGAAGGAATCCATTCAGGTAAAGGAACTTTAGGCTTATTAGTTACAGATGATAAACTGTACAATAATATTACAACGATGTCTAAAGAATTAGAAAACTTGCTTAGAGAAATGAAATTAAACCCAAAACGTTTTGTACATTTCTCATTGTTTGGTAAAAGAGCAAAATCTTACTCACCCAAAAAAGAAACAGAATAAGTAGTATTTTAATCATTTAATTTTCAATATAATGCAATACTTACCAAATATATTATTTGCCATCGCTTTAGTATTAGGTGTTGGTTTTTTTACGATGAATATTCGTAAAATTTCAAGAAACATTAAATTAGGTAAAGATATAGATAGGTCAGATAAAAAGTCAGAAAGATTAAAGAATATGATAATGATTGCTCTAGGGCAATCTAAAATGGTAAAAAGACCTTTGTCTGGGGTTTTACACATTATTGTTTATGTGGGTTTTATTATTATTAATATAGAAGTTTTAGAAATTATTATAGATGGTTTATTTGGTACTCATAGAGTGTTTCTAGGTGTTTTAGGTAAAGGTTTTTATGGTTTCTTAATTGGAACATTTGAAATTTTAGCAACCTTAGTTTTTGTGGCTGTTGTTGTTTTTTGGTTGCGTAGAAATGTATCAAACATAAAAAGATTTTTAAGTAAAGAAATGAAAGGATGGCCTAAAAATGATGGTAATTATATTCTTTATTTCGAAATGGTTTTAATGACCTTGTTTTTGGTGATGAATGCAACAGATACAATATTTCAACAAGCAGGTGTTGGTAATATAATAAGTCAATTTATTGTGCCTTTTTTTGATGGTTTTTCGTCAGAATCAATTCATATAATTGAAAGAAGCGCTTGGTGGATTCATATTTTAGGAATTTTAGTTTTCTTAAATTATTTATATTATTCTAAACATTTACATATACTATTAGCTTTTCCAAATACATATTTTGCAAATTTAAACCCAAAAGGACAATTCAATAATCTAGAATCTGTTACTAATGAGGTAAAACTAATGATGGATCCTGATGCAGATCCTTATGCAATGCCTGCAGAAGGAGCAGAAGAAACTGTACCAGAAAAATTTGGAGCTTCAGATGTTGTAGATTTAAATTGGGTTCAATTAATGAATGCATATACATGTACAGAATGTGGTAGATGTACATCTTCTTGTCCTGCAAATTTAACTGGTAAACAATTGTCTCCTCGTAAAATTATGATGGATACAAGAGATCGTTTAGAAGAAGTAGGTAGAAATATAGATGCAAATAAAGGTTCTTTTGTAGATGATGGTAAGCAGTTGTTAAACGATTATATTACTCCAGAAGAACTTTGGGCATGTACAAGTTGTAATGCTTGTGTAGAAGAATGTCCAGTAAATATTGACCCACTATCTATTATTATGGATATGAGAAGATATTTAGTAATGGAAGAAAGTGCAGCACCACAAGAATTAAATATGATGATGACAAACATCGAAAATAATGGTGCTCCTTGGCAATACAATCAACAAGATAGATTGAATTGGGCAAACGAAGAGTAAATAGTTTGCAGTTTTCAGTAGCAGTTAGCAGCTAGATTTTAAGAAGAAGTAACTAATATACTGTCACTTCGAGTGAATTTATGAGGAACGAATAAATTTGTATCGAGAAGTTTTTAACAATTAAACGTTTCAACGAATAAACAATTAAACATTTTATTATGAACGTACCAACAATGGCAGATTTAATGGCTCAAGGTAAGCAACCAGAAGTGTTGTTTTGGGTTGGCGCAGCAGGAAGTTATGATGATAGAGCAAAAAAAATATCAAGAGCATTCGTAAAAATATTACATCAAGCAAATGTAGATTTTGCAGTTTTAGGAACAGAAGAATCATCTACAGGAGATGCAGCAAAAAGAGCAGGAAATGAGTTTTTATTTCAAATGCAAGCAATGATGAATATTGAGGTATTAAATGGATATGAAGTAAAGAAAATTGTTACTTGTGATCCACATTCATTTAATACACTTAAAAATGAATACCCTTCATTAGGTGGTAAATATGAAGTTTTTCATCACACTCAATTTATTCAGAATTTGATTTCAGAAGGACGTTTAAAAATAGATAGTACAACTTTAAAAGGGAAAAAAGTAACCTTTCATGACCCTTGTTACTTAGGAAGGGCAAACAATGTTTATGAGTCTCCTAGAGAATTAATTAAAAGATTAGGAGTTAATTTAACAGAAATGAAACGCAACAAAGCAACAGCTTTATGTTGTGGTGCAGGTGGTGCCCAAATGTTTAAAGATGCAGAAAAAGGAGATAAAGAAATTAATGTTTTAAGAACAGAAGATGCTTTAGAAACAAAACCTAATATTATTGCAACTGGTTGTCCTTATTGTAATACAATGATGACAGATGGAATAAAATTTAAAGAAAAAGAAGCGGAAGTAGAAGTTAAAGATATTGCAGAATTAATTGCTGAAGCAAACAATTTATAAGAATGAAAAACTTTTTATTTTTTGCAGTTTTATGTTTTCTAAGTGTAAATAGTTTAAGAGCTCAAACTAAAGAAGAGGCTAACTATTTAAAAGTAATCGCTCTAAGTTTACCAGATCAATATATTAAATCAAATTCAGAATTATTTTTTACAATTCAAATTGGAGCTTATCAAAATGAAAACAAAACTTTAGAAACATTAGCAAATGTTACAACAACTAAAGAAGATACTCTTAATAAATATAGATTAGGAGAGTTTTTAACTTACAAAGAAGCAGTCGAATATAAAAATATGCTTTTAAGTGTTTGTAATGATGCTTTTATTGTTCCTATTAAAAATGGTAAGCGCATTCATATTAAAGAAGCTTTAAAATTAGGTGCTATTTAATAAATGATTAAAAATTATATAAAAGCTGCACGTTTAAGAACATTGCCTCTATCTGTTTCTGGTATTATTGTTGGAAGTTTTATAGGGTATCAAGATTATTTGAAAGACCTTGAGATATTTAGTTGTTGTTTTGGTTGTCCTTCAATTTTACAATCTCCAATTTTCTGGTTAGCAATTCTAACCACAATTGGTTTTCAGGTATTATCAAACTTTGCAAATGATTATGGAGATGGAGTTAAAGGTTCAGATAAAAATAGGACAGGAGAAGCAAGAATGGTTTCATCAGGAGCAATAACTCCAAAGCAAATGAAATCTGCTATGATAGTAACAACTATTATTACTTTAATAGTTGCTCTATTATTGATTTACGTTTCATTTGGTAAAGAAAATTTTGGGTATTCAATTTTATTCTTTGGTCTTGGAATTGCATCTATTGCAGCTGCTATAAAATATACAGTTGGTAATTCTGCTTATGGTTACAGTGGTTTTGGAGATGTTTTTGTATTTCTATTCTTTGGCTTATTAAGTGTAGTTGGAAGTTATTTTTTATATACAAAGCATATAAATTGGCAAATATTTTTGCCAGCAATTTCTATTGGTTTGTTAAGTACAGCTGTTTTAAATTTGAACAATTTAAGAGATAGGGTAGAAGATAAAAAGAACAAAAAAAATACATTAGTTGTAAAACTAGGAAATAAAAAAGCAAAAAAATATCATTATTTTTTAATATTAGGAGCTTTAGTTTCTGCATTGGTTTATACATTTTTAGATTTTAGAACTATTTATCAATTCGTTTTTTTGATTGCATTTGTACCTTTAATTAAAAATGTAAAAACAGTAGCTATCAATAAAAATCCTGCTGAGTTAGACTCTGAATTAAAAAAAGTAGCTTTAAGTACATTTTTGTTTTCAATTCTTTTTGGAATTGGGCAACTTTTGTAAATTTTAAGCATCAAATAAATAAATTATGAATATTACATTTTTAGGGCATTCTTGTTTTTCAATAGAAATTAATGGAATTTATATTTTAATAGATCCATTTATTACAGGAAATGCATTAGCTTCTCATATTGATATTTCTACTTTAAAAGTAGATTATATTTTGTTAACTCATGCGCATCAAGATCATGTTTTAGATGTTGAGGTGATTGCAGAAAGAACAAACGCTATAATTGTTTCTAACTATGAAATTGCCACGTATTATGGTGCTAAAGACTTAAATGTATTCGCATTAAATCATGGAGGAACTTTTAAATCAGATAATTTTTCTGCGAAATATGTAAATGCAATTCATACTTCTTCTTTTGCAGATGGAACTTATGGAGGAGAACCTGGTGGTTTTGTTATCTCATCAAAAAATAGAAATATTTATATTGCAGGTGATACAGCTGTAACTATGGATATGAAATTGATTCCTTTGTCAGTAAAATTAGATGCAGTAATTTTACCTATTGGTGATACTTTTACAATGGGTGTAGAAGATGCAATTTTAGCAAGTAATTTAGTAGAATGTAATAAGGTTATAGCATGTCATTTTAACACATTTCCTCCTATAGAAATAGATGTAAATGAAGCTAAAAATCAGTTTGCATCAAAAGAAAAGGAACTAATTCTATTACAAATAGGAGAAAATTTAAGTTTATAAAATGAAAACAATAAAAATAATTTTAGGAATCATTTCTGTATTTGTAATAGCTTTTTTCCTTACAGGGTTAATTGTTAAGAAAACAGATTACTCAGCAGAAGTTATGGTAAATAAACCTATTGAAGAAGTTTTTAAAACATTTAATAATTCGGAGAATATTAAAAACTGGATTCCAGAAATTAAATCTTTTGATGTTGTTTCTGAAAATCCAGGTAAAACAGGGTCTATTTATAAAATTGTAATAGATGCTAATGGTGAAGAGATTACTATGACAGAAAAAGTGCTTGCTTTTGTGCCTAATGAAAAAGTGACATTGTTTTTTGATGCAGAAAATATGTTAAAAAGAGATGATTATATTTTTACATCAGAAGAAGGTGTAACTACAATCACTTTAAACTCAAGTTGCCAAAGTGAATCATATGTTATGGCTTGTATGTTTCCTTATTTTAAAGGAACCTTTAGAGATCAAGATCAATCTTATTTAAATAATTTTAAAGCATATATAGAAAAATAATAACTCTTTCTTTTGATAAAAGCCAATTACAAAAAATACATTCTCGATTTTAAAAACCCAAGTGGAACTTCACGTGGTGTTTTAAGAACTAAAGAAACTTGGTTTATCGTTTTAGAAGAAAATGGTAAAACAGGTATTGGAGAAACAGGTTTGTTTAGAGGTTTAAGTGTAGATGATGTTTCTAATTATGAAGAAAAATTAATTTGGACTTGTAGTAATATATCAAAAGGACTTGAGTGGTTGCTAAATGAATTATTAGAGTTTCCATCAATTCAATTTGGATTAGAACAAGCTTATTTATCTTTAAAAAGTAAAGATCAATTTCAGCTGTTTCCTTCAGAATTTACAAAAGGAAAAGAAACGATTGCTATAAATGGCTTAATCTGGATGGGAGAGAAAGAGTTCATGAAAAAGCAGATTAAAGAGAAGTTAAAAACCGGATTTTCATGCATTAAAATGAAAATTGGTGCCATTGATTTTGAGGCAGAAATAGAACTTTTAAAGTCAATTAGAAATGAGTTTTCATCAAAGGAAATAGAACTAAGAGTAGATGCAAATGGAGCTTTTATTCCTAAGAATGCTTTAGATAAGTTACAAAGATTGTCAGAGTTAGATATTCATTCGATAGAACAACCCATAAAACAAGGTTTGGTGAATGAAATGGCAGAATTATGTGCAAAAACACCTTTGCCAATTGCGTTAGATGAAGAACTAATTGGTGTATTTTCTTCGGAAGCAAAAAAGAAATTATTAACAGCAATTAAACCTCAATATATTATTTTAAAACCTAGTTTAATAGGCGGTTTTGTAGGTAGTTTAGAATGGATTAATTTAGCTAAAGAAAATAAATGTGATTGGTGGATAACTTCTGCATTAGAAAGTAATGTTGGTTTAAATGCAATTGCTCAATTTACACACACTTTAAAAAGTAGCTTACCACAAGGTTTAGGAACTGGAGGTTTATTTACCAATAATTTTGAAAGCCCGTTAGAAGTTAAAAAGGGAACTTTACAATATAATCCAGATAAATACTGGAAATTTAATTTATAAAAATGAATTTTATACAACAAGCATATAAAGGAAACAATGAATGGTTTCATTGGGTGTTAACAATTTTTATAGTATTTATAGGTTGGCAAATTTTAGGAGGCATTCCTTTAATGGCTTTAGCTTATTCATATTCAGCTAATTTAGCAGAATTTACAAAAGCTGCTCAAGACAATTTTATGACCTTAGGGATTGATAAAAATCTTTTTCTTTTCTTTATGATTTTGATGTTTATTTTTGGCCTAATTAGTCTTATAATTGGAGTTAAATATTTACATAAAAGAACAATAAAGTCTTTAATAACAAGTAGAAATTCTCTAGATTGGAATCGTTTTTGGTTTGGTTTTTTAACTTGGGGTATTATTGCTTCTGTGGTAATTGTAATAGGTATTTATTTATCTCCAGAAAATTATATTTGGAATTTTAAAGCAAAACCGTTTTTTACTTTAGTAGCTGTATCTTTTTTATTTTTACCTTTTCAAACTTCGTTTGAAGAATTACTTTTTAGAGGTTATTTTATGCAAGGTTTAGGTATTTTAGCAAAAAATAGATGGGTGCCATTAATTTTAACATCTGTTTGTTTTGGTTTATTACATGGTGCAAACCCAGAAGTAGAAAAGCTAGGATATATTTCTATGGTTTTTTATATTGGTACAGGTTTGTTTTATGGGATTACAACTTTAATGGATGAAGGAACAGAATTAGCACTTGGTTTGCATGCAATAAATAACATTGTAGCTGCTTTTTTTGTAACTACAAATTGGACTGTTTTTCAAACGGATGCTTTGTATATAGATACATCTGAACCTTCTGTTGGTTGGGAAATGTTTTTTCCTGTATTAGTTTTATATCCATTAATGTTATTTATGTTTTCTAAAAAATATGGTTGGACCAATTGGTTAGAAAAACTTACAGGAAAAATTGAAAAACCTTTAAACTTAAAAGAGAACTATAGAGTTTTAGAAGATTGAAAATAGATAGATTTCATAGAGATTTTAAATTAAATGGAATTTCATTTTCGTCTGTAAATGAGATTCTTAATTATAGTTTTAATTTTTCAGAAGAAATTCATTCTTTTTTAAAAAAATGGTTTTCTAAAGAAGATTTTATTGTAGTACAAACTTCTGGTTCTACGGGAAAACCAAAAAAAATTAAATTACAAAAAAGACAGATGATAAATTCTGCTCTAACTACAGGAAACTATTTTAATTTAAAAGAAAAAACAGCTGCTTTACTATGTTTATCTGTTGGTTATGTTGCTGGTAAAATGATGTTTGTAAGAGCCTTAACTTTAGGGTGGCATTTAGATGTAATAAAAACAAATTCTTTTCCATTAAAAGAAATTGAAAAAGAATATGATTTTTCTGCAATGGTACCTTTGCAATTAGAAAATTCAATAGAAAAAATTAAATTTATAAAGAAATTAATTGTTGGTGGAGGTGTAGTGTCTAAAAAGCTACAAGAGAAGCTGCAAAACTCTACTTGTAACGTTTACGCTACTTATGGTATGACTGAGACTATAACACATATTGCAATTAAGAAATTAAATAATTTAAAAATTATGCCTAATTTTTATAATGTTTTACCTGGAATTAATATTTACAAAGACATTAGAGGTTGTTTGGTTGTTAAAGCTTTAGATGTATCTGATGAAATTGTTTTTACAAATGATATTATTGATTTAATTTCTGAAAACAAATTTAAATGGTTAGGACGTTTTGATAATGTTATTAATTCTGGTGGAGTTAAATTACATCCAGAAATAATAGAAGAAAAATTATCGGTAATTATTTCTAATCGTTTTTTTGTAGCAGGTATTCCTGATGAAAAACTAGGAGAAAAATTAGTTTTAATTGTAGAAGGAGATTTTAAAGAAATAAGTTTTTCTAATGTAAACTTACATAAGTTTGAAATTCCTAAAGAAATTTATTTTGTGAATAAATTTATAGAAACTAAAACAAAAAAAATCCAACGTTCTAAAACAATAAATTTTATTTTTTAATCTAAATTTAAAAGATAATCTCTTAAATCTACATTTTCTCCTAAATTCATTTTCTTTTTAATTCTATAACGCCCTGTTTGTACAGATCGTGGGTCAATCAATAAAATTTTTGCTATTTCTTTTGTATGTAAATGAAGTTTTATAAACATACAATGTCTTAGTTCTGTTTCTGTAATTGTAGGGTGTCTAGATATTAGTTTATCATAAAAATTATCATATACAGCATTAAAATGCTTTTTTAAAGTATTCCATTCATCATCACTTTCTAAAACTTTATCAATTTGATTTATAATGCTTTTTAATGTTGTAGTTTCTTTTGTTTTTAGGCTTTTTATATCTGCTTTTATTTCTTTGAAATATTGTTTGTTATGTAATAAATTGGTAGATAATGTTATTATTTTTTTATCTTTTTTTAGGTTTTCAATATTTAAGTTGTTAATTTTTTTTTCTTTTATTAATTGTTTTTTTTTAGAGTTTTCAATAATGAAATAATACCCAAATAAAGAGATTATAAATAAAATTGAAATCAATGAAACCAAAAATTTTAAATTATAATTAGTCCCCTCTAAACTTTCTTTTTGAAGCAAGGTTTTTTCGTATTCAAATTTATTATTTAAATCTTTTATTTGATGTTCTAAATCTTTATTGGTTTTATTCTTATTATCTAAAATAAAGGGCAAAATTTTAGGGTTTTCATGTCCAATTAGTTCTAAACTAAAAATACAATCACTAGATTCTTTATATGCTTGATGAACCTCTACACTTATAATATTTTTTCCATTGTTAAAAATATTTTTATCAACATAATGTAAATTAAATTCGCTTTCTTTAGCTCCTTTAATAGTGTTTGATGAAAGTGTTATGTTTGTAATTTCGATATCAGAAGGCATATTGTCTCTAAATATTTCTTTTCCATTTACATAAACAACAGCACCATCGTCTTTTTGCAATCTAATTTCATAAGCAATATAGTTGTTATTAATAAAGATTTTCTTTTTAAAATACTTGGTAATATGTTTTTTTTCTTTTTTTTTACCAAAACTAATTTCAGTATTATTTATTTCATCTCCATATCCAAGTGGTGATTTTCCTTTTTTCCAATCAGAAAAATTATTAATATTTATCCAATCATTTTCTAAATAACCTTGATCGTAATAATGCCAAGAATCTTCATTTTTAATTAAAACTTCTTGTGCAATAAATGAATTTGATAAAATAGAAAGAACAAAGGGAATAATAATTTTAATTAACCGTAAATGTTTCATTATTAAGTAGCTTTATTTTTTTATGTACAAATATAGTAGTTATATTTAGTTATTTTATTGTTTGTAGTAGATTAGTAGTCATTTATTATGGTATTATGTTTTAAGATAATATATATTTGAACTTGATTATTAAAGTCATGTGTAATAAAAAAAATTGGGGGATTAAACTTATTGCATTTTAATGTCAAGAATAAAAAGTCGTGATCATTTGATCACGACTTTTGTATTTTTCAAATATCTTTTTCTTTTTCAAACAAAAAAATACTTTTCAAATTTATAAAGTTTTTTATTTGGTATTATTTTTGATATTTTTGAAGAAAATTCTTCTTATGAAAAAAGTATTATTTAGTTTATTATTGTGTTTATTTGTAATTGATATCAGTAATGCACAAGATTTGGTTACTGAGTTTGCAGATACTTTTTCTGTAAATTGGGAGACTAATTATAAAAAGGCATTAAAAAAATCTAAAAAAGAAAAAAAACCAGTTCTTATATATTTTACAGGATCAGATTGGTGTGGCCCCTGTAAAGTTTTAGATAAAAAATTGTTTCATACAGAAAAATTTAAAGCTATTGCAGATAAAGATTTAATTTTATATGAAGCAGATACTCCTAGAAATAAAGATATTGTTTCTCCTGAAAAATTAGAAATTACAAATGATTTAAAAAGAAAATTTAAAATACATTCTTTTCCAACCTTAGTTTTTGTAAACCATAAAGGAAAAATGATAGGATATAAAAAAGGTTTAATTCTAACAGAATATTATTATCCATTTATACAGTCTGTTATTGAAAATTATTAACAAAAAAAAACCAAAGCATAAGCTTCGGTTTTTTTGGATTCTTTGTTAGAAGAATAAATTATTTTTGATTGATAACTCTAAAAGTTGTTCTTCTATTTGCTCTATGTTCTGCTTCAGTACAAGAAACTCCATCTGCACATCTGTTAGTTAATTTAGATTCTCCAAAACCGTTACCAGTTAATTGGCTAGGGTTTACTCCTTTAGAAATTAAGTAATTGGTTACAGCCTGAGCTCTTCTTTCAGATAAATCTTGATTAGAAGCTTTAGTCCCTCTTGAATCTGTATGAGATTCTAAGGCAACTGCTACACCATCTTTTAATACTGGTAATAATCTAGAGTCAATAATTCTTTTAGCACCAGAAGTTAAAGTAGCACTTCCTAAGTTCCAGTTAATTGGTAAAATAGTATTGTTAACTAAAGAACACTCAACTTCTTTCCAAGTAGTTAAACCACCTTTATTAACTAAGATTTCTTTAGTTACTGTTTTATATTTAGCAGCAATAGTTACTTCTTCTTGCCAAGCATCTTTTACTAAAACTGTTTTTTTGATACTTCCATAAACTGCAGGAATTTCAACAGATTTAGTAGTTGGAGGTGTTACCATTACTCTTTTAGTATAAGTTTTTTCATAACCAGGAACTTCACTAGAAGCAGTTGTTGCGTCTTTAGCTAATTTAGTTAATGGTACAGTTACAAATTTAGCAGGTACTGGTTTATAACACCAATATCTACAATCATTTGGGTCACTAGATTCACAATCAGGAGCTTTTTCACTCATTTCCCAGTTTGCAGAAGCAGCTTTAGTTTCAATAGTTTCTGTATCTGAGCTAAAAGTTGCAGCAATAACTCTTAATTTGTTTGCATCTTCTTTAGCTGTATAAGTAATAGTTTTAGTTTCCCAAACTGCAGGTACTACAACTAAACGTTGTCCAGCTTCTTTAATTAAAACTCTTTCAGTTACTGTTTCATACTCAGCAGGATGTGTTACAATTCTTTTGTAAGCAGGTGCTATTTCAATTGTTACATCTTCATTTTTCCATACTTCAGGAGTTTTACAACGTACATAACATTTTCCTGGTTCTGGATTTTCAGGTAAGTCTTGAGCAAATGCTACTGCTCCAAACATTAAAAGCATTCCGCTAAATAAAATTTTTTTCATAATTAATCTGTTTTTGATTTTTAGTTCGTTATTGTGACACACAATTATTTCGTAAGTCACATGTAATTTACAAAAAAAAACAAATTTGTTAAAATTATGTTAATAAAAATATAATTTAAATTACAACTTATTGTAAAACAGGCTTTTAATAATTCCGTCTGAAAGACCAATTTTAGGAACAAATATTTTTCTTGCTCCACTCCATTTCATGGCAGATAAATAAATTTTTGTAGCAGGAATTATAACATCTGCTCTATCTGGATTTAAGCTTAGTTCAGAAATTCTTTCATTATAGGTCATTTGTTTTAAAAACTGATATTGAGCATTTAAATAAATATAAGAAATAGGTTTTCCTTCTGTTCTACCAGACATTTTAAAAAGTTTGTTAATGTTACCTCCAGAGCCAATTAAGGATATTTTTTTTAAGTTTTTGGTATTCTTTTTAATCCATTTTTCAACATTAACAAAAATTTCTTTATTCACAGATTTTTTATTATTTAATAAACGTACAGTTCCCATTTTAAAAGATTTAGAAGCAATTATTTTTCCTTTAGAAAACACTGTAAATTCTGTACTACCACCACCAACATCAACATATAAATAAGAGCTATCTCCTTCTATTAAGTGATTTAAATCTGTAGAAGAAATTATAGCAGCTTCTTCTTTTCCTCCAATAATATCTATTTGAACACCTGTTTTGGAAAGAATTTTTTCTACAACTTCTTTACCGTTTTCTGCTTCTCTCATGGCAGAAGTAGCACAAGCTTTATATCTTTCTACACCATGAACATCCATTAATAATTTAAACGCTTCTAAAGCATTTATCATTCTAGATGTATTTGCTTTGCTAATAGAACCTTTAACAAAAGCATCTGCGCCCAAACGTATAGGCACACGTACTAAAGAAGATTTTTTAAATTGAGGTTCTTTGTCTTCTGATACTATTACATTAGATATTAAAAGTCTTATAGCATTAGACCCAATATCGATAGCACCGTATTTTTTAATTTCTAACAAATTATTTTATTTATGATTTTTAGGGAATTCAATCATAAAAGTTTTCCCTTTTTTTATATTTTTCCAGTGTTTTTCATCAAATTTAATTCCAATAACTCCACAAGTCGTTACATGAGAAATAGGTTTATTACCAAACTTATTTACAAATGAATTAATACCATGATCATGACTAAAAATAATGGCAGAATTAAAACCATCATCTAAGGCATTTACAGTTTTTACTAAATAACCATCACTAAAACTATAAAGTTGTCTTTTTATTTGAAGATTAGACAATGGGTATTCGAAATTTTCACAAAAAATTACAGCTGTGTGGAGTGCTCTATTTGCGCTACTAGAAACAAAAACGTCTGGTCTGTCAATTTTCTTTGACAAAAATTTAGACATTAAATGTGAGTCTTTAATTCCTCGTTTTTTTAAAGGTCTGTCAATATCTTCAATTCCAGAGTATTCCCAAGAAGATTTTGCATGCCTAACTATGTATAAAGTTTTCATCCAATTTTAATTGTTGAATTGTAAATATAAAAATTTATGGCGCTAATCTTTCTATTTTCCAAGAAAAATCTTCTTCTAATGTATATCTAATTCTATCATGCATTCTGTTTGGTCTCCCTTGCCAAAATTCAATAGAAATAGGTTTCACTAAGTAGCCTCCCCAATATTTTGGTCTTTCTATTTCTTTACTTTTAAATTTATTTTCGAAGTCTTTTAAATTATTATCTAGTTCTTCTCTAGATGAAATAACTGAACTTTGGTTTGAAGCCCAAGCACCTAATTTACTACCATCTGGTCTAGATTCGAAATAACCATCAGATAAATTTTCTGCTAATAACTCTGCTTTTCCTTTTATAATAATTTGTTGTTCTAATGCAGGCCAAAAAAAAGATAAACAAACATTATTGTTAGCAGCAATTGCTTTTCCTTTTTCAGAATTGTAATTGGTGTAGAAAATAAAACCTTCCCAAGTATATTTCTTTAAAAGAACAACTCTGTTTTTAGGAAAACCATCTATACCTATAGATGCTATGTTCATGGCATTACTTTCATCTACCATATTAGAATTATCTGCATTAATAAACCATGTTTGAAAAAACTCCATTGGGTTTTCTGGACAATTACTTTCTAAAAGTTCTTGTTTTTCGTATGATTTTCTGTAGTTACTTAGGTCTTTTGACATCTTTATTGTAATGATGAGTAAAAGTACAATTGTTTTAATGATTATGAAATTTAAGAATCTTTTTTTATCATCCAAATTCCACTTAAATAATCTATGAAAGTTTCTCCATTTTCTGTAAAAGGATATTCTAAATCCCAAGCAACATAAATACATTCATTGGTTTTATCAATATAACCTGTAAAAGAAACCTCTAAAATCCCTTCTTTAATGCTAATTGAATTTCCATCTTCACTAACTTCTGGTCTAACCTTGTAACTTTTTACAAAAGATATAAAATCACCATCAAAAAAAACTTTAATTTCAACGTCTACAGGAACAGGGTACTGAGAAGGTTTTTCTTTAATTTGACCATTAAAAGTATCATTCTTCTCTAGATTGAAAATAATTTCAAAATTAACTCTACTACCAAAAAAAGGATAAAAATACCCTGATCCATATTCGTAATAACCAGACCATTTTCCGTTTACTTTCTTCTAATTAAATATAATCCCATAAAAGTAATAAAACCATTTAGGGGTAAAATTTCCCAATGAAATTTATAGGCTCCTATTATACTTTCTGGTAATGATGTAATTACAAAACTAATAATGATTGATAGTAAGGCTACTACCCAAGAATAATTGTCTTTAATTTTATGTTTTGTTAAAATTCCGAAAGCAAACAATCCTAATAAAGGACCGTAAGTGTAAGTTGCAAATTTGAATAAATTTCCTACAACATTACCTTCTAAATTATTAAATATAATAACAACAAATATTAGTAAAATAGAGACACCAATATGTACTTTTTTTCGAAATGGTTTTTGTTGTTCTATTGTTTTTTTTTCAATATTTAAAAAATCGACAGAAAAAGAGGTTGTTAAAGACGTTAAAGCAGAATCTGCGCTAGAATATGCAGCTGCAATTAGTCCAATTATAAATGTGATAGCAACACCTGTTCCTAAATTTTGATTCATCGCAATTTCTGGAAACAATAAATCTGTTCTTATTTTACCATCAACAATTGGTATTGAAACTCCAATTTTATCTGCATATATAAATAAAAGTGCTCCTAATGATAAAAAGAAAAAGTTAACTATAATTAATAATGTTGCCATCGTAATCATGTTTTTCTGAGCATCTTTGTTGTTCTTACAAGTCAGATTTTTTTGCATCATGTCTTGATCTAAACCTGTCATAGCAACTGCTATAAAGATTCCTCCTATAAAATATTTCCAGAAATAGGTTGTAGAGTTTACATCATCAAAAAAGAAAATTTGACCTTTAGTCGAAAATTCATCAGAATTTAAAAATTCTGTAAAACTCCAATCTAATTTTTGATTGATTAAATAAATTGATAATCCAACAGCTACTAACATTGCCAAAGTTTGCAACGTATCTGTCCAAACTATAGTTTTAATTCCTCCTCTAAATGTATAAATCCAAATTAATAAAATAGAAATGATTACGGTAACTTCAAACGGAATTCCAATTTCTTCGAATACAATATATTGCATTGCTAAAGCCACTAAAAATAATCTAAATGACGCACCAGTAATTCTTGAAAGAAGAAAGAAAAAAGCCCCAGTTTTATAACTAATTTTTCCAAATCGTTGTTCTAAATATTGATAAATTGACGTGATATTTAATTTATAATAGAGTGGAAGTAATATAAATGTGATGATTAGATACCCAAAAAAGAACCCAAAAACACCTTGCATGTAAGCAAATTGTTGGCCTTCTATCATTCCTGGAACCGAAATAAATGTAACCCCTGAAAGCGAAGCACCAATCATTCCGAATGCAACTATATACCATGGAGAACTTCTTTTAGCTTTAAAGAAAACTTCGTTAGAATCATCTTTTCCAGTAAAATAAGATATTGAAATTAAAACAATAAAATAAGTAATTATTAGTAAAAAAATATGAAGTGGTTGCATTGTATAAAATAAATCTATAATTATGATTTACGAATATATGTTTTTCTGCTTTCTTTTTAGGATTTCATAATTCATAATTTGTAATTTCGCAAACTATGGATTTTTCGTCAAAACTTTTAGAAAATGCAGTAAACGAAGTATCGCGTTTACCAGGAATTGGTAAGAGAACTGCATTGCGTTTGGTTTTACATTTATTAAAACAACCTTCTGATGCTACAAAATTTTTGTCTGAAGCGTTATTGCATCTTAGAAATGATGTAAAGAATTGTGAAAAATGCCATAATATTTCTGATACAGTTTTATGTGGTATTTGCAATAATGTAAAAAGAAACCCAGAAATTGTATGTGTTGTTGAAGATATTAGAGATGTAATGGCAATTGAAAGTACGTCTCAATTTAATGGATTGTATCATGTTTTGGGAGGTAAAATTTCTCCAATAGAAGGAATTGGTCCACAAAACTTAAAAATTGATTCGTTGATACATAAAGTGGAAAGTGGAGAGGTAAAAGAGTTAATTTTTGCTCTAAGTTCTACAATGGAAGGTGATACAACCAATTTTTATATTTTTAAACAGATAGAGAAATTTGAAATTACAACTTCTACAATTGCAAGAGGAATTTCTGTTGGAGATGAATTAGAGTATGCAGATGAAATTACTTTGGGAAGATCTATTGTAAATAGAATTCCTTTTGAGCAGTCTATAAAAAGTTAAAAAAAAGCTCACTTATAAAGTGAGCTTTTTTAAATTAAATTTTCTTGTAAGTTATAACATATGTGTAAGTTGTGCCATTATAATCATCAGTATTAGTAACACTGAATACAGTATTGTTTTGAGAGAATGTTATTTTACTAGTTTCTCCATCTCCATCACCATAATATAATTTATAGTTAGAGTTGCCTAAATTTTCCCAAGTAGCAGAGTCTGATTCTGTTGAACAATTATTTCCATCTTCATAAGAATATATTTGAGTAGTTGTTCCATTTTCTAAAAATGTAATTGTACTTTTTCGTTCGCAAGATGTTGAGATGTCTGTTCCGTTTTCAGTTTCTGAGCTTAATTGCCATATACCAATTATGGGATCTGAAGAATCGTCATCATCATTAGTAGTACAAGAAAATAAAATAGTAGAGGCGATAAATAGGTAAAGTAATTTTTTCATAGTTTTAAGATTTATTGATTTTCTCAAAAATACAATTAATGAACGCTCTATCTCTACCTACATATAGGTATATTACGAGTCTTTATTTTCCAAAACCTCTTTCTCAGCTTTTTCCCAAGACCTTTTTTCTCTAATTTTTTTGTAGAGTCTAATTCCTAACATTAATAAGACTCCAAAAAGAATGATTCCTACAACGCCCCAAATCCAATTTATAGCACTTTGTAAGGTTACTAAAAAGACTACAGCAAATAAAATAATAGTTGGTGCTTCATTTATAATTCTTAATTTTAAAGGAGTATATTTTATGATATCATTTTGTAATTGTTTGTATATTTTATGGCAAAATCCATGATACATATACAATGCTAAAACAAAAGAAAGTTTTATATGCATCCAAGGCATTTCTAAATAATACGGATTTTTATAAAGCATCCAAAAACCAAATATACTGGCTAAAATTGCAGAAGGCCAAGTAATCATATACCACAATCTTTTACTCATTAATTTATACTGAGTTTGTAAGATTTCTTTAGCGGGCTCCGCTTTTTTTTCTGCTTCTACATGATATATAAATAAACGAACAATATAAAACAAGCCAGCAAACCAAGTAACAATAAAAATAATATGTAGTGCTTTTATGTATAAAAAATCCATAATCTTTTAATTTTTATTTATTTTAATCGATGTCATTCTGAACAAAGAATAAGCAAGAATCTAAATTTTAGTTATAATGAGGTTTCTGAATCGCTTAAAAAAGCTCATTTAGAAATGACAATCAATATTGCTTTTTATTTTTGCTAACTGCTAACTATTGCCTACTTGTTTTTCCAGTCGTTAATCCATTTTACCATAACATCTACCCAATCATCATTGTCGTTCATACAGGGTATGTGTTTGTAATCTGTACCTCCAGCTTTTAAAAAGTCTTCTTTTCCTTCCATGGCAATTTCTTCTAAAGTTTCTAAGCAATCTGCCACAAATGCAGGTGTTATAACTGCTAGTTTTTTCTTTCCTTCTGAAGGGAATTTCTCAAGTTCAAAATCAGTATAAGGTTTTAACCAAGGATCTTTTAGTAAACGAGATTGAAAAGAATTACTATACGTTCCTTCTTTTAAACCTAATTCTTTTACAATTTCTTTAGTGGTTTCAAAGCATTGGTGTCTGTAACATGTGTAATGTGCAACCGAATTACGTTCGCAACAAGAACCATCTATTTTACAATGAGATTTTGTTGGGTCTGATTTTAAAATATGACGTTCTGGAATTCCGTGGTAAGAAAATAAAATATGATCATAATCAAAGCCTTTTAAATGATTTGCAATGTTGTTACTCATTACTTTTATGTAATCTGGCTCCTTATAAAAAGGAGGTAGGGTATCTAACTTTACTTGTGGATATTTTTCTGCTAAAATTTCTTCTGCTTTTGTAACAACAGTTTCGTAAGAAGACATTGCGTAGTGAGGATATAAAGGTGCTAAAAATATTTCTGTTACACCTTTGTTTATCAGTTCTTTAATTCCGTTTTCCATGGTCATAGAGCCATAACGCATTGCTAAAGAAACAGGGATATCTACTTTGTTAATTACTTTTTTAGTAAATCTTTCTGATATTACTACTAATGGAGAGCCTTTTTTCCACCAAATTTTTTTGTAGGCTGCTCCAGATTTTTTTGGTCTAATATTTAATATGATTCCATTAATTAATAACCAACGTTTCCAATATGGGATGTCAATAACACGTTCGTCCATTAAAAATTCACCTAAATATTTTTTTACATCTTTTGTTTCAGTAGAATCTGGAGATCCTAAATTGTTTAATAAAATTCCTTTCATTTTATGCTGAATTTATTTAAGTATCTTTTAAATTATTTTAGAATTTGATTTGTAATTTCGTACAAAGTTATGGCTAAACTGTGTATTACATTTATAGATGAATTTCTACCATACATTGGTATAGCAATGGTTTCATCTATTAAGTCGGTATTTTTAATTCCGTTTCTTTCACTTCCCAAAAGTAATACGATTTTTTTATGATTTTTAAAATTAAAATTTTGAATATTGATGCTTTTATCAGTAATTTCTATACCAATAATGGTGTTTTCCTCTTGTTTTAAATTATTTATTAATTCATCAAAATCGCTATAATTATCATGTGCTATTTGATTGATGGTATTTCTTGCAGTATTGATGACTTTACGATTTTCTATGGAAGGGGAATTCTCATGAAAATAAATTTTTTGTACTCCAAAACTCTCTGAGATACGAAAACACATTCCTATATTTTCTGGAGTTCTAATGGTGTCGCAAACTATAGTTATAGGAAACTGTTGTTGTTTATTTTTGATGTCGTAATGTGTTAGTTGTTTCAATTTATTTTAGTTTCAAAGTTTGTAATTTTACTTACTGCTTAAGGCTCATTACATATTTCTTTGGCGTTGTTCCAAATTTCTTTTTAAAGGCAGCAATAAAATGGCTAGATGTGCTGTAACCAACTTTTATACCAACTTCATTTACATTAAATTGGTTACTTTCCAAAAGTTTTCTAGCATGTTCCATTTTATAGTCAAACAAAAAACTATATACTGTATCTCCGTAAATTTGTTTAAAACCATCTTTTAGTTTCTTTAAATTTAATCCAATTTCATTAGATAATTCTTGTAAAGTTGGTGGTTCTGCCATTCTATAAATAATAATTTCTTTGGCTTTTCTTATCTTTAAAACATTTTCTTCATCAACTAAAAATGGGCAATATTCTCCTTCTGAGCTTTCTTCTTTTTGAAAATGTAAACTTAATAACTCATACACTTTTCCTTTTACATATAAATCTCTAATAGAACTATTTATATTAGAGTTGATGATTTGTTGTAAAACAATAGAAACTGTAGGTTTTATTTCTGTGTCATCATAGTATTTTTTATTACTATTTTCATCACTTAAAAAGGGTATGTAACCAGATTCTTTAGAAAATAATGAATGAAATTTTTCTATAGATATTAATAAAGAAATTAAGGTTGTTTTAGGCTGAATTTCTAAATGAATAGGTAAAACTCTTTGAGGGTTGTACAGTAAAATAGATCTATTATCTAAAACATCAAAAGAGTAAGTGCTATTATTAAAAAGAAATTTAGATTTACCTCTTAAACAAAAATGAATTTGAATAAAAGTGCTGCTAATTTCTCTTTCAAAATCTTGAATTTTTTTGCTTTCGTTCTGAAAATGAAATAGATAAAAGCCCTTATCTAATGTAATTTCTTCAAAAGTACTTTCTCCGACATTTTTAAACATAATTTTTGTTTTTTAGAATACTTTTGTTATTTAGAATCATTCTATATTGTTGTTTTGTAAAACCTATATTCCTTAGCAAAAGTAAAGCTTTTCATGGTTTTATAGGTTATTTTTTTTTTTAAAATCATTTAACGATAAAAAAAATACCTCTAGCGACATTTTTTTTTGATTGAAGTTTCTATTTTTGTGGAACTTTATAGAATAAAATGCAAGAAATCAGGCAAGAGCACTTTTATAATATTGGAGTTAGTTACAAAAAAGCGGATGCTAACACGCGTGGAAAATTTTCTTTATCTAAAGAAAATCAAACTTCGTTGTTACAACTTGCAAAACAAAAAGGTTTTGAAGGTGTGTTTGTTTTATCTACTTGTAATAGAACAGAAATTAGTGGTTTTGCAGAGCGTCCTTGCCAGTTAATAGAGTTGTTGTGTGAGTTTTCTGAAGGAACAATTCAAGAATTTGCTAAAGTTTCTAATGTTTACAAAAACCAAGAAGCTATACAGCAGTTATTTAGAATAGGTACAGGTTTAGAAAGTCAGATTTTAGGAGATTATGAAATTGTTGGACAATTAAGACAGTCTTTTAAATTAGCTAAAGAACAAAGAACAACAAATGCTTATTTAGAAAGATTATTAAATAGTGTTTTAAAAGCAAGTAAACGTGTAAAGAATGACACCAAATTAAGTTCTGGTACCACCTCTGTTTCTTATGCAGCTGTGCAATATATAGTTAAGAATTTACCAGATTATAATTCTAAAAATATTTTAGTTTTTGGTTTAGGTAAAATGGGGAAACATACTTGTAAAAATTTAGCAGAATATACTCAAAATAAATCGGTTTGTTTAATTAATAGAACAGAAGAAAAAACAACAGAATTTGTAAAAGATCATTCTTCAATAAGAAAAGCTCTAATCGAAAATTTATCTGAAGAAATTAATAAAGCAGATGTTTTAATTGTTTCTACAGGTTCAGATAAACCAACCATTACAAAACAGCAAATTTCTAAAAATAAAGAATTATTAATTTTAGACTTATCTATGCCAGAAAATGTGGCAAAAGATGTTTCTTATCTTAAAGGTATCTCTTTAGTGAATGTAGATGAACTTTCTAAAATTACAGATGAAACTTTAGCTGTTCGTCAACAAGAAGTTCCATTTGCAGAAACTATAATAGAAACACACAAAGCAGAATTTAATGAATGGTTAAACCATAGAAGATTTACACCAGCAATTGCTGCTTTAAAGCAATCATTAGAAAATATTAAAAACGACGAAATTAATTTTCAGAAGAAAAAAATTACAGATTTTGATGAAAGTCAAGCAGAAATCTTAACTTCACGTTTTATACAAAAGATAACTACACAGTTTGTGAAACATTTAAAAGATGAAGATACATCTGTTTCCCAAAGCTTACAAGTAATAAATAAGGTTTTTCAATCTTAAACACCAACCAATGCAGAAAATAATTAGAATAGGAACTCGCGATAGCCAATTAGCGCTTTGGCAAGCTAATAAAGTGCGTAAAGAATTAACAGAATTAGGTTACGAGTCAGAATTAGTTCCAATTAAATCTTTGGGAGACATTGTTTTAGATAAGCCTTTGTATGAGCTTGGAGTAACTGGTGTTTTTACTAAAAATTTAGATATTGCTATGCTAAATGGCGATATAGATATTGCAGTACATTCTCTAAAAGATGTACCTACAGTTTTACCAGAAGGAATTATTCAAGCAGCAGTTTTAAAACGTGCAAATTATACAGATTTGTTAGTTTTAAAAGGAAATGAAGAATTTTTTGGTCAACCAGCAGGAGTTATTGCTACTGGTAGTCTAAGAAGAAAAGCAATGTGGTTAAATAGATATCCTACTCATAAAGTTGAAGATTTAAGAGGAAATGTAAATACACGTTTACAAAAATTAGAAGAAAGTGAGACTTGGGATGGAGCTATTTTCGCAGCAGCAGGTTTAGAGCGATTAGGAATAAGAGATAAAGGTGCAATTCCTTTAACTTGGATGCTTCCTGCACCAGCACAAGGCGCAATAATGGTTACCGCTTTAGAAAAAGACGATTATGTAAAAGATGCTTGCGAGCAATTAAATCATCATGAAACTAAAGTTTGTGTTGGTATAGAAAGAGAGTTTTTAAACCTTTTAGAAGGTGGTTGTACAGCGCCAATTGGTGCTTTAGCTTATGTTGATGATAAAACGGAAGAGATTAATTTTCAAGGAGTTTTATTAAAAAAAGATGGTTCTAAAAAAATTACAGTTAAAAAAACTGCACCTATGGGACGTCATAGATACCTTGCTAAAGATTGTGCAGATTATATAATTAATAGAGGTGGCAAAGAATTAATGGCAGAAGATGAAGTTATTGATGTGCCAAAACAAAAGATATATTCAACCAAAAAACTTTCAAAAGTTCAAAAAGAAAATTTATCGAAAACTATTGGTGTTGAAGACAGTGATTTTATTAAAATTCGTTTTAATAGAATTCCAATAAAGGTGGTAAAAAATCAAATTGAAAACGTTGTAATTACAAGCCAAAATGGAGTAGAAGCACTTTTAAATTCTTTTACAAAAGAAGAAATGAATTTCAAAAATATTTTTTGTGTTGGTAGAAGAACCAAAAAATTAATAGAAAATAGAATAGGTAAGGTTGCTTACGTTACAAAAAGTGCAAAAAAACTAGCAGATTATTTAGCAAAAGATTTAAAAGTAAAAGAAGTAACCTATTTTTGTAGTAATGTTAGATTAGATGTTTTACCAGTATTTTTAAAAGCTCATGAAGTTGTGGTAAATGAAGTAGAAGCTTACAAAACAATGTTAAGTTCAGTAAAAGTTTCTAATGATGTTTCTGGGGTTTTATTTTACAGTCCTTCAGGAATTGAAAGTTATTTGCAAGATAACTCAACAGAAAAAGTTGCTTTTTGTATTGGAGAAACTACTGCCAAAGAAGCAAGAAAACATTTTAAAAATGTACTAGTAGCTAATTTACCTAGTGTAGATAGCGTGTTAGAAAAGGTTAATATTCATTACGCTTCAAACTAAAA
The DNA here is from genome assembly GCF_039939415.1 of Polaribacter sp. Taxonomy (GTDB): domain Bacteria; phylum Bacteroidota; class Bacteroidia; order Flavobacteriales; family Flavobacteriaceae; genus Polaribacter. Next base: position 49,178 of record NZ_JBDVJE010000059.1, read on the forward strand.
AAATGTTTAGAACAAGAAGGTTAAGAAAACACGAGGGAATTAGAAGATTGGTTAAAGAAACCAGACTTTCTGTAGATGATTTTGTATATCCTTTATTTATAGAAGAAGGAGAAAATATCGAAACAGAAATTGTTTCAATGCCAGGAATCAAACGTTTTTCTTTGGATAGAATTTCGAAAGAATTAGATGAAGTTGTAGAGTTAAAAATTCCTGCTGTTTTATTATTCGGAATTCCATCAGAAAAAGATGATGAAGGAACAGAAACTTGGAATGATAATGGAATTATGCAACAAGCCATTCGTTTTATAAAGAAGAAGTATCCAAGTTTATATGTAATTACAGATGTTTGTTTTTGCGAGTACACTTCTCATGGTCATTGTGGTGTACTTTGTAATAACGATGTAGATAATGATGCTACTTTGGTAAACTTAGCAAAACAAACTATTTCTCACGCAAAAGCGGGGGTAGATATGGTTGCGCCTTCAGGAATGATGGATGGAACTATTGATATGATGCGACAAGCATTAGATAATTCTGGTTTTGTAAACTTGCCAATTATGGGATATTCTGTAAAATACGCATCTGCATTTTACGGTCCTTTTAGAGATGCTGCAGATTCTGCACCAACTTTTGGAGACAGAAGAACGTATCAAATGGATCCATCAAACAGAGATGAAGGAATGCGTGAAGCAACTTTTGATGATCAAGAAGGAGCAGATATTTTAATGGTAAAACCAGCATTGTCTTATTTAGATATTATTAGAGATTTAAAAAATAATTTTGATAGACCCATTGCTTGCTATAATGTAAGTGGAGAATATGCAATGGTAAAAGCTGCTGCAGAAAAAGGTTGGATTGATGGAGAAAGAGTAATGATGGAAAGTTTACTGTCTATGAAAAGAGCAGGAGCAGATATTATTATTACGTATTTTGCTAAGGAAGCAGCAAGAGTATTATTAAAAAAATAGCCTTTAGCTTTTAGCTGTTAGCATTTTGCGAATAGCCAAAAGCCAAAAGCCAAAAGCCAAAGAAATGAAATTCAAAAAATCAGAAAAACTATATAAAAAAGGTTTAAAACATCTTGTTGGAGCTGTAAATTCTCCAGTAAGAGCATTTAGTTCAGTTGGTGGAAATCCGTTGTTTATCAAAAAAGCAAAAGGAACTAAAATTACTGATGTAGATGGTAATAAGTATATAGATTTAGTGCTTTCTTATGGCCCTATGATTTTAGGTCACAGACATAAAAAAGTGCAAAAAGCAGTTGAAAAAGCCTTGCAAAATGGATATTCTTTTGGCGCATCAACAGAAAATGAAATAAAATTAGCAAAAATAGTTTGTGATGCTTTTCCAGTAATGGATAAAGTTCGTTTTGTAAATTCAGGAACTGAAGCTGTTTTAAGCGGAATTCGTTTGGCAAGAGCATTTACAGGAAAAGATAAAATCATCAAATTTTCTGGCTGTTATCATGGGCATCAAGATGCTTTGTTAGTAGCAGCAGGTTCTGGTTTGGCTACATTAAGTTTACCAGGTTCTAAAGGGGTGCCAGAAGGAGCAGTAAAAAATACATTGATTGCTAATTATAATGATTTAGAGAGTGTAAAAAAACACTTTGAAGAGCATGATGATATTGCTGGTGTAATTATTGAACCAATTGCTGGTAATATGGGAGTTGTAATTCCTGAAAATAATTTCTTAGTAGAGTTAAAAGCATATTTAGAAACAAAAGGAGCGTTATTAATTGCTGATGAAGTAATGACTGGTTTCCGTTCTAAATTTGGTGGAGCGCAAGAATTATTAGGTGTAGAAGCAGATATTACCTGTTTAGGTAAAGTAATTGGAGGAGGTTTTCCTGTAGGAGCTTATGGAGCAAGAAAAGAAATTATGCAAGAAGTTGCTCCTTTAGGAGGAATGTATCAAGCAGGAACGTTAAGTGGAAATCCAATTGCTATGGCAGGAGGAATCGCTACTTTAACAGAATTGAAAAAACAAAATCCGTATAAAAAGTTCGAAGAAATAGGAAGTATTTTAGAAGTGATTTTATTAGAAACTGCTAAAAAATACAACGTAAATTTAGTAGTAAATAGATTTGGTTCTATGTTAAATCCTTTCTTTGTAAAAGGAGACGTTACTAACTTTGTAGAAGCTCAATTATCTGACACAGATAAGTTTGCAGTTTTCTTTTGGGAAATGATTAAAAATGGAGTTTTCTTACCTCCAAGTCAGTTCGAAGCATGGTTTTTATCATCTGCTTTAAATGATAAAGACATCAAAAAAATTGCAAATGCAATTGATAAAGGTATGTTTGCTGTTTCTAAAATGTAAATTATGAAAACAATTATAACAATTATTTTTAGTCTATTATTAGTTGGTTGCCCTAAAAATGAAGAAGGAGGTTTTACATCTCTTTCTAAAGGAAATTTATTTGGAGCCGGATCAGAAGGCTTTAAGAAAGAGAATATTGTTATTTCTTCTAAAGAAGAATGGAAATCCTTTTTATCAAAAATTGATAGGACTAACAAAGTTTCTGAAACGTTTGAAAATGCGATTAATTTTTCAAAAGAAATGATTGTTGTAACTGTTGATAAAGTTAGAAATACAGGAGGATTTTCTGTTGAAATTATTGAAGTTGTAAAAGAAGGAAATAACTTTTTAATTAAAGTAAAATCAAAAGGACCAAAACCTACAGATATGGTAACTACAGCAATAATACAGCCTTATCACATTGTAAAAATTAAGAAGACAAAGAAGAAAATAAAATTTATTGAGTTATAAATATTATGATAAAAAACGATTTATTTTTAAGAGCATTAAAGGGTGAAACTGTTGATAGACCACCAGTTTGGATGATGCGTCAAGCAGGACGTTATTTACCAGAGTTTCAAGAAATCAAAAAGAAATACGATTTCTTTACACGTTGTCAAACTCCTGAATTAGCATCAGAAATTACAGTGCAACCAATCAGAAGATATGGTATGGATGCTGCAATTTTGTTTTCAGATATTTTGGTAATTCCTCAAGCAATGAATATTGAGGTACAAATGAAACCAGATTTCGGACCTTATTTGCCAAACCCAATTCGTACTCAAAAAGATTTAGATAGCGTAATCGTTCCTAATGTACATGAATCTTTAGGTTATGTAATGGAAGCGATTAAAGCGACCAAAGAAAAATTAAATGATGAAGTGCCATTAATTGGTTTTGCAGGTTCTCCTTGGACAATTTTATGTTATTGTGTGCAAGGTCAAGGTTCTAAAAACTTTGATAAAGCCAAAGAATTATGTTTTACAAATCCTGTTGTAGCACATTCATTATTGCAAAAAATTACAGATACAACCATTGCTTATTTAAAAGCAAAAGTAGCGGCTGGTGTAAATGCTGTTCAAGTTTTTGATTCTTGGGGCGGAATGTTATCTCCTGTAGATTACCAAGAATTCTCATGGCAATATATTCAGCAAATTATAGATGCTTTAAAAGATATTACACCTGTAATTGCTTTTGGTAAAGGATGTTGGTTTGCCTTAAACGAAATGTCTAAATCTGGCGCTTCAGCTTTAGGTGTAGATTGGACATGTTCTGCAAGAAATGCACGTTATTTATCTGGCGGAAATATTACTTTACAAGGTAATTTCGATCCAACAAGATTGTTTTCTCCACCAGCAGTTATCAAAACAATGGTGCATCAAATGATTAATGAATTTGGTAAAGACAAGTTAGTTGTAAACCTTGGGCATGGTATTTTACCAAACATTCCGTTAGAAAATGCAAAAGCATTTATCGATGCTGTAAAAGAATATAAAGTTTCTTAAAATATAAATTTGGGCGTTACTTTATGCTGAATAAAAATCAGCATAAAGTCGCGCTTTTCATTATATCTTTTTGTTGAAAAAACAAAAAGGTTAAGAATCTCAGCAGATATTCGAACGATTTCAATCGCTAACGCAAACCAACGCTAATGATTAAAAATATACTTTCAGGATTAAAAGCATATGTAGGTGCTTTGGGTTTAATATCACAATTAAAACTCTGGAAATATTTTGCAATTCCAATTATTATTAGTGTTTTAACGGCAACTATAATTGGGTTTTCAGCTTATGGTTGGTCAGATAATATTGGACAATTTTTAGCCAAAATCTGGGTTTGGGAAACAGGCAAAGAAACCTTTACTACAATAACATCTTTTATTGGCGGAATTTTTGTTTTAGTTATTGGTTTAATTGTATACAAACACATAATACTCGCTTTATCTGCGCCATTTATGAGTCCTGTTTCAGAAAAAATAGAAGCTCATATCAATAAAAATTTACAACACAATCATAGAAAAACATCTTTTCAAGAACAATTAATAAGAGGAATAAAAATTAGTCTTAGAAATTTAGGAAAAGAATTATTAATCACAATTCCAATTTTACTTTTAAAGTTTATTCCTGTTGTAAATATATTTTCTACAATATTATTGTTTTTAGTGCAATCTTATTATGCAGGTTTTGGTAATATGGATTATACGTTAGAACGTCATTTAAATTATAAAGACAGTATCAATTTTGTAGTTAAAAACAAAGGTTATTCTATTGGAAACGGAATTGTTTTTATGTTGTGTTTGTTAGTACCTTTTTTAGGGATTATCATTGTTTTACCATTGTCAGTTACAGCTGCATCCGTAAAAACAGTAGAATTATTAAACAAAGAAAATGAAAGATCAGTTTTATAAATACATAGAAAATTTACAAGATGCCATTACTTCTAAATTAGAAGAAGTTGATGGAAGTGCAAAATTTCAAGAAGATCTTTGGCAAAGAGAAGAAGGTGGTGGAGGTAGAACTCGTGTTATAGAAAATGGAGCTGTTTTTGAAAAAGGAGGTGTAAATATTTCTAAAGTATTTGGTGAGTTACCAGAAGCGTTAAGAAAGCAATTTAAAGTGAAAGAAGGCAATTTTTTTGCTTGTGGATTGAGTTTAGTCTTACATCCAATAAATCCGTTTGTGCCAACTGTACACGCAAATTGGCGTTATTTTGAAATGTATAATGAAGTTGGAGAAATTGTAACTCAATGGTTTGGTGGCGGACAAGATTTAACGCCTTATTATTTATTTGATGAAGATGCTGCTCATTTTCATACAGTTTGTAAATCCGCTTGTGATAAACATAATCCGGAGTTTTATCCGAGGTTTAAAAAAGTATGTGATGAGTATTTTTGGAATGCACACAGAAATGAAGCTCGTGGAATAGGAGGTTTGTTTTTTGATTATCAAAAGGAAACTGAAGAATACTCGATTGAAGATAGATTTAATTTTGTGACAGAAGTAGGAAATAGCTTTTTAGAAAGTTATGTTCCTATTGTTGAAAAAAGAAAAGACATAAAATTTACAAAAGAAAACAAAGATTGGCAAGAAATAAGACGTGGTCGTTATGTAGAGTTTAATTTAGTACATGATAGAGGTACTTTATTCGGTTTAAAAACAAACGGTAGAATAGAGAGTATTCTCATGAGTTTACCACCAACAGTACAATGGGTTTATAATCATCATCCAGAAGAAAATTCAGAAGAAGCTAGACTTTTACAAATTTTAATGAAACCTAAAAATTGGGTTTAAATATAAAAAAGCAGAAATATTATTTCTGCTTTTTATAAATTAATTCAAATATATATTTCTAGTTGTTTCTCATACTTTATTTATTTTACACTACAAATATACATTGTTTTTTTGTTTTATCAATATGATAATAATCATATATTTTTTTGTTATTAATTTGATTCATTGTTTGTTTTTTTATTTGTTTATTGTTTTTATTATAATATTTGTTGATTTCGAGTATTAAAAATTAATGTTATTGATAAATAATATCTACATTTCTTTATTTTTGAATAATAAGAAAAACCATGAAAAACATAATTTATTTACTCTTATTTTTTTTTAGTAATTATTGTTACACTCAAAACGATGGATTTAACAATTATAAAATAAGAGAAGATTACAATCAAATCTTAAAAGATTTATCTACTAATTACATTTATTTTAATGATAAAGAGGTAGATTTAGATTGTATCAAAAAAAAATATTCAAAAAAAATAGACCAATTAAATACAACACAAGAAGTAACACTTTTTTTCGAATATTTATTAGATGAATTTTATGACAGTCACTTAATCTTAAATACTAAAACTAGTAATTCTTTTAGACTACATTCTCCTCTTTACCTTTCTATTCAAAATAACAAAATAATTATAAAAAATATATGGGTTTCTAATATTATAAATCCAAAAACAAATATTATTGGTGCAGAAGTTTTGCAAATAAATGGTAATAATTTTAAGAAAGAAATTAATAAATTTCCAACACATTGTAGTAGTAAAAACTCTTTAGTGGTAAGAGAATGGATTGCTAATAAAATTATTTCTGGACGTTATAGTGAACCAAGAATTTTAACTTTAAAGCTTATTAATAATAAAGTTATAACCTTAAATTTAGATGAAATAAAGCTTAAAAAAAACAGTAAACTTATCTCTAGTTATATTAAAAATAATATTGGAGTAGTTAAAATTAATAATTCATTAGGAAATAATAATTTAATTGAATTATTTGATAAAGAATTAAATATGTTATTTAATACTAAGGCTTTAATTATAGATTTAAGAAATACAGTTGACGGAGGTAATACTTATGTGGCAAGAGGTATTATGGGAAGGTTAATAAATACAGAAATGCCTTATCAAAAGCATGTTTCTAAAGAAAAATATGGCAATAATCCAATAGTTAAAAAAAGTTGGGTAGAGTTTGTTTCTCCTAGAGGTAAAATATATAATAAACCCGTATTGTTACTAGTTAGTAGGTGGACAGGAAGCATGGGAGAAGGTTTGGCTATTGGTTTAGATGGAATGAAAAGAGCAAAAGTAATTGGTACTGAAATGGAAAGGTTGGCAGGTTCTATGAGGCAATACTATTTTAAAAATAGAAATTATGGTTATAGAATTACTACAGATAAATTATTTCATGTAGATGGTGTTGCAAGAGAAAAATTTGTTCCTTGGTATTATGTACATCAAAAAAGAAATGAAAATAAAGATGAAGTTCTACTAAAAGCTTTTCAATTATTAAAGTAAAATGAGTTTTAAAATGAGAGTATTTTTGTAAGAGTTTGCTTTGTTTAAAAACAAGCATAAAAATATACTTTATAAATGGATGTTATTTTAATATTTAAAAGAACAGACTATTATAGTTAAAGTTATAAAACATCATTAATTTTTAATAATTTTTAAATTTAATATATTAAAAATGTATTTAATGGTTGTTTTTTTGTGAATAATGTAAAATAAATTTATCCTTTTATTTTTTTTAACAAATTAAAATTAGTGAAAAATAAACGAATTTTTGTACTTTTACAATCTGTAAAATCAGATAAAAATGGCAAGATTTGAATTGAAGTTACCAAAAATGGGAGAAAGTGTTGCAGAAGCAACCATAACTTCTTGGTTAAAAGAGGTTGGAGATACCATTGAATTAGATGATGCTGTTGTAGAAATAGCAACAGATAAAGTAGATTCTGAAGTACCATCTGAAGTAGAAGGTACCTTAATTGAAATATTATTCGAAAAAGATGATGTTGTTGCTGTTGGAGAAACAATTGCTGTTATAGAAATTGAAGGCGAAGAAATTGAAACAGAAACCATAACCAATTTAGAAATTCCTAAAGTAGTAAAAGAGTTAGAAAAAACTATAGAGCAAGTTGTAGATACAGTTTCAGCTCCAATAGCAAAAAAAACTGATTCGAGAAAGTTTTACTCACCACTAGTTAGAAATATTGCGCAAACAGAAGGAGTTACTCAAGAAGAATTAGATTCTATAACAGGTTCTGGTAAAGACGCAAGAGTTACAAAAGAAGATATTCTATCTTATATAGAAAAAAGAAAGAATTCTATAAAAGTTGTTACTTCTACAAAAACTGAAGCACCTAAAAAAGTAGAAAAACCTGTTGTAAAAGCAGTTCCTGTTTCTGTAAATGGAGAAGATGAGGTTATAGAAATGAGTAGAATGGGTAAATTGGTTGCCAAACATATGGTAGATTCTTTACAGACATCTGCTCATGTTCAGTCTTTTATAGAGATTGATGTTACTAATATTGTAAACTGGAGAAATAAAGTTAAAGATGCTTTCTTTAAAAGAGAAGGAGAAAAATTAACTTTTACACCAATATTTATGCAAGCAATTGCAACTACCATAAAAAAGTACCCTCTAATTAATATAGCAGTTAATGGAGATTCTATCATTAAAAAGAAAAATATTAATTTAGGGATGGCTGCAGCTTTACCTGATGGAAATTTAATTGTACCAGTTATAAAAAATGCAGATCAATTAAATTTAGTTGGTATCACAAAATCTGTAAATGATTTAGCGGTAAGAGCCAGAGCAAATCAGTTAAAACCAGATGAAATTCAAGACGGAACTTATACTGTAACAAATGTTGGTAGTTTTGGTTCTATTACAGGAACCCCAATAATTAATCAACCTCAAGTAGCTATTTTAGCATTAGGGGCTATTAGAAAGCTACCTGCAGTAATAGAAACTTCTCAAGGAGATTTTATTGGAATAAGACAAAAAATGATTGTATCGCATTCTTATGACCATAGAGTTGTAAATGGTGCTTTAGGTGGTATGTTTATTAAAACTTTAAAAGATATTTTAGAATCTTGGGATGTGAATCAAGATATTTAAATATCAAATAATATTTTATACTAAAACACTCACAATTTGTGAGTGTTTTTTTGTTGTAAAGAATTATATTCGTTCTATAAATTAAAAGAAAAAAATGAAAAAATTATTTGTATTATTTTTAGTAATTGCGGCAAATGTAACTATTGCTCAAGATTCTCAAAACGAAGTTTTACTTAGATTAAATTACGAAAAAGGTGCTACTTATAATGTGGCAATGAAAGTAAATCAAGAGATGGGTACATTAATGTCTATGGGAGTGAGTGTAAATATGGATATTAAAGTTTTAGATGTAACTGATAATACTTATGATAGTGAAATGAGGTTTACTAAAATGGCAATGGATGTGTTACAAGGTGGACAAGCAATTAGTTATGATTCTTCTAAAAGTGATGATGAATTAGACGATACAGGTAAAATGATGAAGGTTCAAATGGAACCAATGTTAAAAGCTGTAATTTACTTAAAAGGAAATAATTTAGGAGAAGTGTTAGAGACTAAAATAGAACCAACAATTGCTGGTATGGAAGATCTAGCAAAACAATCTAGCAATATAATTTATCCAAAAGAAGCTTTAAAAGTTGGAAGCTCTTGGAATATGGTTAAAAATGAAAAAGGAATGAAAATGAATTTTATTTATACAGTAAAATCTATTTCTAATAAAACAATAGTTTTAGATCTAACAGGTGATATTTCAGGTATGGCAACTGGTAAAATTTTTGGAAATATGAATATTGAAACATCTTCTGGGATTCCTGTTGAAAGCTTTATAAATATGGATATGAATATTGGTGGACAAGAATCAAAATCTAAGATTACAATGACTATGAGTAAAAAATAATTTTTTTAGTCTAGCTATAAAATAAATATACCTCTTTGTTTTCTCAAAAAGGTATATTTATTTTAAAGAATACTTACTACCAATAAGTTTATTAAAAAAGTAAATACTGGTGTGTTAAACTCAATGTTAGATATCCTAAATAACATAAAATCATATTTAACATCTCTAAAACAGTTTAGTTTCCTTCTTTACAAAATATTTTAATTTTTGAAATAGCTTAGTAATTAAAATTTTAGATTCATTATCACCCTTAATATCATAATAAAAATGATTGTTATCTAAAAGAAAAGGTTTGTAATAAACATCGTCAAAAGTTCTAAGAAAAGAATTTACGGAATATAAATATTCTTTCTATTCTTAACTTAAGGTAACATTAGTAAAAAATAATAATTAAAGTTAATATAACTTTTTTCATTTTCTAAATTATTTAATGATTATATATAGAAACCATTTTCATTTTTTAAAATTAGTATTAAATTAATTCCATTTATCTCTTTGTTCTATCTGGGTTTCTTTACCAAAAATAGATTTTTCTTCTTCGTTAATAGAATTTGAGAAACCAAGCATTAAAGCGGTAAAAATTAAGATTGTTTTTCTTTTAATCCAAAGTAATACGTGTTTAGATTTTTCTAAACATTTTGTGTTTTTATACATGTTATTAATGATAAATGGTGAAACATTATTTTATCATAGAGTGCTTTTCAGCATGTGCTTAAAAAGAGTTTTTAAGCTAAGTATAAAGTAGAAATTGAATTACTAGAAGTAATTTTAAAAAATAAGAAGGTATGTTGCTTATGTAACAAAGCAATTTTTTGATACAACTGCTTTTGTAGTTTTACTATAAGTTGAGTGCTAA
>NZ_JBDVJE010000060.1:0-20635 GCF_039939415.1 Polaribacter sp.
TTAATTAAACTTTATCATAAAATTGCTCGACAAAAAACAGTTAAGAAGTAATTTTTTAATAAAAAAATTAAATTTACTTAAATTTAGAAACTCCTGTTTTTAACCAAGTATGATACTCTTCTACATCTGGAGTATAAGCAACAGGATCTATTATATTCTCCTCTTTATGCCCCATTAAAACATAAAATGGTTGAGAATTCGCTTTGTATTTTATCGTTTGTAATTCACTCCACTTTTGTCCAATATATTTTAATTTCTTACCTGGTTTTAGTTGAGATTCTACAACTTCACCTGCTGCTAACGGACGTTTATCATCAACATATAAAGAAATTAAAACCACATCATTTTTAAGAATGTTTAAGACCTCTGGTTTAGGCCATACATTTTGTTCCATTTTTCTACAATTTACACAAGCCCAACCAGTAAAATCTAGCATCACGGGTTTCCCTACTTTTTTAGCATAGGCTAAACCTGTATTGTAGTCATCAAAAGCTAAAATATCGTGTGGTGCTAATAAATGCGCTCCTTCAGGTAAATTGGCATGTGCATCAGCACTTCCGCCAGAACCTAATTTAGAAAAACCAACACCATATGGCGATTCGCTATAATCTTGCGGCGGTGGGAAAGCACTAATAATATTTAACGGTGCACCCCAAAGACCTGGTATCATATAGATTGTAAACGTTAAAACAACAAGTCCTAAACTTAAACGTCCTACAGAAATACTTTTTAATGGAGAGTCATGTGGCAATTGTATCTTACCAAATAAATAAAAGGCTAAGGTTCCAAAAATAGCAATCCAAATAGCTATAAATACTTCTCGTTCTAAAAGATGTGTTTGCATCACCAAATCAGCTTGTGATAAAAATTTAAAAGCTAAAGCCAACTCTAAAAATCCTAGAACTACTTTTACCGTATTTAACCATCCACCAGATTTTGGTAAAGAATTTAACCATCCTGGAAAAGCAGCAAATAATGCAAATGGCAATGCAATAGCTGATGAAAAACCTAACATACCAACAATTGGAGCAATACCTCCTTTAGAAGCAGCTTCTACAAGTAAAGTACCAACGATAGGTCCTGTACAAGAAAACGAAACAATAGCTAAAGCTAATGCCATAAAAAAGATACCAACTAACCCTCCTCTATCTGCTTGAGAATCTACTTTATTTGCCCAAGAATTTGGCAACATAATTTCGAAACCTCCTAAGAAAGAAACCGCAAAAACAACAAGTAGAATAAAGAAAATTACATTAAACCATACATTTGTTGCTAAAGCGTTTAAGGCATCTGCACCAAAAATTCCGGTTACTGCTGTTCCTAATAATAAGTAAATAACAATAATACAGATTCCATAAATAATAGCATTTTTAATTCCTACAGCTTTATTTTTACTTTGTTTAGTAAAAAAACTCACGGTCATTGGAATCATAGGAAACACACAAGGTGTTAAAAGAGCTGCAAATCCAGATAAAAAGGCAATAAAAAAGATACCTAATAAACCACCTTTTTTCTCTTCTTCACTTCCTATATCTGAAACTTTTGATAATTCTTTGGTTTCTTTTACTACCAGAGTTGATGCTTCATTTGTAATATTAAATACTAGCTCTTCTTCTGTCGGAGGAGAGCAATTTGTATCGTTACAAATCATATACTCAACAAAAGCATTAATTGTAGATACATTTTGTTTAACCTTTACTTTTTGTTTAAAAGTTGTCGTTCCTTCAAAGTATGTGATGGTCATTTCAAAAACAGGGTCGTTTACTGTATGACCCTCTGCTTCAATTGTATTACCCAACATAGAGAAACTACTATCACTATCATCATATGTAAATGATGTAGGAATAGGCCCTCCAGAAGCTACTTCTTGTGAGTACAAATGGAATCCCGCAGGAATATCTGCTTTTGATATTAAATTATATTCTGTATCGGATAATTTCTCTACGGATGTAGTCCATTTTACTGGATCTATCATTTGGGCAAATCCTATACTTGATAAACCTATTAAGGCTACTAATACTAATAAAAATTTCTTCATTATATTATTTCTATTATTTTACGTTGAATACTAAATCTACTTCGGTAGGAGGCAAACATCTTGTATCGTCGCAAACCATAAATTCTACAATCCCTTCAATTTTAAACGGAGTATCACCTTTTACTTTAATACGCTGTACAAAACTTGCAGTTTTACCGAAGTAAGTAATTTCCATATCAAAAATTGGATCCTTAATAGTATGTCCTTTTTCCTCTGATGTATTTCCTTTTTTTAGATAATTTGAATTTCCTACAAACGAAAAACTTGTTGCTATTGGCCCTCCTTCTGGAACCGTTTGCGAATATAAATGCCAACCATCTTTTATGGTAGCCGTAGCAATAAGTTTATACTCAGAATCTGAGACTTTCTCTACTGATGTACTCCATTTTACTGGTTCTAAAATTTGACTACTTATAAAACTAGATGAAAATAAAACAATAGCTAATAATAAATTTTTCATTTTATACATTTTTATTTTTTAGGTTTAAAAATTATTTGATAGGATTTCCCTTTTGTTAATACTTGATTTGCAATATTCTGTATATCTTTAGCAGACATTTTATTTACTATGTCCTCAAAGGTTTTAGGATCATTTATATTTAAATTATATCTATAAAAATTAGTTAACAAACTCATATCATAACTATTCTTATCTTTTGATTGTAAACGTTCCTTTAAAAAATTTGTTCTGGTTTTATTTAAATCTTCTTCTTTTATAATACCATCTGCAATATTTTGTAATTCAGCATTTACAATATCTACTAATTTGTCGGCTAACTCAGGATTACAATCAAATGAAAAAGATACATTTAATTCCGATTTAGGTTCTCTAGATAGATAAGCACTTGCTCTAGGACTATAAGCTCCTCCTTCAGATTCACGAACACTTTCCGTTACTCTTAGTTGTAAAATATCACCCAAAGCATTGGCATAAATAGCATTATCTGTTGCGTATGGCACTTCCTTTTTGTAAGCAATATTTACTGTCGATTTTGGGTCTGCCATCATTAAATAAATGTCTTTATCAATTTTACTAGCTAACCACTCAGCACCGTTATCTTTATATACTTCTTTACTACTGTATGTAGGAATACTGGCTACATATTGTTCTAATAAAGGTTTTAGATCTTCTGCTTTTAAATCTCCAACAATAAAGAATTCAAAATCTGAAGCGTCATGAAACCTCGATTCATAAATAGATTTAATTTTATCAAATTTAATTTCAGAAATGTAAGTTTTATCGAAAAGTCTAGCTTTAGGGTTATTTTCACCATAAATTGCTACGGTAAGACTATCTTGCATTTTACTAGAAACACTTTTAGATTTTCTAATTAAATAGTTATTTAAACCACTTTGAAGTACTTTAAAGGCAGATTTGTCAAAACGTGGTTTTACAAAATAAAGGTAAACCATTTGTAACATGGTTTCTACATCTTTAGTATTAGATCCTCCAGAAAGACTTTCGGAGATAGCATTTAAGCCAATACTTACATTGGCCGTTTTTCCAGCAAGAACTTTTCTTAAATTTACAGCATTAAAATCTACTAATCCAGATTTTTGAACGACACTCTTTACAAACTGGGCAGAAGGTAAGTCTTCTGTAGCTAACAAAGATGTTCCACCATAACTCAATGCTCTTAAACTTACTTTGTCTTTTTCTTTATCTACAAATTTATAGTGCACTTTAATATTATTGCTTAACACAAAGGTGGTCGCATTTAAATCTTTATTTACAGTTGTATTAGTAATTTTACCTGTTTTAAAATTGATACCAGATACTAATGTTTTTCTAGCCAAAGCTTCTTGATAAGGTTTTATGGTTTTATCGTTATCTAAGGTCTTAATAATACTTAATGCGTCATCTTTTGTTATATTATCTTGACCTTCTACACCAGTAACATTTACAAATCTGTTATTTTTTGCATAAAGTCTTTTTATAGTATTATGAAACTCTTCAGGAGTAACCGTATTAAATATTTCTAAAAAAAGGGCATATTCTTTCTCTATATCTGTAATGGTTTTATTTTCGAGATAGTTCTTTTGTATACCACTCATAATCCTTTTGTGACTTATACTCTCTTTTTTTGCTATTTGATTTTCAAAAGATGATTTGTAATTCACAATGATCCTCTCTATTTCAGACGTTGTATAGCCAAAATTTACAGCGCGCTGAACCTCTGTTAAAACTTCTTTAAATGCTTCTTTTTGCTTGTTAGGTTTTGGAGATACATTTACACTAAAGGCATTTGAGGTTCTAGAAACATTTCTGTAGCCTATCCCCGCTCCTAAAAACGAAGCATCTGGTTTTTGTTTGTTTTCAGAAATTCTGGAATTTAGCATAGCTACAGACATGGATTCTAAAACAGCGCGTTTTAAATCTGCAACAGTTTCTGGCTCTAGAGATTTTTTATGTCGAATACCATAGCTTACACTAGCAGTAGATATTTCAGGATCCATACCAAGACTATATAACATTTCGGAGTTATCTGGTATATCAATTACAAATCGTTCCTTCGGATTTTGTATAGCTGGAATTTTAGAAAATTTTTCAATAATCTTTTGTTCAATCTCATTTACATCTACATCACCAATTATAGCGATTGCTTGTAAATCTGTTCGGTACCAATCATGATAAAAATCGCGTAGTGCTTTATATTCAAAATTTTCTACAATATCCATTTTTCCAATCGGAAGTCTATCAGTATACTTAGAGTGATTAAAAGTGATGGGAAGTGATACCTCAAACAAACGCATTTGTCCATTTTGTCGTGTTCTCCATTCTTCTTTAATCACCCCACGTTCCGCATCTATTTCTTCATCTGTCAACAACAAATAATTAGACCAATCTCTTAACACAGTTAAGCAGGTATCTATAAGTTTTTTCTTTGTAGGAATATTATTCATGTTATACACCGTTTCATCGAAAGAGGTATACGCATTAATATCCTTACCAAAAACAGCGCCTTCAGCTTGTAATGTATTTAACATTTCTTTTCCAGGAAAGGTTTGCGTGCCATTAAAAGCCATGTGCTCTAAGAAATGGGCCAAACCTTGTTGGTCGTCATTTTCTAAAACAGAACCTACATTTTGAACAATGTAATAACTTGCTGCATCCTTTACAACCTTGGTATGTTTAATATAATACGTCATGCCGTTTTCTAGCACGCCCTTTTTTATGCTTTTATCTGTTTCTAGAAGTTGATTTAAATCTAAAGATTGACCTGTTGCTATTGAACAAGTGGTAAAGAGTATGAGAAATGAAAGAAAAAATTTCATGAATTGTAGGTTTAAGTTAAAAAGGGTTATTTAATTAAATAACCCTTTTGGTTATCCTTTTATACTGTAAGGAATAACTAATTCAAAAAGAATGATTCAATATATTAGGAAAAACCATTTTAAATCACTTGTTGTATATTCTTTTAATAGTTTTTAAAAAACCAGCATATTAATTAGATAGCTCGTTAGTTTAACTGAAAAAACATTTCGATTTGCAACAAATTTTTAGTAATCTAATTAATAATAAGTTTTAAAGTACCGTTACCTGAATTATTTTCAATAGTTACGAAATAGAGTCCTTTTGCTAAAGTTGATAAATTAAAGGTAGTGTTGTTTAATTGCTCACTAGAGTTAATAGAATAAGATTTTATAATTTCTCCAGACACAGAAATAACATGCACCACAGATTTACTAAAGGTACTTGAAGTATAAATCTTAAAAAGACCATTTGATGGATTTGGATGTGCTATTAATTTATAATTAGCAGTATTGTTAACTTCTTCAATATTTAGAGTACCTTCTATTAAGGGTGTATTACTAAAGTTGATAAGCTGACCATCTACAACATACCTTGCTATAAACGTATCGTTACAATTTGCACAAGTAACTCCACTAATACAATCAGGATTATTAGGATGACAATAATCTACATACCTAGGATCGAATCTGTAACCAAAATCAACATTACCTTTAGCTATCTTAGAAGTCATATTTACAATATGTGGTGGGGATATTGCTCCAGGACACCATCCAGATCTGTTATATACCCATGAGCCTACCTGTCCAATGCAATTATCTGGGTTCGGGGAACATATATTCCACACACTATGAAGGCTATTTACGGAACCATCAATATCTATATAATGAACAGCTTGATAAAACTCTGCTGCATTTTGAGAGTTATTTTCTCCCCAACCATGACCTGTAGTAGATAAACGCAGGTGAGATTTTAATACATTAGAATCATATGTATAATTTTTGGTAGGTACAGGATCTAGGTTTGTGGGATCACCAAATTCCCAAGCTCCATCCCATAATTCATCAACTGTTGAATATAAATATTCAGGAGTTCCTTCTTCGTAACTTAAATCTAAAGATATCTGCCAACCTCCTGTACCAAAAGTAGCAATATACATTCTAAGCTGAACTTCACCTTGTAAAAGACTTGCATAATCTGTTAAATCAATAGAATGGTTACAGCCAACACCAAATGGAGTCGCATAACGAATAATTTGAATCCAATTCCCATCAGGTCCCATAACATCAATATAGGCTAATCGATCCCAATCGTCACAATCTCCCGTACTAGAGGGACATTCCACCAACATGTTTGCAATTATCTTGTTATAGCTTCCTACATGTTGAGGCATGGTATATGTACCATAATGCCATTGTCCAGTAACACCGTATTCTATTAAAACCTCATCCATTGTTGATACATTTTGAGAGGCTATATTTTCATTAGTAACTTCAATCTCTTTAGTTATAGTTGTGCTTTGACCATTACTAGCATTCGCTGTAATAACTACATTATGTAAACCGTATGAACCTGGTTCCCACAATACATAATAGGTCCCTTTGTCCCCAAAGGTCTCTAAAGCTTCGTCGTTAATTTTAACTTCTACATTTTCTATATGTATTAAGTTAGGTTCATCAATCTCTGCTGTTAAATATATTGGATATGCATACAAAGAAGGCATCTCTATTGGATAATCACTAGTAAGTCGTGTTGAAATAACAGGTGTATATTCGCCTAAATCTATAACTTGGAACTGCATATAATTTTCTGAAGCATTGTAATTTGAATCACCTGATTGAAATGCTTTTATAATTACTAGGCCTCCACTAGAACCATTTAAAGTTACTTTATTACCACTAATAGTTGCAGGACCTGAGACAACACTATAATCTATATTTGTTAAACCTGAAGTGGATGTTGCTGAAATAGTGAAAGGAGGGTTGTTAGAATACTTTTTAATTACCTGATTTTCGAATGAAATTATTTGATTTTGTTTACTTGATTCATCATCAGAAAATAAATCAATTAAAGTTGTAGCAGTGACATGAGGGTGTTCTCCACCACCTGTTGTCGCATTTTCTTCTGGGGGATAATAACTAAATCCGAAACTTGTTTTAAGATAATCTGGGCTACGGTCTAAACTGGCTTGATCCACTTCCAATGGATTGTTACCTATACCCATTTCTCCTGTAGAATCAAGAATCTGTCCGTTAGCCTGAATTATTCTTACGACAGGGGCATAACTTACTCCGTCTACCAATCCACCATTTTTAGCGGTGCTTGTGAGCGTAATATCTTTACTAACATTAAATACAGAGTATGTTTTTGTAAATGTACCATCCTCATTATTTACAGTTTCTGTTTTAAAAAAACCATTATTTATATCAGTATCATTAAGGGATGATAAAGTCATACTAATATTATCTGAACCACTCTCCCAACCATGACTATATGCATTCATATCAACACCGTCAGGATAAGGATAAAAACGTAAAGTAACCACATTACTCTGTTCTTGAGGTACATTTCGCACAACAAAAACAAAGGGATCACTTGGAATTAAAGTCCCATCAGGATGAATTTGTGTTGGCATATTTATGAACTCGAAACTAGCTTGACCAAAACTCAGAGCAGTGTGAGTGATTAAAATAATGAACATTAAATTTTTTAGTAATTTTATCATCATTAAAGTTATTTATTAATTAATTGTTTTATGTTAATAAAGGAGCCTGTTATTAAAACTTGCATCCTAAATTGTTATCGTAAGGTATTAATTAGTCCGAACAACAATTATAAAATACAGACTAAAAAAAAACTATGCAAAATTTGAAAAAGATGTAATGTGATTATTGGGTAACAGTACTCTACAATATGAAACAAGTTTCACAAATAAGTTCGAATTATATTGGAGTGTGTCATTTATTATACTTCATGTCTGAATAAATAAAAACGTATGTTCCAACAGCATTTAGCTAAAAATAGCAGTTAAGAACTAAAACTTGTCCATAACTGCAATTTTTATAACATCTTTAAAAAATTGATTTAATTTACTTCTTAATAAATTTCAGCATGTTTCCATTTGCCAATTTCAAAAAGTAAATTCCGTTTATTAAATTCGATATTTGTATTTTTTCATTTTTAAAAATTGTCCCTGAACCAACTTCTGAACCTAAAACGCTGTAGATAGTGTAATCTACTGTTGTAGCTAATCCTGAAACTTGAATAAAATCAGAAGCAGGGTTTGGATATACTCTAATGTTACTTACAGTAGGATACATATCCTCAATTCCTAATACTGAATCTCCATCTGTAAACGTTATTGACTGATAACCAGAACCAGGTACAGAAAGTGGTGTAAAAGTTAAGGTTGTAACAGGTTCTGTAAACTCTATAATGGCATAACCAGGGTATTTAATTTGTATTTGTGTTTCACCTGTAGCTGTTACGTTATGAACACCTTCTGCAAAGCCAAATGGATGATTGAAAAGAATATCTCCAGGTCTAGCACCTGCTAGGTATAATTTTAAATTTTCAATCGGTTTCTCAAAAGTAATAGACAAATTACTTGTAACTTCATATGGATAATTAAAAACAGGTTGTGCAGAACTCAAACGTGCTGCTCTAAAATAATAAATATCAAGATCCTGATTGATTATTTGGCTTTCATAAGTAGAATTCGACTTTTCAGTGAACTCAATTTTGAATGGTACATCTCCTAGTGTTCCATTACGATTGTCTGTAAATTCTGCTGAATTTTGCGCGTAAGTTAAGCCCGTTAGTGTTAAAGTAATAACTAATAATAAATAGTTTTTGTAAAAATGCTTCATATATTTAATAATTTAATTGTTAAAAAATTAATTTTAAACGTTCTTTTGTCTCGTATATATTAACTAAGTGTCAATTTGAACTAATACCCCCCAAAATAAATTTACTTTTTCTTATAATACTGTTTAAATTTAATAGTATTTACACTTTTAAATTGTTCGTTTAAATGATAAGATTACAAAACAAATATTATCTTTTCGAATTTTCAATTTATCAATTACTAATTTAAAAAACTTAGATTCTATCTAATAACATGTAATTAAAAAGTTCCATTCAATAGCATTAAAGATTATATATTAAGTTCATTAAATAAAGTAATTAATTTAGGATCTGATGGTCTTGGTGCATTACTATCAACTATAGTACCATCTGGCCCTAATAAAATAAAACGTGGTATGATATTAATTTTATAATCAACAATAAAATCACTATTGAAGCTTTTGTCTGCAAACAACTGAACTCCTGATAAATCTTCGTCTACAACCATTTTTTTCCAAGCTTTATATTTTCTATCATTATCGACAGAAATACTAACAAAAGCAATGTCCTTACCATGATATTGTTTTTCAACTTTTTTTAATGAAGGTACTTGTGCTATACAAGGTGCACACCAAGTTGCCCATACATCAATGTATACATACTTTCCTTTAAAGTCACTTAAAGAAGTTTTGCCTCCTGCATGGTTGGTATAATTTGTGAAGACTGGTGAAGGCTTTCCTTTTTCAAGGAGTTGTAAATTTTCATATTTAGCTTTAACCTTTTCGTTATTCTTTGGTGAAGTAGAAACCATGACAAAGGCGTCATAATATTCCTTTTTGTTCTCAACATTAGCTATATCGCGAGTACCCACTGAAGCTAATAATCTATTTTTAATATAGTCGTTAGAGATCGTTCCAAACTCTTTTAATTTGGCATAATATATATTTACACCTTCCTTTTCTGCTAATTTTTCTGCCTTAGTATTAAAGTGTACCGACACTAAATCGTCATAATATCCATTAGATCTATAAATTTCTTCATCTTGATAATCAATATCTTTAAGATCATTAAGGAAATTTTCAGAAACCTTAAAATCAGGTTGCTTTGTATAATATTGGTGTAATTTTTGATATTTAGCTAACGATAAAAGACGAAAATATTCAAATTCTTGACGTTCATCTTCTTCAAAATCATTAGGAATACCAGGGAAACTTTCTAAATAAGCAATATAACTATTGTTAAATTCTGTTAGTTTGGCTTTAAAATCTTTTTCATTTAAGGAGTATAAGTCAGCATTGCTCTCTCTTATTTCTTTAAATTTAGCCGATCTTGTCATAATGTAATTAGAGGCATCAAGATCTGTTCCCGTTAATTTTGCCGAACTTTTAAATTTATTTAAATCGGTTTTTAAATTATATTCTTCCCCATTAACAAAATAAAAATCTAACCTGCGGCTCGGATCGTACAAAATATAATGATTAGAACCTGATGTTAGCGTATCTGAAAAAGACCCGTTTTCATCTAACTGAATAGTAATTGACTTCCCATCACCATCACGAAGTGTAAATTTTTTGGAAGGTGCATTTAGAATGTTTCCAGAGAATAATATATAATCTTTATTATTATTATTATTATTATTATTATTTACTGCAGTCTGTTTTTGAGCTATAATAGATGTTATGAATAACATAAAAAATAATAGTGAAATGCCTTTATTCATTTTAGAAATTTAAGAGTGAGAATTATAAAATGGCAAAATTAATTACCTTCGTTTTATTAAAAATTATTATTTTGATAGTCGAATTCCATCTAAACAAAATAAAGTTGGATATATCATATTACCTTGTTCGTCAACATACGAAGAAGACATTTTGAATAATACTTTATCTACTTGCCCCAAAGGCGTTAAATCTACTTTTCTCCAATCGTTTAATGTAAAATTATATTCAGGGTTCTCTGGATCTACACCAGGCTTTAAGCATAAATATTCATCTACGTCACCTGTTTTGCTTCCATTTAAGTAGCCTTCAATTGTTAAGGTCACAAATCCGGTATTATAAGCGTTATAAGCAGCTAGATAAGCTACTTTTCCTTCATCTACTGTGCCACCCGCATCTAAAACAGCTGCTCGAGCAATTTCCCCAATTCGACGTCTTTCCATTGTTACAGCCCCAGTCATTCTTAAAGCTTCAACATCATTAAAAGAAGGAAGTCTAAAAGTGGCATATTGCGAAATGTTGTTATTAAGAATATTTGGATTTTGAACCTCGGCACCATCAAGTTTATAAGATTGTGTTGATGTATCTAAAGTTTTAGAGTACACAGATCCAAATTGCGTTAGAAGATAGTTGTAACTCGTGTTTGCAACTAATACATGCTCTACAACACCTGGTTTCTCCAAGGTAAAATAAGCATTATCTCCTGCTGTATTTCCTACTAGAAAATTTTCTGTTCTATTAACGCCTAAAGTGTAAACACTATAAGCCGAAGAGTCTATAACTTGTTGTTTTTGGGATTCAGAAAGATTTTTGGGTGCAAATTTTGGACTTGTATACCAAGGGTATGAACGGGAATTCTGATTAGATAATGCGAACCCAACATGAGTATTAACACCTCCTGCAGCCGCATTAGCGGTAATAATACCCGATGCAACATCGCCAGCTTTAAAAGGAGCCTCGTAAGTTTTAAAAGTAAACCTACCTAATTCTAAATCACTAAAAGTTATGTCATTTGGATAGGGTACACGGAGTTCTACTATATCCTCTTCACAACTACTTAATAATACTAAAGTAATTATAGCAATTATATATTTTGGGAAAAATTTCATACTGTTTTTTTTTATTAAGTTATTCTAATCCAGGATTTTGTACCATCGATTTATTATATTGCATTTCACTATTAGGAATAGGGTAGCATAAGTGATTAAGATCGAACTGTATGCCACTTTTCAAACTTTCAATCCAAAGTAAACCAGAAGCATCTTTAAATCTTAAAGAAGCAAAGAATTCACTTCCATTTTCTAAGAACGTTTCCAAGAAATACTCTTTAAAAATCATATCCTTTAATTCCTGCTGATTTTGAGGATTTAAACTTGGTAAAATAGGATTTGTTCTTTTTGAACGCATTAAGTTAATCGGGGCAATTGCATCTGTAATAGACGCACCTGTTCTTGCTAATAACTCTGCTTTTAAAATATATAACTCTGGATATCTAAAGAAATAGGTATTGAATTTTAAATCTACAGGACTAGCTTCTAGACCTCCAAGTTGCCCCTTTCTAGCCACTTTAGTAAAGGTAAATCGTTCGGTAATGTCCCATGAAATAGGTGCACGTGCCGTACCTGTCACGATATCCCATCGTGGGTCTTCAGAAAACCAGTCGTAGCCCGCAGTAAGACCAGCATCCATTTCTTGCCCATACAGAAGGGGTAAACGCCTTGAATAACTCATAATTAATGAGAATGAATAAAAATAACTAATGTTATTAATCCTATCCGCATCATCCGATATATAACTAGAAAATAGATTTTCTTGAGAATCCCATGAATCTTCATACACATTTGCTAAATCAGGCTGCATTGAAAAACCAGAAACGGCATTGTCTAAAACATCGTTTACCAGAGCTAGTGCCTCAGTAAGATTACTTGAACCATCATTAAATCCGTTTCTATAAAGCAATATTTTAGCCTTTAAAACTTTTGCGAATTCTTTAGAAACATATCTATTGCTTGTAAAACTTGGTAAATTTTCAATCGCGTAATTAAGATCATCAAATATTTTTTGATAGCTTTCTCCTACGGTTAACCTTGCTCCGTCAACAGTTCCCAGGGTGATTGGTTGATCACGATATAAAATACCATTAGGGTTTGTATCATCAGTATCCCACCAATGACCATAATTCCAAAACAGGTTCATATTTGCAAATGCTCTTAAACATTTAGCTTCGGCAAGTAAAGTACTTTTATTATCGAGGTCTATTTGAGATTCAGTTAAGTTATCAATATTAGCAACAGCAAAATTTGCAGCGTTTAAGGTTGTGTAATAATCTAACCATCTGCCTGTTATGTTGGTGGTTGTTTCATTAAACTCCGAGTAAGCCATATTGTAATCTCCATCAGACCATCTTACAAACCCTGATTTGGAAGCAAGCGATGAATATAACCTTCCAGAAAAATGATCTGACTCTACCATCGTTTTATAAACACCATTAACAACAGCTCGTGCTTGAACATCATTAGTTACTGCGCTCTTTTCATTTAAAACATAAGAAGGTGTTATATCTAAACTGTTTTCACATGATATGAGTCCAAAACTTAGACTAAGTAATAATATATAAAATATTTTTTTCATAAGTAATAATTTTATTGAAGTTGAATAACAGTTCCAAGACTGAAAATTTTAGCAGCAGGATACCTACTAGAATCTATTGACATTCCAGAACCAAGTCTTGAAGAAGAAAAGTTCCCTTGAGGGTCAAATCCTGGATAATTAGTAATTGTAAATAAATTAGAGGCTTGAAAAGTAAGTTGAACTCCTTTAATTATAGTTTCTGCAAATACACTTTTAGGAATATTGTAACTCATATTTAACGCATTAAGACGTATATACGAGGCATCGTATAAAAAGAAATCAGAAAATCTAGCATTTTGTGCCATTCCTGGTCCCATTCTTGGGAAAAGTGCATCATATGGGCTGTTTAAGACTGAACTTTCTCCTGCTATTAAATTACTTTGGTTATAGTGACGGGTATTAGCAATATCTGTATAGGTTACATTCCAAAACCTTTTATGACCGTAGGCATAAGTAAAATTAGCATTCAAATTAAAACCTTTGTATTCGTAAGTAAGACCAAAACCTCCATAACCTAAAGGCGTTGAACTTCCTATATTTACGCGGTCATCATCTGTTATTATGCCATCACCATCTTGATCCATAAACATAAGATCTCCCACACCTTCTGCTGCTAAACTTAAATAAGTAGTTTGACCAGTTTCACTAGAGTTGCCTCTTTGAGCGTACACATCTTCTGCATTTACATAAAATCTTCCAGAAGTTTCTAATCCGTACCATTGACCAGTTTCTCCTCCTTCTGTCAACCTAACGTATGGTCCCCAACTTCCAGGAAAAAATATTTCATCAAGATCTCCATTAATTTTTAATACTTTAGTTACATTTTTAGACCAGTTAAAATTAAAAGTCAATCTACTATCTTTTGACTGAATGATATTGTATCTAATATCAAATTCTAATCCACGATTGCTTATTTTCGCAACATTTGATTTAATTGTTGAAAATGAAGAACTCGAAGCTAAAGGCTGATCGTAAAATAACTCATCACTAATCTTTTCATATACGCCAACGCTTCCTGATATACGATAATCAAGTAGTCTGAAATCTAAACCTATATCTAACATTTGTGTCTCTTCCCACTGTAAATCTGGATTTCCAATTGTTGTAGGAAGTATAGCAGGACTATCATCATAAATTGAAGACCCTGCTAATGTTATCCAATCGAAGTTTCCAAGATTTTGAGAACCTGTTAATCCAAAAGACGTTCTTAATTTTAAGAAAGACACAAATTTCTTAACCTCAGGCGATTTCATGAATTTTTCTTCAGAAACAACCCATGCTGCAGCTCCAGAAGGAAAAATACCAATACGTGAATCTGGTCCAAAACGAGATGAACCATCTCTACGAACCGTTCCTGAAACAATATAACGATCATCAAATTTATAATGTAGACGTGCAAATTGGGAAATCAACGCGTTTTCAGTAGAGTCTTCTGTTACAGAAGTGATCTCTGCGGCAGATGTGAAGTTATTAAGCACATCGTCATCAGGAAATTTCTGACCACTTATAGACTTACTATCTCTTTTGCTACTTTCAGAGGTATATCCTACTAAAACATTAATATCATGTTTCTCGTTGAATACTTTTTTATAAGACAACGTACCTTCTAAAACATTAAAATTTGATTTATAATTATACCAATTTCTAAGATTATAAGGATTGTTATTACTAGTACCTTCTATCTGATAGTTTAATGTTTCTGTATCCGAGTAATTATTTGTAAAAGCCCCTCTTAAATCTAAGCCTTCTAGTATGCTATAATTAAGATAAGCGGTACCACTAAATAGTACTCCTTTTCCAGAATTCGTATTTTTTAAAGTAGTAAGGGGGTTTTCTGTATAAAGGTCTGCAGTAAAAATAGTTCCATCTGGATTATATTTAGGAAGATCAGGACGCACACGCCCCATAAGCCCAATCGCAGAATCCTTATCATTAGCGGTACGTGAACTCGCATTTAAGTTTAAACCAAACTTAAGGTTTTTACTAACTTTTGTATCAAAATTAAGACGACCACCAAAAGTCTCACTATCACCACCTTTCATTATCCCATCTCCACCTTTATAATTAAATGATATAAAATGGGTGCTTTCGCTTGACCCTCCACGTATAGAAACGTTATACTGCATAACAATAGGGTTTTGCGTCATTTCATCTTGCCATTTGATATCATTATCATAAAAAGCACCAGGTAAAAGTTGAAAAGACGAAGCATCATATTGACTTGTATTCAAATTTATAAAGGCATCTTTATCTATTACCGCAGCATTATAATCATTAAAGCCATTATTAAGAATTGACTCCCTAGCTGCAGCTTCCATAAAAAACTTATAATCATCTACTTCAAAATATTTATAATTATTAAAATCCATCATTGTAAGCCCTACACGAGTAGAAAATTCAATGATAGGTTTCTGATTAACCTTCCCTTTTTTAGTAGTAATCATTACCACACCGTTGGCTGCTCTTGACCCATAAACAGCAGTTGCAGAAGCATCTTTTAAGATATCAATACTTTTAATATCGTCTAGGTTTAAATTACTTAAAGGATTGTTAACCCCACCACTACTAGTATCTGCATATTGAGGTACACCATCTATTACCCATAAAGGTTGGTTATCTCCAGATAACGATGATTGTCCACGAATAATTACACTTACCGGCGAAGTTGGAGAAGCCGATGCTATTTGTACATTTACTCCTGAAGCTTTTCCTTGAAGTAAACTCTCTACAGTCGCTACCATTGGGGATTCTTCAATTTCTTTAGCAGATACACTAGAAATAGAACCCGTTGCATCTTTTATTGATTGCGTACCATACCCAATAACTACAACCTCATCTAAAGCATTATGGCTTGGAACCATTGTAACCTTAATAAATTCCTGATTCCCAATAACTACTTCAGTTTTCTTGAATCCCATATACATAAAAACTAAAGCAGTACTCTCATCTTTATTTGAGATATTAATCGAGAACACCCCATCTATATCAGTAAACACACCTCTTTTAGTGTTTTTTACAAGCACTCCAACTCCTGGAATCGGAAGTCCATTTTCATCTACAACACTACCTCTTATGGTTTCTTGTACCGCAGTATTATTATCGCTAGGCTTGCTGCTGTTGGGCTCCTTATTTTTAATAATTATTGTATTATCTTTTGAAAAATCATAAACAAAATCTCCTTTAGATAAGCTTAAATCTAAAAGATGATTAACTTTAATTATTCCTTTTTTTAAATTTAATTTTGGGTAATTATCAAACAAATCAGCTCTATAGATAAATCTGTAATCTGTCTGATTTTTAATCATTTTAAAAACCTCGTTAACTGATACTAATTGACTAGTCTTAATTTCAATTTCGGCATTTTGGGAGAATCCTTCTTTAGGTGATAAGCTAAGGATAGACAACGAAAAAAGAAAAATAAATATTTTCATAATGAGTATTAAAAACCTTCTTTTAATAATGAGAAGTGGGTTAGTTATTTTTTTTTTCATAAATTTACTTATTGGTTAAATAATCAATCAATCATTCAAGGGGATATTACTAGCCGTGAGAAGTTCAGTTTTATCCCTTTATTTTTATTCTATTATAATTTTGTTTTCTTTAATTTCATAATTCATATCAATTGTATTTTTTATAATATCGAGTATATATTCTACAGACTGTTGCTTACTTATAATTCCTGTAAATCCTATTTTCTTAATACTCTCATTGGAGATTACAATATCAATATCATACCAGCGTGATAAGACTTTTATTATCTCCTCTAACGACATATTAGTGAAGCTAAATTCTCCTATTCTCCAAGAGACTACATCTTCTACTTCTACTCTAGTTATATCGATATCATTATCTGTTTGACACAGTTTAGATTGCTCTCCGGGTTTTAGCATAGTACTATTTACACCGTTACTCACTTTAACACTCCCTTCAACAAGAGTTGTAAGTATCTCTTTGTCATCTCGATACGCCTTAACATTAAAAACAGTTCCTAAGACTTGTATATTTTGTTCTATAGTTTTTAAAACAAAGCCATCGCCATTATGATTAATACTTTTTGAAACGTCGAAATACGCTTCACCATAAACCAATTCAACTTCTCTAGATCTCCCTTCTATAAAGTTTACCGGGTATTTTAGTTTAGAATCTGAATTCAACCAAACTTTAGTCCCATCAGATAGCTCAACAAAAAACTGCCCTCCTCTTGGAATAGTTAAATAATTATATACTAACTCCTCTTCTTTTTCATCAGAATTATTATACTTTAAAACCTTACCGTTACTTGTAATTTTATCCGATTTAAAGCTTTTATCTTTGTCGAGCTCAATATTGGTACCATCTTCCAAAGTAAGTGTAGCTTTATCACTTCCTATTTTAATTAAATTTGAAACTACACCACTCTCTATATCACCTACACCCTGACTATTAAACACATACCCCAAGCCCAAAAACAACACTAAACTAGCTGCTACAGCATATTTAAAAAAAGTACTCTTATAAAATGGGATAACTTTAGCAGGTTGCTTGTCTTGAATAGACTCTAAAATATTAATAAGTATTTCATTTTTTATCTTATTTTCTGATCCCAATTCATTAGACCATTCTTGGGACTCTTGAAAACTCTCATAATAGTTCACAAGTTTCTTAGCTTCGTCAAGAGTGATTTTCCCATCAAGATATTTCTCAACAAGATTTTGAAAATCTTGACTACTATTTTGATTGTTATTCATAAAATTATTAATGTATTAAGCCTATATTAGGTAAGTATCTAAAAAGACATTTACCCCCTAAAAAAAAAGCCATTATTTTATATTTAAGATTCTAATATTAGATAGATTTATCGTTAATCCCAAAAAAACAGGGCTTTTATAATTTAAACGTTGCTGTGAAGTGAGAGTCATTTTTTTTTAAACTCTTAAGAAAAGAATATTAAAGTAATTAGGTAGCGATAAGACTGTTGTAAAGTATTCAACACAAAGTCGAAGTATATGGAGTTATGAAAGAACAGTTTAAAAATCTAAAAAAAGAACTACAAACAAGGCTGGACCTAAAGATGTTCGTAATACACGAAGCGCTTTTGTAATATGATTTTCTACAGTTTTAATAGAAATACCTAATTGACCAGCTATTTCTTTATGACTCAACTGTTCGTTTCTACTAAGTTTATATACACGTTTACACTTATCAGGTAAGGTTTCGACAATAAGGTTAACATGTTGTTTTAGCTCCTTATGCATCATTCTTGTTTCAGGCGTCTCATATAGCATACGCTTATCAAACTCTTCCAACAACTCAATTCGAATGACTTTATTCTTTCTAAATTCTGCAAATACTTTATATCTAACACAAGCGTATAAATAGCTCTTTAAAGAGACTTTAATTTCGATATCTATTCGTTTATTCCAAACATCAATAAATATGTCTTGGATTATTTCTTCGCAAACCTCTTTATCTTTTAATAAATTATAAGCAGATATATATAGAAGTTTCCAGTAATTATTATACAACTTGGTTAAAGCTTTTTTATCATCTGCTTTTAATCCTTTAATAATGTCTTTATCTGAATTGTACATAAAAAATATTTAGAAAGAAACACTCCGCTTTTAAGTTAAATTTCACCAAATATATATCAATTTCATTAAGAAAACCTTATAATGATTACAAATATAAAGCTACTAAAATATTTTTTACATTTTCATAAATTGGAAGACTTATTTTAATAATTTAAATAAAAATTCAACTAAATTTTATAGATTCTTAGATTCAAGTAATAAACGCAACAATTTGATTGAAAACATAAAAGTGATAGGTTGCTAAAAAAGGTTTTATTTTTATGTCGTTAAAAACTTAAAAAGATGCCTCAATTAACATTAGAACAAAGATATGAGATTTCTCATTTAAAAAATCAGGGATTGAATAATAAAACTGTAGCACAACAAAAAACAATTAAATTATTAGAGCCTTGGATGTCTTTTATATATACGATTACCTGATAATGGTAAAGAATTTACGGAGCATAAACAAATAGCTGAAGCTATTAATATTGACTTCTATTTTGCAAAACTTTATCATAGTTGGCAAAGAGGCGCTAATGAAAATCTCAATGGTTATTTCCCGAAAAAACATAACTTTGATACTAACAAAAAAGAACAAGACGCAGAACAGCTAAAAAAAGATGTGGTGGTGAAAGTGAAATTGAAAACCAAGTCTGTATTGACAATAGACCTAAACATATTCAACTTAGAAATGAAGTTAGACACTGGGAAGGAGATTTAGTCATTGGAAAGAACCATAAAAACGCCATTGGAATGATTGTAGAACGTAAAACAAGATTCACTTTAATCATTAAATTAGAATCTAAAAAAGCAGATGAAGTAGCCAATGAATTTTCTAAAATATTAAACAAATTAAATCCCATTTATAAAAAATCAATGACATATGACAACGGAATTGAAATGGCAAGACACGAAAAAATTACCGAAAAAACAGGAATGAAAATATATTTTGCTCATCCATATTCTTCGTGGAAAAGAGGAACTAACGAAAATACAAATGGACTTATTAGAAGGTATTTACCTAAGGGAACAAATTTTAATGAAATCAACCTAAAACAACTCCAAAATATTCAAGAAAAACCAAACAATAGACCTCGAAAAATTATTGGATATAAAACACCTAAAGAAATGATGGATATTGAACTCAAATTCGTAGCTTAGTAATATCAAAAAAATAAAACGCTTTGTTGCATTAGAACATTGAATAGAAGGATAACAGACTAAATTTTATCTCTAGGAACTATATATAAATTAAATATCTAAGCACGAAAATCAATACAAAACGAGTACACTAAACGTTTTAATCAATTTTTTAGAGAAAATATACGAGACACTTTTTACCTCAATGAAAATATCAATTTCAGACGGTAAGTGATAAGCAGAGAGAAGACTATGCTTTTAATTATGTGTAAGTGGTTTTTATACCAATACAGCAGGCCTACAATCAGGTGAAGAAGCTATAAAGATATATTTAGAACTCGTTGTGCATTATGATTTAGGATAAAAAAGTTGCTCATTTTACTGGAAATCAGTAAATTGATATAACTACAAATCATTTACAATGAGCAACTTAAATGCAAATTACAAAAGAATATTG
>NZ_JBDVJE010000061.1:0-9115 GCF_039939415.1 Polaribacter sp.
AATGGATATTCAAATGCCTGAAATGAATGGCATAAAAGCAACTAAAATTGTAAAAAATAAGTACCCACAAATAAAAATAATAATGCTTACAGTTGTAGATGATGATGAGTGTATTTTTAAAGCTATAAAAGCTGGTGCAAATGGGTATCTCTTAAAAGAAATTAATGCAGAAAATTTATACAAAAGTATTATAGAAGTAACTAAAGGTGGTGCACCAATGACACCAAGTATTGCTCTTAAAACATTAAATTTATTAAGAAATCCTAATTTATTAGATGCTAAATCTAAGAATCAAGAAGAAATAAAACTATCTAAAAGAGAAACCGAAATTTTAATTCAATTAAGTAAAGGTTTAAATTATAATAATATTTCAGACAATCTAATTATTTCTCCATCTACGGTTAGAAAACATATAGAAAATATTTACAAAAAACTACAAGTACACAGTAAAATGGAAGCAGTTATGAAAGCTCAAAAAAGAAACTTAATCTAATCTAAATATTTTATGTATTTTTATAGGAGATAACTCCCCAATATAAATGTTTAAAAAAATTATTTTAGGAGTACTTTCTGGTTTTTTTATAGGCCTGTTTGTAACTTCAATTTTTGTCTCTAAAGAAACAAATTTCTTAGAATTGTTTCTATCAAAAATTACAGCAACTTCTATTATTACAGGTGTTTTTTGTGGTAGTTATGCTCACAAATCGAAATCTAAATTAAAGACTTTTCTAGTTTCAATTTTAATAGGTATAGTAATTTTTTATGTAAAATACTTAATTACAAATCATCATTATGACCCAATTACAATGGGTGCTTTTGTAGGAGCTATGTTAGGTGGCACTCTTGCAGTTTTTAAAAAATTAACACATTCTATAAAAGTTTATCAAAGACTTCAAAGACATCGTAAAA
Organism: Polaribacter sp.; assembly: GCF_039939415.1. Lineage (GTDB taxonomy): Bacteria > Bacteroidota > Bacteroidia > Flavobacteriales > Flavobacteriaceae > Polaribacter. The sequence goes on from NZ_JBDVJE010000061.1 coordinate 910, forward strand.
ATGGATTTGGCAATAAACATAAAAAAAATAGAATCTAAATATATATTCAGATTCTATTTTTTATTTGATACTTTTATATAAAAATAAGTATCTCTAGTTTTTTTAGCTTACGTATTTATCAACATTTTGCCAAGGACCTCCATTAATTACATCTACTCCGTTATTTGCTAAAAACTGAGTTGCTTGCCCACTTCTTGCTCCACTTCTACATACAGCAATAATTGGCTTTTTCCAAGATTTTATTTTTTCAATTTCTAAAGGAATCACTGTTAAAACAACATGCTTTGCTCCTGCTGTATGACCTTCATCCCACTCTGCTTTTGTTCTTACATCTAAAACAATTGCTCCTTTATCTAAATATTCTTTAATTTCTTCGCTCATATTTTTTCTTTTAAACAAGTTAAATAACCCCATACTATTCTATTTATTTTGCACAAAACTAAGCCATTTTCAATTAGTCTTGTGTAGCTTATGTTACATTTTAAATATTTCAAAATTCTGTTTTGTGTTAAATACTATTCTGCAAAAATAATTCTTATAATTCAAAAATCATAAATTATACTATTCCTTTTTTTATGTTAGAAATTGAATATTGTTTCTTTGTTTTCAGATCGATTAATTCGATAGTAAAATTCATCAAAACATCTATTAATATTATTTTCAATGACTTAACTGAATCACTAGGGTTTATAATGTGTAAAAAAACTTTACTTTTCCATCATCTATAAGTTCTAAAGCTAACATAGTTCCTACCAAGCTTTCCTTCTTCATATCCATCAACCACATATTCAACTACATTTACATTCCCTTTCATAGGGGAGTTTTCACTTAATTTCATCGCTTCGCGTACTTTATGCATAAATAATCTATCTGTTTTAAAGCGTTCAATAAATTCTATCATGTTTTAACCTTTTTATTGACTTTCAAGACAAGATATAAAACTAAATATTGACTTCAAAATGTAGTAATAAAACAACAGTAAAAGAAGTTAAAAACATATAAAATATGCTACACCTAACTACCATAAAAAAAATCGTTAAAAATAAATCTAAACTACTATTTGTCAATCAAATAAAAAGCAATACATTTGCACTCCTTTTTTAAGGAAAAAATAATCATTAATTAACAAAAACTAATAGTGTAATTATGAACACATTAAGTTACAAAACAGTATCAGCAAACAGCGCTACCGTAAACAAGGAGTGGGTTTTAGTTGATGCAGACGGGCAAACGTTGGGTCGTCTAGCTTCTAAAGTAGCAAAGCTAATTAGAGGTAAATACAAGCCAAATTATACTCCTCACGTAGATTGTGGAGATAACGTGGTTATTATCAACGCAGAAAAAATTGTTTTAACTGGTAACAAATGGAAAGACAAATCTTACATTCGTCATACAGGATACCCAGGAGGACAAAGATCGTTAACTGCAACAGAAATGTTTGAGAAAGATCCTACAAGATTAATCGAAAAGGCAGTAAAAGGTATGTTACCAAAAAACACTTTAGGTAGCGCTTTATATAGAAACTTGTATGTATATGCAGGTACAGAGCACAAACAAGCAGGTCAAGAACCTAAAGCTATTAACCTTAACGATTTAATATAATGGATACAGTTCACAAAATTGGTAGAAGAAAAACTGCTGTTGCTCGTATTTATCTTTCTGAAGGTAAAGGTAACATTACAGTAAATGGTAAAGAATACAAAAATTACTTTACTACAGGTACTTTACAATATAAAGTTCAACAACCTTTAATGTTAACAGAAAACTTAGAATCTTATGATATCAAAGTTAATGTTTACGGAGGTGGTGTAACAGGGCAAGCAGAAGCAATTCGTTTAGCTATTACAAGAGCTTTAGTTTCAATTAACGAAGAGCACAGAGCTATTTTAAAACCAGAAGGTTTATTAACTCGTGATCCTAGAATGGTTGAACGTAAGAAATTTGGTCAGAAGAAAGCACGTAAAAAATTCCAATTCTCGAAACGTTAATATATTTACAGAATTTATTCTGTACTATATTATATCGAGAACTGTTATTATTACATACAATTAATATTAAACAGTTTAGCATCTAAATATATAAGACTCGAAAGACTACTTATGTATTGATTTCAAAACAGAAAGTAAACACATTTTAAAAATGGCAAACGTAAACATTCAAGAATTATTAGAAAGTGGTGTACACTTTGGACACTTAACTAGAAAATGGAACCCAAATATGGCTCCATACATTTATACAGAACGTAATGGTGTTCACATCATCGATTTGTATAAAACAGCTGCAAAAATAGAAGAAACTTCAGAAGCTTTAAAAAAGATTGCTAACTCTGGACGTAAAATTTTATTTGTTGCTACTAAAAAACAAGCAAAAGATATTGTTGCAGACAAAGCAAAAGCAGTAAACATGCCTTTCATTACAGAAAGATGGCCAGGTGGTATGTTAACTAACTTTGTTACTATTAGAAAAGCTGTTAAAAAAATGGCTCATATTGATAGAATGAAGACTGATGGATCTTTTGATGCATTATCTAAAAGAGAAAAATTACAAATTAATCGTCAGAGAGAAAAATTAGAAAAGAATTTAGGTTCTATTTCAGATATGACTCGTTTACCTGGTGCATTATTTGTAGTAGATATTAAGAAAGAGCATATTGCTGTAGCAGAAGCTCAAAAATTAAACATTCCTATTTTTGCAATGGTTGATACGAACTCTGATCCTAGATTAGTAGATTTTATCATTCCTGCAAACGATGATGCTTCTAAGTCTATAGACAAGGTATTATCTTTTGTAACTGATGCAATTGCAGAAGGTTTATCTGATAGAAAGGCAGACAAAGAAAAAGTAAAAGTTGCTAAAGAAGCTCCTAAAAAGGAAGAAACTGTAGCAACAGAAACTCCTGCTGAAGAAACAAAATAATTATAACTTTTAAAATACAAAATAACATGGAAACAGTAAAAGTAAGTGCTGCTGATGTTAAAAAATTAAGAGAAGCTACTGGAGCTGGAATGATGGACTGTAAAAAGGCATTAGTTGAAGCAGGTGGTGATTTTGATAAAGCAATTGATGTTTTACGTAAAAAAGGTCAGAAAATTGCTGCAAAAAGAGCTGATAGAGAATCTACAGAAGGAGTTGCAGTAACAAGAATTAATAACGATAACACTGCTGGTGTTGCAATTGTTTTAGCTTGTGAAACTGATTTTGTTGGTAAAAACGATAAATTTGTTGCTTTAGCTGGTGAATTTGCTGATATCGCTTTAAATTCTGCAGACAAAGAATCTTTCTTAGCTGCTGATTTTGGAGGAATGACTGTTGCAGAAAAATTAGTTGAACAAACAGGTGTTATTGGTGAGAAATTAGACATTACAGCTTTCGAAAAAATCGAAGCTGCTTATGTTGGTGCTTACACACACATTGGAAAAATTGCTGCTTTAGTAGGTTTATCTGCAAATGTAGATAATGCTGATGCTTTATCTAAAGATGTAGCAATGCAAGTAGCGTCTATGGGTGCAACTACTTTATCATACAAAGATTTTGACCCAGCTTATGTAGCTGCAGAAACTGAAGCTAGAATTGCAGTTATCGAAAAAGATAATATTGAATTAGGAAGATTAGGAAAAACATTAAAAAATGTTCCTCAATTTATTTCTATGTCTCAATTAACTCCAGAAGTTATTGCAAAAGCCGAAGAAGATGCAAAAGCACAATTAGCTGCAGAAGGAAAACCAGAAAAAATTTGGGATAGAATTTTACCAGGAAAAATGGAAAGATTTATTTCTGACAATACAACTTTAGATACTGAGCAATGTCTTTTAGACCAAGCTTTTATTAAAGATGAAAAGAAAAATGTTGCACAATATGTTGAAACATTTGGTGATGTTGAAGTTTCTACTTTTAAAAGAGTTACTTTAGGATAGTAATCCTAACAAATCACATATTTTAAAAACCTCGCAAATTTGCGAGGTTTTTTATTTATCAAAAAATAGAAACTAAAAAAAAATACGTAATTTTGCACAACTTTTAAAGAAACTATGAAATATCAAAGAATACTTTTAAAACTAAGTGGAGAAGCATTAATGGGTAAAAGACAATATGGAATTGACCCAAATCGTTTATCTGAATACGCAAAAGAAATTAAAGAAGTAGTTGCCCAAAATATAGAAGTTGCAATTGTTATTGGTGGTGGAAATATCTTTAGAGGTGTTGCAGGAGCTGCAAATGGCATGGATCGTGTACAAGGAGACCATATGGGAATGCTTGCAACATGTATTAATGGACTTGCTTTGCAAAGCGCTTTAGAAGATGAGGGTGTACATACACGTTTGCAAACTGCACTAGAAATTAAAGAAGTCGCAGAACCTTATATTAAAAGAAAAGCAATTCGTCATTTAGAAAAAGGACGCGTTGTAATTTTTGGAGCAGGAACAGGAAACCCGTATTTTACTACTGACACAGCTGCTGTTTTAAGAGCTATTGAAATTGATGCAGATGCAATCTTAAAAGGAACTCGTGTAGACGGAATTTACAATGTAGATCCTGAAAAAGATAAAAGCGCTATTAAATTTGAAACTATTACATTTAAAGATGTTATTAAAAAAGGGCTTAAAGTAATGGATATGACTGCATTTACTTTAAGTGAAGAAAACAAATTACCAATTATTGTTTTCGATATGAATACAAACGGAAATTTATTGAAGTTAGTTTCAGGCGAAAAAATTGGTACTATTGTTGATAATCAATAATCATAATCTTTTAAAAATTTACTAAAGATGAACGAAGAAATTGAATTTATTATTGATACTGCTAAAGAATCAATGAATAATGCCATAGAACATTTAATTAAAGAGTTAAGAACAATTAGAGCTGGTAAAGCAACTCCTTCTATGCTTGCTAATGTAATGGTAGACTATTATGGGGCACAAACGCCATTAGGTCAAGTAGCAAATGTTAGTACACCAGATGCTAGAACCTTAAGTATTCAGCCTTGGGAAAAAAGTATGTTACAAGCTATTGAAAAAGCAATTCAAATTGCCAACTTAGGTTTTAACCCAATGAATAATGGTGATGTTATTATGATTAATGTACCACCTCTAACAGAGGAAAGAAGAATTGGTTTAGCAAAACAAGCTAAAGCAGAAGCTGAGCATGCAAAAGTTGGTGTTAGAAATGCTCGTAAAGAAGCAAATAATGACATTAAAAAAACTGATATTTCTGAAGATATGAAAAAAAATTCTGAAGCAGATATACAAGAATTAACAAATAGTTACATTAAAATTATTGAAGAGAAATTATCTGTAAAAGAAATAGAAATAATGAAGGTTTAAAAACAACTATCTTCATCCAAAAAGAGAGTGTTTATACACTCTCTTTTTGTTTACGATAACTATACAAATTAACTACCTTTACGTAAATTTTTTTAAATGAATTTTTGGACAAAAGTTGCTGGCCTAATCTTAAGAAACCGTTATTTGGTTTTAATTATTATTGCCATTATAACAGGTTTATTGGCCTCACAAATGAAGTATATGAAATTCTCGTATACAGAAGCAAACCTTTTGCCAGAAGATCACGAGGCTAATTTACAATACAACCAATTCTTAAAAATATTTGGAGAAGAAGGCAACTTAGTAATTCTGGGAATTAAAGATTCAACTGTTTTTACTCCTAAAAAATTTAATGCTTGGAATAATTTAGTAAAGAAATTCGATAGTTTAGATGAAACAGATTTTACACTTTCTATAGCTGATATTCAGAAATTAAAAGCAGATAGAAAAAATAGAAAATTTGTTTTAGAAGCCTTATACAAGAAGAAGCCTAAAACAACAGAAGAAGTTAATGCCATAAAAAGACAACTTTTTGAGAAACTCCCTTTTTATGATAATTTACTTTTTAATAAAGAAACAGGTACACTTCAAACGGCTATTTATATAAAAAAAGACATCATAAATACGCCACAACGTAGAGATTTTATTTTTAACACCCTAATACCAACAATTGAAAATTTTGAAAAAGAGAATGATGTTGATATCCGTATTTCTGGTATGCCCTATATTAGAACTTTAAATGCTCAAAACATACAAGATGAAATTCTGCTTTTTGTGTTAGGAGCTTTAGGTATTACTGCTTTAATTTTCTTCTTTTTCTTTCGTTCTTTTAGAGCAACATTTATTACACTTTTGGTTGTTATGATTGGTGTTATTTGGGCTTTTGGATTTATTGGTTTATTTCGTTATGAAATTACAGTATTATCTGCATTAATTCCTCCGTTAATTATTGTAATTGGTGTTCCTAATGCTGTTTTCTTAATCAACAAATATCAGCAAGAAATAAAAAAACACGGGCAACAAGCTAAAGCTTTACAACGTGTTATTGCTAAAATTGGTAACGCAACATTAATGACCAATATTACAACTGCATCTGGTTTTGCAACTTTTGTTTTTGTAAAAAGTAGTTTGCTTCGTGAATTCGGAATTTTAGCTTCTGTAAATATCATTAGTATTTTTATACTGGCATTATTAATTATTCCTATTTTATATAGTTTTATGCCACTTCCTAAAAAGAAGCATTTAAATCATCTTGAAAAAAGATGGATTGAAAATGTAGTAGATTGGATGGAAAAAATGGTTAGAAATAGAAGAATTACCATCTATTTTGCTACAGTAATTGTTATTATTGGAGGAATTATTGGCGTGTATCAAATTAAAGTTTCTGGTAGTATTATAGAAGATATGCCTAAAAGCTTGGAGTTTTACAAAGACATTAAATTCTTTGAAAAAGAATTTGGTGGTATTATGCCATTAGAAATATTAGTAGACACCAAAAAGGAAAAAGGTGTTATGAAACTATCTACTCTTAAGAAAATGGAAAAGATAAATGAAGTTATAGAAACTTTTCCTGAATTATCTAAACCAGTTTCAGTTACCAATTTAGTAAAATACACAAAACAAGCCTATTACAAAGGTAATCCAAAATATTATCAATTACCTACAAGTCAAGAACAAGGTTACATTTTTGCTTACGCCAAAAATTCTAATAGTGATGCTGGTATGCTTAAAAATTTTGTAGATTCTACAGGTCGTTATGCAAGAATAACAACTTTTATGAAAGACATTGGTACAGAAAAGATGAGTGTTATTCAAGATCGCTTAAAAACTGTTATTTCAAAACAATTTCCTTCAGACAAATATAATGTTTCATTAACAGGAAAAGCGTTGGTTTTTATAAAAGGGACTAATTATTTAATTAAAAATTTAGTCATTTCATTATCACTAGCAATTTTCTTAATTGCCATTTTTATGGCGTGGATGTTTAGGTCTCCACAAATGATCTTTATATCTTTAATACCAAATATTTTACCTTTATTAATTACTGCAGGATTAATGGGTTTTTTAGACATCCCCATTAAACCATCTACAATTTTAGTATTTAGCATTGCTTTTGGTATTTCTGTAGATGATACCATTCATTTTTTAGCAAAATATAGACAAGAATTAATATCAAATAAATGGCGTGTAAAACAATCTGTTTATGCTGCTTTACGAGAAACTGGTGTTAGCATGTTCTATACATCTATTGTATTGTTTTTTGGCTTTTTAACTTTTACTCTTTCTAGTTTTGGAGGCACAATTGCTTTAGGCGGTTTAGTTTCTATTACATTATTATTAGCAATGGTTTCTAACTTGTTATTACTACCTTCTTTACTTCTAACTTTTGAAAAGAAAATAGCCAATAAAAAAGTATTTAAAGAACCTGCAATCAAAATTTTCCCTCCAAAGGATGGTAATAATGATATGGAAAAATAATTTTTTGCAACCTATAATTTATTAAAATTAAAAATCGAGTGTTATCGTATAACACCCGATTTTTAGACTAACAAAAAATCAAAAAATTTGTTTTAGAAATCATAGCAATTAATTCAAATGTTTTTAGAGATCTTCAACAATTCAAAAGTAAAAAATTTAGGCCAAAATAAATCAGGTGTTTTCACCTCTTTTTTGATAGCAAACTACTTAAAAATATCATTGTTATTCTTATCTCAAAAAAGTATCTTTACTTTTTAATTATAACATATATTTATATCAATATTATAAGAATATGATCAACAAAAGCGTTGCCGAACTTTTAAAGTCGGAAGGATTATTACTACAAGAAGTACAACTAAAAGGATGGGTTAGAACATTTAGAAGCAATCGTTTTATTGCTTTAAATG
>NZ_JBDVJE010000062.1:0-1982 GCF_039939415.1 Polaribacter sp.
TTAGAATTTATCTTATATCAATAAAAAATTCTTAGAAAAAATAATTATCCTCTATAAAAAAAAACGACAAACCTATTTTATATTTTTTAAAACTTTGTTTCGCTGTGATGGAGTAGTGTATTGTGCTTTTTTATTCTTCATCAACCTTTGGTGAATATGATAGGTAACATCCATCCATTCTTTTTCTTCTTGCCAAAGTGGTTCCATTATTTTTGTTTCCCAATTAGAAAGATTCTCCTCTAATAATTTTAATGTTTCAGGTTCTGTGTTTGATAAGTCTTTTGTTTCTCCAATATCTGTAGATAAATCATATAAAACATGTCCAAAGTTTTTCAACTTTATCAATTTAAAATTTTGATGACGCGTAGCAGATTCTTCTAACTTTCTCCAATATAAGTTTTCATGAGGATTTCCTGTTTTTTCCCCCTTTAAAAAAGGGATTAAGTTTACACCTTCTAGTTCTAAATTTTTTGTTACAGGTATATTTGCTGCAGCTATTGAGGTAGCAAAAATATCAAAAGAAGATGTTAATCCATTAAAAGTTGTGTTTGGTTTAATTCTATTTGGCCAACTCATTACAAAAGGAACTCTATGTCCACCTTCAAACTTATTACCTTTCCAACCCTTTAAATGCCCGTTTTTAGAGGTGTTTGTTTTTGCGCCACCATTATCACTCAAGAAATAAATAAGTGTATTGTCAAGCAGTTTTAATTCTTCTAGTTTTTTTGTCAGTTTACCAATGTTTTCATCTAAAGACCAAGTCATGGCAGCTAATTTTTGCCTAGAATGATTTTTATATTTTTCTAAATGTTCCTTTTTTGCATGCATAGGCGTGTGAACTGCATTGTATGCTAAATACATAAAGAAAGGTGTGTTTTTGTTTTGTTCTACAAATTTTACAGAATAATCTCCTAAAACATCTGTTAAATATCCATCAAATTGTACTCTTTCTCCATTATGTTGCAACATATGATTTTTTGATGGTTTTTTTAAAGGGAAATAAGATCTTGCTCCAGCTAAAAATCCATAAAATTCATCAAAACCTCTTTTGTTAGGATGATCTGTTTCTGTACCTCCTAAATGCCATTTACCTAAGGCAATTGTTTTGTATTCATTTTTCTGAAAGACATCTGCAATTGTAACAACTTTATCTGCTAAACCAATATCTCCACTATCTCCATAACCAGTTGCATTTGCTTCAAAGCCAAAGCTTTGTTGGTGTTTTCCAGTCATTATTCCTGCTCTAGAAGGCGCGCAAACCGTTGCTGTTACATGAGCATCCGTAAATACAACGCCATTTTTTGCCAGTTTATCAATTTCTGGAGTTTCTAAATCTTTAGATCCCATAAAACCAAAATCTACATAACCAGCATCATCAATAAGTATAACAATGATATTTGGTTTTTTAAGCGATGAATTTTGAGTTTCAGTTTTCTTTTCTAAAGCACTATAATGAGAGTTGTTTTTTTTACAAGAATAGCTAATTAGAAGCACAGTAAAAGTTATAAACGTAATTTTTATCAATTTATAATATCTAAACATACCTTTTATCTTTTTGTAGTTTTTGTAAAGTAATCTATTGTTTAAAAAAGTGAGCAATCTAAATTAGTCTTAGTAGTATAATATTACTATAAGTCTTTTATATGTGCAATATTATTATTTAAATTGATTTATTATTTACCATAAATAAAGACATTTGTATGCTTTACATTTAGAAAAGTTTCAATTTTTAGTAATAAAAATCTCTTATTGTCTTAACTAGAAAAGAATTTACTAAAGATGCAACATTTTAACCCCCTTTATGATAAAGCAGTTTCTTACTTTTATTATAATTTTGAAATAGAGAATACTGTTTAATTTTCAAGTAAATCAAACTCAATATATCAAATAAATAATTTATAAATGAATAAGCATTTCTATCTTTTAGTAATTTCTTTTTTAGTTTTATCTTGTAGTAAGTCAAACGAAAAGCCAATATATTT
>NZ_JBDVJE010000063.1:0-17223 GCF_039939415.1 Polaribacter sp.
TTTCTACAGATTTTGATACTGCAGATAAATTATATTTTGAACCTGTTTTTTGGGAACATATTTATGATATTATTCGTCATGAAAAACCAGAAGGAGTTATTGTTCAGTTAGGTGGGCAAACTGCTTTGAAGTTAGCTGAAAAATTAACCAATTACGGAATTAAAATTATTGGTACTTCTTTTGAAGCTTTAGATATAGCTGAAGATAGAGGAAGATTCTCTGCAATGTTAAAAGAAAATAAAATACCTTATCCAGAATTTGGAATTGCTGAAACAGCAGATGAAGCTTTGGTTTTAGCAGATCAATTAGATTTTCCAATTTTGGTTCGTCCTTCATATGTTTTAGGTGGACAAGGAATGAAAATTGTTATCAATAAAGAGGAGTTAATTAAGCATGTAGTTGATTTATTAGGTAGAATGCCTGGTAATAAATTATTGTTAGATCATTATTTAGATGGTGCAATCGAAGCAGAAGCAGATGCAATTTGTGATGCTGATGGTAATGTATATATCATTGGAATTATGGAACATATTGAGCCTTGTGGAATTCACTCTGGAGATTCTAATGCAACTTTACCAGCCTTTAATTTAGGTGAATTTGTAATGCAACAGATTAAAGATCATACGCATACAATTGCAAGAGAGTTAAAAACTGTTGGTTTAATTAATATTCAGTTTGCGGTTAAAGATGATATCGTTTATATTATTGAAGCAAATCCAAGAGCATCTAGAACTGTGCCTTTTATTGCAAAAGCATACAAAGAGCCTTATGTTAATTATGCAACAAAAGTAATGTTAGGAGAAAAGAAAGTGACAGATTTTAATTTTAATCCACAATTAGAAGGGTATGCAATTAAACAACCTGTTTTCTCTTTCAACAAGTTTCCGAATGTAAATAAGAAACTAGGACCAGAAATGAAATCTACAGGAGAAAGTATTTTGTTTATAGATAGTTTAAAAGATGATGAATTTTACGATCTATATTCAAGACGTAAAATGTATTTGAATAAATAGAGGTAATATTGTATAATAAAAAAAGCATCCAATTTGGGTGCTTTTTTTATTTGTAAAATGTATAAATTTTTTGTTTTTATGAAAAATAAACAACTACACCTAATTATTTATAATTGAATGTTCAGTTTGCAATCTGATAAATTGTAATCTGTATGAATTTTAAGAGCAGTAACATGTAGTTGTAAGTTAAGCGAATAAGTTAATTAATATTGGTTAAGCATACAAAAAACATCTATATTCGTATAAAAAAAATGAAAAATAAGTTTGTCTTCAGTTTTTATTTAATTATTATCTCATCAATGTTTACTTTTTCTCAAACCAACTATAAAAAGGGGTATATAGTGAAAGATAAAGATACTCTTTATGGTGAAATTGACTACAGAAATGATAAAAGTTTATCTGATATATGTAGGTTTAAAAAGGGGAGTGAGATAAAGGAATACGCTCCTTTTGAAATTGAGGTGTATAGATTTAAAGATGATAGATTATTTATATCTAAAGAAATAGATCAGAAAAAAGTTTTTTTAGAGGTTTTAATTAAAGGAAAATTAGATGTGTTTACTTTTTCCGAAATTCTTGGTAAACCTCGTTATTTTGTTAGTAATGATGAATATTCTCTAAGGGAAATCACATATATTGAAAAAGAGGTTGTAATAGATGGTAAAGATTACTTAAAAAGTTTAAATAACCATGTAGCTGTTTTAAATATATTTACTTCTGATGCTCCTAGCATGCGAAGTAAGATAAATGCTATACAAGAACCCAGGCGAAATAATTTAATAAAATTAGCAAAAACGTATCATAATAGAGTTTGTGATACAGAAAAATGTATAATTTATGAAAGTGAACCAAGGAAAATAAAAATTTTAACAGAGTTGCGTTTTGGGTTAAAAAGTTATTCTAATGTAATTATAGATGGATTTAATTTAACAAAAAAACATTTTTTTACAACAGATGCTTTGATTTATTTTTCAATTCCTAAATTAGGTGATGACTGGTATTTTAAAACAGGTCTGTCGATTTCAAAAATAGAATATTATAAGAGTAGGAGTGGGTTTGGAGAGGAGGATGAATTTGCGCTACAAATACCACTAGAATTACATTATATTAAAAGTAAAGGGGTGTTAAGGCCAAAACTATCTTTAGGTGTTGGTTATTCAAATTTGAAAGAAGTTGTTCTTGGATCAAGCAATTCTAATTGGAATATTCTTACAGGGTTAGGGGTAAATATTAAAATTTCAAAAAAAATGTTTGTAAGTGTAAATTCGGAGTTTGATTTTGGTAGTACGTATGTAGATGTTGTTTTTAATTCGGATCATTATAAGTTGTTTTCTGCAAGCTTAACAGCAGGTTTGGTTTATCAGTTTTAACTTTTTTAATACTTCTTACTTTTAGCTCTCTTTTATCAAGTGAACTTCTTTAAATAATTTATGAATTTTAGATTAGTTCTGTGTTTTCTGTATAAAATATTCTGACTTTTTTTTGTAAGTGCTTTTCTGGAATATATTGTAGTTTGAGGCTTAAACTATACTTTTTTCATATGTGAAGTGGAAATTAAATATGATAAGTTTATTTTTGATGTTAAGCTGTATGCTGGATGCCAAACTAATTTTTTAAGAAATGTTGTTTTTATTTTACGGTGTAAATAAAAGTTAATTTAGTCTAAATACACATCTAGTTTGTGACTTAAAGTCTGTCTTCGATCCAATTCTTAAAACTAAAAAAGTTTTGTGGAGCAACTCCATGTCCAACAGGGTATTCAGAATAAACACTATTAAAGCCTAGGTTGTCTAAAAAAGGTTTGCTTTTTCTTGCCCATTCTATAGGTAAAACTTGATCTACTGTTCCGTGAGAAGAGTAGTAGTTTGTTGTAATATCTGTAGAAATATTTTCTGGTAATAATTCATCATTAATATACCCACTTAAAGCAATTACATTTTGCACTTTATTTGGGTAGAAAAAGCTTAAAGAATAGCTTAAAATTGCACCTTGACTAAAACCTAATAAAAAAGTTTTGTCTTGGTCTGTGTTGTATTTAGTTTTTATTTCGTCAATAAAAACAGCAATTTTATCTATAGAATCTTTTGCTTGTTCTAAATCAGAAAATTTACCATTGATTTCATCAAAATTAATGGCGTACCAAGCATGACTTCCAAATCCTAAAGAATAAGGAGCTTGTGCGCTAATAATTAAAAAATCGTCAGGTAATTCTTCAGCAAAAGAAAATAAGTCTTTTTCATTACTTCCATAACCATGTAATAAAACCAATAAAGGTGGATTTTCTGATGCTTTTTTAGGTTCTCTTACTAGGTAATGTAAATCACTCATATTTTAAAATGTGTTGTTGTATTAGGACTAAATGTTTTTAAACCAAGTTTGAAATTGATCACCAATAAATGGAATGCTTTTTTCTTCACCTTTAACAGCTCCTATGAATCCAATAAACCAAAAAACAACAACTACAGCAAATACAATCCAAAAAACTGTTCCTCCTAAAAGGTTTGCAATTGCATATTTATTAATTAAACCTAAAAGAACAATTCCAAGCATTTGTCTGATGTGAAAACTTGCAAATGAGTTTTTATTGCTATTGTTCATAAAAAAAGCAATAATAGTTCCAATTACTGTAATATAGCTAATAATTGCCATAGTTTTTCCTTCATTAACTGTTTGGTTTTCCATGTTTTTAATTTAATATTAGTTGGTTGTTGTTATAAATTCCGTATGCTTTTCCTTTTAGTTCTTTGTTTAAAAATGCGCTATTTTTAGAGGTTGATAAAATATTATTCATCGAAAAAATGTATTTATTTTCAGGATTAAATAAAGTAATTTCTGCTTTATTGTTTTCTTTTATAGAATAATTTTTTAGCCCAAAAAGAGCTTTTGGTTTTGTGGTAATATTTTCAATAAAATCATCTAATTTTAAAACAGAATTAATTGCTCCAAAAGCACTTTCTAAGCCTATAGTCCCGTCTTTAGCTTCACTAAACTCTAGTTTTTTATGTTCAATATCAATAGGGTTGTGGTCTGAAGTAATAATGTCAATCACGCCAGATTTTATACCTTTTTGTAAGGCTTCTACATCTTTTAATGTTCGTAAAGGTGGGTTTACTTTGTAATTGCTGTCAAAACCATGTAATTCATCATCGGATAAAGTTAAATGATGAACAGAAACGCTACAGGTAACTTGCAGTCCTTTCTTTTTTGCTTCTTTAATTAAATCTACAGACTTAGAGGTAGAAATAGTTGGTATGTGTAATTTTCCTGCTGTATATTCAAGTAAAAATAAATCTCTAGCAATTTGAATATGTTCTGCTAAAGCAGGAATTCCTTTAAGGCCTAGCTTTGTGCTATTAATTCCTTCGTTTGCAATTCCTTCTCCAGCAATAGAGTTGTTTTTAGGAAAACTAAAAACCAAACCATCAAAATTTTGGGCGTACAAAAGTGCAATTTTCATTAAATTGTCATTAGCAATTGGTTTCATGTAGTCTCCAAAAGCAATTGCGCCCGATAGTTGCATGTCATACAATTCTGCCATTTCAACACCTTTACTACCTTGTGTTAAAGCAGCAATAGGGTATAGGTTTGTTGCAAAACCATTTGCCTTATGAAATAAATATTCAACAGCAGCTTTGTTGTCAACTATTGGGTGTGAATTTGCGTTAACAGCTACAGTAGTAAAACCACTTTTTGCAGCAGTTTCTAATCCGTTTTTAATGTTTTCTCTTTCTTCAAAACCTGGTTCACCAAAAGAAACACTTGTGTCAAACCAACCACAAGAAATATGTAAATTATCTAGCGATACAATTTGATAATTTTCTTTGCCTGTTATAGAATCTTCAATTTTATCAATGATTCCGTTAGTAATTAATATGTCTTTTTGTTGATTATGATATGGGCTTGAAGTGTCTATAATCGTTGCCGATTTTATAAGCGTAGTCATGGTTTATAGAATTTTAATATCAAAATTTCTAAGAACAAAGATACAATTGCTAACGCTAAAAACCATTTCCAAAGCCAATGAACTTCATTTTTTTTATTAACTTTTTCAAATACATCTTTAATTGATGTTGAAACTGTTATGTCTTTGTTTCGTTTTTTTAATTCATTGATATTCAAATAATTTAACAAACTTTCACTTTTTGGGTAGTTAAATGCTAAATTTTGAATAGTGTCATTGTCTTTTAAAACATGGTAAATACCATTCTTTAAAGGTTGATTTTTGGTTGTAATCGTTATTTTGTTTTGGTATTTCTGTTGTAAAGGAATAAAAGAGTTTTCTGCGTTTGTTATTCTTAATACTTTATCATTTTTAGTAATTGTTTCAATATCAATTTTGTTTTCTTTGTTAATTCTGTAGAATAGTTGCGTGTTTTTAAAACTTAATTTTCCAAAATTATAAAAAACGGGTACTATTAAGGGTGATTTAATGAAGTTACTGTTTTTTCTGTTTAAAGAGCTTGCGATCCAATAAATAGTGCTCCTATTATTCTTAATTTTAGATATAAAAGGAGTGTTGTTCTCAAAAGAAATAATTTTACTAACTTTTTTTGATAAAATAGGGAAATGACTTTGAACTATTGGATATTGAAAATTGGTTACTTTTTTAGAAAACACATTTTGAAAAAATGGATGTTTGTAATTAATATTTGTAATTTTTAATGAGTCGATTTTTTTAGGTAGAATTTTTCCTGCATTTAATTTTTTGAATAAAGAATTGTAAGAAATTAAATTCAAATTTTCATTCGGAATAATAACTAGGTTTCCACCATTTTTAGAAAATTCAATAATTTTATTTGCTAATATTTCTGGAATATTTTTAACTTCATTTAGTATGATTAATTGCTGTTTTAAAATCGAATTATAGTTTGTGTTATGAACTGTAGATTTCGTTAAATTAAATTCTTCTTTATTGTATATTTTTGATAAGAAATTTGTATTATTTCCTATGGATAAAATATTAATTTTTTGATTGTTTTTTAGAGTGAAATAAAACGAGTTATCAAATGAAAAAGTATCGCTAAAAGTTATCTCTATTTTTCCGTTAAACTCTTGTTGGTTTTGAATTTTAAATGGAATTGTTTTTTGAGTGTTTTTTTCGAAAGAGGAGGAAAGTTTGCTAATAAGTTTTGAGTTGTTGTAAACTGCAATTGGAATGCTGTTTTTTTCTTTACCTTGGTTTTTAATTACAACGTTTAATGTAAAATTAGAAGTATTATTGTTGTTTATATAAACACTGTCTATTGAGAGGTTGTTTTTTATTGAGGGTTCTAACTTTATTGCAGAAAAAGCAGGTGTTACATTTGTAAACTTATTTACATAATTGTTCTGAAAATCAGATATTAAAAAAACTTTATTTGAAGTATTTCTTTGACTTTGTGTTTTTTGTTTAAATTTGAGTAAAACAGAAGGTAATTTTATTTTTTTAGAAGTTTCTTTAATGTTTAGAAGAATATTTTTTAATTCATTTTTCGAAATGTTATCGTAAAAATTAGAATTTGTTTGCAGCGAATATACATCTTTTATTGAAACATTTTCTATAATTTCTTTAGCAGAAATTTGTAATAAATTTCCTTTTTTTCCTTTAGTGTTTGTACTTAAAGAATTGTCTAAATAGATAAAGTTATGCTGTTTTGTATTCGATTTATTATTACTAAAATATGGTTGTGAGAAAGCAAAAACTATCGCAAAAATAAGTAGCAATCTAGTGGTTAAAATTAACCATTTTTTTAGGCGAAAACTTTTACGATTTTGCTGTACTATTTTTTGTAAAAAGGCAACATTTGTAAAAGGGACTTTTACAAATTTTTGTAACTGAAAAAGATGTACCAAAATAGGTATAATTAACAGTGCTAAAAAGTATAATACTTCTGGGTTTTTAAATTGCATTTTTTACTTACATAATTTACAAAAGCCTAATTTATTATAAAAAATACAAAGAGTAAAGAAGTTGTTAATTATTAATTAAAACTTTTCAAAAACACCTAATCCAAATAGAGCAAAATCATATTTTACAGGGTCGTTTTTATCTAAACTTCTTAAATTTTTATCTAATTCAGAAAGCGCTTTCCAGTCGTTTTGTTTCCTTAAAAGTAGTTTTAATTTTCTAGCAACGTTTCCAGAATGTACATCTAAAGGGCAAGATAAATAAGATGGTTTGTGAGTTTTCCAAAGGCCAAAATCTACTCCTGCATTATCATTTCTAACCATCCAACGTAAAAACATGTTTATTCTTTTTGCTGCAGAATTTTTTAAAGGATCAGAAATATGTTTTTGTGTTCTTTGTTGATGAGGAATATCAAAAAACACTTGTTTTAAGTAATGAATTGCTTCTTTGTATGTATCACCTTCATTTTTAATAGAAAGTACGTTTTCTAACCCTTTATGTTGGCTATAGATGTGTTTTAAAGATTTTATAAATTGTTGTAAATCTATTGCGTTAAAAGTTCTGTGAACAAAACCGTCTAAGGATTTTAAATCGTTTTCTTGGTGATTTATTATAAAATCGTGTGGAGAATTATCTAAAAGCTCCATCATTTTAAAAGCATTTTTAATAATCATCTTTCTATTTCCCCAAGAAATGGTAGCTGTTAAGAATGCTGCAATTTCAATATCTTCTTTTTTTGTGAATAAATGAGGTATTTGAATAGGATCAGATTCAATAAACTTAGGGGTGTTGTATTCAACGACTTTTTCGTCTAAAAACTCTTTTAATTCAGATTTTTTCATTTTAAAATTCAGATAATGTTCCTAATAATATAAAAATACAATTATAAGTTCCATGCATTAACATAGACCATTGTAAGCCAAAACGTATTCTAATATAACCAAAATACCCTCCTAAAAGTAATTGTGGTAAAACTAAGATTGGAGATAATAAGATAACACTTGTAGATAGTTCAAAATTAGAAATATGAACAAATCCAAAAATGATAGCAAAAAAGTAAAACCCAAACTTAAAAGTTTTTGGTTTTTTAAATGCTGTTAATGGTCCTCTAAATATAGCTTCTTCAATTATAGGAATTATAATTGCTCCTAATAAGATCATTTGCAATATTCCCATGTCTTTAAACATGTCTTCTACTTTATGATTTTCCATATTTACCCATTGCATCTCATGGATAAGAGCAAAAATAGGAGAGATGATTACCCCTGTTAAAACTGAAATAATAAGAATATGAAAAAATACTTTAAAACGATATTTTAAATCTGTATTTGTATCCTTTTCGAGAATAGGATTTTTTAAATAAGTTACTAAGTTTAGGAAAGTTTCTTTCATGATAATGTTTATTCATTAGTTGTAGTAAAACAAAAAATGTTACACATTAAATTATTTTTCCATCTTTCATGGTTAATTTTCTATCTGCCATATTTGCCAATTCTTCATTATGAGTAATGATTACAAAGGTTTGTCCAAACTCATCACGAAGTTTAAAAAATAATTTATGTAAATTTTTTGCAGACTCACTATCAAGATTTCCACTTGGTTCATCTGCTAAAATAACAGAAGGATTGTTAATTAAAGCTCTAGCAACTGCCACTCTTTGTTGTTCTCCTCCAGATAATTCATTTGGTTTATGATTAATTCTATGAGATAATCCTAAAAATTCTAATAAATCTTTTGCTCTTTTTTCTGTTTCTTGCTTCGGTTTTTTAGCGATAAAAGCAGGAATACAAACGTTTTCTAATGCTGTGAATTCTGGTAAAAGTTGATGAAACTGAAAGATAAAACCAATATGTTCATTTCTAAACGATGATAATTCTTTGTCATTTAAATCTTTTAACGAAGTATTGTTTAGTTTTAGTTCGAAGTTTTGTTCTTTTAAGGGTTTATCTAAAGTACCTAAAAGCTGAAGTAAAGTTGTTTTTCCTGCGCCAGACGGACCAACAATAGCAACTATTTCACCTTTTTTGATGTGTAAATCAACCCCTTTTAAAACTTCTACATCCCCATAATATTTGTGAATGTTTTTACCTATTATCATACTTGAAAACTTTGTAACGAATGTATAAAAAAGAAATCAGAAAAACGATGAAGCTTTTCTGATTTCTAATGAACTAATGGTATCAAGATATCAAACTAGAAAATATTTTTAAGTTTATTGTAATCTATAAAGTAAACAAGTCTTACAGAAAAGGTGTGTTTTTGAGATTGATTAAACAAATTATCTAAGTTTTCAGAAAAATTTAAATTAGCATTGGTGTCTTCGTTAAATATTGAGTTTCTATAAAAAGCAATTAATTGACTTCCAGGAGCAAATTGCCAAATGTAGTTTAAGTCTAAATTCCAGCTATTAAAGTTTACATTTTCATCTTCATAAGTGTTGTTTTCAATTAAGCCTCCATCTGTTGTTAAATTATAATATCCATTATAGTTAACTGCACTCCAGTAATGTCTAAAACTTAAAGATAAAGAAGAGTTTGTGCTAAAACTATATTTACCTGAAATAGAATTTGTATAATTTTTACGATCTCTAAACCCAAAAATAATATCATCATCAGGGTTATCAAGATCATCATACACATAACCTTGGTCGTCATAAAACTGATTGTAGTTTAAACTGTATTGTAAAGAAAATTGATTAGTAAATCTGTAGCGTGGTGCAACACTAAAACCATAACCTACTTTTGGGTTATTAGAATACCCTGTATACCACACATCTGCATTTACTTGAAATTTTTTCTGTGAATTTGTAGATATCCAAGCATTTATATTTTTTCTTTCTGGTTGTAAAAAATAAATTCCACTAGTTGTACCTTGTCTAGGTTCAAAAAAATCTTTGTTTTCTGTTTTGTAATTTAAATTACCTCCAAAATAGAAACGATTTCTTGTTTGTGCACTTGCGCCAAAACTAGCTTGATATCCTGTATAAATTCCAGAAAAATGTTGAAATTCTGCATTGTTATAAAAATAAAAATCGTAGGAGTTAAATTTTTTTGTAGGTTGTAAGGTTCTCCATCCTGCGCTACCATAAATTGTTTGCTGATTATTACTAAAAAGAATACCTAAATCATTTGGATTAAAATCTTTATTTTCAAAATTATAACCTATTTCCCAGTTCCAATGTCCAGAATTGTAACCAAAGCTATTATCAAAATAATATCCTGTACCGTTATTGTTAATATCATCAGAAATAGAACTCATTTTTACTGAGCCATCTGCATTATATCTACTGTCTTTAGTTTCTATATGCCAATCTAGAGCAGTAACATTAGCATCTCTAAAACGCCCATCTCTAGTAACATTTGTGTTAATAAATGATATTGTTGAATTTTGATTAAATTGTTGGTCTAAAACTAATATGTTGTAGTTTGTAAAAGGGGCTATAACTTCTTTTCTAGTTTCGTTTGTATTTGTGTTTTTAATAGTAGCTTCGGTTTTTTCTGTAATAGCATTAAAAAAACCAATTCCTAATCCGCCTTTTGTTCTTCCAGATATTTTTACAGCATTTAACATGGTTACTTTACTAGGATAATCAATTACTTCTTCATTTGTAGCTAAACTTCCATAAACATCAAATTGATCAATAGGATAACTACCAATTCTTCTAGAATAAAATAAGTTAGCTATATTAAAAAGTTCTGTACCTTCTGTAAAAAATTGACGTTGTTCAGAAAATTGTTGCTCAAATGGGCCAAGGTTTAATTCTACATTATCAAAACCAACTTGACTAAAATCTGGAATTAATGTTGCGTCTAAAGTAAAATTTTCTGATAAACCATATTTAATATCCATACCAACACTCCAATCAAAATCAGAAATTCCTTCAAAAGTACTTACAGTGGTTGAAGCATATGGATAAAGATTTAATCGAGTTGATGTTTTTATATCTTTAAAATCAGTAACTAATCCATCATATTGGGTCCATCTTCCAACAGAATTGTCAATATGTGTCCAAGTATGTTGCTGGTTTAATTTTTCTAATCTTCTATGAAAATTAAATCCCCAAGATTGTATAGGTTCATTAGCAAAACGTAATGCTCTGTAAGGAATTTCCATTTCTACATTCCAACCTTTGTCAGTAATCTGTGTTGCACTTTTCCAAACTGCACTCCAATTAAAATCCTCATTTCCATTAGAAACTTTAGCATCACCTTGGTTTCCTGTAGCTTGTACGATAAACTCAAAAGGGTTTTGACCATCGTCATTAGGGTTTATGGTAACTAAAAAGAAATCTGCAATACTAAAATTATCTCTAGTGGCAAATTCTTGTGGAATACCTTCAGGGTCTGGATCGTTCATTTGTGCAGAAATGTAAATTGCATCATCATCATAAACAATTTTAACTGTTGTTTGGTATTCTGCTGATACTGGTTTGCCATTATCTGGTCTTAAAATAACAAAATCTGTACATAACTCTGCATTTTTCCAGGCATTATCATTTAAAACTCCATCAATTTTTGGAGCTTTTTTAATTCTATTGGTTTTAATTGTTTTCCGATTTTCTTTGTTTTGTGCAGAGAGTTGCAGAGTAATAAATACAACAAAAAGTAATAAAGAGAGTTTTTTTAACATATAATTTTTGGTTGATTATGTGTAAACACGATACTAAAGTATTTATACTTTTTAGTGTTAATTCTTAAAATCGTGTTAATTCTTAAGAAAGACATTGTAAAAACGAAAGTGTTACACTCTAAGAATGTTAAATATTTCTTAATGAAAATTTCGAATAATTCAAGGTTATTAATTTTTTAGTGAAAACTATGCAAGGTTTTTAAATTGAATTCGTATTTTTGAATCCGCTAATAAACATTTACAAATGAACTTACACGAATATCAAGGAAAAGAAATTTTAAACAGTTTCGGAGTTAGAATTCAACGAGGAATTGTTGCAAGTACTCCTACTGAGGCAGTTGATGCTGCAAAAAAACTTACAGAAGAAACTGGAACAGGTTGGCACGTAATTAAAGCACAAGTACACGCAGGTGGTCGTGGAAAAGGTGGTGGTGTTAAACTTGCCAAAAACTTAGATGATGTAAAAAGTATTTCTGATGATATTTTAGGAATGATGTTAATTACACCACAAACTTCTGCAGAAGGGAAGTTAGTGAATCAGGTTTTAATTTGTGAAGACGTATATTATCCTGGTGATTCTGAACCAGATGAGTATTATATGTCTGTTTTATTAAACAGAGCTACAGGAAAAAATATGATTATGTATTCTACTGAAGGTGGAATGGATATTGAAACTGTTGCTGAAGAAACTCCACATTTAATTTTTACTGAAGAAATTGATCCTTTATTAGGTTTAATGCCTTTTCAAGCAAGAAAAGTAGCTTTTAACTTAGGTTTATCTGGTGTTGCATTTAAAGAAATGACAAAGTTTGTTACTGCTTTATATACAGCATATATTAAATCTGATTCAGCTATGTTTGAAATCAATCCTGTTTTAAAAACATCTGATTCTAAAATTATGGCAGTTGATGCTAAGGTTTCTTTAGATGAAAACGCATTGTATAGACATAAAGATTATGCAGCAATGCGTGATTTAAGAGAAGAAAACCCAATTGAGGTTGAAGCTAAAGAAGCTGGTTTAAACTATGTAGATTTAGACGGAAACGTTGGTTGTATGGTAAATGGTGCTGGTTTAGCAATGGGAACTATGGATTTAATTAAAGAATCTGGAGGAGAGCCTGCTAACTTTTTAGATGTTGGGGGTACTGCAGATGCTGCAAGAGTAGAAACTGCTTTTGGTATTATTTTAAAAGACCCTAATGTAAAAGCAATTTTAGTTAATATTTTTGGTGGTATTGTACGTTGTGACAGAGTTGCACAAGGTGTTGTAGATGCATACAAAAGTATGGGAGATAAAATTACTGTACCAATTATTTGTAGATTACAAGGTACAAATGCTGTAGAAGCAAAACAATTAATAGACAATTCTGGAATGGAAATTATTTCTGCTACAGAATTTCAAGAAGCTGCAGATAAAGTTCAAGAAGTTTTAAAAGCTTCTTAGAATAGAAAATATATTTAGTAAACAAATAGAGCCTCACAAATAATTGTGAGGCTTTTTTATGAGTTTCTCTAACGGTTCAGTATAAGAAATGTAGGGTAGTTAATAAGCATTACATTTCGAGTTTATTACTTAGCTAAATATAAATATTTGCTTTTATCTTTTCTTTTATAAATGTCAAATTTTATATTTAGTGGACTATATAAATAAACACAGAACTTTGAAGTTAGCACAAAAACCATATGTTTTTATACATTGTTATCCAAAGTGTTTTTCTTCATTTTTGTTAATTATACTTAGCCATTTCTTGTTCGAATGTGATCACAATAAATTCTGCTGGATGAACAACAGCCACTTTAACTATTACCTTCATAAATCCATTCAAAATATCTTCTGGTGTCATGGTTGTTCCTAATCCACATTGGACTTGAAAAGCAGCAGCAGCACTAGCTCCTTGTAATCCACCTTCTTTCCAAACATCAGTTAGAAAACTAGATATCATTGCAATAACACCTTTCCATGTATTTGCATCATTTGGTTCAAATATATATGCATGAGCAGCAAGCTTACAAGATTGCTCTAAGAATGTTATCGTTCGTCTTACTGGAAGATACCTCCAGTCTAAACTATTTCCATCTAATGTTCTTGCTCCCCATATTAATATTCCTAATTCATTAAAAAATCGAATGGCATTAATGGATTTCCCCGATACAGCATCTACATTTAAGTTTTCTTGCTGACTACTCGATAATCGAATAGGCAATCTAGCAGCCCCAACGATAGAGGTATTAGCTGGGGCTTGCCACGGACCTACTTCATTATCTGTAACCGTAATTACACCTGCCATTCCACCACTAGCTGGCAACATATTAGCATCCGATAATATGTGCTTAATCATTAAACCATAGGTTTTACTGGCATTAATTAAAGCCGCTTGATTTTGACTTACTGTTAGAGTATCTAGGTTACTCAAGATTTTTGCTGCAGTAGAATTTGGAGTATCTGCTGGATTCAATAAGGCTTCCAATTGCTTGGTATCGCCTCCAAATAAGTTGGTATAATCAATATCAGAATTCTGCATAATTGTAGTTCCAATAAATGGATAATATGCAGTTCCATATTTTAATCCGTTTGCTCCTGTATTGTTTCGAAATGTTTCGATATCGTTGGTGTACATGATTGGGTCCGGATTCCTTCCCCCAATTATGTCAAAAATGCTAACAGCTGTTCCCATTTCATCGTTTTGTAAAAGCATTTCTTGCATCAATGTTCCATTTGCAGCAACAGGAAGTAAAGTCGCTTCTGGACAGATATACATGGTAGGCTCTTCCTCATTTTTTAATAAGGTCAACCCTCCCATCAAATCATTCAATTGTACATTGGGGTTAATAATTTGATTTCCTGGAATCATCGGTTTCCCTGATGATGCTCCATAAGGTCCAACAGATACGATATAGGCATCTCCTCCTCCATTTTCATAAAACAACTTAATGCTGTTATAGAGATAATAAATCGTATTCGGATCTGGAACGATTGAATAATAATCAGCTCCTATCTGCATATAATCCCCTTTTTCTGGTTGGCTCTTTTCTTTTACCAGATAATATTCTGGACTATACTGTTTATCTTTAGTAGGATCGCAAAAAATTGCTTCAAACTGTGAAAGAGAAGTTATCTTCTGAGGAGTATTTGTATAAGATTTTCCCTCATAAGAGGCGAAAGGTGTATATCCTATAAATGCTGGTACGGCTGTTTCTACTGGGACAACAGCATTTCCAAAAGCACTTACTTCATTGATATAAACCCCTGGTGTTTTAATGTTTTTTAAACTCATAAATAAAGACTTTTTACTTAATTTTGGACAACTTAAGACGATTATGATGTCCGTTTTAATAATGAATCAAGTTTAGTACAAGTGACTTATAATCGGCGTTAGCTAAGTTAGTTTTTTTGAGTTAAAAAATCAATAGGTAAAAACACCTGTTTTTATGAAGAATTTATAATTTCTCTTTTAAAACAGTAATCTCATCACGCAATTTTGCAGCCATAATAAAATCTAATTCTTTAGCAGCAGCTTCCATGTGTTTACGTTTTTCTCTAATACGTTTTTCTATTTCTTCTTTTGGTAAATATTGTAAATCTTGTTCTGCTGCTTTGTTTATTGCATTGTCATAATGATAACTAGAAACTGCAGATTTAGACAACGTATCATCAATTTTTTTATTAATTTGAGTAGGAGTGATGTTGTGTTTAGTGTTGTAGGCTATTTGTTTTTCACGTCTGCGTTCTGTTTCATCAATAGTTTTTTGCATACTGTTTGTCACTTTATCAGCATATAAAATAGCCAAACCATTTACGTTTCTTGCAGCTCTACCTACAGTTTGTGTTATAGAACGATGACTTCTTAAAAACCCTTCTTTATCAGCATCTAAAATGGCAACTAAAGAAACTTCTGGTAAATCTAAACCTTCTCTTAAAAGGTTTACTCCAATTAGAACATCAAATAAACCTTTACGTAAATCTTGCATAATTTCTACACGTTCTAAAGTATCTACATCCGAATGAATATATCTACAGCGTATTGCAACTCTAGTTAAGTATTTTGTTAATTCCTCTGCCATTCTTTTGGTTAATGTGGTAACCAATGTACGTTCGTCTTTTTCTACACGAATTTGTATTTCTTCAATTAAATCATCAATCTGATTTAAACTTGGTCTAATTTCGATTATTGGATCTAACAAACCTGTTGGACGAATTACTTGTTCTACAAAAATGCCTTCGGTTTTTTCTAATTCATAGTCAGCAGGGGTTGCAGAAACATAAATTACTTGATTTTGGATGGCTTCAAATTCTTCAAATTTTAAAGGACGATTGTCCATTGCAGCAGGTAATCTAAAACCGTATTCTACTAAATTTTCTTTTCTACTTCTATCTCCACCATACATGGCATGTGTTTGAGGGACAGTTACATGGCTTTCATCAATCACCATTAAATAATCATCAGGAAAATAATCTAACAAACAGAAAGGTCTGGTTCCTGGATTTCTTCCATCTAAATATCGAGAATAGTTTTCAATTCCAGAACAATAACCTAATTCACGAATCATTTCCAAATCAAACTCTGTGCGTTCTTTTAAACGTTTTGCTTCTAGATGTTTGCCAATTTCTTTAAAATAATCTACTTGCTTCATCATATCTTCTTGGATTTGATGAATGGCATTTTGTAAAACATCAGGAGAAGTTACAAATAGGTTCGCAGGATAAATGGTTAGTTCTTCAAACTTTTCTAAAACGGTATTACTTTCTAAATCGAAAGATTCTATTTCTTCAATTTCATCACCAAAAAAATGAACTCTATAACCATTATCTCCATAAGATGGATAAATTGTTACAACATCACCTTTTACTTTAAAAGTTCCGCTTTTAATTTCGTGCTCTGTTCTAGAATATAAACTTGTTACTAATTGATGTAAGAATTTAGTTCTTGCAATTTGTTGATCTACATGAATAGGAATAACGTTTTTCTTAAATTCTTTAGGGTTTCCAATACCATACAAACAAGAAACTGATGCAACAACTAATACATCTCTTCGTCCTGAAAGTAGGGAAGAAGTAGTGCTTAAACGCATTCGTTCTATATCATCATTGATAGATAAATCTTTTTCTATGTAAGTTCCTGTAACAGGAATGTATGCTTCTGGTTGGTAATAATCATAATAAGAAACAAAGTATTCTACTGCATTTTCAGGAAAAAATTGCTTGAATTCAGAGTATAATTGAGCAGCTAAGGTTTTATTATGTGCTAAAATTAAAGTTGGTTTTTTAACCTCCTTAATAACATTAGCAACTGTAAAAGTTTTACCAGAACCAGTTACACCAAGTAGTGTTTGATATTTCTCTCCATTATTGATGCTGTTTTTAAGTTCTTTTATAGCTTGAGGTTGATCTCCTGTTGGAGAAAATTCTGATACTAGTTTAAATTCCATGTTGTAAAAATACGGATAGAAATAAGAATACTTACTTTCATTAGTTATTGATTAAAGAGAAGTGTCCGCTTTTAGTTCTAATATTTCCATTTATATCAATTAAAACAGCATTGTACCAATAATCATTAGAAGGTAAAAGTTTTCCATTAGAAATGCCATCCCAACCATTTTGAGTTTTTTGATCTATAATCTTAAGTAATTTGCCATATCTATCAAAAATCTTTAAATTAATTTCTTGATAAAATGCATTGTTGGTTCCTAGTACAT
>NZ_JBDVJE010000064.1:0-105376 GCF_039939415.1 Polaribacter sp.
TTTTTAGGTACAAAATAAAACTCATATTTAAAGTTGTTATCTTGTTGCATAACAATATCATCAAAACTAAAATTTATGTTTACTTCACCAGTATTGTCTAATTTGTATGAAGTTAAAAATTTGTCATTATAAAATAAATTAAAAAAGCCTTGTTCTTCATCTTCTAATGGTCTGTATTTACCATTAATCTTAACTTCCATATTTTTTACATTTGATCCAAAATTAGATCTAGGTAATAAAATATTAGATTGTAAATTACCAATACCTTCTAAAATAATATTAGGAGCATTTAATTGATTAAAATAAATAGGTTCGTAATCTTTTCTTTTAGGAATGTCAAAAAGTTTTGCTTGCTTATTAACAAATATATAATCTACATAAGATGAGTTTATTAAGTGCTTTTGTAATAAAAAATAAGCAGCTTTGTTAAATCCTTCATTAGTTTTACCAGTTACAACAATATTTAATCCTTTTTTATCTTTAAACTCATCTTTATATACGGTTATTAAACCAGTGTTTTCTGTTTTTATTTTTGGAAGCTTATCTTTAATTTTTTGATTTAATTTATTAAAAGGAATTAAAATAATAGCGTTGTTTATAACATCGTTCTCAAAACTATTTATGGTTTTAATTGTAATGTCTAAACCATAAACTCTTTTTAAATAAAATTTTATAAAAGATGCATATTCTATGTCTTTAATGTTGTTTTGTTCAGATAAAACAATGTATTTTATATCTAGTATAGCGTAACTTATTGTTTTTTTGATGAAACTTTCTTTTATAGGTAATGTTTTATATGAAAAGAACGAATTTTCTGTAAGCTTAACCCAGTAGCTACTCTCTTTATTACTTTTACAGACTGCGTTTGGTATTTTTAAATCAGTTTTAATAGAAATTTTAATAAACCCAGAAACAATATGTTTTTTTCTTATTTGTATTTTAAAACTGATTAATTGATTTTGATTTTTTAATAATTCGGTTTTTATAGGAATGTCATTTATTAGTAAAGAAATATGACTATGATCAAAATCAAGAACATTAGAACTCGTAAATTCTAAATTTAAATAACTGTTTAAAAAATCAATATTTTCTTTTACAGGTATGTAAATATTTTGTTCTCCTTCAGAGCCATTTATAGTAATTTCATCTTCATAATCATATACGCTAAAATGATCAACTGTTTGGCTAAATCCACTTACATGCATGCCCAATAAAATGGCAATTATAATAAAATAAAATTTTTTCATTTTCATTTAATTTTTGTTATAAGTTTTAAATTGTATTTTAAGTTCAAATCCCATTTTTTCAGAAGAAACATAACTAAAATACCCATTCATTTTTTGTGTTAATTGTTTAGATATTCGTAAACCAATTTTTACACTATCACTATGTTTTTTGTAATCGTAATTTACATATTCTAAATCTCTAAAATAAGATTCTATTTCATTAGTATTTAGTCCGTTAGTTTTATTAATTAAACTAAAAACAGTGTTGTTTTTTAAATTTTTAACCTGTATTTCTATTTCATCATGTTTGTTAGAAAAAATAACCATAAAATTTAAAATATTGTATAAAATGGTTTTAATCATTTTTTCATTACCAATAATTAATGAATTTGAACTCTCTAAATTTTCTATAAACTCTAAGTCTTTATCTTTTATTTGATTTCTAAAGGTTTTAATAACATTTATATAAACTTGAGTAATATTAACAAGGTCTGTAATATAATTGTCAGTGTTTTTTGTGTTTAAATTTATTGGTTTAAAGTATACAGAACTTTGGTTTCTTAAGTTTTCTATAAGTAAAACCAATTCATTAGATTTTATTTTGATATTTTGCTTTGTTTGGTTTTCGAAATTAGCAACGAACTCATTTATTTTATTTAAATCATTACTAATTTGTTGAAAAAGAAATTTGGATTCATTTTCCTTTTTTACTACTTTTTCTTTTAATAACTTGTATTTAATTTTAGTTTGAGAAAGTTCTTTTTGTAAATAATCTATATTTTCATAGGTTTTTAACTCATTTAATATTCTTTCTTTCAATACAGTTTCTTTAATTCTTGGAAAAAATAAACTTAAAAAACCTATAGATAAGAATATATATCCTCCTTCTTTTAATATTTGTTCAGGTGTAGTAATAATATCTAGATAAACTAAAATTATAAAAGTTATAATTACAAGTAGGTATTGTACAACACTATTAATAATTTTCCAAATAACAATTGTATTAAATAAGATAAACAAAATTACAATTATAGTAAAGTAGATAAATCTGTTTATTGTACCTGTATGTGAAATAGATATTAAGGTTAAAAAATTAAAACTATATAATATTAAATGGATTAGAAGATTAGGGTTAGCATATTTTTTTTTAAAAAAAATGTAGGTAAAATAAAAAAATAGAATTAGAAATAGTTTTAATAAAACAAATTCTAACCAATTTTCACTTAATAAAATAAGATCTATTGCTATTGTAAATAAAATTACAGCATTTAAAGTCCAGAAAATTGTTTGACCAGTTTTCCAAAGTTCTTTTTCTAATTCTTTTTCTGGTTGATTTTTTTTTATCAAGACACTTTCTTTTTCTTTTTTCTAAAAATAAATAAAATAAATAAAAAAATAAAGAAAAATGATATTAAATAATACTGTAAATGATTCAATTTTAATAAATTATCTATGTTTAAGATAATGTTTTCTATTTTTTTCTTAAATTAACAGTAAAAAAAAATATGAAAATACTAATTGTAGAAGATAGCCAATTATCTAGAAGAATGTTAATTCAGACCCTTAAAAGAGATGATTATAAAATTACTGTTGCAATTGATGGAAGTGATGCAATGAAAAAAATGAAATTAGATACACCAGATTTGGTCATAACAGATATAATGATGCCTTTTGTATCTGGTTTAGAATTAGTATCTTGGATAAAAGAAAATTTTGATGACAATATTAAGATAATTATCTTAACTTCTTTAGGAGATGAAGAGGTAGTTTTAGAAGCTTTTTCTTTAGGTGTAGATGATTTTATTACAAAACCATTTGATTATGATGATTTATGTTCTCGAATAGAAAGGTTCAAATAAAATTAATTTATTTTACTACAATTCTAATAATCTTTTTGCAGCATTAAAAGGAGTTATTTTTCCTTTTTCTAAATTGTTTATTTCTTTAGAAAGGGCTTTTTTAATTAATGGATTCTGATAAAAATTATTTTTTAATTGTTGATCAATAGTAGAAAGTAACCAATATTTATTTTGTTCGTTTCTTTTTTGATTGAAATAGTTGTTGTCTTTGGTTAACTCAAAATATTTTTGAATCATTTCATAAACCTTATTAATTCCGGTATTTTGTAGAGCACTTGCTGTTAACACTTTTGGTTGCCATTTACTTTCTCTTAAAGGGTATAGGTGTAAAGCTCTATTAAATTCTACTTTAGCAATTTTTGCGTTTTTTTCATTATCTCCATCAGCTTTATTAATAACAATAGAGTCTGCCATTTCTATAATTCCGCGTTTAATTCCTTGTAATTCATCTCCAGCTCCAGCTAACTTTAACAATAAAAAGAAATCTACCATAGAATGTACTAGAGTTTCAGACTGCCCAACTCCAACAGTTTCAATTAAAATTGTATCAAAACCAGCAGCTTCACAAAGAATAATAGATTCCCTTGTTTTTTGGGCAACACCACCTAAAGAAGTTCCAGAAGGAGATGGTCTAATAAAAGCATTTTTATCCGTAACTAATTGTTCCATTCTAGTTTTATCACCTAAAATAGATCCTTTATTTATAGAACTACTAGGGTCTACAGCTAAAACAGCTACTTTTTTGTTTTGAGAAGTTAAATGTTTACCAAAAACTTCTATAAACGTGCTTTTTCCAACACCAGGCACTCCTGTAATTCCTATTCTTATTGAGTTGTTTGCATAAGGCAAACAGCGTTCTAGAATTTCATTTGCTTTTTGTTGATGTTTTACATTAGTACTTTCAACCAATGTTATTGCTCTACTTAAAAAAGTGATATTTCCTTTTAAAATTTCAGATATAAAGGTGTCTACAGAGTTTTGTTTAGCTCTATTTTTTTTTATGATTTCTGCAGCA
This sequence comes from Polaribacter sp., assembly GCF_039939415.1. Lineage (GTDB taxonomy): Bacteria > Bacteroidota > Bacteroidia > Flavobacteriales > Flavobacteriaceae > Polaribacter. The sequence goes on from NZ_JBDVJE010000064.1 coordinate 4,101, forward strand.
GGTTTACTAGTAGTTTCTGGTTGAGAAATTCCCTTTTTTTCATGTAAAGCAGATTGTTTTTTATTCATTGTAAAAGTAAATATGTAAATTTAAACATAAATATTTTTACATTTTACAACATAGGTTAAAATGTATCGCCTTTAGTGCAAGAAAGTTTCAATGAGATCAACCAAATAAATACATCAACCCATCATTGATCAATACAAAAATAACTGTAGCAAAGCGCAAATGCAGTTGTATAATTTGTATTGTAAGTCAATGTTTGGCTAATTAAGACTCTGAGTATTATACCAAAACAAAATACATTTCAATTGATTTTAAATAACTCTAATACATTGTTGCATTTATCTATAGAGAATGATAAACTTAAATTGAGAGCAAATATATTTATTTACCAAAAATAAGTCTTGCTATAAAAAAAACATCAGTATTTAATGGATCAATACAAATATTAGAGTCTAATAATTCGTTTATTATCAACGGGAAAAATAGTAAGTTAACAATTGTAAGAGAAGTCTTATAAAACCAAAAAAAAAACCACTATGGGTATTTTAATTCATAGTGGTTTGTTTTCTAAATTAAGAAACCTCAGATTTTTCTAAATGATAAAATCTTAAGTTGTGTTCTTTTTGTCTTTCTGTACTAAAGTTAGAAACTCGTTTTAAATAACCAATAACACGCGTTCCGTAATCTATATTTTCTGAGTTGCATTTACAGCATTTTTGCAGTGTTTTCTTTTCAATATGTTCGCATTCATTACAAATGGTAATTTTTATATTAAAGCAGAAGTAATTACAACCAGCTTTTGCGGTAGCTTCAATCAACTTTAAAAAGCCTTCTTTATTTGGTGCTTCTTCTAGGTTTAAATGAAGTGCAGAACCGCCGTCTAAATATTTAATAATATCTGTACCGTGTAAAATAATTTTATCTAAAGTATTTATAGCATCATTTTCTACAGGATAAAAGTAAGAATTGTAGCAATCTCTAGGAACAAATAAACCATCTTCTTTATCCCATTTTGCATTTTTAACACCTAAATTTTCAGCAGGTACAAATTCTGTATTAAAGAGGTAGCCATGTTCTTTTTTAGCTTCTTTATTTGCATCAAAAATCACTTTTAATTGTTCAGTTACAAACTCTTTGTAAATAGGAGTGTTTTCTGCTTTTATACCTAAACTTTCTGCAGCTTCTACCATACCATTAATACCAATGGTTAAAAATTGTTTGTCTAATGCTATAAAACCAGCGTCGTATACAGGTAACATTCCTGCTGTTTTATATTCTTCAATTAATTTTCGATAAGCAATTTGATATTTTTGAATTTTATTAATTGCTACTTTCAGGTTTTTCTTTTGCTGAATTAAGCGATTCATGTTTAAAGTAATCACATTGATTGATCCTGTAGAAACTCCGCCTGCTCCTAAAGAATAACTAAATGTATTGTCGCTAATTTCATTTCTTAATCGGCAACAAGAAGCCAGACTATCCGCACTTTCAGATTGATAGATAAAAAAAGAATTGCCTTCGCTTAATTCGGTAGCACACATATTGGCAAATGCGGTATCTACAGGTTTGCCATCTTTTACCAACATTGCAGCAGTAACAACAGGAAAAGTAAGTACGGCTTTTTCTCTTTCTTTGTTAAACCATTGCATAAAAAAATGTTGTAAATTTTTAAGACTCTGCCAAGAAGGTTTTGTCATGTCCGGAAAAACAAATTCACCAAATAAGCTATCAAAATATTTTTCATCATACAAAGAAATATTCCAAAAAACCGATTGATATCCTCTAGCAGCAGCAGGTTGATTTATAGCATACACCGCATGTTGCAGGTGATTAGAAACTGTTTTTGTATGTGTTTTAAGATAATCAATACCAAAATCTTTTCTGGCAAAATAATCAAAATACAATAAGAACTCTACCGTTGCCAAAGCACCCGCAAACTGAGAACTTACAGCAAATACAAGGTTTACAAACTCACCACAATAACTTTCTAAATGTTGAGGCGCTTTGCTTTCTCCACCAAGTTTTGTTAATCCATCAAACAAAAATGGATACATGCTAATAGAAGTACAATAAGGTTTTAAAGAAGTTTCGTCATGTACATAAATTTCATGCGCTTCTATTTGTCTTACATATTCGTTGGCTAGTTCTTTATCAAATAACTGTTCAATTTTATTTTTTACCAACTGCCTATTAACTTGTACATTAATATCTTTATTTAATTCAGCCTCCATAGTGGCTATGTTTTTTGAAGAAACATTGGCATTGGCATCTAATTTAGAACCGTCTGCAGCATTGTTTGCATCGATGTAATTACTGATAAAATTAATTTTTTGATCTACTTGTTTTTGTGTTAACCGAATCATAGCTTAATAGTTTTTTAAGAATAAATGATTTAATATTTTATTTGTTTGTACTTCTATAAATTGCTGATTTGTATTTGGGTTTTCTAATCCGCCTTTTTTAGCAATCCATTTGCCAGTTTTAACCCAAGTAAGGTGTTGTAAAATGTTTTTATGGATGTTTTTTTGTCCAGAATATAGACAGGTTTTATAACCTTCTTTTTGAGCATATTTAAGGTAGTTGATTAATTCTTTTTGATGCCATTCGCCTCCCATAAATAAGACACAAGTAGCAAAACCTTTGTATTTATTTAAAGTTTCTATGTATACTTTTTTAGATAATTTTAGTCCGTTTTCTTCTTTCCAGAGAAAAGTAGAATGACATCCTTTGCAGCGAATTTGGCAACCACAAATACTAAAACAAATACTAATTTCACCAGGAACTTCTTGTAAAGCTACCTGAATACTATAATAATTCATTATTCACGTAAATTATACTCAATAAGACGTTGCTTATTGAAGATTTATAAAGTGTCAAAAAAAGGTACGATAACCTAATTATGCAGATACATCGTGCCAATAACTTTTATCCCGAAAGCTTGACGATTTAGAAATTGGCAGGTCTTCTGACTTACTCTGGTTTTAACGTCTTCCCGTTTACAAATAGACAAACAGTGACAAAGAATGTAAAACTTTTAAGAGAGCTTACAGCTGCGGGAACAGTATAGGAATTACACCTATTTCCCTTTTAATTATGACAATTATAATTGTTCATGAAACCAAATTCTATTCAAATTTAAAAATGATTTTACTCTAAATTTAAAAGTTTAAAAGAACTTGTTAAGAAACTTATGAACAGCTTTTCTGAGAAAAAGAATAGATCAAATAATTAATAAAAAGAATAGTTTCTTTTTTATGGATCTAGGAATTATTTAAGGTTTTAGTGGGTAATTTCTTTTTTGAATTATGTTGTTCGGAAGATTTTTTATCCATTGTAAAAGTAAATATGTAAATTTAAACATAAATATTTTTACATTTTGCAACATAGATTAAAATGTATCGTCTTTAGTGCAAGAAAGTTTCAATGAGATCAACCAAACAAATACATCAACCCATCATTGATCAATGCAAAAATAACTGTAGCAAAGCGCAAATGCAGTTGTATAATTTGTATTGTAAGACAATGTTTTTAGTGGCTTATAGATATGTAAAAGATAGATTTGTAGCAGAAGATGTAATGCAAGAAGCTTTTATAAAAGCTTTTAAAAATATTGATAAATATAAAAATGAAGTTGCTTTTGGTGCTTGGTTAAAAAGGATTGTAATTAACCAAAGTATAGATCAATTAAAGAAAAATAAATTAGAATTAGTTTCTATTAACGAGGAGGTAATAGCAAAAACAGATGAAGAAGATTGGAGTATAGGTACTACTATTTCTATAGATGGAGTTGTTGAGGTAATTAATAGCTTAAAAGATAAATATAGGTTGGTTTTAACGATGTATCTGTTAGAAGGATTTGATCATCAAGAAATATCTGAAATATTGAAAATTACAGAAACAACTTCTAGAACACATTTGTTAAGAGGAAAAAGATTATTGAAAGAACAATTAAAAAATACGTGTTATGCAACAAGATATTAAAGAATTGTTGAAGAATTTTAAGGAAGAAAGTATAGAATTATCTTCTAATCATTCAAATAAATTTGAAAATTTATTGAAGAATGAAATGCATCAAGAAAAGGCGAAAAAGAAAAATTATAAATGGTTGTCTATTGCTGCTTCTATAGTATTATTAATAAGTATAGGGGTTACAATGTATCCAACAAAAACTATCAAAATAGATTCAAATTCTTCAGCTAAAGAAATTAGTTTAGGTAGTATATCTCCAGAGTTTCAAACTATAGAAAAGTATTATAGAAATAGTATTAATCTAGAGTTTAGTCAGTTAGAAATGACAGAAGAGAATAAAGAACTTGTAGATGGTTATTTAATTAAAATAGCAGAATTAACAAAAGAATACAAATTATTAACCCAAGAGCTCAATATTAAAGGGGTTAATGATTCTACAATAGATGCATTAATTAGTAATTTACAATTACGCTTACAGCTTTTAAAACGCTTGAAAAAGCAATTAAAACAACTTAAAAATTTAAATACAAAACAAAATGAATCACAAATCATATAAACTTATAATTACCTTTTTTGCAATCTGTTTTTTAGGAACCATATTTGCGCAAAAATTTGATAAAAAATTTACTGAAAATTTTAAAGTAAATAAAGATGTAGAAGTTGCAATTAATGCTTCTAATACAGATATTAATGTTACCACTTGGAATAAAAATGAAGTAGAAGTACAGGCTTTTATAGAAATAGAAGGCTTGTCTAAAAAAGATGCAGAAAAGTATTTTAAAGATTGGAGTTTTGAGGCACTAGGGAATAAAACTAAAGTTAAAATTACTGCAAAAGGAAATAACTCTTTACATTTTAAGAACGATTTTATCATGTTTAATGATACAGATTTTACTTTTCCGGATATAGAAATTCCAAACATAGAAACCATTGTTATTCCAGAAATGGATTTTGATTTCGATTTTGACGTTGAAAACATTTTTGAAGATTTAGAAGATTTTGATAAAAACATTGAAAAAAATGGTAATTATTCCTTTCAATGGAATGACGGAGAAGATAAAATTAGCATTAAGTCTAAAAAAGACTGGGAAGCTTTTAAGAAAACAAAAAAGTACAAAGAGTTAAAAGAGAAAATGAAGATAGATAAGGTAAAAATGAGAAAAGACTTTTTGATATCTAAAGAAAAAATGAAGAAACAACTTGCAAAAGCAAAACTTGAAATAAAAAAAATAGATAAAGAAAAACTTAAAAATGATTTAGCAAAAGCTAAAGAACATATTATGAAGATGAAGTTTAATTATAATTCAGATTCAGATAATATTATAATTAATGGTAAGAAAATTAAAATTAAAAAAAGATTAGAAATTAAAGTACCTAAAAAGGCTACTTTTAAATTGAATACACGTCACTGTAAAGTAAAGTTACCTAACACAAAAGCATCAGGTAAAGTTAGTTATGGTGGTTTTAATGCAGATTTTTTAAATGGAGGGAAACTAACCATAGATTATTCTAAAGTTTCTATAAACGATTTAAATGGATGTAATTTATTTTTAAATAATGTAACTGATGCAAAAATTGCATCAGTTACTAATACAAAAATGTCTAGCAATTCATCTGGTTTAGTGATCAAATTAGTAAATGAAAATGTAGATTTGCATAATAAGTTTGGAGAACTTACTATAGATAAAATTATACCAAATCATCAATCATTTAAACTTTTGTTAGATTATTCAGATGCAAACATCAACTTAAGTAATAATTCAGATAATTTAGTATTTGTTATTGGTAATAAATCTTCACATTTGCTTAATAAAGCTTCCATGAAATTTAATTTGTTAGATATAAGTTCAAAAGATATTAATGGAAACTTTATTATTAAAACAAAAGATGAGTCATTATTAATTCAAGGTAAATACAGTCAATTAACTCTAAAAAAATAAAATTTTTATAGATAAAAAAACTACTTTTAAATTTACCAAACTTCTAACAAATTCCATTTCGTCATTCTTTTTAAAGTGACTATATTTATCGCCTGTAAATAGTCAAATTTTTAATGGAACTCTACAAAGAAAATCAACTTAAAGTATACAACTCTTTATCTAAGAAAAAAGAGAATTTTAAATCCATAACAGACGGATATGTAGGTATGTACGTATGTGGACCTACAGTTTATAGTAATGCACATTTAGGGAATGTAAGAACCTTTATGTTTTTTGATGTTGTGTATAGATATTTGTTGCATTTAGGGTATAAAGTACGTTATGTGCGTAATATAACAGATGCTGGTCATTTAGAAAACGATGCAGAACAAGGTGAAGATAAGATTGCCAAAAAAGCACGTTTAGAACAAATTGAGCCAATGGAAGTTGTACAACGTTATACTGTAGATTTTCATGAAGTATTAAAAAAATATAACTTTTTACCACCTAGTATAGAGCCAACAGCAACTGGTCATATTGTAGAACAAATAGAAATGATTAAAGAAATCATAGAAAAAGGTTTTGCTTATGAGGTAAATGGTTCTGTTTATTTTGATGTACATGAATACAATAAAAAAGAAAATTACGGAATTTTATCTGGAAGAAAAGTAGAAGACTTGTTACATAATACAAGAACTTTAGACGGACAATCAGATAAGAAAAACCCACAAGATTTTGCACTTTGGAAAAAAGCAGATGAACGCCATATTATGCGTTGGCCTTCTCCTTGGAGTGATGGTTTTCCTGGTTGGCATTTAGAATGTTCTGTAATGAGTACAAAATATTTAGGCGAAAGTTTTGATATACATGGAGGAGGAATGGATTTAAAATTCCCTCATCACGAATGTGAAATAGCACAATCTAAAACATGTAGTGGTGTAACTCCTGTAAATTATTGGATGCATACAAATATGCTTTCTTTAAATGGTCAAAGAATGGCTAAATCTACTGGGAATTATATTTTACCTAACGAAATTTTAACAGGAGAAAATACTATTTTACCAAAAGCATTTTCTGCAAGTGTAGTGCGTTTCTTTAACATGCAGGCTAATTACAGAAGTATTTTAGATTTTTCTGGAGAAGCTTTAGAAGCCTCAGAAAAAGGACATGCTAAATTAATGGAAGCAGTTAATTTCTTAGAAAAAATAGAAGCGAGTAAAACATCTACTTTTAATGTTCAAAACTGGAAAAAAGAGTGTTATGCTGCCATGAATGACGATTTTAATACGCCAATTTTAGTAGCTCATTTATTTGAAGCTGTAAAAGTGATCAATCAAATTAAAGAGCAAAAAGCAAGTTTAACTGCTGTTGATTTAAAAGAATTTAGAGAAACAATAAATGCTTTTGTTTTTGATGTTTTAGGTTTGATGAATGAAAATGCTCAAGACAATTCAGAAAAAATAAATGGAGTAGTAGAGTTATTGATTAAACTAAGAAAAGAAGCAAGAGAAAACAAAGATTGGGCATTGTCAGACCAAATTAGAGATGAGTTAATTGCTTTAGGAATTCAATTAAAAGACGGTAGAGAAGGCACAACATTCTCAATAAATTAAGTTGAAAAAAATACTATCATATCCTTTTGTATTATTGGTAAGATTTTACCAAGTAGCAATATCACCATTTACACCCGCTACTTGTAGATATAATCCTACATGTTCTCATTATACAATTGAGGCTTTGCAAAAACATGGTTTGTTTTCAGGAGGATGGTTAGCATTAAAAAGAATATTTAGTTGTCACCCTTGGGGAGGAAGTGGTTATGACCCTGTGCCAGATAAGAAAGAATAAATAAATAAAAGTCGTCATTAAGAGGAAGAATGACGAAGTAATCTGTTTTTTAATAGAGATTGCTTCACTACTTTCGCAATGACAAAAAAATATAAAAAATATGAGCTTTTTAGCAATTACTTGGGATCCTTCAATAGGAATAGATTTAGGTTTTTTTGTTGTACGATGGTATAGCTTAATGTTTGTTGCAGCATTTTTGTTGGGATTAAGATTGATGAAAAAAATTTATATAGAAGATAAAATTCCTGCAGAAAAACTAGATGTATTATTTATGTATGTTTTTATTTCTATGTTAATAGGTATGCGTTTAGGAGATGTATTCTTTTACAGTTGGTCTTATTATCAAAATCATTTATTAGAAATATTTTTACCAATAAAAGAGAGTGCAAATGATGCATTATTTGGAATTATAAAAGGATGGAAATTTACCGGTTTTACAGGTTTTGCAAGTCATGGCGCAGCAATAGGGATTCCTATTGCAATGTATTTTTACGCCAAAAAACATTTAAACAAACCTTGGCTATTTATTTTAGATAGACTAGCAATTATGGTTGCCTTAGCAGGATTTTTTATTCGGTTTGGAAACTTTTTTAATTCAGAAATTTATGGAAAACCAACAGGCTCAAATTTTGGAGTTATCTTTAAAACAGCAGGAGAAACAGTACCAAGACATCCCACTCAATTATATGAAGCATTTAGTTATTTAGCATTATTTTTTATAATGTGGTATTTATATTGGAAAACAAATAAAAAGCAACAAATTGGTTTTCTTTTTGGTCTTTTTATGGTAGTGCTTTGGTCTCTACGTTTCTTTATAGAATTTTTAAAAGAAGCACAAGTAGAAGGTAGAGAAGATTGGGTATTAAATTCTCTTAACACAGGTCAAATATTAAGTATACCATTGGTGATTATTGGTTTATGGCTGATGTTTAGAAAAAATAAATAGTATTATTGTATTAAGTTTATATGGAGAAATTAAAACAACGTTGGGGAATAGAAAGTAATATTGCTATCGTTCTTATTTTTTGCGCTTTTGCTGTTAATGGTTCTTTTGCTGCTTGGGTTGCAAAACCAATTACAAATTTTATAGGCTTAGATCCTGATACTATTTCAGGTTGGATTTATTGGCCTCTAAGAATTATACTGATTTTTCCAATTTATCAATTAACACTGCCAATAGTTGGCTGGTTGTTTGGGCAATTTAAATTCTTTTGGGCTTTTGAAAAAAAGTTTTTAACCAGATTAGGTTTTGGGTTTTTATTTAAAAAAGAAAACTAGAATTTTATTACATTTTCTACCTTTTCTTTTTTAATTACATAACTGTAAAACCACATAATTGTAAATGTAGGTATTACATCTGTAAAAGGAATTGCTTCTTCAATTAAACTAATAATTCCGGCAATTTTTCCTTCTTTTCCTTTGTACATTTTAGTCATTAAAAAGGCAGATAAAGGTGCCCAAACTATATCTGTAAAAGGTATAAAACCAATAACATCTAAAATAATGCTTAAAATTAATTTTTTGTATTTCTTATCCATATAATGTTTTTAATTACACTAAATTAATCAAAATTCTTGCCAAATAATATTTATTTAAAAGTAGAATGAATATGTTTGTTAAAAGTAAATTATTCTTTGTGAATTTTAACAACTTTAAAAATAAAATAGAACTTTTAAAAGAAGCAAAACTTGGTGGTTTAGATGCTCAGTTTAAATTAGCACCTAAAATGCGTTTAAATTATGACGTAGATAAAATTAGGGCTAAAAACCCAAGAAGAGCTGCTGTTTTGGCATTATTTTATCCAAATATAAATAATGAAACTTGTTTTTTATTAACACAAAGAGCAAGTTACAAAGGCACACATTCTGCACAAATTAGTTTTCCAGGAGGTAAGATAGATAAAAAAGATAAAAATCTAAAAAATACAGCTTTAAGAGAAACTTTTGAAGAAGTAGGTATAAAAGATTCATCTATAGAAATTATAAGAGAATTAACAGATGTTTATATTCCTCCAAGTAATTTTTTAGCAACACCTTTTATGGGTTTTAGAAATGAAAAACCAAATTTTAAGTTAAATTATGAAGTAGAAAATACTATAGAAGTTTTATTAAAAGATCTTTTAAATGATATAAATATTAGTTCAATAAATATGAATACTTCTTATATGAATAATGTAGAGGTACCATGTTTTAAATTAAATAGTTACGTGGTTTGGGGGGCAACAGCAATGATGCTTTCAGAAATTAAAGAACTCTTAAAATAGTATCTTTATTAATTGTTTTTGTAAATTTGCTAAAACCCAACTTAAAACATAAATTTAATGCCTTTATTTAAAAGGAATATATTTGGTCAAATTTTATTTTTAAAGAAAATAATTATTAGAATATTCGGATTAGTATCTCATGGTAGATATCGCAAATTCAATAACTTACAAATTGAAGGTTCTGAAATATTAAGAAATTTACCAGACAGAAATGTATTGTTTATCTCTAATCATCAAACATACTTTGCAGATGTTGCAGCAATGTTTCATGTATTTAATGCTTCATTAAAAGGAAGAGATGATACAATTAAAAATGTAGGCTATATCTGGAACCCTAAATTAAACATTTATTTTGTTGCTGCAGGAGAAACTATGAGTGCAGGTTTTTTACCAAAGTTATTTGCTTATGCAGGTTCTGTTTCTATAGATAGAACTTGGAGAAGTGCAGGTAAAAATGTAAACAGACAAGTAAAAAATTCTGATATTTCTAATATAGGTAAAGCTATAAAAGATGGTTGGGTAATTACGTTTCCTCAAGGAACAACTACACCTTTTAGACCAATTAGAAGAGGAACTGCCCATATTATTAAAACGTACAAACCCTTAGTTGTACCAATTGTAATAGACGGTTTTAGACGTTCTTTTGATAAAAAAGGATTACAGATAAAAAAAAGAAATGTTTTGCAGTCTATGGTTATAAAAGAACCTTTAGAAATAGATTACGAAAACGAAGAAATTGCAGATATTGTTACTAAGATAGAATATGCAATTGAACAGCATCCTTCATTTTTAAAAGTTTTATCTGTAAAAGAATTAGAAGAACTAACAAAAGAAGAGGCAGCTTTAAACAAGAAAAGAGAATTTTGGAGTTCTTAATTAAAACTATAAAGATTAATTTCTAATCCAATAAAAAAACTATACCTATTTACGGTTTTAGTATATAAGTGTCCTAAATCTGTTCTTTCTGTAATTTGGTTTAAAGTACTTATTTTAATTTTTTTGTTAATACTGTAATTAAATTCTAATGATCCTGACCAACTGGAAGAGTTATGACCCTTTCTATAAATGTTACCTAAACCAATTAAAGGCGTAATATGAAAATTTGAATCATTTATAATTCTATTAAATGTGAATCCAAATATTGCGCCATATCTAGTAAAACCATATGCTATTTGTGCTCTTTCTAATTCAAATCCATAATTGAAATAGCCGTAACTTAACTGTTTGTTTTCGTGTTTTAATCTAGTAATTAAATCTAAAGTTCCAGTCTTATTTCCTAAATTATCACCAGTTACAAGTAATTTTAAATCTTGATGTAATGAGATTTTTAATGAATTTTGTCCATAGAAAAATAAGCTACAGGTAAATAGTAGCAAGAAAAAGAGGAGGGAATTCTTCTTGTTTGTTTTCAACAATATACTTTGTTTTTTTTATAAGGTAGTGAATTAATATTTAACTACTTAAAAATTGTTTTTGGTAGATTCTAAAATAAAAAAGCCTCACATAAATGTGAGACTTTTTAAAAACAAATTAACTAAAAATTGTCTATCCTTTTACTTTATTTTTAAACTTGTCAAATTTCTTAGTTTCTTTCTTTGGCCAGCTATTATTAGAAGTATCTACGTCTGCAGTTTCCATATCTGGATCTACTTTTATACTTGTAATTTCTTTAGTAGAAGCAAAAACTCTTTTTACAGAATTGTCGTTTTTCATCCAGATTTGTGCAGGAAAAGTTTGCTTTTCTGTAGAACCATCTGCATACGTTAATTCTACAATTAAAGGCATAATTAAACCTCCTGGTTTTTCAAACTCAACAGAATAAATGTAAGTAGGAATTTCTTTACCTTCTGCATATTTATCCATTGCTTTTGGGTTTGCATCTTCTTTTTTATCAGTAATGTAAACTAAATCTCCTAAACCATCAAAATACTGCTTGTATTGTTCTTTTAATTTAGCAACTCTTTCACTAGGTTTATCAGTTAAATATAATGGTTTAACTTCTTTAATTCCAATGTCATTTACATCAGTTGTGTAAAACCATCCTCTCCAAAACCAATCTAAATCCATACCAGAAGCATCTTCCATAGATCTAAAGAAATCAGCAGGTGTTGGGTGTTTAAACATCCAACGTTTAGAATACGTTCTAAATGCATGGTCAAATAACTCTGGCCCCATAATAGTTTGTCTTAAAATATATAACCCAGCAGCTGGTTTAGTATAGGCATTTGGACCAAATTGCTTTACATAATCTCCTTGAGACATAATAGGAGAGATGTTACTTTGGTCTCCACTCATATATCTTGTAATATTTTTAGCAGGGTTTTTGTCAAATAATGGTTTGTCATAAGTAAATTCTGCTAAAATTTCTACAAATGAATTTAAACCTTCATCCATCCAAGTCCATTGTCTTTCATCAGAATTTACAATCATAGGAAAAAAGTTGTGTCCTACTTCATGAATAATTACACCTAACATTCCTTTTTTAGTTCTATCAGAATAGGTTCCATCAGGATTTGGACGACCAAAATTGAAACAAATCATTGGGTATTCCATTCCTTGTCTTTCTGAGTGTACAGAAATTGCTTTTGGGTAAGGGTAATCAAACGTAAGTTTAGAATATTCAATTAAAGTATGGGCAACTGCTCTTGTAGAATGTTCTTCCCATAAAGGGTTACCTTCTTTAGGGTATAAAGAAACAGCCATAATAGTTTTACCATTTACGTTAGTAGCCATTGCATCCCAAATATATTTTCTTGATGTTGCAAAAGCAAAATCTCTAACTTTTTGAGCCTTAAATTTCCAAGTTTTAGTTTTTGTAGAACGTCCTTTTTCAGCTTTTTCAGCTTCAGCTTGTGTAACAATCATTACAGGGTTGTCAAAAGTTTTTCTAGCTTTTTCCCAACGTTTACGTTGTGTTTTAGATAAAACATTTTTTTCGTTTTGTAATACACCTGTAGCGTCTACAATATGATCTGCAGGTACAGTTAAGTTTACTTCATAATCTCCAAATTCTAAAGCAAATTCAGAACGTCCCCAGAATTGCATGTTTTGCCATCCTTCTACATTGTTATAAACTGCTAATCTTGGAAAGAATTGAGCAATTGTATAGTTGTTGTTTCCATCAGGAAAAGATTCTAAACCAGAACGCCCTCCATCTTTATTAATGTCGTTTATTTTATAATTCCATTTAATTCTAAAAGTAAAAGTACCTCCAGAAGCTAATGGTTGAGGTAAATTAATACGCATCATTGTTCTGTTGATAAAGTGAGACAATGGTTTACCATTAGTTTCTACTTTTTCAATCTTAAATCCAAAACCTTTACTTTCTTTCATGTAAGTGCTTTGAAACTTTTCTGGTGTAATAAATGCAGAAGCTCCTGTAGATTTAGCTAAAGGAGTTTTAGAGTCATCTGCTCTCATATTTTGGTCTAACTGTACCCATAAATATTCTAATACATCTTTAGAGTTATTATGATAAGTAATGGTTTCATCACCATAAATTTTATTAGTGCTTTCTTCTAAACGAATGTCCATTACATAATCAACTTTTTGTTGACTATATTGACTTCCTGGAGCACCAGAAGCTGTATGTTGATCATTAGGTGTTGCCAAAACATCTTTTAGCTGTCTAAACTTATTTTGATCAATATGACCTTGTTGTACTTTCTTTTCTTTCTTTTTTTCTTGAGCTAAATTTGCTGTTACAACAAAGAATAGAGAGAATACTAATAAAAATATTTTTTTCATTTGAATAGATTTGAGTTAATTATCGATAAAATTAGTGAATACTATATTAATAAGTTAAAGGATGTTAAAATTTTAACAAACCTTTATCAAAAATCTGAAAAGAATGAATAAAAAAAAGCAATATCAAGAGATATTGCTTTTTTAAAATTATTGTAAAGACTTAACCTTTTACTTTGTTTTTAAATTTCTCAAATTCATTTTTTTGTTGTTTTGGCCAACTGTTATTAGAAGTATCTACATCTGCAGTTTCTAAATCTGGATCAATAGTTATGCTAGATATTTCTTTAGTAGAAGAAAATATTTTAGATATTTCTTTATCATTATATCTCCAAATTTGAGCAGGATATGTTTTTCTTTCTTTAGAACCATCTTTGTAAGTAAATTCTACAATAATTGGCATAACCAATCCACCAGGTTTATTATAAGTAATTTCGTAGTGATATTTCTTGTGTTTTTTAGAAAAACCTAAACCTTTAGAAGTATCTTCTATAAATTCTACATCATTTTCATTTTCTTTCATAGAAAACTTTTTTACACTTTTAATACCTATATCAGTTACATCTGTAGTGTAAAACCACCCTCTCCAAAACCAATCTAAATCTATACCAGATGCATCTTCCATTGTTCTAAAGAAATCTGCAGGTGTTGGATGTTTAAACATCCATCTTTGAGAATATGTTCTAAATGCATGGTCAAATAATTCTTTTCCCATAATAGTTTCTCTTAAAATCCATAATGCTGTTGCTGGTTTACCATATGCATTGTTACCAAAACTATATACATTATCTCCTTTAGACATAATAGGTGCAATTTTAGATTGATCTCCTGCCATATATTTTACAATATTTTTAGGTAAACCTCTACGTAAAGGGTAGTCTTCTTCATATTCCATCATTGCTAACATTTGTACATAAGAGTTTAAACCTTCATCCATCCAAGTCCATTGTCTTTCATCAGAATTTACAATCATAGGAAAAAAGTTATGTCCAACTTCATGAATAGTTACTCCAATTGTTCTGTATTTCTGTCTGTCTGAATAACCACCATCTTCTAAATCAGGTCTTCCAGGATTGAAACAAATTTGTGGATATTCCATTCCCATTTGTCCATCAACAGAAATTGCTTTGTGGTAAGGATAATCAAATGTATATTTAGAATATGTTTTTAAAGTTTGAACAACTGATCTTGTAGAATGATCTCCATATAAAGGGTTTGCTTCTTTAGAGTATAAAGAATACGCCATAACTGTTCTACCATTAATATCTACAGCTTGAGCATCCCAAATAAATTTTCTTGAAGTAGCAAATGCATAATCTCTAACATTTTTTGCTACAAATTTCCAGGTTTTAGTTTTTGTAGATTTATTCTTTTCTATTTTTGTTGCTTCTTTTTGTGTACGAATAATTACAGGTTTATCAAAAGTAGTTCTAGCACTTGCTAATCTTTTAGATTCTTTTTTAGTTAAAACTTCTTTCTCGTTTTGTAATACACCAGTTGCGCCTAACATATGATCATCTGGAGTAGTAATGTTTACTGTGTAATCTCCAAATTCTAAGGCGAATTCACTTCTTCCCCAGAATTGGTCATTTTGCCAACCTTCTACATTATCATAAACACACAATCTTGGAAAAAACTGGGCAATAACATAATTATTATTTCCGTTTTCTGTAAAATGCTCGTAACCAGATCTACCACCTTGTGTTCTGTGGTTATTAATATTGTACCACCAAGCTATTTTAAAAGAAAAAGTTTCGCCAGAAGCAAGAGGTTGTGGTAAGTTAATACGCATCATTGTTTGGTTTATGGTATGAGATAAATTACTGCCATCTGTGTTTGTAACACTTGTAATTTTAAATCCACCATCAAAAGAATTATCTGGTAAAACTCTTTTTAACCATCTTTTATCTAATTTTTTAGGCACTTTACTAGTACTAATATCTGGTGTTTTAGAATCTTTTGCTCTCATATTTTGGTCTAACTGAACCCATAAATATGTTAACTCATCTTTAGAGTTATTGTGATATACAATTGTTTCTTTACCAGTTATTTTTTGATTTTCATCATCTAAAACAATGTCCATCACATAATCAACCTTTTGTTGGGTATAATTTACACCTGGAGCTCCAGAAGCTGTATGCTGACTATTAGGTGTTGCTAGTTGATCTTTAAGTTGCCTAAATTTGTTTTGGTTGGTATGCCCTTGTTGCGTAGTTCTTTTTTCTTGAGAAAAAGCAGATGCAACAACAAAAAATAGAGTTAAAAATTGCAGTGTAAATTTTTTCATTTGTAGGTATTTGAATTAGCCTACAAATTACGGATAAGTAGTTGAAAAAGTTAAAAAGAGTTAAAATATTAACAAACCTTTATCATTTTTTGCATCTAATAAGATAGTTTTATGCTTTTTATCTACTTTAGATTTGATTAAATTTTGTTGTTCTGGAAAATGATTAATAAGAATCGTATTTTTGATTTCTATAGATTTTAATTGTTTAATATCTTCAATTTCTAAATAGAAATACACTAAATCATCATCATACTCTTTACCAATATAATTAAAATATTTTGTTACACCATCAATTTTAAAATGAAGTTTTTCTTTTAAATATTTAATAAAATATACATCGTTATTAGGAAGCTCTTTTTTGGTATGTAACATTAAATCTATAGAATTGTCTTTGTTTAAAGCTTCTTCTATATCATCCATAAAAACATTAATTGTTATTTGTACAGAGTTTAATTCGCTTCTGTATTCTATTTGCGTTAAACTTAAGTAATATTTATGAGCAGAGAAGGAGAGAAGAGGAATGATTAATAATAATAAATAAGCTTTTTTAAATTTCATATAAAGATTAAAACAATTATTGCGCCAAATTACTCATTTTTTATGATTTCTAAATAAGTTATACTTTCTTTCTGTAGTATTTTTATAATTTCCAATATTTTATTTTCTTTATGTAATCTTTCTACATCTAAAGGATTGCAATATTCTAAAAAATGGAAATACCTATCTACTGGTATTTTTAATTTTTCGAAGAAAAACTTTTCACCAAGCTCTGATAATATTTTATAAGGAAATGCTTTTTTACGAGCTAATTTTTTACGTAAAGCCCATAAACGCTCAGAATGTTTAAAAGGCATAGAAACACTTGCTCCAGCTCCAACAAAAGAATTAGAGATAGTGTTTACAATTTGAGGTCTTACTCTTTTATCGATATAATCATCTCCTTCTACAATTTTCATATTCACCTTAGAAAAATCCATGACCTCTCTTAAAATTGAATCTTTTCTGTTAGTTGGTACCTCTTTTAAATCGATACCTAATCTACCTGTTAAATTGTGTCTTTTTAATTCAAATTCATCTAAAACATAAGTATTTGATTTTAATTCAATTTTAAAAAATTTATTTTCTATAATTTTTTTAGTGATTTTAATTTTTTTGCTGACATGCTGTATTGATGAAATTTGGAGTGTATCATTAATAGAAACAAACATTCTAAAGATACCTTCATCTGAAGAAAATGTACCTTGTTTAGTATTTAAATTAATGATGTTGGCATTTTTTACAATATCCAAAGAATCTATAATTTGTCCAGTAATCAACGTTCCTTTTTCTTGTGATAAAGAAATACCTGTGAAAAATAATAAAAAGAATTGAAGTAGTTTTTTTTCCATAAATTACTTTGTTTTTATGATTTTTAAATATCCTGTACTTTCTTTTTTTAATATTGTTATGAGCTCTAATATTTTATTTTCTTTATAAAGTTTTTCAAGAATATAAGGATTACAATACTCTATAAAATGAGAGTAGTTTTCAACAGGAATTTTTAATGTTTTAAAAAAGTAATCTTCACCTAATTCAGTCAATATTTTTTCTGGTATAACTTCTTGTTCTATTAATTTTTTGAGTAATGCTTTATTTTTTTTTGATTTTTTAGAACGGAATAAAGTTCCAAATCCAATTTTTAGACCTTCATAAGAGTTAGAAACTGTTTTTACAACTCCAGCTTCTAATCGATTTTTTTCATCTATTCTATAATCTTTTTGTGTAAAATCTACGTTAGAAAAATCCATTACATTTCTTAATAATGAATCTTTTTTATTTGTAGGAACTGTGTTAACATCTACTCCTAATATGCCGCTTAAATGATTTTTTTTTAATTCAAATTCTTCTAAAACATACGTGTTTTGTTCTAGTTTAATTTTTAGTGATTTATTTTTTATTCTATTTTTAGAAACAGTTATTTTTCTTGTAATGTGTTGAATAGATGATATTTGCAGAGAATCTCCTATAGAAACATAAATTTGAAAATTTCCATTGTCTGATGAAAATGTACCCTGGTTTGTTTTTAAGTTGATGATGTTTGCGTTCTTAACAATACCTAAAGAATCTACAATTTGTCCAGTAATTAAGGTTCCCTTTTCTTGTGATAAAGAAATACTAATGAAAAGCAATAAAAAGAGTTGGAGTAGTTTTTTTGCCATTCAGTCTTTTTAATGATTAGATAAATATAAATCTTCGTTAACTATTTTTTTAGGATACAATTTACTCTCATCCATTAATAATTTTGATAATTTTATTTTTTCATCTCTTTTAAAGATATTAATAATATTTTTATCAATACAGTCATTTAAAAATTGATTAATATATTCTTTTTTAATTTTTAAGTCTGTTACAAAAAAATCGTCGGTAAAATGCTTTCTAATTTTTTCTAGTTGTACGTCTTCTTCAGACATTTTTTTTAATTGTTTTAATCTTTTATTATTACCATTTAAACTATTTATTAGATTGTCTAAGCTAATAACACCACCAGAGCGAATTTTAATAATAGATTTATCTTCTTTTACAATTGTATTTGCAAACGGTAAGTTTAATGTTTTGGCAGAAACAATAGGACCATTATATGTTGTTATTTCTGGGTCTTGATAAAAAATACTGCGTTGTTTTTCTAAAACCATTTCATTTAAAACGATGGTTTTTTCTTCTAAAATTACCTTTAAAGCTTTATCTGTAATAATTTTATCTGTAATAATAACTATTTTGTCTTTTAAATTTAAATGAGAAAAAAACAAGCTATCTCCTAATTTTACTGGAATTTCAAATTCACCTTCATCATTTGTAATTGTTCCAAATTTTGTGTTCTTATTTATAACATGAACATCTTTTATAGAAGTTTTACCAACAGTTGTTTTACCAATAACATAAATGTTCTTTTTTTGAGCATTTATAGTTATAGAACATAGTATAAAAGTAAATAGAATAATGTTTTTTTTCATTAATACAAAGTAAATAGAAGTGCTTCTTAAAACTGTATTAATAGAATTGTAAACTTGTGTTAAAATAAAAAGGCATCATTAAAAATGATGCCTTTTTATTAAGATTTACTTATCATTTTACTTTTCTAAAACAAAAGTAATTGTTGCTTTTATATTGTAAGATTCTCCTCCGTCAGTTTCTGTTTCATTTATTTCTCCTACTAGTTTTAAGTAATTTTCAGAAAATTCAACCACATTTAAAACTGCAGGGAAATCATTTTCTTCTGTAAACGTTAATGCATTTCCGTTTAAAGACCATGCAACAGGTTTTATAGGAAATAAGCTTGTATTAATTTCTTGTTCTTCAGTTTCAGATTGCCCCAAAAAATTTGCGGTAGCAACTAAAGTATAAGATCCATTTAAATTTAATTCATTAGGGTTTACTGAAAAAGTGTATGTAATATCTAGATCTTTTGCTAGAGCAGAATAGGTGACTGTTTGTGTTTGTCCTTCACTCGTAATGGTCATACTACCATCATCAATAGATTGTTGTGTTAAATTCCAAGTTCCAATTAAATCTGCACTTGTAATATCAATATTTGCATTGTCATTTGTTTCACAAGCTGTTAAAAAAGTAACAACTGCTAATAGTAATAAAATTTTTGTTTTCATAGTTTGCGTTTTAATCAAAAATACAAAAAAAAATATTTATAAAATTACTACTTTTGGTATATGAAAAAAATGATTATTGCAAGTACATCTACTATTCATGGAACTAAATATTTAACTTATTTATTGCCTACTTTAAAAATTCATTTTAAAGGTATTAAAGAGTTACTGTTTATTCCTTATGCAAGACCAAGTGGAATTTCTTATGATGAATATACTTCTATTGCAAAAAATGCTTTTTCTACGATTAATATTGATGTAAAAGGAATTCATGAATTTGAAAACCCTATTGAAGCAATTAAAAATGCATCAGCTATTTTTACTGGAGGAGGAAATACTTTTGAACTAGTAAATCAATTATATAAAAATAATGTTTTAAGTATTTTAAAGGAAGTTTTAGAAAACGAAATTCCATATTTAGGTACAAGTGCAGGAAGTAATATTTGTGGTGTAAACATGAAAAATACGAATGATATGCCTATTGTTTATCCACCAAGTTTTAAAACTTTATCAGCAATTCCATTTAACATTAATGCCCATTACTTAGATCCTATTGAAGGTTCTACTCATATGGGGGAAACACGAGAAACACGTATAAAAGAGTTTCATGTTTTTAATGAAACTCCTGTTTTGGGTTTACGTGAAGGAAGTTGGCTTGAAGTAAATAACAATATAATAATGTTACAAGGTAGTTTAACAGCACGTTTGTTTCAGCAAAATAAAAAACCAATTGAATTAGAAAGTGGAGTAGAAGTAAAAATTTAAAATTTACGTTTAAAATAACCACTTTTTATTTTTCGAGAATCTCTCGATTTTGTTTTATTTAAATATTTTACAAAAAAGAAAACTGAAATTAAAAACGCTACCCAAATCATAATTAATAATTTACATAATCTACAATTTCTAAACCGTAACCAATCATACCAACACGTTTAGATTGTTGTGTATTTGTAATTAGTTTTAATTTCCTGATGTTTAAATCATGTAAAATTTGAGCTCCAATTCCAAAATCTTTATTATCCATTTTAATATCAGGAGCTTTAATGTTTCCATTTGCTTGGTTTTCTTTTAAAACAGATAATCTACTCAATAAGTTTTGAGATTGATTTTGTTGATTCACAAAAATAATAGCTCCTTTTCCTTCCTCATTAATCACTTGAAACATTTTATCTAATTTTTTATCAGCATCATTTGTTAATGTTCCTAAAATATCGTTGTTTACTAAAGTAGAATTAACTCTAGTTAATATAGATTCATCTTTAGACCAAGCACCTTTTGTTAAAGCAATATGTACTTGGTTATTTGTTGTTTGTTGGTAGGCTCTTAATCTAAAATCGCCAAATCTTGTTTTTATATCAAAATCTTCTTTTATTTCAATTAAAGAATCATGTTCCATTCTATAAGCAACTAAATCTTCAATAGAAACAATTTTAATATCAAACTTTTTAGCTACCTCTAAAAGTTGTGGTAAACGTGCCATTGTTCCATTTTCATTCATAATTTCTACAATAACACCAGCAGGTTGTAAACCAGCTAATCTTGCAAAATCTATAGCAGCTTCTGTATGGCCAGTTCTTCTTAAAACACCACCTTCTTTTGCTTTTAAAGGAAAAATATGACCTGGTCTTGCTAAGTCAAAAGGTTTTGTGTTTTTTTCTATTAAAGCTTTAATTGTTAAAGCTCTGTCTGAAGCAGAAATTCCGGTTGTAACTCCTTTTCCACGTAAATCTACAGAAACAGTAAAAGCAGTTTCCATAGGATCTGTGTTGTTGTTTACCATCATTCCTAACTCTAACTCTTTACAACGAGTTTCTGTTAAAGGTGCACAAATTAATCCTCTACCATGAGTAGCCATAAAATTTATCATTTCTGGAGTAACTTTTTCTGCAGCAGCTAAAAAATCTCCTTCATTTTCTCTATTCTCATCATCAACAACAATAATAATTTTACCATTTCTTATATCTTCAATCGCTTCAGAAATAGAATTTAATTGTGTGTTTGTTTTTGTTTTTTGAGCTGTCATATTTAATTATGCTTCTTTTTTTGAAAATATTTTTTTAAAGAAATTAGAAATTGGTTGTGTAATTACATTTATATTAAAAATTCCTTTATCTTTTGTGGCTCTTCTAGTTAATAAAATACCAATAGGAACCATTATAATTGCTGCTATCCAAGACCCTAAAAAGGATGTAATAGAACTTTCTTCTGCTAAGTTTTTACCAAATGTATTGCTAAAAAAATAGGTAACATAAATTGCTATTGCAAGTATCATTGGTAAACCAAAACCACCTTTTCTAATAATAGAACCTAAAGGCGCTCCAATAAAAAAGAGTATTAAACATGATAATGAGAAGGCAATTCTGTTATAGTATTCTGTATCAAAAAAATTTAGATTTTTTCTTTTCCATTTTATGGATGTTAGATTGTTTCTTAACGAACTTTGTGCTCTACCTATTTTTGTTGAAGCTGTATTAAGAATACTAACCTTTTCTTTTAATTCGAAGTTTTCTAAAATAGCTGGGTTTATATCTTTTGTTTTTAAAGAGTCTGGATATTCATACAAATCTTTTTGAGAAACTGTAGCTAGTAAGTTTTTAGATTTTAACAATAAAACTTCATCATAGTTTTCTTTTAAGCTAGGTATAGTGTCTCCTAATTGGTTTAAACTTAACATCATGAAGTTTTTAGTGTGTTTTTCTTCTGTTAAACCTTTTTCTCCTGAAACCTCAGAAATATCTATGTTAAATTCATATTCTTTAAAAGTGGCATTAGAAGCTGCCATTTTTTTCTTTTTTAAAGTTGTTTTGGCAGATTTTACATGTTCTTCATAATAATATCCATCATATAAAATAAAGGTCATGTACCTGCTTCCTTCTTCAGAAATAATTTTACCTCTTTCTGCGGTAATTACCTTTTGATTTCCTTTGTTTCCTGATAAATCATAGATTAAAACTTTTTTTAATAAATTTTCTTCTTCTCCATATTTTTCATCAAATTTAATTTGATATCCAGGAATATCACTATTAAAACTACCAGGAACCAAAGCCATTGCTGGTTTTTTCTTTTTTATATTTAAGTATAAATTTTTTTGTTTTAGAACAGCATATGGATAAATATTATTTAAAAACAAAAAATTGATACCACTTAAAAGCATGGTTAAGAAAACCAAAGGTCTTACTAAACGTTGTAAAGATATACCTGCAGATTTTGCTGCAGCAAATTCGTAGTTTTCACCCAAATTACCTAATGCCATTATAGAAGATAATAGTACTCCAATTGGTAATGCTTGTGGTGTAATAATTAAGGTTGTGTAGTATAAAAACTTTAAGATAAAAGGTAAACTAATACCTTTACCAGCTATGTTTTCGAAGGTTTGCCATAAAACTTGCATTACCAAAACAAAAAGCACAATTAGAAATGTAGCTACAAAAGGAACTAAAAATGTTTTTAAGATGTATCTATCTAAAATTTTCATCTTGGCAAAAATAGTTTCTTAATGTTAAAGAAGCTACTAATTTTGTGTTAATTGAAAAAAAGTTAGTCTATAGTAAAATTAAGCATTTTGTATTTAGCTTCATCAAAAGAAAAATAGCTGCTAGATAAGGCTTGATTACTTTTAAATTCTGTAATTGTAAAAGTAGTTTTAGAGCCATTAGAACCTGTTTGTATAAGCTTATATATGTGTTTTGTTTTAGCATCTATAGCTAGTTCTACTTTAATGATGTCTGAATTACTGTCAATAGGATTTAAAGTAACCAATTGAATTTTTCTTCCATTGATGTTTTTTATAACGCCCATTTCAAAATTATATCCTTCTTTGTAGAACGTTAATAATTTTGATGGATAGATAAAACCATCATCTTCTCCCATATCTCCATCAGTAATATTTATTTCTTTTTCATCATTATTGATAACATATAGTTTTTTTCCATCAAAAATAAAATTATTCCCTAAATAATTTAAACTGTATTTTTCTCCTTGTAAGGTAATTTTACCTCTAATTGGTGGTTCATCACCTTCCATAATACCAGCATCTTCATTACTTAATGTTTGGCTAAAACTAATAGCCATATTTTCATATGCTCCCATTTTTGTTGAAACTTCATCTAAAAGGGTTTTTGCTTTTTCTGAATTTTGAGCAAAAGTTAATGTTGTTAAAAATATACTTAAAAATAAAACTGCTATTTTTTTCATTTCTATTATTTCTTTTCGTTTTCTAATAATTGTTCTAGTGCAATAAAATCTGCTACCAATACTTGTCTTGCTTTACTGCCTTCAAAGCCACCTACAATGCCAGCAGCTTCTAATTGATCTATTAATCTTCCAGCTCTATTGTAACCTAATTTTAATTTTCTTTGTAGTAGGGAAGCAGAACCTTGTTGAGCTGTAACTATAATTTCTGCAGCTTCTTTAAAGAGTTTGTCTCTATCTGCAATATCTATATCAATACTTGTGCCATTTTCATCATCTACATATTCTGGTAACATATGTGCTTCTGCATAGGCTCTTTGAGAACCAATAAAATCTGTAATTTTTTCTACTTCTGGCGTATCTACAAAGGCGCATTGAATTCTGTTGATATCATTACCAGCAGTATAAAGCATATCTCCTCTACCAATTAATTGGTCTGCACCACCAGCATCTAAAATGGTTCTAGAATCTATTTTAGAAGTTACTCTAAATGCAATTCTTGCAGGAAAATTTGCTTTAATAATACCTGTAATTACATTTACAGAAGGTCTTTGTGTTGCTACAATTAAATGTATACCTATTGCTCTGGCTAATTGTGCTAAACGTGCAATTGGTGTTTCTACTTCTTTACCAGCAGTCATAATTAAATCGGCAAACTCATCAATAACTAAAACAATGTATGGTAAAAATTGATGTCCATCATTAGGGTTTAATTTACGTTGTTTAAATTTAGCATTGTATTCTTTAATATTACGAACCATTGCATTTTTAAGTAAATCGTAACGTTGATCCATTTCTATACATAAAGAATTTAACGTATGTACAACTTTTGTTGTATCAGTTATAATGGCATCTTCAGAATCTGGCAATTTCGCTAAATAATGTCGTTCTATTTTATTAAATAAAGTTAATTCTACTTTCTTTGGATCTACTAAAATAAATTTAACTTCTGCAGGATGTTTTTTATATAAGAGTGATGTTAAAACAGCATTTAAACCCACAGATTTTCCTTGTCCTGTTGCACCAGCCATTAATAGGTGAGGCATTTTAGCTAAATCTACAACAAAAGTTTCATTAGAAATTGTTTTACCTAAAGCAATAGGAAGTTCCATTGTAGATTCTTGAAATTTCTTAGATGAAATAACAGAATGCATAGAAACTATGGTAGATTTTTTATTTGGTACTTCTATACCAATAGTTCCTTTACCTGGTATTGGAGCAATAATTCTTATACCTAAAGCAGATAAAGAAAGTGCAATATCATCTTCTAAATTTTTAATTTTAGAAATTCTAATTCCTGCTTCTGGAACAATTTCATATAAAGTAATTGTAGGACCAACTGTAGCTTTAATTTCTGCAATACCAATTTTGTAGTTCTTTAAAGTTTCTACAATTCGATCTTTATTTGCTTCTAATTCTACAGGGTCTATTGATATAGACTCATTGTATTGTTTAAGAAGGTTAAAAGTTGGAAATTTAAAGTTACCTAACTCTAATGTTGGGTCAAATTCTCCAAAATCTTTTACCAATTGATTAGATAAATTTTCTGTAGAATGTTCTTCTTCTTTAGTTTCTTCTACATCAATTTCTACTTCTTTTTCTTCATCTTTAGCTATTTCAGCTTTTAAAACAGGTTCTAAATCTTTTTCAACCTTAAGTGTAATTTCTTCTTTTTTAGCAGAAACATCTGAATGTTTAGAAATTGTAGGTTTTAAGTTTTCTAAAGAAAGTTCTACACCAGACTTTTCTTTTTTATCTGTTTTTAAAGGTATAGTATCGTTGGTTTTTTTCTCTAATTTTTCAATATATTCAGAAGATTTATTTATAGAATTAGACTCAGTTTTTTCTAATTCTTTTGCTTTTCTTACTTCTCTTTTTATTTTTAAGTTCTCTATATATTTATCAAAAGTTACTTTATATCTTAAAACAATGTAAGTAATTAAAAAGAAACTTAAAAGAATGACTAAACCTGTTTTTCCTATAAAGGCTTGTAAATATTCATTTATTTCAAAGCCTATGATTCCAGAAGTGTATGCATAATTCTTATTTATAAATCCCATAGAAATAGAAATCCATAACATTGCAATTATTCCCCAGTTCCAAGAAATAATAATTTTAGAAAATTTCTTTTTTAATAAGATAGAATAGCCTGTTAAAAATACTTGAAAAGCAATTATAAAAGCAGCAATACCAAAACTTTTATATATAAAAAAGTGACTTAAATTTGCGCCAATTTTACCTAATAAATTTTTACTTCTAATGGTTTTATCTGTTAATTTTGTAATTGAGCTTTGGTCTTCTTGCCAATTAAAGAAAAAGGAAATGAAAGCAATACATAGAAAAACAGAAAATAAAAGTAAGAAAGTTCCTAAAATTGTTTTTGCTTGTCTTGTTTTAAGAAAAGCAAAAATACTCGGTTTATTTTCCGAGTTTTTTAAATTAGTTTTTGTGCTTATTTTTCTTTTAGCCATTAATGATTTTAGAGATTTTAAAAGTAAATATACATATTTACCTAAAATAATAAATTTATTTTAGGGATGTATATAAAACCGGCAATAATTAATGATGTAAATGCTGCAAAACTAGGAGCACCTGCAGCAATATCTTTAATGAATCCTATTTTTTCATGATATTCTGGATGTATAAAGTCTGCAACTTTTTCTACAGCAGTATTTAAAGCTTCTGCTACTAAAACAATACCAATTGCTAAAAACTGAAACATCCATTCTATATTAGAAATATTAAAATAAAAGCCTAAAATAGTAGCAATAATCGCAATAAAAAATTGTGCTTTTATACTATCTTCAGTAGTCATTAAAAGCCACATACCTCTCAAAGCAAATTTAAAACTACGAAGTCTTCCTCTTAAAAAACTATCATTAGGATTCTTCATGTTTTAAATTGCGTTTAAAGCTTCTTTATAATTTGGTTCATCAACAATTTCAGAAACTTGTTCTGTATAAACAACATTACCATTTTCATCTATAATAACTATAGCTCTAGAATGTAAGTGGGCTAGTGGTCCGTTTGCAATTTCTAATGCATAAGAATTACCAAAATTTCCATCAGCAAAATCAGAAAGCATTACAACATTATCTATACCTTCTGCACCACAAAAACGAGCTTGTGCAAATGGTAAATCTTTAGAAATACATAAAACTACAGTATTTTCTAAATTAGCAGCTTTTTTGTTAAATTCTCTAACAGATGTTGCACAAGTTCCTGTATCAACACTCGGAAAAATATTTAAAATAATTTTTTTACCTATAAAATCAGATAAACTTTTTTGAGATAAATCTACTGCAGTTAGTTTAAATTCAGGTGCTTGTGTGCCTGTTTCTGGTAAGTTACCTATTGTGTTTATTGTGTTTCCTTTTAAAGTGATATTTGCCATAATAGTGTGTTTTTTAGAATTTCAAAAGTAACTATTTTTATTGAAAAAACTTTATCAGAAAATGGATTACTTCACCTTTAAATTGTCTATCATTAATACTTATCTTCGCAGTTAGAAAAAAGAATTATTAAATTGAATATTTCTCAATATACATCAGAATTTAAATATAACTGGAAACTTGCAGCACCTGTAATGTTAGGAATGTTAGGACACACTTTTGTGAGTTTTATAGATAATATTATGGTTGGGCAGCTAGGAACAGCAGAATTAGCGGCAGTTTCTTTAGGCAATAGTTTTATGTTTATAGCAATGTCTATAGGTATTGGTTTTTCTACGGCTATAACCCCATTAATTGCAGAAGCAGATTCTTCTAATAATTTAAAACAAGCTAGGTCTACTTATAAAAGTGGTTTATTTTTATGTTCTACTTTAGGCATTGTGTTGTTTTTAGGTATTTATTTTTCGAAACCATTAATGTTTTTAATGAAACAACCAGAAGAAGTGGTTAAGTTAGCAATTCCGTATTTAGATTTGGTAGCTTTTTCTTTAATTCCTTTAGTAATTTTCCAAGCAATAAAACAATTTAGTGATGGAATGTCTATGACTAAATACCCAATGTACGCTACATTATTGGCAAATATTGTAAACATTGTTTTAAACTATATATTAATTTTCGGTAAATTTGGATTTCCAGAAATGGGAATTGTAGGAGCAGCATATGGTACTTTGGTTTCAAGAGTAATAATGGTTATTTATTTGTGGTTAACATTACGATTTAAAGAACGTTCTGCTAAAATTGTAAAAGACATAAAAATCTTTGTTTTTGATTTTTTTATGCTAAAAAAGATTATCAATTTAGGATCTTTAAGTGCTATGCAAATGTTTTTTGAGGTAGCTATTTTTACAGCTGCTATTTGGTTAAGTGGTTTGTTAGGTAAAAATCCACAAGCAGCAAATCAAATAGCCCTAAATTTAGCATCGATGACATTTATGGTTGCTATGGGTTTAAGTGTTGCTTCTATGATTAGAGTGGGAAATCAAAAAGGATTACAGAAATATGAAGATTTACGTAGAATAGCGTTTTCAATCTTTTTACTGGGTACACTTTTTGCAACTTTTTTTGCAATTCTATTTTTTATTTTTCATAAAAACTTACCAAATATATATGTAGATTTAAGTGATGTTGCTAATTTTGATGATAATATAGAAGTAATTACTATAGCATCTAAATTATTAATTGCAGCTGCATTTTTTCAACTTTCAGACAGCTTACAGGTTGTTGTTTTAGGAGCTTTACGTGGATTACAAGATGTTAAAATACCAACTTTACTTACTTTTATTTCTTATTGGATTGTGGGTTTTCCTATTTCTTATTTTTTAGGTTCAGAAGAAATGTATGGTAGTTTTGGTATTTGGTTAGGCTTGTTAGCTGGCTTAACTACAGCTTCTATTTTATTATTTATAAGATTTAATTCGTTAACTTTAAAACTCATTGAACAGAAACATGAACTTACCTAAATTTTTATTAGCAGATAACAGCGGTTTACCAGATGATATTTTTGTATTGCATACAGAATTTCCTCGTTTTTTAATTAATTTAAAAGATGATGAAATAGAATGGTTTGAAGATTTAACTGGAGAAAGTGAAGAGGATATTGCTACTGAATTAGCAGACTTAATGGATAAAGCTGGTGTTTTTTATGATGAAGAAATGAAAGAATTTGAGTAATTTTATAAAACTGCTTTATAAGGTTCTTAATAAAATAAAAACCTCAAAAATTAAATTTTTGAGGTTTTTTATAATTTTAATTCTTTTGAATGGTTACTTTACATCCATTAATTCTACATCAAAAATTAAAGTAGCATCTGGTGGAATTACTCCTCCTGCACCAGCAGAACCATAGGCTAAATTAGATGGAATTACAAAACGAGCTTTATCACCAACTTGTAATAATTGAATTCCTTCATCCCAACCAGAAATTACTTGTCCAATACCAACATTAAAGTCGATTGGTTGTTTTCTTTTGTATGATGAATCAAAAACAGTTCCGTCTAATAATTGTCCTTTATAATGTACAGAAACTCCAGCTCCTTTTGTTGCTTTTTTTCCTGTTCCTTTTTGTAAAATTTGGTAACGTAAACCACTAGCAGTTTCTTCGTAACCAGCAGCAACTTTGTCTAACATTTCTTTTTGAGCAGCTTTAGCTTCTGCTTCACGTTTTTCTCTAGCCCCTTCAAACGTTCTAAAAGCTTCTACAGCATTAAATGCTTCTGCTTCTGCACCAACTCTAATAATTTCTACTTTCATGTCATCTCCTTGTGCAACAGCATCTACAACATCTTGACTGTCTATTACAGTTCCAAAAACGGTATGTTTGCCATCTAACCATGGAGTAGGAACGTGTGTAATATAAAACTGACTACCGTTTGTTGCAGGACCAGAATTAGCCATCGCTAATTTTCCTGGAGCATCATGTTTTAAATCTGGATGAAATTCATCATCAAACTTATAACCTGGGTTACCAGTTCCAGTTCCTTGTGGACAACCACCTTGAATCATAAAATCTGGAATTACTCTATGAAATTTTAATCCATCATAATATGGGTTTCCTTGTTCTTTAGCAGAATTTTCTAAATTTCCTTCGGCTAAAGCAACAAAGTTACCAACAGTTCCTGGTGCTTTTTCAAGTTCTAATTGTACTAAAATTTCACCTTTTGGAGTAGTGAATTTTGCATATATTCCGTTATTCATTGTTTAATATTTAATCGTTTTTATTTTTTAGTATTTAGTATTGATAAACCATAAGATAAACCAATATTTATATTTGTTGAATTCACATTTCCAAATGGAGACCACATTTGTCCTCCAGAAACATGAAAAGAAAAATCGTTATTCACAAAATAATTAATTCCAGCTGTTGGTCTTATTAAAACTCCTTCGCCAGAATCTACTCTTCCTCCACCAGCAACTCCAGCAGCAGCTTCTGCAAATAAAGAGAATTTGTTATTTGCAAATTTATTAGATTTTATTCCCAATCCAAAAATACCATGAGCATAACCACCAGATTCACCTTCGTAAGCAAAAGAAGCTTCACCTGCAATATAAAATCTATTGTTTATATCGTAGTTTACTTTTAAAGCAATTAATTGTAAATTCATATAAATTTTATCTGGTGTTTTCTCTAAACCAAATCTTTTAACTTTTAAGTAAGTTTGGTTTTGCGCAGAAATTTGTATTCCTTGAGTTTTTATTTCTGATAATTTATCATCAGTAAATGGATGCTTTGTACCACCACTTAAACCATAGTATTTTAAACTAAAACCTGCAGTATAAGCTTCAAAACTTGCAATGCCTCCTATAGATTTATGAAGACCTGTATGAGCACTTAAACCAAATTTATCTGTAATTTTTATATCTGCACCTACACTTGGGTACATCGTTAATCCTCCTTCAGGATAAATTCTTCCTCCAGCAGCTCCAATTCCAAACTTACCAAAAAGGTTGATTCTTTTTGTTAGGTTTAAATTTTTACCAGCTCCAAAAAAAACATCCATAAAACCGGCAGTTAAACCACCATACATAGCATCTACATGTGCATAAATAAAAGTATTACTATTTATATATTTTTGATATTCAAATCCTAAAACAGATAAAGTATGTTCTATAGGTTTGTATTGAGGAGTTGTACTTGCGTCTGTTCTAGAATTTCCAAAAGGAAAGAAATAATCAAAAGTAATTTGTTGTACACTTTTTACAGCTGGTTTTTCCCAAAATTCATCTTTTGATTTATTTTTATTGATAAATGTCTTTTGAGCATCAGCATAAGATCCTGTTCTTAACAAACTTGGTATTTCTACAAAAAACGATAGATTATCATCTTTTTGGATTCCAGTGAAAAAGTTAACATAAGTATATTGAACTCCAAAAGAATATCCTTTTTTCTTGTATTGTAAACCAATATTAGGTATTAAAATTCCACCACCATTTACAAGTGTTCTATAACCACCACCGCCACCAAAGTGAACATTAGCATCAAAATAAAGGTTTTTATAAATTTGTTTATTCACACCAAGATTTACACCTAAAGTAAATAAACCTCCTTGATCTCCTGTAACAGCCATATGAAATCCTGCTCCAGTATATAACCAATCATTAATAGGGATGTTATAATTTAAACCAACAAAACCCATTTTTGGATCTAAATCATAACTAACTTTATCTACTGGTTGATTAACTAATAAGTAGTTTAAACGAATGCTATTATGTAATTCTTTTGGCTCAAAGTCAGAAAGATTATAAGTTTGAGAAAAACTTTGCAATCCTAAAAAAGTAAAAAGTATTAAAAGTAACTTCTTCATAGCTTTAGTTTTTAAACTCACTTGTAAAATGTAATTTTACAGTAGGATATTTACTTTGTGTCATTTGAATTGTAAAAGCAGAATCTGCTAAAAACACTAATTGACCTTGTTTGTCTTTTGCTAAATAACGCTGTTTAACACGTTTAAATTCTTTAAACTCTTCGTTTTTAATATCTTCTGGTTCTACCCAACAAGCTTTGTGTACTTGTAAGTTTTCATAAGTACATTTTGCACCATATTCATGTTCTAAACGATATTGAATTACTTCATATTGTAAAGCACCAACTGTACCTATTACTCTACGACCATTCATGTCTAAAGTAAATAATTGTGCAACACCTTCGTCCATTAATTGATCTAAACCTTTGTATAATTGTTTAGATTTCATTGGGTCTGCGTTGTTAACATACCTAAAATGTTCTGGAGAAAAACTCGGAATTCCTTTAAAGTTTAATTGTTCTCCTTCTGTTAAAGTATCTCCAATTTTAAAGTTTCCAGTATCGTGTATACCAACAATATCACCAGGAAAAGATTCATCTACAATTTCTTTTTTCTCTGCAAAAAAAGCATTCGGACTCGAGAACTTAACTTTTTTGCCATTTCTTACATGTAAATAAGGAGAGTTTCTTTTAAATGTTCCAGATACAATTTTTATAAAAGCAAGTCTATCTCTGTGTTTAGGATCCATATTAGCATGGATTTTAAACACAAAACCGGTTAATTTTGTTTCTTTAGAATCTACTAAACGTTCTTCTGCTTTTTTAGGTTGTGGAGAAGGTGCAATTTCAATAAATGCATCTAACAATTCTTTTACTCCAAAATTATTTAAAGCAGAACCAAAAAATACAGGTTGGAGTGAACCGCTCAGGTATTCATCTCTATTAAAATCAGGATAAACTTCACTTATCAATTCTATTTCTTCACGTAGAGTTTCTGCAGCAGTTTCACCAACAATTTTATCTAATTCTGGGTTTGATAAATCATCAAACTGAACACCTTCTGAAATGGTTGTTTTATTATCACCAGAAAACAGATTTAATTTCTTTTCCCAAATATTGTAAATCCCCTTAAAATCATATCCCATTCCAATAGGGAAACTCATAGGAGTTACTGTTAAACCTAATTTTTGTTCAACTTCATCTAATAAATCAAAAGCATCTTTACCTTCTCTATCCAACTTGTTGATAAAAACCAACATTGGTATGCTTCTCATTCTACAAACTTCAACTAATTTTTCAGTTTGTGGTTCTACACCTTTTGCTACATCAATAACAACAATAACACTATCTACAGCAGTTAAAGTTCTAAAAGTATCTTCAGCAAAATCTTTGTGACCAGGTGTATCTAAAATGTTTATTTTTTTATCTTGATATATAAATGCAAGTACAGATGTAGCAACAGAAATTCCACGCTGACGTTCAATTTCCATAAAATCGGAAGTTGCACCTTTTTTAATTTTATTATTCTTTACAGCACCTGCTTCTTGTATTGCACCACCAAAAAGTAAAAGTTTCTCTGTTAAAGTGGTTTTACCTGCATCTGGATGCGATATAATACCAAAGGTTCTTCTACGTGCTATTTCTTCTAAAAAACTCATCTACAAAATTTGAGGTGCAAAGATAGGTTTTACTTAGAGAATTATCAATCTAAAATTTCGACAGTAATATGTATGTCATTTGTTGGCCATTCATCAACACCAACTTTTACTTTAGAAATTTTATCCATGGTATCAAAACCAGAAATTACTTCTCCAAAAACGGTATGTTCATTATTTAAATGATGAGCACCTTTTCTGCTATGAACAATATAAAATTCAAAAGGATTGGATAATTTATTTGGATTTTTTTCCCAATGTCTAGTTGCAGCTAATGCTCCATATTTATGTTTTCTGTGTTTTCTAAACTCGGGTCTAATTAAATAATTTCCGTACAACCTTCGTTGTTGTTTTGTATAAGTTTCATCAGAATTACCTCCTTGAATCACAAAATTTTTAGCAACTCTGTAAATTTCTGTGGTGTTAAAATATTTTATTTTTGTTAAAAAGATAAAATTTGCTCTGTGAATAGGTGTATCATCGTACAAAAGTAACTTAATGTTACCAAATTTAGTTTTAATAATAACTTTAGTTTCCTTGTTTTGCTTTTCATATTCAGTAAAAAAAGCTTCTACGTTTTTGCTGTTTAAACTATCCCAACGTTTTATTACTTTTTTTACTTTCTTTTCTTTTAGATTTACTTTTTTAGTTACTTCAACTTTTTTTTCTTCTTTACATTGATAAAACACAAAAAGGAATATAAAAAAGTAGAAAAGTTTAGAAAATTTCATGAAAATTTAGATTTATAAGACAAATATATAGCATCAATAGTAAAGAAAATAAAGGTATCATAGTTTTTGTATATATTTTGTGATATATTGAAAGTTGATTTCTTATTTTTGCAAATATGGAAGAACAAGTAGTTTTAGTTGATGAAAATGATAACCCAATAGGGTTAATGCCAAAAATGGAAGCACATGAAAAAGCTGTTTTACACAGAGCTTTTTCGGTATTTATATTTAATAAAAAAGGAGAATTAATGTTGCAGCAAAGAGCTGCAAGTAAATATCACTCGCCTTTATTATGGACCAATACTTGCTGTTCGCATCAAAGAGATGGAGAAACAAATTTAGAAGCAGGTAAGAGAAGATTAATGGAAGAAATGGGGTTTGTAACAGAAATAAAAGAGGTTTTTTCGTTTATTTACAAAGCTCCTTTTGATAATGGATTAACAGAGCATGAACTAGATCATGTTATGGTTGGTTATTATAATGATGTTCCAGAAATTAACAAAGACGAGGTAGAAGCTTATAAATGGATGACCCTAATTGATGTTAAAAATGACATTATAAAGCAGCCTCAAGAATATACTGAATGGTTTAAAATTATTTTTGATAAATCTTTTGAAAAATTAGCAAATGCCTAAAGTTACGGTATACAGAAGAGCTCATTTTAATGCAGCACATAGGTTATTTAATTCAGATTGGTCTGATGAGAAAAACTATGAAGTTTTTGGTAAATGTAGCAACCCTAATTATCATGGTCATAATTATGAAATGATAGTTGCTTTACGAGGAGAAGTAGATCCTATTACTGGTTTTGTTTATGATTTAGGTTTATTAAGAGAATTGATAAAAAAAGAAATAGAAGAGCCTTTAGATCATAAAAACTTAAATATTGAAGTTGAAGATTTTAAAAATTTAAATCCCACAGCAGAAAATATATCCATTGTAATTTTTAATAAATTAAGGCCACATATTCCTGCTCATTTAGAAATAGAAGTAACTTTATATGAAACTCGCAGAAATTTTGTACGATATTCAGGAGATTAATATTTCAAAAGTAAAGTAGATTTTTAAAAGTATTAAAATAAGTTTTATGAAAATAATTGCCATGATTCCTGCACGTTATAGTGCCTCTCGTTTTCCGGGAAAATTAATGAAATATTTAGAAGGAAAACCAGTAATTCTAAGAACTTATGAA
The DNA here is from genome assembly GCF_039939415.1 of Polaribacter sp. Taxonomy (GTDB): domain Bacteria; phylum Bacteroidota; class Bacteroidia; order Flavobacteriales; family Flavobacteriaceae; genus Polaribacter. The sequence continues at coordinate 39,236 of NZ_JBDVJE010000064.1, forward strand.
GCAGCATTATTTACAAAATTATTTGATGAAGTATATATTGTAACAGATTCTGATGTTATTTTTAAGACTATTGTAAATGCTGGAGGAAAAGCAATAATGAGTAAAAAAGCACACGAATGTGGTTCTGATAGAATTGCTGAAGCTGTAGAAGACATTGAAGCAGATATAGTAATAAATGTTCAAGGAGATGAACCTTTTATAGACAAAGTATCACTTTCTAAATTAATTGATGTTTTTAAACAAGACAACAAAAAAGAAATTGATTTAGCCTCGTTAAAGGTACAAATTACCAAAAAAGAAGATATAGAAAACCCAAACAATGTTAAGGTAATTACAGATGTAAATAATTTAGCAATCTATTTTTCTAGAAGCGTAATTCCTTACCAAAGAGATAAAGATATAACCGTAAAATACTACAAACACAAAGGTGTATATGCTTTTAGAAAACAAGCATTAATAGATTTTTATAACACACCTATGACACCCTTAGAAGCTGCAGAAAAAATTGAAGCCATAAGATATCAAGAAATTGGTAAAAAAATTAAAATGGTAGAAACAGATGTAGAAGCTGTTGGCATAGATACACCAGAAGATTTAGAAAAAGCAATTCGATTTTTAAAACAATAAAAATGAATAAAATAGGTGAAAGCATAAAAGTAATAGCTTTTGATGCAGATGATACTTTATGGGTAAATGAAACTTATTTTAGAAATGCAGAGCATCAATTTGCAAAACTATTATCTAATTACGAAACCGAAAATAAAATAGATCAAGAACTTTTTAAGAAAGAAATAGAAAACTTAAAAGACTATGGTTATGGAGTTAAAGGTTTTGTTTTATCTATGGTAGAATGTGCTTTAGAACTTTCTAATTATCAAGTAAAACAAAAAACAATAGAAGCTATTTTAAACATTGGTAAAAAGATGTTAAATGAACCAATTGAGCTTTTAGATGGGGTAGAAGAGGTGTTAAAATTATTACAAAGAAAATACAAGTTAATTGTAGCTACTAAAGGAGATTTACTAGATCAAGAGCGTAAGTTAGAAAAATCGAGCTTGTTAAAATATTTTCATCATATAGAAGTAATGAGCGATAAAAAAGAGAAAGATTATTTAAAACTAATTAAACATTTAGATATTCAACCATCAGAACTATTAATGGTTGGTAATTCTTTAAAATCAGATATTTTGCCTTTAATAAAAATAGGTGCGTCTGCAATTCATATTCCTTTTCATACAACTTGGGTTCATGAAGAAGTATCAGAAGAAGTAGCTTCTAAATCAGATTATTATACAGTTTTAAATATAAAAGAAGTTTTAACGTTGTTTTAAATAAATAAACTAAATTTGCAACAATAAATTTATAAGAAGTTATGGCAAGTATTAAAAACTTAAAAAAAGATATTAATTACGTTTTAGGAGATGTTATTGAATATGCATTAGACGTATCTATTTTAAAAAATGCACCAGAAAAAGGTGATGCAATTATTGATGAAGCAATTGAGACTTTTGATAATTTAGTTTCTAAGATTAATGATAATAAAGTAGAAAATAAAAAAGCTCACTTTAAAGCAATTAATGTAGAATTGGAAGAAAAAGCTAGAGGCTTAGTCGAAAAAATTAATGCTTTATAAGATTAACATTTTTTTATAGAAAATTTAAGACCATCACTTTAAAGTGATGGTTTTTTTTTCTTAATTTTGAAAAGACATACTAAAATAGCATTAGTATACGTTCTATTAATATAATTTAATTATAAAAAATGGCTAGAGCAATGTTTGAGTACACTAAAACTGTACTACAAAAAGTAAGTTTTAATTCAGAATTGTTTTATAAAGAACTTGAAAAAGCTTTAAATAGATTGTTGCCTTATGAAGTAGATGAGTTAACAATTTGGTTAAAACAATTTACAGTAAATAAACCAGAATTATATTCGTGTATGGTTTTAATTAATGAATAAAAAAAGGAAGCTTATTATAAGCTTCCTTTTTTATTTACTTTATTTTTCTGCTCCCTTTTTTTTGAGTCTATATTTTTTCATTAATTTTCTACCAAATTCCATTTCAGCAATTTGTAGTTGCATTATTTTTTTATAAGAAATAATGTTTTTAATCTTAGTTATAAAATTTTTTTCAGATTCATAAATTTTCTTATCAGTAGTAAGTTTAAATTTTATGATTCTTTCTGCTTCATTTTCAGAAACTAATTTTATATCATCTTTCGATTTTTTTATAGCATTTTTCATTTCTGTTCTAATAGCATTTCGCAAATCATGTTGCTCTTTAGAATAAATATTATAAATGGGCCAAAATTTTTCTGCTTCTGTTGAAGTTAAGTTTAATTGCTCTGTTAAATAAGCTATTTTTAAAGCTTTAATTTTTTCTCCTCCTTTCTTTTCTTGCGCAGTTAAAGAAAAGATGCAAAAAAGAGAAATACATATAAAAGTGATTAATTTTTTCATAATCTTTTAATTTTATTTTAATTCATTTAAAATAGAAGTATTATCTATCGAATTCATATAATCTTCAATATTTTCATCTTCAATTGTTGTAAAATAAAAATCATTTTCAGCAAGAAGATCATCATTTAAAACAATAGCTATATCAATGGTATTTAAAGTTTTAGAATCTAACCAATATTCTATGTCATTATCAGATAAAGAATCTAAGGTTAATTCTTCTGTATTATTAAAGATAAAAGAATTTAAGCCAATAAATAAAACAACAGAAGCAGCTGCAGCAATAGGTATTAGTTTTAGAACACGTTCTTTAAAAGATATAACTTTTGTTTCTTTTTCTGTTAATGAAACTTTAGCTAAAATACTGTCTTCTAAATTTGAAAAATAAGAATCTGGAATATTAAAACCAGTTTCTTTTGTTAATTTATCTTCAGATAATTTTAATTCAATATTTTTTTCAATAGAATTAAAATAATTTTCAGGAATAGAAAAACCACTTTCTTTTCCCAAAACTGAGTTTAAATATGCTTCGCTATTTTTAATTTTTTGTTCCATTATACTTTTAAGACCTTTTTTTTTGTAAAAGGTTTAATTGGTTTGTTCTTTTATATAATTTTCTATCTTCTTAACTGCATGAAAATAAGAGGCTTTTAAAGCGCCTACAGATGTTTTTAGTATTTCTGATATCTCAGTGTATTTTAATTCATCAAAATATTTCATGTTAAAAACCAATTGTTGTTTTTCTGGTAATGTTGCAATTGCTTTTTGTAAAATAATTTGTATTTCATTACCATTAAAATAATCATCACTTTTAAGTGTAGAAGTTAGCTGATGCTGATAATCTGTTATATCTACATTTTTTTGTTTGGCTCTTTTATTTATAAAGGTTATAGATTCATTAGTTGCTATTCTATACATCCAAGAAAACAATTTACTATCTTGTTTAAAACTATCTATATTTTTAAATATTTTAATAAACGTATTTTGTAAAACATCATCTGCATCATCATGAGAAATTACAATTTTACGTATATGCCAATACAAGCGTTCTTTGTAGAGTTTTATTAACTCTCTAAACGCTTTTTCTTTAGTTTGAGCATTTTTTAATTGTGCTATTAAAAGAGTTTCTTCTATCAAGAATAAAAAATTGTAAATTTAAGACTTAAAAAATATTGAATGGTTTAAATTATTTTTTTAACCTAGGCCTAGAGTATCCAAAAAGCCTTTTTTGTATAATGGTTTCTGCAATACCTTCTGGCAACATCTGTTCCCAACCTTTTTCTCCTTTATTTATCATTTTTAATACAGTTCTAGAGAAAATATCTAGAATTTCTTTGTTTGTAACATCCATATCAACAAGTCTTCCATTACTATTAAAGAATTTGTATAGTTCTTTCATTCTAGGATGAACTTTTAGGTTTTCACTAGTTATATATTCACCTGTTTCTTGATCATGAAAAGGATACATATAAACTTTTAAGTCTTTGTAAAATAATTTACCAAATGCTTCTAAAATTCCACCACTTAAATTACGGTAGTATTTTTCATCAAAAAGTTGAATTAAATTTTGAGCACCCATTGCAAGTGCCATTCTTTCTTTGGTAAACTCACTAAAATATTCTACTAATTTATAATATTCTTGAAAGCTAGTTATCATAACATTTTGTCCTAAAGAACATAATAATTCTGCTCTATCTAAAAAGTCTCTTTCATTAATTTTACCTTCAGAAGTTAGGTTAGATAATGTTATTTCAAATATAATTTGTGTTTTAGCTTCATCTACTTTTTTTTCTGATAAAAACATCTGTTTAGACTTCTCAAACATATCCATGTTTACTTTAGTTACGGGTCTAAAACTACCACGTAAAGCTAAAATGTTTTTTTTATATAGTACTTGTGCTGGTAAAAGGTTATTTCCATCAGAACCAAACATAACAGCATTGGTCATACCATTTTTAAGTAATTGTAAACTCATTAAACGGTTGTCTACATACATAAATCTTGGACCAGAGAAGTTAATCATATCAATTTCTAATTGATCATTTCCTAGATTGTCATAAAAAGATTTAACTAAATCTTTTGGACTATCATTTAAATAAAATGCTCCATAAATTAAATTTACACCTAAAATACCTAATGTTTCTTGTTGTAAACGCGCGTCTGTTTCTTTAAAACGAAGATGAAGTATAATTTCGTTATATCCCTCTAAAGGATCTAACTGAAAACGTATTCCAACCCAACCATGACCTTTAAATTTTTTAGCAAAATCTATAGTTGTAACAGTATTTGCATAACTAAAAAATAATTTATCAGGATGTTTTTGCCTGCTTAATCTATCTTCCATTAAATCAATTTCATGAACAAGCATTTTATGTAAACGAGGTTGTGTTACATAACGTCTGTCATCTTCTATACCATAAATTGCATCAGAAAAATCTTTATCATAAGCACTCATTGCTTTAGCAATTGTACCAGAAGCAGCACCAGACCTAAAGAAATTACGTGCCGTTTCTTGACCCGCTCCAATTTCTGAAAAAGTACCGTAAATATCTGAGTTTAAGTTAATTCTAAGTGCTTTGTTTTTAGTAGTAGGTACACTACTAATTATTTTATCTCCTTTTAAAGAAATTGCCATAAATAAGATTTTTAGGTTTGAAACAAATGTACTAAAATAGACAGTAATCAGTCAATTTTTATGTTATTTTTGTTCTAATGAACTTTGACAAGAAACAACTTGATATTACTTTTTTAGGAACAGGTACTTCACAAGGAATACCTATGATAGCAAATAATGATCCTGTTTGTTTGTCTAAGAATTTAAAAGATAAACGTTTACGATCTTCTATCTTAATTTCTTGGGATGATGTTTCTTATACTGTAGATTGTGGTTTAGATTTTAGACAACAAATGCTAAGAGAAAATGTACAGTCATTAAATGGTGTTTTTTTTACACATGAACACGCAGATCATATTGGGGGAATAGATGATTTACGTGCTTTTTGTTATCAAATAGGAGAGATGCCTATTTATTTAAATAAAAGAACATTAAGAAGTTTAGAAAAAAGGTTCGAGTATATTTTTAGTTTAGAAAATAGATATCCAGGTGCACCAAGTGTAATGCCAAATATTGTAAATAAATCTCCTTTTATTGTAAGTGATTTAGAAATTACTCCAATAGAAGTGATGCATGGAAAGTTACCAATTACAGCTTATCGATTTGCAGATGTAGCATATTTAACAGATGTAAAATCTATTTCTACAGAAGAAAAAAAGAAACTACAAAACTTAGATGTTTTAATTGTTAATGCTTTAAGAATAGATGAACACCCTACGCATTTTAACTTACAAGAAGCAATAGATTTTGTAGCAGAAATGAATCCGAAGAAAGCTTATTTTACACACATTAGTCATAAATTAGGTTTTCATGATGAAGTTTCTAAAATTTTACCAGACAATGTATCTTTGGCATACGATGGTTTAAAAATTACAATTTAGGTTTTTCTAAATTGTTTTTTAATGTATATTTGTTAACAACACTTATTTTTAAGATATTTAATATAACATAACAATTACTTATAATAACCAACTTTTAATATAAATGGAAAAGAATTCAGAACAAAAAAAGCCTGCAGTAGATGTCCAAAAAGAGGTAGATAGAATAGCAGCAGTAAGAGAATTAATATTTGGTGAAAATATGGTGCAGTATAGCACTGAGTTTGCTGATGTTTATGACAAAATTAAATCTCTTAAAGACCAAACAAATAAAGATTTATCAGAATCTGTTACCAATTTAGAAAATAAATTAGCAGACTTAGAAAGTTTAATGGATCATAAATTTCAAGATTTAAATGATGATTTAGACAAAAGACTTGCTGATTTAGATGATGAAAAAGCAGATAGAAGAAAACTAGGAAAAGCTTTAGAGAAAATTGCATTGATGCTGCAAGAATAGATGAAAAAACCACCTGCAGATAACAATAAAGACAATCGTTTTGAGTTGCTCAGAGACCTTTTATTAGCTGATGATAGAGAAAAGTTTGATTCTCTGAGTCAAGAAATAATTCTAAGAGAAAAATTATCTAAAAGTGTTGATCCTCTTATAGATGAAAAAATTTTAGATCTTCGTAAAAATTTTCCAGAATACTTTGGAGATACCATTACAGAAACAATAAAAGTTCAAATTAGAGACTCTCAAGATGAAGTTGTAGAAGCCTTATACCCAATTATGGGTAAAATGGTTAAAAAATTTATTGTTGCAGAAATTACCAAATTATCTGATAGTATTAATAAAACCATCAAAGATAAATTTTCTATTCAGCAAATTTTAAAAAGATTTATAAAAGGAAAAAGAAATGATGCAGGTATTGTTTTAGAAGAAGTTTTTGAATTTGTAATTGAAGAAGTTTTTGTTATTGAAGAAGAGTCTGGGTTGCTTTCTGGTAGTTATTCTAGAGGTAATATTGCAGACAAAGACATGATTTCTGGCATGTTAACTGCTATTAAATCTTTTGCAGAAGATGCTTTTTCTAAAGAGGGTCAAGATTTAGAAAATATTAAATTTGAAACTTTTCAATTATCAATAAGAAATTTTAAAACTATTTATATTGCTACTGCAACTTCAGGTGTTTTAACAGAAGAACTTAGAGAAGAATTTTCTGATAAAGTAAGTAATTTAGCAGAAAGTATTTTAAGAGATCGTTCTTATTTAGAAGATGAACAACGTTTAAATAAATTGATAATTCAAGAATTAATTGAAGCGTAAAAAAAATCAACTATAAGTTATGAAAGCAAAAAAAGTACTACTTGTTGGTAATTTTGGCGTTGGTAAAACTTCTTTAATTAGAAGATTTGTTTTAAATGAATTTTCTGAAGATTACATTAGTACTATTGGTGTAAGAGTTAGTAAAAAAGTAGTTGAATTCCAAAATGAAACTATTAAATTAATGATTTGGGATGTTGCTGGTACAAGTGGTAATGAAAAAATACCCAAAGCTTATTTTTTAGGCTCTCATGCTGCAATGTTTGTTTTTGATTTGAGTAGAGCAGAAACTTATTTAAAAATTCAAGAAAATTTAAATATGGTTAAAAATCTTTCTAAACTTAAAGAAGTTACAGTAGTTGGTAACAAAAAAGATTTGCTTTCTAATAATGAGTTAGAAGAAGTGTTAAAGAAAATAGATGTTGATATAGACCTTGTTACAAGTGCAAAAGAAGGAGAAAATGTAGAAGATGCCTTTATGAAATTAACCTCACAAACTTTAAAATAGTATTATTTGATACCTGCTAAAATAGAAGATGTATTTTTACAATTAACTACTGATTTTACAGGAGTTATAACAGACATTGTAGCAGGTAGATTAACCAAAAAGGAATTTACAATAAAAGAATCTATATATGATTCTTGTCCTTTTTTAGAAGGAACTTTAGAAGCTTTACCTTTAAATGAATCATTTCTTTTAGAAGGTATGATTATTACTTCAGACTCTAAAGAATATAATATTGACTTAGAACTTTTTAAATGTGAAAAATCTATAGATATTTTAATACACGATAGAACCAATGTTTACAAATACGTAGATCAACTTAATCAAAATAGAAATGACATTTTCTTTATTAAAAGAGAAATTGCAGAGAAAAATAAAGAGTTAGATAGATTAAGAAAAGTTGCTGATAAAGCTAATGAAGAAAAGACTCGTTTTTTGGCAATGATGAGTCATGAAATTAGAAATCCATTGAATTCTATTTTAGGATATACAGAAATGATTTCATCAGAAAACTTAAATAAAACCGTTTCAAAATATGTAAAAAACTTATCCATTTCTGGCAAAAATTTAAAAGTTATTGTAGACGATATTTTAGATTTATCTAGAATTGAAGCTGGTAAATTAGAGTTGGTTTCAGAAAAAACCTCAATCAAAGAAGTTCTACAAAATTGTAAAAATGATTTTCAGTATTTAAAAACAAATGAAGCAATAGACCTTTTTTTTAAAGTTGATGATAATATTCCTGAACTTGTTTTGGGAGATTCTGTAAGATTAAATCAAATATTTGTAAATTTAATAAGTAATGCTATTAAATTTACAAACAAAGGGAGTGTAACTTTAAAAGCAAAACCAATTTCTGAAACTGAAAAATATGTGAATATTGTTTTTGAAGTTATAGATACAGGAAGAGGAATGTCTGAAGAAGAATGCACAAAAATATTTGAAGAATATCAGCAAAATGAACTAAATGATAATAGAATTCATGGAGGAGCAGGTTTAGGTTTAGCCATAGTAAATCGTTTGGTAAAAGCGATGAATGGTTTAATATCTGTACAAAGTAAATTAAAAGTAGGGTCTACGTTTAGAGTAGAAATTCCTTTTTCTAAATATAACTTACAAACTACATCTAAAGAAATTCAATATAAAGAAAATAAAGAGGTAAGTTTAATAGGAAAAAATATTTTAGTTGCAGATGATGATGTAATGAATCAAACAATAGTTACACATATTTTAGGTAAAGAAAGTGTAAATATTACTATGGTTAGTGATGGTTTAGAGGCGCTTTCTAAATTACAAACAGAAACTTTTGATACAGTTTTATTAGATATTAATATGCCTAATATGACAGGAGAAGAGTTGATGAAAAAAAGAAAAATATTTTTAAAATTGAATTCAGAAACTCCATTTTTAGCTTTAACAGCAAATACTTCTAATGAAGATATAGAACGTTATTTAGAATTAGGATTTTCTGGAGTTATTTCAAAGCCTTTTACAATTTCAGATTTGACTAGTAAAATAAAAAATGTTTTGTGAAATTTATTAACGTAAACGTTATTTTATGTTTTACTTTGAGAGTTAGTAAGTTTTCAAAAAAAAAGATTTTGAAAAGAATTTAATTATTAATACCAACGTTTCTTTTTCTTTTTAGAAGCTTCAGATTTTCTACCTTTTTTATGCTTGCTAATGGTGTTAGGTTGCTTCTTTTTATGTTTGGGTTTTGTAATTGGATACGGATGTTCATCAATTACTTTAATTTTTTTTTCAATTAAAAACTCTATAGTTTTTATATATCCATTTTCATCAGGCGAACAAAAAGAAAAGGCAATTCCAGATTTTCCAGCTCTACCAGTTCTACCAATTCTATGTATATAAGTTTCAGGTATGTTAGGTATATCAAAATTAATAATTGCATCAACATTAATAATATCAATTCCACGAGAAGCAACATCTGTAGCAATTAATATATTTGCTTTTCTGTTTTTAAAATCTTCTATTGCTTTATTTCTTGTTGCTTGTGTTTTTTCTCCATGAATACTAGCAACTTTATAACCGTTTTTTAATAATGTTTGCTCTAATTTATCTACGCCAAATTTTGTACGTCTAAAGATAATTATTTTTCCATTTATGGTGTTTCTTAATAAATGTAAACACAAATCTGTTTTGTTCTTTTTAGGAAGATAATATAATAACTGACCAATGTTTTTTGCTGTTGTTTCTTCTGGATTAATTTCTACTTTAACAGGATTTTTTAAAGTAGTTTTAGCTAATTCGTTTATTTTTTCTGGTATTGTTGCAGAAAAAAGTAGTGTTTGTTTTTTCTTAGGGCATAAAGCTTCTATTCTTTTTACATCGTTAATAAAGCCCATATCTAACATTAAATCAGCTTCATCTAAAACAAATATTTCTATAGCACTTAAATCTAAATTTCCTTGTAGCTGTAAATCAATTAATCTTCCAGGAGTTGCTATTAAAATATCTATACCATTAGTTAAAGCGTCTTTTTGAGGTTCTAAAGAAACGCCGCCAAAAACTGCATACGTTGTTAGGTCTAGGTATTTACTATAGCTTTTAAAGTTGTCTAAAATTTGAATAGCTAATTCACGTGTAGGAGTTACTATTAAAGATTTAATTTTATTTTTTTCGCTTTTAATTTCTTGTTGCTCATTTAAAAGCTGAATTATTGGTAGTGCAAAAGCAGCAGTTTTACCTGTACCAGTTTGTGCAGAAACAATAACATTTTTTTTAGCTAAAACTAAAGGAATTGCTTTTTCTTGTACTAAAGTAGGTCTATGAAAACGTTCTTCAGCAACTGCTTTTAAGATTGATTTATGTAAAGGTAATTCAGAAAACTGCATTAATTATTTTTAATGCAAAGGTAGTTTAAAACAAACTATGGTTATTCGTGTTTTTTTTGTTTTTAGAAATTATAATTTCTAAAAAATATTTTTCATAAATTTTTATTAAAATAAGATATTTAAGCTTAATTATGAACGCAAGTTCATTATATTTGTATAAAATTATTTTATGCCTCGTCCAAAAAAGAAAAGAAAAGTAAATCATCCACCAAAAATGCTAGGGTTTAAACCTTTTGGTATTAGGTTTAAAGATTTAGAACATATTGTTATGCAATATGAAGAGTATGAGTCTATTAAGTTGGTGGTTTATGATAATCTTTCTCAAGATCAAGCTGCAGAGAAAATGGAGGTTTCTAGACCAACATTAACTAGAATTTATAATAGTGCATTAAAAAAAATAGGACAAGGTTTTGTTGAAGGAAAATCGATACTAATTAAAGGTGGAGATTTTGAATTTGATAAAAATTGGTTTAAATGTAAAACTTGTTATAAATTAATAGATGGTGTTAAAGATCCTGCAATTTGTGGTGATTGTCCTGCAGATAAAGAAGATGAATTAGTGAATTTAAATGAATAACATATGCCAAATTTAAATCATCAAGGACCAGAAGGTTTAGGTCCAAAAACTGGAATGAAATTAGGAAAATGCAGAAAATCTAAATTAGATAATATTAATAATTCTTTAGATAGACCTTATAGAAAAGGAAGAAGAAAAAAGAAGAATAATAGAAGTATAACAACAATTAATAGTTAAAATGAAAAAGATTGTAATACCAATTACTAATGATAATGTAATTGAAGATCATTTTGGTCGCTGTAAATTTTATGAAGTTTATATTTTTTCTGAAACTAATGAAATTATAGATTTAAAATTGCTAGAATCTGATGGAAAATGTGGGTGTAAATCAAACATTATAGACGTATTAGTTAAAGAAGGAGTTACTAATATGTTAGCAGGAAATATTGGAGACAATGCAAAGAAAACATTAAATGCTGCTGGTATTTCTGTAATTCGTGGTTGTTCTGGTAAATCTGCAGACGTTATTTTACAATTTATAGACGGAAAAATAGTTGACACTGAAATTAGTTGTCTTCAGCTAGATAAACAACATCAAAATAAAGAACATGTTTGTTATCATTAGTTTTATTTAGATTTCTAAAGAATATAAATTTAAGAAATAAAAATACAGTATTTAGTTTTATGATTACTGATAAAATTCAATTAAGACCTCGTTACGGAGAAGTAGATAAAATGGGGTATGTATACCATGCTAATTATGTTACTTATTGCCATCATGCACGTAATGAATTGTTAAGAAAACTAGGTTTAGATGAAATTATACTAGAAAAAAATCAAATAATTTTACCTGTTATTTCATTTGATATAAAGTATAAGAAAGCGGCTCATTTTGATGAGTTAATTACTATAAAAACAATAATAAAAGAAAAACCTAAAGTCCGTTTTCATTTTGAGTTCGAAATTAAAAATGAACAAAATCTATTGTTAAGTAAAGCAAAATCTACAGTTGTATTTGCAGATTATAAATCTCGATTACCAAAAAGCATTCCTGGTTTTATAGAAAACATATTAGAATCTAAAATTAAAAAAGTATAGCATGCAACTAACAGTCTTAACAGAAAATTATGCAGGTTCTGGTTTTATTGCAGAACATGGTTTGTCTTATTTAATAGAACATGAAGGAAAAAAAGTGTTGTTTGATGTAGGAAATTCTGATGTTTTTTTAAAAAATGCAAACCAACTTTCAATAGATATTCAAACAGAAATAAAAACTGTAGTTCTTAGTCATGGTCATTGGGATCATGGAAATGGTTTGCAATTTATAAATAACAAAAAATTAATTACGCATCCAGGTAGTTTTATAAAAAGATATCGAAAAAAAGACAACTCTTATTTAGGTCTTAAATTCAGTAAAAGAGAAGTAGAGGAGAAGTTTGATTTAAAACTTAAGAAAGAGCCTTTTTATATTACAGACAAAATTATTTTTTTAGGTACAATACCTAGAACAAATAATTTTGAATCTAAATCTACCAATTTTATAGATAAAAACGGGCAACCAGATTTTGTAATTGATGATTCTGCTTTAGCAATAATTCAAAATAACGAATTAATAATTGTTACTGCATGTTCTCATTCAGGTGTTTGTAATATTATAGAATATGCTACTAAAATTACTGGTATTAAAAAGGTTAAAACAGTAATAGGTGGTTTTCATTTAAAACACAATAATTTACAAACCCAACAGACAATTAATTACCTAAAAGAAAAAAACATAGATAATATTTATCCATCTCATTGTACACAAATGGAAGCTCTTGTAGCTTTTTACAATAATTTTAATACGACTCAAGTAAAAACAGGAATGATATTAAACTTATAAAAGTTAAACTAATTAATAAGAAAAAAATACTCTCTATATAGAATTACGTTTTAAAAAACGTTATAATAAAATTAATAATGACAAATAACATATCCTTAGAAAATCAATATAAAAGAACAAGATTATTCGAAAAAGAAAACGTTAATTACTTAGTACATGTTTTAAAAAGATTTAATACAGTACCTAAAATTAATAATATTAATATTATTACTTCTATTAGTGAGCCAGATATTTTTAAAATAGTACCAAATAAATCAATTATTTTAGGTTCGTTATATTTAAAAAACCCAGTTTTAGCTTTAGTTTATTTAAGATATGGAATAGAATGGCAACTTTGGTATAAAGCATTAAGTAATAAAGAAAATACTATTTTATGCGATTTAGCTGCATTAAAAGTAACACGTATTTTTTATAAGTTATTACAAAAAGAAGATAAAGAAAAATTACAAGATGTTCATTATTATATAATTCATAAAATTAAAAAAGAAGAAAAAATAAATACAGAAGATTTAGAGAAATATAAAGAATTAGAAGCCATTCATAGTTTAAAAACAGCAAACAAAATTTTTAAAGATTCTTGGAAATCGATTGTAGAAAATTTGGCAAAACCAACAGAATATCTATTAATGGATGGTGGTGATTTAAGGCTAAATATAGATGAAATACTTTTGCTTAACAAATATGGTTGCAGGCCTTTTCCAAGACCAGAAGCATTTACATTTGCATCATCTACAGCAACAAGTGTGTCTAATTATTCTTTTGATAAAGCAGACAAAGTTAGAAGTATTTTAATAAAAAATAGTTTAAAAAATGGCTTTGATAAAACAACTTTAGACTTTGCAGAATCTTTAAAAGATAACCTTAGAAGTATATTTGATTTAAAAGAAAAAAACGAAATCATTTTTTCGCCTTCAGGTACAGATTCTTCGCTTCAAATTGCGGCAATAACTCAAATTATTACCAATAAAGAAATTACACATGTTTTAGTGGCATCAGATGAAACAGGTAGTGGTGTGCCAGCAGCATTAAAAGGTTGTCATTTTGAGAATACAACAGCCTTAAATTATCCTATTAAAAAAGGAGATAAAATTAAAGGATTTAGAGATGTAGAATTGATTAAAATACCTTTTAGAGATGAAAAAGGACAATTAAAACCTACCAATCAATTAGATACAGAAGTTTATAATGCTGTTTTTAAAACAAACCAATTAGGCAGGCAAATTGTTTTGCATGTTATGGACCATTCTAAATTAGGATATCAATCTCCAACTGAAGAAATGATGCAAAAATTAGATGCTATAAAAGACTTATCTATGCAAGTAATTATAGATGCAGCACAACTAAGGTTAGACCCAACAGATATTAGAAAATATTTATCTAAAGGATATATTATGAGTATTACAGGTAGTAAATACTTTACAGGACCACCATATTCTGGAGCATTAATTTTTCCAGAAAACGTTAGCAAACTTGTACGTGCTTCTAATAATAAATTACCAGAAGGATTAACAGCATATTTTAACCATTCAGATTGGCCATCATCTTGGTTCTGTTCTAAAGAATTATCTGAAGGTTATAACTACGGTTCTTATATGCGTTGGAAAACTGCTTTGGTAGAAATGGAAAGGTATTTTAAAACACCAGTTTTATATAGAAATATGGGTATAGAAATGTTCTGTAATTTTGTAGAAGATTCTATAAAAGATGCCCCATTTTTAGAACCAATTTATGGTAAGCAAACAAGAGTAAATACTTTTAATGACGATGAATTTAGATTTAGAAATATTCGTACAATTTTTCCTTTTTTCATACTTAAAAACAAACAAGCTTTACCAGTAGATAAAGTAAAAAAACTGTATGTTTTATTAAATTCAGATTTATCTAGTCAATTTAAAGGTTCTTGTATAGAGACCATTAGATTAGCAGCTCAAAAATGTCATATAGGGCAAGCAGTAAATGTAAAATATAACGATTTACAAAGCGCAATTTTAAGAATTAATTTAGGAGCTAGGGTAATATCTGAAAGTTGGGTTAATAGAGATATTAGTATGTATTTTAGAAATATAGAATTACAACTGAATCAAATTACTGTAATTATAAAAAAAATAGATTTAATACTAAATAACTCAGATTTATTAGATTAAATTTTAAAAATAAGTTAGTATAAAAAAGCATCCAAAATATTGGATGCTTTTTTGTTTTTATTTTTTTGAAGCTATTTCCTGCTATCCACACTCGCTTTTTTTATCCTAAAAAAGGAATAAAAAAGAGCTCAAACAATTGTTTCTATCAGGGCTAAAACTTGTTTGCTAACTTTCGTTATTGTTAATTCGCTAACGGTTTTGTATAAAGTTAGTGTGGGATTGAAAATCGGGAGATTTTCAGCCTAACACTAAGCTTATACTTATTTTATGTTTTTATCTTGTCGACCTAAAAATACTCAAATAAGAATAAGCGACCATGTAAACAGACCTAAAACTTTGGGAAAACCATAAAAACCCACATTAATTTTATACGGTGTTGTAAATAGTTTATTCATCACATTGATATTTTGATCTTTTAAGATAGTTTAAATCAGTTGGTGTGTAAGTATAACCTGAAGATTCACTCGGTGTTGGTCCTGAGTTTAAATAAGTCTCAGTATAACCTGCAGTTTTAGAATATTTAAAATAATTGTTATTTGACTCTGAAATACCTCTTAAATCAGAAAAAGGCAAGCCGTTAAAAGGGTTTCGTTGATTATCGTAATTTCCATAAGTTTCTATAGATCTCCATATAATATTATTATCTATATCAATTTCTTCTACTTTAAGTTCTATAAGATTACCATCTTCATTATAGCTATATACAGTTTCAAAAGAATATTCCATGTCTTTAGGTGTTTTTAAAACACGGCTCAATTGTTTAGCATGATTATGTGTTAAAGATTCAGTATAAGTTAATTGCTTAGAGCCATTGTTTTCTAATTTATGCCTAGTTATTTTTGTAGGTAATGTGCTTGAACCATTGTATTCATAAGTTTTAACAGCTGTATAGTCCTTTACTCGATTATATGTAGAGATTTCATTTATTCTATTATTTGAATCATAATTAATATTATCGATGTCTCTGTGAAAATCAGAAATACTATAAACATTATCATATCGAATACGAGTAATTAGAAGATTTTTAGAGTTATAAACATACTGCACAGGATATATTATGTCACCTATAGTATCGATAGTTTCTGTAACTGTATTATATTCAGTTTTATAATCGCCATTTGTTCCAATTACCTTACATTGATTATCTTTATTAAGGTAATCATTTTTAGAGCAAGAAATTAGGGATAATATTATTAACAATAATACATATGTGTTTTTCATTTTTCTAATTATTTACAACTTAAGACGATTATGACGTCCGTTTTAATGACTTATAATCTGCATTAGCGAAGTTCGTGTTTTTATTTTAAAAAGTCAAAAAATAGAATTTCCATTTTGGATTATCAAAAGCTATTTTTTTGTGAAGTTTTATCTGTTCTAATTGTATTAAATATTTATGATACCTATAAAATGTTTCTATATTTTTGTTTTATTTAATTATGTAAAACAAAAAAACCTCACAATTTTGTGAGGTTTAAATTTTATTAAAGTTAGGGTTATTATTTTTTAGCTTCAGGTATTTTAATACCTAAATTTTTTAAAACTAATTCTGTAATATCAAAATTTGGATCTACGTAAGCAAACTGATTTCCAGAAATTGTAAGTACTTGAGTGTATTTACCTGCCTTAGAAACTATAGTAATAGCATCATTTAATTTTTTATATAAAGGACGCATTAACTCATTCTTTTTTAACTGCATTAATTTGTTTCCATTATCTTGGTATGCTTTAATATCTGTTTCTAATTCAGTAAGTTCTTTAATGTCTGCTTGTTTAGCTAAAGCACCTAAAGTTTTTTCGTTTTTCTTATAAGCATCTACTTTTGTTTTATATGCCTCTAATTTAATATTAAAAGATGAATCTAATTTAGCACCATAATCTTGCGACCTTTTGAGTACAATTTTAGTTTCTGGCATTAAGCGAATAATATAATCACTGTCTATAGTACCAACTTTAGATTGAGCAATAGCAAATGTGCTTAATAAAGCAATACAAATAAAAAGAATTTTAGATTTCATGTTTTTTGTTTTTTTGTGTGACAAAGATATAAAAGTGAATGAATTACAAAAATTTGTTATTGCTTAGTTTTGTTAATTTTATCAGAAATTTTGGCAATAATAGTTTCTATTTCAGTTTTGTAATTAAACCAGAAAGTATTTTGGTCTTTTTTAAACCAAGTTCCTTGTCTTTTAGCAAATCTTCTGGTGTTTTTTTTAATTTCAGAAATGGCAAATTCTTTGGTAAAATCTCCATCAAAATAAGAAAACAATTCTCTGTAACCCACAGTTTGTAATGCGTTTAAAGTTTTATGATTGTGCAATAATTTGGCTTCTTCTAACAAACCATTTGCAATCATAATATCTACTCGCTTATTTATTCTATTATAAATAATTTCTCTTTCTGCATCTAAACCAATTTTTATAGAATGAAAGTTTCTTGGTGCTTTTGGTTTGTTTTTAAAGGTAGAGTATGATGTACCAGAACCAACACAAATTTCTAAGGCTCTAATAACTCTTTGAGGGTTGTCTATTGCAATAGTATTGTAAGTTTCTAAATCTAATTCTTTAAGTTTATTTTGAAGTGATTTTAAACCTTCTTTTTGTAATTTATTATTTAAATCTTCTCTTATTTTAGCATCTACTTTCGGAAAATAATCTAATCCCTTTAAAACAGCATCTACATACAAACCGCTACCTCCAACCATAATTTGAACTGGATTTTCTTTAAAAAGTTCATCTAATTTTTCTAACGCGTCTTTTTCGAAAGAACCTACATTGTAATCATCAAAAATGCTTCTGTTTTGTATAAAATGATGTTTAGCTGCTGCTAGTTCGTTTTCATCAGGAACAGCAGTACCAATATTCATTTCTTTATAAAACTGTCTAGAATCGCAAGAAATAATATTACTTTTAAAGTAGTTTGCTAATTTTATACTTAAAGCTGTTTTACCAATAGCAGTAGGGCCTACAATTGTAATTAGAAAATTTTTAGAGGCCATTTATTATAATTTATTACCACAGTTATAACAGTATAGAGAATTGTCTTTGTGGTTTTCTGCAGAACAATATTTACAAGATTGTGTATTTGTATCTATAGCACTTAGTTTAGATTTTGACATTTCTGAAGTTACAATTCCTGTAGGAATTGCTATTATTCCGTAACCTAAAATCATAATTATACTTGCTATAAATTGTCCTAAAGGTGTATGAGGAGCAATATCTCCATAACCAACAGTTGTAAGTGTTACAATTGCCCAATAAACACTTCTAGGAATACTTGTAAAACCATTTTCTTCTCCTTCTACCATATACATTACTGTACCAAGAATGATACAGAGTATAAAAACAAAAAACAAAAAAACAGAAATTTTGGCTTTACTTGCTTTTAAAGCTGTCATTAAATTATTTGATGCACCTACATAACGTGCTAATTTTAAAACTCTAAAAATTCTTAATAAGCGTAAAGCTCTTAAAGCAGCAAGATGATGCGAACCAATAAAAAATAATGATAAGTATTTAGGTAAAGTAGATAATAAATCTACAATTCCATAAAAGCTAAAAATATATTTTAATGGTTTTTTTATAGAAATAATTCTTGCAATATATTCTAGAGAAAACAAAATGGTAATAATCCACTCAGAAAAATTTAAGAACGAATGGTATTTTTTATCAAAACTATCTACACTTTCTAGCATTACTAACAAAACACTTGCTAGAATTGCTATTAATAAAATTACATCAAAAAATTTACCAGCTCTTGTATCTGCTTCATAAATAATTTCATGAAGATTGTTTTTCCAAGAAGAAGGTTTAGATTGTTTTGTTGTTTTCAAAATACATGAATTGTATTACAAATATAATGCTAATAATTACTATAAAAAATTAGCTCTTATTTTAATTAAAATAAGAGCTAAAATAATGTAAAAAAGTTTTTAATTTTTCTTGATAAAAATAAAATCTCCACCTTCATCACCTGTTCTACTAATTGGTGCGTATTGTGGTTTGTTATCTCCAGAAGTATTATTAATTACAGGGTCTTCTATCATGTTAAATAGTTGGCCAGCTGATAAATATGTTTTGGTGTTGTCTCTTAACCTTTTTAACAAGTACTTCATAAATACACTTTTATTTGGTACGGTTGTTAAGGTTCCGCTTGTAATTGCTCTTCTACTTGGTAAAGAATATTTAGTTTTTACGGCGTTTGAAGCTTTACTATAATTTCTGTTTGTAGATAAAATACTACCACTAAAACAAGCATCTGCAATTAGCAAAGTATGTTTAGAGTTTATCGATTTTATATAAGAAACAATACTTGTATTTAAAATTACATTTCCTTCAAATTCCATTTCTGCATCTGCAGGCATCCAATATCCTTTTTCACTTGCTTCATCATAATTACCATGTCCTGCATAGAAAATTACTAAATTGTCATTTTTACCAACGTTTTTTCTTAGTGTGTAAAACTGTTTTATAATTTGGTTTTCTGTCGGATTTTTTAAAACAGTAACATTTTGTTGGTTAAAATTGTATTTAGATATTAATAAACTAGCTAGTGCATCTGCATCTTTAGTAGGTTCTCCATTTAAATCTACAATACTTTCGTCTTTGTACTCACTAACACCAATAATTAAAGCATGGTATTTACCAAAACCAATATCTAATTTATCTATAGTATTATCTGTAATGGTTGTATCATCTACAATTGGTGAAGTTCTTTTAATTATAAATGTTTTAGTAGATGAAGATTGTTTTAAATCTGTAGCTTTAACGATTAAATCGTTTTTACCATATTTTAAAGGTACGTTTGCTGTAAATGTACCATCTTCAGCTACGTTTGCTTCTATACCATTTACAGTTATTTCGTAAATTCCATCAGCATCTGTAGCTCTACCTTGAACCTGAATTCTTTTTGTTTTTACAATTTTAAAACCTCTTTTTGCTTCTACATTTGGTGATGATATTACAACTACTGGTGGATTGTTAAAACTAGAAGATTGATATCTAATATCTAAATAATCTACAGCTATTTTTTTATCATAATAAAGTGTATATCCAAATTTACTTCCAAAAAAACCTTCAAAAGGTGTTTCATTTACATATTGATCGTTTATATAAAAACGTAATAAATTGCCAGATTTTACAATTTTAACCTTATTAGAAGCGCCTAAATCTGTTTTAATAGCAGAAGATTCTGTAAAAGGAATAATTTTTTTATACACATCATTATCAAATTTTCTATAAATGTAACTTCCGTTACCAGAAAATAAGAACGAGTATTCATTAGAAGAATTTTTTCTTCCGAAAGTAATACCATAAAGTCCGTCTGTAGATTTGGTTACTCTGCTTAATGCGGTTTCTATTATAAAATCTTTAGATGTGTCTATAGTAACATCTCTACTAATAAAAATACCACCTTCTTGTTTTTTATGTAGTAATAATTTACTGTTAGCAATTGCAACAGAATAATCATCTGAATCTTCTAAATTCCAACCATTTGTATTTCCATCAAAATCATCAAAAAGAGGCAGTTTTAGTTTTTTGTTAGTAACAATTGTATTGTTATTACTATTTTTTAATTGATAAATTTTTAAATAATCTACTGCAATTTCTTGGTCTGCATATACTACATATCCAATTTTGTCTCCGTAAAAAGGTTCGAAATCTGTTTTTGTAATATATCTATCATTAATAAAGTATTTATAATTTTCTCCTTCTCTTCTAACTTTTAAAATATTAGAAGCACCATTATTTTGGTTAACATTAGAAGATTTAGTCCATTTTACAATTACTTCTTCTTTATTATTTACAGTTCTTGAAATTTTATAATAACCTGTACTTGCTATAAAAAATCGAAAACTATTGTTATCATCTAACCCCCAAGTTAATCCATAAGAATTGTTTGTAACACCACTTATTTTATCTATTTTGGTTTCTATTTCAAAATCTTTGGAGCTATCGAATTTTTTTGTAATGTAAGTAGACCAACCTTTATCCTTTCTTTTATGTTGTACATGGTATTTACCATTTAAAAATCTAAAGTGAATTTTTTCATTATTTTGAGTAGACCATTCATTTGTATTTGTGCTATTAAAATTATCGCTAAAAAATAAATCTCCTTTAAACTTTGTATTGTTGTTGAAGATATTGGTATCATTAGGACCATTATCTAAATAAGAAAGATAGAAATAATCTATTGCAATTTTTTGAGGATCGAAAATAGAAAATCCATAGCGTTTACCATAAATAGTCATGTTAGTATCTGTATAAACTAAAGAATTGTTAATGTAATACTGTAGTTTATTTCCTCTTTTTTCAATTTTTAAAATATTTGTAGAGTAATTTTCTTTTTTAATTGAAGAAGATTTTGTCCAATCTACAAGTGTTGTTAATTTTCCATTATCATAAGTATCAATAGAGTAACTACCTAAAGCATTTATTAAAAATTGGTGTTGATTTTTACTATCTTCTCTTCCAAAAACTAAACCAAAACCATTGTTTTTGATTCCAGATATTTTTTGAATAGAAGCTTCTGCCTTAAAATCTCTGGTATTATCAAAATCAAAACCTTTACTACTTGTCCAACCTTTATCTCCTTTATATTCGAAATAATATTTACTGTTTTTAATTTCTAGTTTAGCTTTATCATTATCTGCTATACCCCATTCATTTTTATTAGAATAAAAGCTATCATAAATAATAGTTTTTGTTGTGTTATCTTTTTTGATATTGGTTTTACTATCTGTATATGCCATACTAATATAGCCTATAGAAATTTTTTGTTTACCATATATTATAAAACCAGTTCTGTCTCCAAAAAACTGATATGAATAGGAGGTATGAACTAAATTACTGTTGATGTAATATTTTAATTTGGTACCTTCTTTTTGTACTTTTAAATAATTTACAGCTCCATTACCTGTTTTAATATGGTTAGATTTTGTCCAATCTTTCGTAAAGGATTGCTTTCCATTTTTTAAATGTTTTATGACATAAGATCCATTACCTGATAAGAAAAATTGATTTTGATTATTAGAATCTTTTCTCCCATAAATTAAACCAAATCCGTTATTTTGAATACCAGAAATTTTTTTGATTTGAGCACTAATTTTAAAGTTTCTTGAAGTATTAATTTTTTCTTCTAATGTAGATGACCAACCACCACTTTCTCTTTTATGATCAAAAATATAGTCTCCATTTTTTATGTCTAATGTAACGTCATTATCATTTTGAATAGACCAATCATTTGCATTGCTATTAAAACCATCAAAAAGAATTGTTTTTTTAGAACTGTTAGTATAATTAGTTGATGAGCTATTTATTTGTTTTACTTTAATATAATCTATAGAGATTTTTTGATTTTTATAAAGAGCTAATGCTATTTTCTTACCAACAAAATTTTTAAAAGAAGTGCTATAAACAGAAGAACCATTTATATAAAAAGTAACAGAGCTCCCTTTTTTAGAAACTTTAAGTTTATTTATTCCATAGTTTCCTGTTTTTACATTGCTGTTTTTGGTCCATTCTTTTAGATTAGTATATGAATTTTCTATAGATTCTGCAACTCTATAATATCCACTAGAGGTATAACCAAATTCTTTATAGTTATTACCATCTTTAAAATCGTATAAGAATGAAATTCCTGAACTAGATACTCCTGAAATTTTTTGAATTGAGATTTCTAATTCAAAATCTTTTGATGTGTCTAAATTAAAACTGGTAGAAGTTATTTTCCAAGATTCATTTGTTCTTTTATGTTCAAAATAATACCTTCCATTATAAACATTTAATTCTATGTTTTCATTACTACCTGCAGGCCATGTACCTTTGCTATCAAAATTTTCTTGGTAAACATAATTACCGCTATTTTGACCATAAACTATTGATGATAATAAAAAGAATAAAAGGAGGGAAGTTTTTAACTTTTTCATAATTTGATTTTATTGGTGGTTCATTTCTATAAAAATAGGAACAACTTTTGCAGAAGAGTTTTTGGAACTTGCGTTAAATGAAACTTTATTTTCACTAAATGAGATATCTGTACCTTTAAACATTTTATAACTTAATGCTTTTTTTACTCTAGAAACAAAATCACCAGAACCATACCTGGCTTTACTAACAATATCGTTGATATTTAATTTTTCTTTACTATAAAGTACACAAAGAATATCTCTACCAGGTTGATTATCAAATTCTATAAAATAATCTTCACTAGGTAATGCAATTTCACTATTGGTATAATTAAAATAATCGCTAAAATTTTCAAACGGATATAGTTTGTTTACAGATTTATCTCCAGAACCATAACCAATTAGATATACATAACCTCTTTGTTTACTTTTTAAGTATATTCTAAATTGAGTACCAGAAGTATATGTATTGTTTACTTTATAGGTAGTTTTGGTGGCTTTTACAATATTAAAATTTCTTGTTGCACCATCTGCTAATTTAATTGGCATGCTATTACCATTGCTTAATTTTAATGTAAGCTCTCCTCCAAGTTTACTATAGGTTATATTATTATTATTATTATTATTATTATTATTATTAAAATCGTTGTTGTTACTATTTTTGTCAACTAAAACATAAGCTGTTTTAACTTGTCTTTTAAAATCTTCATATTTAATCCAAAAAAAACCATTTTTACCAAAACGAGTGCCCCAAGAGTTCATTACTTCAAAAGCACCACCAGATTTATTATTATCATAACCTACTACTACCATTGCATGACCAGATTTACCTGAGCTTGGTATCCAAACATTGTTGTAATCTGTTTTTAGGCTAGAAAAACGAAATAAACCAATTACCACAGGGTTTTTTTGTGAAATAGCTTTTTTAACTTTACTTACTAAATTGTATGGGTTGTTCCATTTTGCTAATCTTTCAAAGTTTAAAATTTTATGGTTTTTAGCTTTGCTATAAACGTAATTAGAAGGTGTTTTTAAACAGGTTTTATAATCATAAGGAAAATCTGTTAATTTAGCAGCTCCATTATTATTCATAACCTTCATGGCATTTTCTATGTATGCTCCTTCGCATTTTGCATTATATCTTATTTG
This sequence comes from Polaribacter sp., assembly GCF_039939415.1. Lineage (GTDB taxonomy): Bacteria > Bacteroidota > Bacteroidia > Flavobacteriales > Flavobacteriaceae > Polaribacter. The sequence goes on from NZ_JBDVJE010000064.1 coordinate 63,410, forward strand.
ATTGTAAACAAATGCTGGTGAAAATGTGTTTTGATTAATTTTAGATGTATTATATTTCCAGCCATTTTTTATTGCGTTTGCAATTGTTCTTGCACCGTAAGCACTTGCCCAACCAACACAAGAGCCTTGACTTCCTTGGTTTCCTGGAGTAGGAGCATACCCTTTTAAACTGAAAGATGAAGGCATAGAAGTAAAGCTTCTAGTTATTATAGGTACAGATTGAGGTATTTGGTTATACATTGCCTCATCAAACTTTAAACCTGTACCAAATTCATCTTGAGAAAACAGGAAAAAAGTAGAAAATAAGCAAATTAGTAATGCAGGTAATTTTTTCATATTAAGTGATTTAGAGTTACAAAACAAAAATCTGGCTAAATATATAAAAAAAAAATACGTCATTTGACGTATTTTAAAACCTTAAAATAAAAAACTTATTCTTTTTCTAATACAATATTACTGTTTTCAGATAAAATTATTTGCTTGTAAAATTCTTTTAAAGCAAAATATTCTTCACTAGAAAAGATACTTCTGTTTATCTGTATTCTAGTAGAAATAGTAATAATATTATTTCTCTGAATAATGTTTATTGTAAATTTACCACCTTTATTAGGCAAAGATATAGCTCTTTTTTTAGGCAAACTGATTATTTTATAGTTGTCTGGTATTTCTAGGTTTAGGTAATAGTTTTTTCTTCTTGTGTATGCAAAATCTACAGGATAGTTTCTTTCTTTTAATTTGAAAGGATTTTTAGAAACTCTATTAAATAGAAAAGGATTTAATCTTAATTTGTTTCCTAACTCTTCACCCATTTCTATTCTAACCTTAAAAATTTCGTGTAAAGTTTTGTCAAGATTATTTAAATTTTTAACAGTATAATCTTCTACTTCTACATCTATATATTTGGCTTCAAAATCATCTAAATAACTGTCTTTATTTTTTAAGGATATTTCTTCTCTTTGTTCTACTGCAAAATAACCGTTTTTACTAATCATTAAATTACCTTCAAAAACTCCTTCTTCAGATAGCTTTAATTTACAAGTAAAGTTAACAGTAGAACTATATTTTGGTTTAAGAGCTACCCAAGAACTTTTTTCTTTATAATTTATTTCTCTAGCTTCGCCATTTAGTGTTCTTATAGGTACTTGTCCAAAAGGTAAATATTTATTAGAAGCATCTAAAAAATAATTTTTACCATCTATATTAGTTTTAACAATAACATAATTGTAGTCGTAAATTACAGGAAAAAGTTTTGTTGGTATTCCATTATTTCTAGTAGATAAAACTGCTAATTTAGTTTCAATTTCTGCTGCTTTTAAACTGTTATATAGAGATAAATTTATTTCTCCAATATCTCCGGTTTTATTATCAAAAGCTTGTTTTACTTTTGCATCTTTATTTGACCAATATTTTTCATTCCAGGTGTAATGATTTTGTATAAAGCGATAAATATTTTTAGCCTTTTCTAGATTATTTGTTATAGATAAAATAGAATCTGGTAAGTTTTTTTTGAAAAAACTTTTTTTGGAAGTTTGATTGTTAAAGAAACGTTTTTTCAAACTTTTATCAGCTTGTTTCCAGGTAGTTGTTAAATTTTCAACAACACCTCTATAGCTTGTTATCGATTTTATATCAAAAGAAATTTTAGAGATATAATTTTTTTTACTTAACATGTATTCTTCTTCTTTAAATGCTGGGATATTATACATTCCATAAGAAGAAGTAGCACATGTACCTTCACCAATACCATCTACATAAACACACTTTTTATCTACTGAATGTTCATTTTTATCTAATTTTAAATAACCAGTTTTTTTAATATTATACTTGTAATTTCCTAAAATAGAAGTATCAAATTCACTTTTAATTTTTGGGATATCAGATTGAAAATACCAATCATTAATACTTAAATATGGAGATAAAATACTGTATTTGTATTCGATTATAGATCCTTCTTTTAAATTTGGAAGTGTAAATTTTACAGTTTTCCAATTTTTATTTTCTTCAATAGTAAAGATGTCTTTTTTTAAAACAGAAGAGACATGCATGGTTCTTGTATCTGTTAAGTTATAAGTTTTCGCACTTATGTCTTTAATTCTCTGTTCTTTATATAGGTTTATTTTAATATTTGCTAAATTAAAAGAAGCTTTATTTAATATTTTTATTCTGTAATAATAGTCTGTTCTTGGTATTTCATCATTATCTCTATCTGGATAACGATTTGCATGTTCGTACAAAACTACTGCTGTTGCTGTAGAATCTTTATCGTAAATTGTCATTTTAAGTTCATCTAAAGTGGTTAAACCCATTTTAGTTGACTTCTTTTTCTGGGCAATTATAAAACTAGTTGAAAATAAAAGTAGCAGTAGGGCAATTTTTTTCATTTACAATCTAATTAATTTTTGAACTTTATTTTTATTAATATAATTTTTAATAATGTTTTTAGATTGAATTTTATTTTCTACAGGTGTTAACACTGTTTTTAATATATCTAATCTTTTTTCTTGAAAATTTAGATTGGTATAACCAAAACCAAAAACTTCATTTTGTTCTACTAAAATAACAGCATGTTCTTCTACTTCTCTACCTTTTTCAATGATTATAAAGTCTTCATTATTAAAGTTTTGGGTTGTGTTTTTAAGTTTCTTTTTAAAATTAAATTTAGGTGATAAAGCTTCTAATTCAATTGCATATTTTAATCTGGTAAAAAGCTCATTACCGGTTTTATCAAAAGAAATAGAATCTGCTCGTTCTTGAATTTTAATGGCTCTTTTGGTTACTTTTAAAAATAGTTTATTTACTTCTGCTTTTATATTGTTACCTCTGCCTAAAAAGATTACTTTTCCGTTTACATCATGTATATAATAAACACCCTGTACAGTAGGAATGTCATCTAATAAAGATTTAAGTTTTTGTTTGTAGTTTCTTCTGTCATGGTATTTTATAGAACTTTGTATAATTGTTTTATTAGTATCTTTTTCTAATAATAATTTAAACAATTGAACAGTTGCTAAAGCATCTCCAGAAGCTCTATGTCTGTCAGACATTGGTATGCCTAAAGATTTTGTAAGTTTTCCTAAGCTGTAAGAAGGTTGATTTAAGATTAATTTCTGACTTAATTCTACAGTACACAATGTATTTCTATTATATTCATAACCTAATCTATCAAACTCTGTGCTTAAAATTCTATAATCAAAATCTGTATTGTGTGCTACTAAAATACAATTAGAAGTAATTTCTATTATTCGTTTTGCAACTTCATAAAACTTAGGCGCATTTTTAAGCATTTTATTACTTATACCTGTAAGTTTTACAACAAATTCTTGAATTGGTTTTTCTGGATTTACGAGGCTTATGAATTGATCTACAGTAGAGTGACCATCAAATTTATAGATAGCAATTTCTGTTATTCCTTCTTCATTAAATTTACCTCCTGTTGTTTCTATATCTAAAATTGCGTACAAATTCTTTTTCTTTAAGCTAAATTTAAGGATTATAATTTCTATGACCAAATATATAGCTACCAACTCTAATCATTGTGCTACCATTTTCTATGGCTAAAGAGTAATCTCCACTCATTCCCATTGATAAAATTTGTAGTTCACAATTTGTAGTTATAGATTTTGTTTTTTGTTGATTAAAAAAGTTTTTTAAAGATGAAAACTCATCTTGCAATTGTTGTTTATTGTCTGTAAAGGTTGCCATACCCATAAACCCAACAATTTTTATGTTTTCTAGTTTTTTAATTTCTTCGGATGAAAGTATGTTTTCAATTTCATGAAAAGATAAACCAAACTTTGTTTCTTCTTTAGCAATTTTTGCTTGTAATAAACAATTTATAACTCTTTGATGTTTTTTAGCTTGTTTATTAATTTCTTTTAAGGTTGAAAATTTATCAACTCCATGAATCAAATCAACAAAATGAGCCATGTATTTTACTTTATTACGTTGTAAATGACCAATCATGTGCCATTTTATGTCTTTTGGTAAAGTATCATACTTATCAACCATTTCCTGAATTTTGTTCTCACCAAAAACTCGTTGACCAGCAGTATATGCTTCTTGTAAATCAGAAACAGGTTTGGTTTTAGAAACTGCAACTAAGGTTACATCTTCAGGAAGTGATTGTTTTATTTTTAATAAATTTTCTGCAATAATGCTCATTAACGTAAATGTTCTATAATTTGTTTTGCTAATTCTAAACCAATTCTGTCTTGTGCTTCTAAAGTAGAAGCTCCAATATGTGGAGTTAAAGAAAGTTCTGGATTCATTAAAAGTTGAACAGCTGGTGTAGGTTCTGTTTCAAAAACATCTAATCCTGCAAACTGAACTTTTCCACTTTCTATGGCGTTTACTAAATCTACTTCGTTGATTACACCACCTCTAGCTGTATTTATAATGCCAACTCCATCTTTCATTTTATCAATTTCATCTGCAGTAAGAACGTATTCTTCTTGCTCTGGAATATGTAAAGTTATAAAATCTGAATCTTTTAATACATCTTCTTTTTCTACAGTATCAATTGTAAAAGTAGTTTTTTGTCCGTTAAAAAACTCTAGAGTAATTGGTGCGCTTGTAACTTGTTTATCTATAGCTAAAATGTTCATTCCTAGACCAATTGCAATTTTTGCTACTTCTTGTCCTATTTTACCAAAACCAATAATACCAATTGTTTTTCCTCTTAATTCAATTCCTGCAGAATAGGCTTTTTTTAATTCTTTAAAACGAGAATCTCCTTCTAAAGGCATTTCTCTGTTAGAAGAGTGTAAGAATCTTACCATTCCAAAGAGATGGGCAAAAACCAATTCTGCTACAGAACTAGAAGCTGCAGCAGGAGTGTTAATTACTTGTAAACCATTGTCTTCTGCAAATTCTACATCAATATTATCTAAACCAACACCACCACGTCCTATTAATTTTAAACTTGGGCATGCTTCAATTAATTCTTGTCTTACTTGTGTTGCACTTCTAACTAAAATTGCATCAACATTATTTTCGTTGATGTAATTTTCTAATTGATTTTGAGCAACTTTTACAGTTAATACTTCAAAACCTCCTTTTTCTAAAGCATCTTTTCCGCTTTGAGAAATTCCGTCATTTGCTAATATTTTCATTCTAATTTCTTGTGTAATTGTTTAAAAGTTGAAACGTTTAATTGTTTAACTCGAACTTCATTCTGTATTTTTTATGGCTTTATAGCTGTTTTCTTTCTAACTCTTGCATTACATCCACTAAAGCTTGTACACTGTATAAAGGTAAAGCATTGTACATACTTGCTCTATAACCACCAACACTTCTATGTCCATTAATTCCACTAATTCCAGCTTCTGCCCACATAGTATCAAAAGTTTCTTTTAAGCTTTCATTGGTTAAAACAAAAGTAGCATTCATATTACTTCTGTCTTCTTTTGCTACAATTCCTTTAAAAAGCGGATTTCTATCAATTTCAGAATATAAAAGTGCCGCTTTTTTATTATTTACTTCTTCAATAAATTTAATTCCACCTAAATCTTTTAACCATTGTAAAGTTAACATAGAAACGTACACAGCAAAAACAGAGGGTGTATTAAACATACTATCTTTATCAATATGAATTTGATAGTTTAACATAGAAGGTATATGCCTCTCTACTTTTCCTAAAATTTCTTCTTTAATAATAACCAGAGTTGTTCCAGCAGGTCCCATATTTTTTTGAGCACCAGCATAAATTAAATCGAATTTTTCGAAGTCTAATTGACGAGAAAAAATATCTGAACTCATATCACAAACCAAAGGAACATTTGTTTCTGGAAAAGCTTTTATTTGTGTACCAGCAACAGTATTGTTACTTGTACAATGAAAATAATCTGCATCATTAGGAATAGAATATCCTTTAGGAATATAGTTGTAACCTTTGTCTTTAGAAGATGCAACTTCTATCATTTCTCCAAAAAATTTCGCTTCTTTAACAGCTTTATCAGACCAAGTTCCAGTATTTAAATACGCTGCTTTTTTATTCAATAAATTATAAGCAACCATTAAAAACTCCATGCTAGCACCTCCTTGTAAAAATAAAGCTTTATAACCTTTATTTTCTAAACCTAACAATTCTAAAGCCAAAGAGCGTGCTTTTTCCATAACATTTACAAAAGATTTACTTCTGTGAGATATTTCTATTAAAGATAAATCTTCATTATTAAAATTTACAATTGCTTCTGATGCTTTTTGTAAAACTTCTTGTGGTAAAATACAGGGTCCTGCACTAAAATTATGTTTTTTCATTTTTTTTAAAATTCAAAAATTTAATATTGTTTTTATAATGTCATTTCGACTTTATGGAGAAATCTAATAGATTTTTCGACTACATTATATTTCGCTCAAAATGACAACTTTAATTAATTTATATTTCGGATAAAAATTCTAAAGTATTAACTCCATCTGCAAAATCTGTTAATTTCGGATGTTGAGTTTGCCCAAAAGCAACTTCATTTTCTATAAAGTCTTTGGCAACAATACATTGAATTTTTTCTTTATCTTGATGTAATTTTATTTTTAAATCTATTTCGTTATCATAATATTCGTAAAAAATGGTTGCAATAGGAGAAGAGTAACTTTCATCTTCTTTAATCATTAGAAAACCATTTTCTAATAAATCAAACTCGCTCATCAAATAAACAGCTTTGTTGTAATCGTAATTATTTGCATACTTTGCATTATTAATAAGATCTTTTTTTACATACATTCCTGTAAAAAATGCATCAAAATTAAATCCTTTAGGAACATATAATTTAGAAACACTTCTGCAACCTAAACCGAAATATTGAAAAACATCATCAGAAAGGTTTATAAAATCTTCTTCAGTTTCTTTTCCAGTGATTACTGCCACAGAATTTCTACTTTTTCTAATAATATTTGGTTTACTTTTAAAATAATATTCAAAATAACGTGCAGTATTATCACTTCCTGTAGCTATTACAGCATCAAAATCGGTTAACTTTTCTTCTGTAAAAGTGATTTTTCCTTTAAAACTTTCCTCTACATACTCTAAATACTTTGCCAAAAAGGGTAATAAGTGTTTATCGCTAGAAGATTGCTTTACTAACACAGAATGGCCAGAAATTAGTACCGAAAGAAAATCATGAAAACCAACTAAAGGGATGTTACCAGCCATAATAATAGCAACTTTTTTAGAGTTTTTGATATCAATATTTAAGTTACTTATAAAATCATTTAAATTACTTGCAGTTAAAGATTTACTCAAACTTTGTAAAGAGAATAAGATATTATTTTTAGTAAACCAAGAATTGTTTTCTTGTGCTAATTTTATTTGATGTAAAAAGCCATCAAAAAAGATGTCATTATGCTCAATATTATCGATTTTTTTTATATTATCGATAGAAAACTGACTTAAAAAGGCTCCTAATTTTGCGAATGCAGTAATTCTGTTTTGAATACTATTCATTTATTTTGGTTGTAAATAATTTTGGCTTTATTTTTGCAACTGCAAAGGTACAAAAACAGAACAGAAAATTATGGCAATTATAATAACAGATGAATGTATAAATTGTGGGGCTTGTGAACCAGAATGTCCTAACACAGCAATTTATGAAGGAGCAGATGATTGGAAATATGCAGATGGTACAGATTTAAGTGGTGATATAGTTTTACCAAGCGGAAAATCTGTAAACGCAGAAGAAGATCAAGAACCCGTTTCAGACGAACTTTATTACATTGTACCAGATAAGTGTACAGAATGTAAAGGTTTTCATGATGAGCCACAATGTGCTGCAGTATGTCCTGTAGATTGTTGTGTGCCAGATGATGATGTTGTAGAAACAGAAGAAGAATTATTAGCGAAACAAAGCTTTATGCATAATGAATAACTGAGTATATATACTTAGACCTTATTAACATGAAAACCTCGAATTTATTCGAGGTTTTTTTATGAATAAAAAACTATATTTGCAATCGCAAAATTTATTTACATGAAAGCCGGAATTGTAGGATTACCAAACGTAGGAAAATCAACTTTATTTAACTGTTTATCTAATGCAAAAGCGCAAAGTGCTAACTTTCCTTTTTGTACAATAGAACCAAACTTAGGAGTTGTAAACGTACCTGATACACGTTTAGAAAAATTAGAAGAATTGGTAAACCCAGAAAAGGTTTTACCTGCAACTGTAGAGATTGTAGATATTGCTGGTCTTGTTAAAGGAGCAAGTAAAGGAGAAGGGTTAGGAAATCAATTTTTGGCAAATATTCGTGAAACGGATGCTATTTTACATGTTTTGCGTTGTTTTGATAACGATAATATTATTCATGTAGATAATTCTATTGATCCTGTAAGAGATAAGGAAACTATTGATATTGAATTACAATTAAAAGATTTAGAAACAGTTCAAAAAAGACTAGAAAGAGTTAAAAGAACTGCAAAAACAGGTAACAAAGAAGCGCAAGCAGAATTGGTGGTTTTGCTTAAAATTGAAGAAACTTTATTACAAGGAACATCAGTTAGAGCTTTAGAATTTTCTGAAAAAGAAATTGAATTTGTACAATCTTTACAATTTATTACTTCTAAACCTGTATTATATGTTTGTAATGTAGATGAAAATTCTGCAGTTTCTGGAAACGAATATGTAGAAAAGGTTAGAGAAGCTGTTAAAGAAGAAGATGCAGAAGTTATTGTTTTAGCAGTAGGAACAGAGGCAGATATTACAGAATTAGAAGATTATGAAGAACGACAAATGTTTTTAGAAGATATTGGTTTAGAAGAAGCTGGTGTTTCTAGATTAGTGCGTTCTGCATATAAATTACTAAACTTACAAACTTATTTTACAGCTGGAGTAAAAGAAGTAAGAGCTTGGACAATTCCTATTGGTTCTACTGCGCCTCAAGCAGCAGGAGTAATTCATACAGATTTTGAAAAAGGTTTTATTAGAGCAGAAACTATTTCTTACGAAGATTATGTAACTTATGGTTCTGAAGCTAAAGTAAAAGAAGCTGGTAAAATGAGGGTAGAAGGTAAGGATTACATTGTTAAAGATGGTGATGTAATGCACTTTAGATTTAACGTGTAGCTAAGGTTAAATTCTGAACTTGTTTCAGAATCTTATTTTTAAAAGATATAAATCCCAATGAGAAATTATTGGGGTTTTTTGATGATACCTCTTACCCATTTATTAGGAATCATATTCTATTGTTAGGTTTATTCGTTCTTCATTTGTATTATTAATAACTTCATGAAGTTTTGTTAAATCTAAATACTAATTAGGTAAGGAGATTTTTATAACGAATTGGTATTTAACCATTTTGTCCAAGAACCACCTGTATAATCATCTGCTGGTGGAGGAAAAGGTAAAGAATTGACTATCAAATGTGCAGGTGCACTTAACTAAATTACTTTATAGTATTCAAATTGTTTATTTGCTAAAGCTTTGGTCTCTGTTTGCCGTTTTTGAACATCAAAATGAATTGGAAGTAGAACTCTATTTTTTTGTAGTGATCTTGGTAGTTTTGTTTTTAAACATAATTATAATTGATTTTTATGTCTATAAAAATACCCCTAAATAGTATCTAACTTTTTAGGAGTATTCTATAAAAGAGATGGTTTTTAATTTCTTAATATTTTGAACTAATTTAATGTTATATAGCATGTTTATGTGCTTTATAAGAAGACCTTACTAAAGCACCACTTTCTACATACATAAAACCTAATTCTAAACCATAAGTTTCATATTTTTTAAATTGTTCTGGTGTTATAAATTCTTGAACAGGTAAATGTTTTTTAGTAGGTTGTAAATACTGTCCAATAGTTAAAACATCTAATCCAACTCCTTGCAAGTCTCTCATTGTTTGCATAACTTCATCTTCAGTTTCTCCTAAACCAAGCATAATACCACTTTTAGTACGCATTCCTTTTTCTTTTAGGTACCTTAAAACTTCTAAACTTCTATCATATTTAGCCTGTATACGAACTTCTCTAGAAAGTCTTTTTACAGTTTCCATATTATGAGAAACTACTTCAGGATGCACTGCTATAATTCGATCTATTTGCTTTGTGTTACCTTGAAAATCTGGAATTAAAGTTTCTAAAGTTGTATTTGGGTTTGCTCTACGAATTGCATCTACAGTTTCTGCCCAAATAATAGAACCTCCATCTTTTAAATCATCTCTATCTACAGATGTAATTACTGCATGTTTAATTTTCATTAATTTAATAGAACGAGCTACTTTTTCTGGTTCATCCCATTCTACAGTTTCTGGTCTTCCTGTTTTTACACCACAAAACCCACAAGAACGCGTACATATATTTCCTAAAATCATAAAAGTTGCAGTTCCTTCTCCCCAACATTCACCCATGTTAGGACAACTACCACTTGTACAAATTGTATTTAATTGATATTTATCTACTAAACTTCTTAATTCAGTATATTTTTTTCCAACAGGTAACTTTACACGTAACCATTTTGGTTTTTTAGGTTTTTCTGGAAGTATTACAGAATCTAATGCCATTTTCTATTGAATTTGAATAGCAAAGATACAAAGGAAAAAATGAAATAAAGACTAAAAAATAAAGATGATATATTTTAAAAACTTCCAGTTATTCCATCTTTAAAATGTTCTTAATCAGAAATTATAGTCTTAATAATAAAAAAGGAAATAGTAGCAATTATTAACTTTAAACGTAATTTATTTTTCTTTTTTTTAGTAAGTTTTTGGTTTGATATCATAGCAATAATTTTATTGTGAAGAAAAGAAAAAATTATAAGCTCATTAAAAACCAAAGACTAAATCCTATTAAAAAGACGATACCAATACTACTTAAAATTCTTAATAAAATTCCTGGTTGATGTTCTTTTGGAGTATGCTTACCTGTAATTAATTTAAAATTTAAAATAGCATAAAAAGGAGCTGTTAAAAAAGATAGAATTGTAGCTGTTTTAACTAATAAACCCATATTATCCATAAAGTAATATAAGATTAAAAAAGTACCTGTAAATAAGAAAATAATCCAAAACCAATAGCCAAATTTTAATTCTTTATTCATTAATAATTTAGTAGTTCTGTTCATTGCTCTAGGAGAAGCATCCATTGTAGTAATTGTTGTGCTAAACATGGTTGTAAAAGCAGCTATAGCAATAAATATGTAAGAAAAATCGCCAAGGTTTTGCGTGTATAAATTTATCAACTGCGAAGCAAAAACATTTCCTTTATTAGAAAATGATTCTCCAGATTTATACATTACTAATGTACCTAATAATAAAAAACAAATTCCTAAACAAAGTGTACCAATATAACCTATATTAAAATCAAAAATGGCATCTTTTCGTTTTGTTTTTATTACGGTAGTTTTGTCTTTTTCTATAGACCAAATAGAGTGCCAAATAGATACGTCTAAAGGTGCAGGCATCCATCCTAAAAAAGCAATTAAAAAAGTCAACTCTACAGTTCCGGAAGGAATAATTTGAGCTACATTAAAAGTGTCTTTTGTGCTAAATAATGCAACACTAACTGCAATAATGGTACTAATTGTTAAGATTACTATTATGTATTTCATTAAGTTGTCTAACAATTTGTATTTACCAATCACTAAAAATAGAACACTAATTAGCATTAATAATGTTGCCCAATTTACCAAACTTAGTTGTTCATTTAAACCAAAAAGCTGTGATGCTAAACCAGCTGTAACAATAGTTACTGCAGCTTGTATGGTAAACATGGTAGCAAAATTAAGAATGTAATAGGCAATTAAAACTCCTTTGCCTAACTTTTTATAACCATCTAATAAAGTCTCTCCTGTAGCAGCTGCATAACGTGGACCAAATTGAAAGAACGGATATTTAAAAACATGAACTAATATTAAGGCCCAAATAAGACCAAAACCAAAATCTGCACCTGCTTTTGTAGATTGTACTAAATGAGATACGCCAATTGCTGCACCTGCAAATAATAAACCTGGTCCTAGAGATTGTAAGAAAGATTTTTTCAAATTTAAGATTTCTTAATTATTTCTGCCAATAATTTTTTAGCACGTAATAATTTTACTTTTACATTATTCATTGGTTCATTTATTTGATCAGAAATTTCTTTATAACTCAATTCTTGAAAATAGCGTAGTTGTATAACTTCTTGGTATTTAGGTTTTAATTGTTTAATGTCTCTTAACAATTTTGCTAAATTTTGTTCGGTAATAATTTTATCTTCAGGAGTTGGGTTTTCATCAACAACCAAATAAGCTTGTTCTTCTTGTTCTTTAGAAGTATCTGCAGCTATAGAAATATTTTTTTTACGAATTAAATCTATATGTACATTTTTAGAAATTGTAATTAACCAAGTTTTAAAAACGTATTTGTTGTTATAAGTATCAATTTTATCAAAAGCCTTAGAAAATGTTTGAATAGTAATATCTTCTGCATCATTTTCGCTCTGAGTTCTTTTTAATTGAAAATTAAAAACATCTGCCCAAAAAGTATTTAACAAAAATCTAAAAGCAGATTGATTTCCATTTTTTGCTTTAGAGATATTTATTTCAAGTTTAGATTTGCTTACTTCCAATGATTTGGTTTTGATGTTAAATTAGTGATAAATATCGATAAATGAAATATTAGTAGCCCAATTTCTAAAAAAGGTAATACATAAATGAGTGTTGGTTCACTTAATTTCTTTGCAGAAAAACCGATAACAATAAATTGAACTAAGTAATATGTTAAAAATATTGGTAAAATAATTTGCCAAGGATAAAAGAAAAATAGAGTAGTAGCTAAAATAAAAAACAGCACTTTAGACATAAAGAATAATCCTAAGAAAAATTTATGCTTAAATTTATAATAATTTGCTGTAGAAATATGTCTTCTTTTTTGTCTAAACCATTCTACAAAACTCTTAGGAGCTAAAGATTCTGTAAAACTGTTTTTTGAAGTTGAAATTCTTGTATTTATTTTATTGGCAGCATCTTGTATAAACAAATCATCATCTCCAGACTTTATATGCATGTGATTAATAAAACCTTTCACATTAAAAAACTCTTGTCTATCATAAGCCAAATTACGACCAACTGCCATATATGGTGACCCTAGTTTTGCATAACTAAAATATTGAATAGCTGTTAATAAGGTTTCAAACCTTACAAATAAATTTACAATAGATTTTTCTTTTTTATATTTTCCATAACCCAAAATAATGGTTTTATCTTTATTAAAATTTTGAGCCATTTCATAAATCCAATGTTTAGAAAGTGGTTTGCAATCTGCATCAATAAATAATAAATGATCGTTTTTTGCAGCTTTAATTCCTAATGTTAAAGCATATTTTTTATTTCCCCAAAAAGCTTCAATATTTTCAACATTAATTATTTTAATGTTGTTATTTTCTTTTTTAAATGATTGCATTATTTCATCAGTATTATCAGATGAAGCATCATTTATTAATACAATTTCGAAGTTAGAGTATTCTTGATTAATTATTGATGGCAAAAAGGTCTTAAGATTTTTGGCTTCATTTTTTGCGCAAATAATTACAGATATAGGAAGTTCTAACACCTTTTTTTTATCCTTTTTATTGTCAAATAAAAAAGTAGAAAAGACTAAATAGTAAATAATTTGAATAGCTGTAATTACTACAAAAGAGTAGAAGAGTACAGTTAAAATCATTTAGTAAAAAAGTTATTAATTATTGTGTTGGGTATCATTACAAGTATCAAACTGATCTGGAGTTTTTCCACAAAAACCACAAGATTCACCAGTTTCATTTAATACAGGGTTTTGACTTGCACAAGTACCTGCAAATTTACCATCTTTTTTAGCCCAAATTTTAATGGCAATTCCAGCAACAGCAAGTGCTAATAAACCTAAAGTAAGCAGTAGTAATTTCATAAATATTAATTGTATTACAAAGATACATAATCTAAATTACTCTTTAAAAAATCTGATATAAATATTTTAATCGTGACTTTTTAAAAAAAAGGTGTCTTAATTTTAGAAAATATAATCAAAAAAAAAATACTCAATGGAAACAATTTCAGAATCATTAAAAAACTTTTATTATTCAATTTCTACAGGTTTAGGAAATTGGGGTTTACAATTAATAGGAGCAATAGCTGCTTTAATTATTGGTCTTTGGATTATTAGGTTTATTATGAAAGGAATTTCTAAACTTTTTGAAAAAAGAAGTTTTGATGAAACTTTACAGCCTTTTTTATTAACTACTATTGGTTTTATACTAAAACTATTATTAATAATTTCTATTGCAGGTATTGTAGGGTTACCTATAGCTTCTTTTGCAGCTTTATTAGCAGGTGTTGGTGTTGCAATTGGGGCAGCATTTAATGGATCTTTAGGGCATATAGCTTCTGGTATTATGTTGCTTATTTTTAAACCTTTTAAAGTAGGTGATTTAATTAAAACCAATGGTGCTTTTGGTTTTGTAAAAGAAATTTCAGTTTTTGTTACGGTTATCGAAACATTTCAAAATGAAACAGAAATTATTCCAAATTCTGCAATTACAGCTAATAAAATTACTAATTTAACTAAAATAGGTAATTTACGTATAGATATGCCATTTGCAATTAGATATGGTTCTGATATTGCAAAAGCAAAACAAATTGTATTAGATGTTCTTAAAAATGATAAAAACATTTTACAAGAAGGAGCAAATGCGCCAAGAGTTGCTGTTAACAACCTAGGTGAAAATAGTGTAGAGTTATTGGCTTTACCTTATGTAAATTGTGAAAATTATTGGGATGTTTATTGGGATACAAGACAGCAAATAGTAGAAGCTTTAGGAAGTGCAAATTATGAAGCACCTTTACCTCAAAGAGTTGTTACAATGACAAAGTAAAATATAAATACATAATATTTAAAAAAGACTGCTTTAATAAGCAGTCTTTTTTTGTAAGTTTACTTTTTAGAAAATAAATTATTGAGCGAAGATATTTTTATAGAAAAATTAAAAGCAGGAAAACAGAATGCTTATAGTCAATTATTAAGTGATTATCAGCAAAAAGTTTTTGGTACTTGTATTTCTTTTATACCAAATAAAGAAGATGCAGAAGATGTTGCTCAAGAAGTTTTTTTAGAAGTGTTTAAATCAATTCATAAGTTTAAAGGAGATTCTAAGCTATCTACTTGGATTTATAAAATTGCTACAAATAAATGCTTAGAATTTATTAGAAAAAAAAATACCAAAAAAAGGTTTGCTTTTATGCAAACTATTTTAGGGAATGAAATTCCTTTAGACAAAACAAGTTATTTTACAGAAGTAAATCATCCTGGTATTTTATTAGAAAATAAAGAAAAATCAGCAATTATTTTTAAAGCAATAAATACGCTTCCAGAAAACCAAAGAGTAATTTTTACATTAGCAAAAATTGATGGTAAGAGTTATCAAGAAATTGTTGAAATTACTGGTAAAAGTTTGCCTTCTATAGAGTCTATAATGTTTAGAGCTAAAAAAGGTTTACAAGAAAGATTAGAAAGTTTTTACAAAAAAGAAAATTAACGCAAGTTTTTATAAATTATTGCATCTAACTAAATAGTAATTGTTTAAGAACAAATAAAATGAAAAATAAAGAATATATAAACCAACAAGTAGAAGATACTTTTAAGGTATTAGATTCTATAGAAAAAGTAGAAGTAAATCATTTTTTTAAGCATAAAGTTTTACAACAATTAAATGCAGAAAAAGAAGAAAGTAAATTTATTTTTTCTTGGTTTACACCTCAATTGCAATTGGCAATTTTAAGTGTTATTTTGTTATTAAATCTTGGTTCAATTTTTTATGTTTTTAATAATTCGGTAGAAAAATCAAAAACAACTTCAGATATAGAAGCTTTTGCACAAGAATATTCATTACAATCAGATAATAGTTCTATTTTAAATTAAGGGTTATGAAATCTAAATTACTTCCTATAATTTTATTTTTATTAATTGTGTTAAATGGAGTTTTAATATTTATGTTGATAAATAAAACTCATGAAAACAAACAACCAAGACCAGAACGTAATTTCTTAACAGAAAAGTTAAATTTTACAAATAGTCAGAAAGAGCAATTTATGCAGTTTGATAATATGCATAGAGAAAGAATGCAAGAAATAGAACAATCTATAATGAAATATAAAGACGAACTTTTTAACTCTTTTCAAAAAGAAGGGTATAATATAGATTCTTTATCAACCAAAATAGGTCTTTTAGAAGGAAAGAAAGATGTAGAAATTTTTAATTTTTTTGGTAAAGTAAGAAGTTTGTGCACAAAAGAACAAGTTTTAAAATTCGATAAAATTATAAAACAAGCTTTAAAAGGTGGGCAAAATAGACCACCAAGAGAAGGTATGAATCATCCTCGAAGAGATGGAGAAATGCCACCCCCACCTCCAAGATAAATAGATTTTTGAGGTTAGTTGTTAGTTACATATAATTTTCTGTTCTCTACTTTATTTTTTTTCAACCATATAAGTTATTGCATACAATTATCACTTTAGCTTCTTTACTGATATGGTTCACAAAAATATATTGCAAAGAGCTGGCTGTAAAATCTTCGATTCTTATGGCATATATTCTTTTAACTTTTCATCTACAGTTAAATCAATAGCAGTTATAACTTTCTTTTTTTCGTCTACCCAGAGCAAATTCATCCACATGAACAATATCGGTCATAGAACTATTTCCACTACTTTGCATGGCTTATCTAATTTTGGGCATAAATAAACTTGTAGTCTTTTCTGATACACTAAAACGAACTAAAACATAACTTGTAGAAAGGCTTTTAGTACTTGTACTTATTTCAAAAACAATAAAGAAAGCTTATCTAAATCCAAACTTTATCTTGTGAAAAAGTGTGTTTGGTGTTGACAACTCTTGATGAGAATAATTATTACATGTAGGTAAAAAACCTTTTCTTATTTAACCTTTTTTATGACAATATTTATTACATTAAAATTCATCTTTCCATTTAATATCTGCCAAGTATTTCTTACAATCTTAATTCGTTTTAAAACGATTAGTAAACCCTAGAAAATTTTGACCCTTAAATATATTCATAATAATACTGTATTTATTGAATTTAAACACTGACCTCTAAAATATTACTTTGATTTACTTAATAATTAAACTCTATACTTTCCATAATTAAATCTTCAGGAACTTTATAAGTTATTTTAAATAAAACCGATAAACAATTTTAATATAATTAGAATTAGAAAATATTTTTTGTTTAAATTTAAAAAATATCTAATAAAACTAATTTCCTTTGTTTATAAATAAAAAACATTTATTATTAATTACCTTTTTTTTATCAATTACAGTTTTTGGTCAAAATATAAAATCAATTAATGCTTCAATTAATAATAAAGTTTTTAATAGCAAAAACGGATATGAAGTATATTCGGTAAATTCTATGATTTTTGATGATTTAGGTTGGCTTTGGGTTTCTGGATCAACGCTTGAATTATTAGAAGGAAAAATAGATGAAAGAACATCAATTATACAAAGGTATGATGGTAATAGATTTTATACTGTGCCTTTTCCAGATTTATTGGATGGTCCACCTAATTTTATAAAATTATTTAAAAGACAAGATGGACAGTTTTATATTATATTTATATGGCAAAATAAACAAAAACTTTTCTTACTAAACCCAGAAACACTACTTTTTAAAGAGGTGGTTCTTCCGTTTTCAAAAGAATATCAAGATATTTCTTTATTCTCTTATAAAGAATATTTTTTAGCTTATCTAAGTAAAAATAATGAAACAAATTTATTTCAACTAAATAGTAATTTAAAGTTTTCTTTATATCCATCAAAACAAATAATACCTGAAAACGGAAAAGGTTTTCCAGAGTTTAATCATTTTATTGGCTTAGAAGATCATTTTATTGCAAGTGAACTTCGTTCAGGAGTATTTATGTATACTAAAGAAGGTAGTTTAATAAAAAAAGTTACACTTTCTGATCTTGGACTAAAAAAGAAACAACTTAACTTTTCTTTAAATATAGATTTTTGGTTTAAAAGAGAAGGTGTTGTGTATGTCTATTTTGTTGGTATTGAAGGATGTTATCAATATAGTAAGAGAAAAAGAGAATGGAAAAAAACAAATTTTTTAGAGAATCAACTTACAAATAAGTTTAATAACAGATGGTTTTTTTTAGATGCTAAAGAAAATTTAATAATACAAGAATTAGATAAAGGTGGTTCTCAATTTATGTTTGATTTTAAAAATAATCTTTATAGAGCTCCTATTAAAAACAATTTTAGTAATGATTCAAAGAAAGCTTCAAGAGATCTGTCTAAAGAGTTATTTCTTGTAAATAAAGGTGTATTTTATCATTATCATTTTAATAATGATAATGTGAGTACATTTTTAGAAAAAAATAGTATTCGTAGTATGTTGCAATTAAACATAGATGAAGTGTTAATAACAACAGAATATGGAGGTTGGTATATTATCAATTTAAAAACGAAAGCATTAAACAAATATGAAATAACTTTTAATGATCACCCTTTTTTTGCATTAGAAGGTAGAGGCATTTTTGAAGATGAAAGTTATTATTGGAGTAATGATAATAAAGGTATTATTTGGGTAGATAAAAAAACGAAGGAAACTAAGTCTGTTATTTATTATCCAGTTACAACTATGGTTGAAGATGACAAGTATATATACTATGGTACAAGTTTTTATAATTTAATGAAGTTTGATAAAAAAAATAAAAAAAATACAATCCTTACTTCTACAAGTAAATATTATATACAAAGTATTTTAAAAGTTGATAACATTATATATTTGGCTTGTGAAGAAGGCTTAGTACTTTATGAAAATGAAACAACAACATTATACAATCCAAAAGAAAAAATTATCCATTCCATTTTTATATCCATTGCAAAACATCCAGAATATGGCATTTTATTAGGAAGCCAATCAGGTGAATTATTCCAATTTAATTCAGTAACTAAAGAATTTACGCTCTTATATAAAGATAAATTAAAAGCAAGTATTGCAACCATTTTATTGGATGATAAAGAGGGGATTTGGATGAATACCTACAATGGTATAATTTCTTTTGATACAAAAACAAAAGTAGCTAAAAGATACACCATGAATGATGGGTTGAGTTTTTATGAGGCGAACAGACACAGTGCATTAAAAACTGATGATGGACATTTTTTAGTAGGTACATTAAATGGTGTTAATTATTTTCATCCAGATGAAATTTCTAAAAAAATAATAGACGCAGAACTTAGGTTAACAGCTACTACGTATTTTGATAAAACAATTAAGAAAGTAGTAGAAGAGACATCACCACAAAAATTATCCTCTTTAAAATCTATTTCTTTACCACCAGAAAGTAAAAATTTACAACTGCAATTTAATTTGTTTGGTATCTATGATTCTAATAAAGTTAAGTATAGATATAGATTAAATAAAGGTTTATGGGTTGATTTAGCAATAGAAACGGAAGTTAGATTATCAAATTTATCATCAGGAGAGTACACTTTAGAAATTGAAGCTAATAACTCTATAAATGAAATTATAGGGAAACCAATTGTACTTTCGATTTCTGTGGATGAATTTTTTTATAAATCAGATTGGTTTTATTTTTTATTATTTATAGGATCGAGTGGTATTATATTATGGTATTTTATGGAAGAACGAAAAAAACATCAACTTAAAGAACAATTTTCAAGTCAGATTATTAGTTCTCAAGAAGAAGAACGTTCTAGAGTTGCCAAGGAATTACATGACAGTATTGGGCAAAGTTTGTTAGTCTTAAAAAATACAGTATCTAAAAAAGAAAATAAAAATACAACCGAATTAAAAATGATAGACAATGTAATAAATGAAGTAAGAAACATGTCTCATAATTTACATCCATTTCAATTTGAACAATTAGGACTTGTAAAATCTTTAGAGAATATGATGGATGCTTTTCAAAAAAGTTCAGATATTTTTTATTCTTATGAAATAGATGATGTTGATAAGTTTATATCTAAAGAAAAATCGCTTTTTATTTTTAGAATGCTACAAGAATGCATTGTTAATGTAGAAAAACATGCAAATGCAACAGCATGTAATTTAACGATTACAAATGAAACAAAAATTATAAGATTTGTTTTAAAAGATAATGGAACAGGTTTTATCGTAGATAAAGCAATGAATTCATTAATAAGTTTAGGATTAAAAAGCTTACAAGAACGAGCACAATATATTAATGCTATTTTAAGGATTAGATCAAAACCAAAAATTGGAACTACAATTATAATAAAAGTTAAAAAATAATGAGCATAACTATTGTATTGGCAGATGATCATCCACTATTATTAGCAGGAAATGAGCAGTTTTTAAAATCTAAAGGATATAAAATTGTAGCAACAGCTACCAATGGTAATAATGCCTATAATTCAATTTTAAAACACAGGCCTCAATTAGCAATTTTAGATTTTGATATGCCAGTTCAAAATGGATTAGAAGTAGCAAAATTATGTATCCAAAATTGCTTAAATGTAAAAATAATTATTCTTACATTACATAAACAAGAAGCAATAATTAAAGAAATAAGTACTTCTATTCAAGGTTATATTCTAAAAGATGATCAGTTAGTAGAGCTAGAAAATTGCATAAAAGAAGTATTAAAAGGAAAAACCTATGTCAGTAAAAATATACAAAATACAATTCATCTTTCTAGTGGAAAAAATGTTTTAGAAGGTTTAACCGCTACAGAAATAAAAATATTACACTATTTAGCAAAAAACATGTCTTCTTCAAATATAGCTGAAGAACTATTTATTTCTAAACGTACTGTAGAAAAACATCGAAGTAATATTATTCATAAATTAGGAATAAAATCTTCACAAAATGCACTCTTATTATGGGTACAAAAGAATGCTAATATCTTCAATACGTAGGTTTACGTATAACACAATACTCTTATTATAATTATTTTTGAGGATGAAATCCTTAGAAAAGCATAGACAACTAACTCCTGTAGAAATAGAAATTTTACGATATATAAAAGATGGTTTTTCTTCGTTACAGATTGCTCAACTACGTAATTGCTCTGTAAGGACTATAGAAAAGCATCGAAGTAATATTATCTCAAAATTAAACATACCATCTTCACAAAATGCCCTATTAATATGGGCATTTAAACATCCTAAATTGTTTAATACGTAGGTCTACGTATTAAATAAACTACTTTTAAAGAATAATTTCACATCTTAATTATATTATAACTAAGTAAGCCTATTAACTCTTTAAGCTAAATGCATTATAGGTAATTACCTTGGATAAATAAGATTTTTTGGTTTTTATTCCTATAATTTTTTTGTTTGTGACTATGGAAGATTATGTTAAAGGTATGAGTCTTAATAAAAAAAAATATTGACTAATTTATTATGAGTATTTCAAGTAGTATGATAAAAAATAAATAATTATTTTCCCCAATTTAAGAGTGTTAAAAGTCCAATCAATTTATGGTTGGACTTTTTTTTAAAATAAAAATTATACCTTAAAAATTGGTAAAGAAAAGTATGAAATAGTAGTTTATTTTTAATAACAATATTTTTTATCAAAATAGTTTTTTTCAGACTAGTAGGTCTACGTATTTCACACGCTACTATTACACTTTAATTTTGCAATTGAAACCAAGTTATATGGTTTTTAATATTTAAACTCATATTAAAATAATTCAACTGTAATGAAAAATTTAACCTTTCTTTTGTTTTTTCTCAGCTTTAATTTTACAAATGCTGAATATTTAACACCAGATCTAAATTTAGTAAATAGAAATCTTAAAAATTTAAAAAGCAATGCTGTTACTCTTGCATATAACAACTTAAATGTTGGTCGTGTAAACAATAACAGGGTTAATGCTGAAGAGGTGGTTTTGGCACCCAATTTAATAAGCACAAGTCCTTTAGCATCAGCAACTAATATTTCAGCAGCAGCTAATATTATTCTAACTTTTGATAGCGCTATAGATGCAACTAGTGTTACGTCAACAAATATTGTAATTTCTGGCTCGCAAACAGGAATAATTGAAGGTGTTTTTACAGGAGGAAATTCTAGTAGTATTACATTTAATCCAAACAATAACTTTAAACCTGGAGAGCTAATAACTGTAACTACCACTACAAATTTAAAAAGTGTAGATATTGCTTTAGCTGCATCAAAAGTATTTCATTTTACAGTTACTACTAAAGCAGTAGCTCCTCCTGTTGTTTCTACAGAAAACACTGTTAGTACTACTTCTGATAGAGTTGATAATGTAGTTGTAGGTGATATAGATGGAGATGGAGATTTAGATATGGTATCATCTTCTACAAATGATAGTACAATAGCTTGGTATAAAAATGATGGTGCTTCAAACCCTACTTTTACTAAAAATATAATTAGTAATACTACTCTTGCTGCAAGAAGTGCAATAATAGGTGATGTAGATGGAGATGGAGATTTAGATGTTTTGGCGGTTTCAGAAACAGATACTACAATCGTTTGGTTTGAAAATGATGGAGCAACAAACCCTACTTTTACCAGAAGGGTAGTAACTAGCACTGCTATTTTACCTAGAATTATTACTGTTGGTGATATTGATAGTGATGGTGATCTAGACATTTTATCAGGTTCTCTTCTTTCTAGTAATATATATTGGTATGAAAATGATGGTACAAGTAATCCTACTTTTACTAAACAACTATTAACGGATACTATTTCTGGTGCTACAAGTATAACTGTAGGTGATATAGATAATGATGGAGATTTAGATATTTTGTCCGGAGATGTAAATGATAAAATAGATTGGTACGAAAATGATGGTGCTGAAAACCCATCTTTTACTAAAATTTTAATAAATAATACTATTGATTGGCCTAAAAGTGTAACTGTTGGTGATGTAGATATTGATGGCGATTTAGATATCTTATCTGCATCTGTAGACAATACAATAGCTTGGTATGAAAATGATGGAGCAACAAATCCTGTATTTACAAAAATGGTTGTAACTACTAGTGCAGATACCCCAGTTAATATAGTAGTAACTGATATAGATGGTGATGGAAATTTGGATATTTTATCAGGTTCATATGAAGATGATAAAATAGTTTGGTACCAAAATGATGGTACCACAAACCCTACTTTTACTAAGGTGGCAATAAGTACTACTCTTGTTTCCAATAATATAACTAGTGGAGATATAGATGGAGATGGTGATTTAGATATCATTTCATCTTCTATTGATGAAGATAGTATAGCTTGGTATGAGGTAGAAGAGGATTTATATTTAACG
Organism: Polaribacter sp.; assembly: GCF_039939415.1. Taxonomy (GTDB): domain Bacteria; phylum Bacteroidota; class Bacteroidia; order Flavobacteriales; family Flavobacteriaceae; genus Polaribacter. The sequence goes on from NZ_JBDVJE010000064.1 coordinate 86,655, forward strand.
AGTACAGTTCCTTTAGATGCATCAAGAAATATTTTAGAAGATGCCAATATTACACTTGTTTTTAGTGCTCCTGTAGATGCTGCTACAGTAACAGCAACTAATATTCTAGTTTCAGGATCAGAAACTGGGAGTATTACAGGTGTTTTTACTGGTGGTAACACTAATACAATTGTCTTTAATCCTAGTGCTAATTTTAACCCAGGAGAAATAATTACAGTAACAACTACTCCAGAATTAGAAAGTGTTGGATTCTCTTTAGCTAATTCAGGAGTTTTTCAATTTACTATTGCTAAATCGATATTATTAAATACAAGTCCATCAGCAACAGCAACTAATATTCTAGCAAATACAGATATTGTACTTACTTTTCTATCTAATATAGATGCAGCTACAGTAACGGCAAATAATATTGTAATAACAGGATCTCAAACAGGTAATATTGATGGAGTTTTTACAGGAGGTGATACTAATATTATTACTTTTAATCCAACAACTAATTTTAACTCTGGTGAAATAGTTACAGTAATGATTACCACAAATGTAAAAAGCGTTGGTGTGCCTTTAGCTACTCCAATAGTATTTAATTTTACTGTAGCAACTACTTTAGTGCCAGATTCAATGACCTTTATAAATAATAAGATTGATACTACTGTTGACATGGCAACTGATGTAACTATAGGAGATATAGATGGTGATGGTGATTTAGATATTTTATCAGCTTCATATTGGGATGATACTATAGCTTGGTATCAGAATGATGGTAATGCAGATCCAACTTTTGTTAAAAATATTGTTACAGAATCGGCTTCAGGAGCTAGTAATATAGTTCTAGGTGATATAGATAATGATGGAGATTTAGATGTTATTTGTGCATCTAGTTATGATGATACGCTTGCATGGTTTGAAAATGATGGTGCTGTAATTCCTTCTTTTACTAAAATGGAAATAACGAATACAGCTTTATCACCATATAGTGTTTCAATAGGTGATATAGATGGAGATGGAGATTTAGATATTCTTTCTGCATCGTACAGTGATGATACTATTGCATGGTATGAAAACGATGGAGCAAGTAATCCTACTTTTAATAAAATTGTAGTAACTAATGATGCTGATGGAGCTTATAGTGTTGCAGTCGGTGATATAGATGGAGATGGAGATTTAGATATTCTTTCAGCATCTTATAGTGATGATACAATAGCATGGTATAAAAATAATGGAGCAGTAAATCCTACTTTTAATAAAATAGTACTAACAAGCATTGCAGACGGAGCTATTAGTGTAAATGTTGGAGATGTAGATAATGATGGAGATTTAGATATTTTATCAACTTCTTACAGAGATGATACTGTTTTATGGTTTGAGAATGATGGGGGAGTAACTCCTTCATTTAATAAAATAGTAATAACAAATACTGCAGATGGTGCACAAAATGTAAATGTTGGAGATATAGATGGTGATGGTGATTTAGATATTTTATCTGCTTCAAAAGCTGATGATTCGATTGCTTGGTATAAGAATAATGGGGCAGTAGATCCTGTTTTTAGTAAAATTTTAATAACCAACACTGCAGATAATCCTATAGGGTTAGCATTAGGAGATGTTGATGGAGATGGAGATTTAGATGTTTTTTCTGCTTCTTTTAATGATGATACAATCGCTTGGTATGAAACCGTTGGAGGTAATATTTTTACAATAGCAAATGGTACTTGGTCAGCTCCAGAGAATTGGAGTTTAGCAAGAACACCCATTCAAACAGATAATGTAATTATTGAAACTGGAAAAAATGCAACCGTAGATATTTCTAATGCTGTTGCAAAGAATTTAAATTTAGGTGGTAACTTAACAATTGATGTAAATAAAGCTTTGTCTTTACAGGGAAACCTAATTAATAAAGGAACATTAATAGCTAATTCAGGTAGTTCCTTAATTGTATCTGGTACATCTAATGGAAATATTACTTATAATAGAAATTTACCAACAACTAATTGGTATTTAGTTTCTTCTCCTGTTGTTGGAGAAACCATTGAAAATTATAGAATTAATAATGATTTAGCTACAGGTTCAGGAATTAATATAGGATTAGCACCTTATTTAAATAATGGTTCTGCATGGAATTACCAAACCACAGCTAGTACAGGAATTATGAATTCTGGAGTTGGATATTCAACAAAACTTTCTACTCCAGGCAATGTCTCTTTTACAGGTGAAATACCAACAGGAAATATTTATATTCCTATACAAGAAGGATCAGCAGATAAATTTAATTTAATAGGAAATCCTTATCCATCTTATATTCCTGCTAACTCTGATGCAGATAGTAGTAGTAATATTTTAACATTTAATTCTTCTGTATTAAATGAAGAAACACTTTGGTTTTGGGATCAATCAGTAGGTTATTATGTGGCAGTAAATCAGGTAGGTAGCCGTTTTATTGCCCCTGGTCAAGGTTTTTTTGTGAGTGCTAAACCTGGTGGAGGAACATTTTCTTTAACAGAGGACATGCAGAGTCATCAAACAACAGATATTTTTAGTAAAACTACTAATAAAAGGTTTCAAATTAAATTAGCAATTACTAATGAAGTTAATACAAAAAGTACAGATATTTATTATGTAAACGGAACTACTACTGGCTTTGATAATGGGTACGACAGTTCTATTTTTTCAGGTACAGGAAATAATAGTTTTGAAGTATACACACATTTAGTAACAGATGATAAAGGGTTAGACTTGGCAATTCAATCTTTACCAAATAGTAATTATGAAAATATGATTATTCCTGTAGGTGTTAATGCAGAATTAGGAACTGAAATTACTTTTTCTGCTGATGTGTTAAATATACCAAGTAAGTTAGATGTGTATTTAGAAGATAAATTAACTAATACTTTTACTCTTTTAGGTGAGTCAGAAGCCAATTATAAAGCAACATTTTCAGATACATATAATGGTATAGGAAGGTTTTATATACATACAAATAGTAGTTCTATATTAAACACAAGTACTATTTTGTCTGAAACAATTAATATCTATAAAGTTGATAATAACACCATAAAAATTTCAGGATTACAAAATCAAAAAGCTATGGTAAAGCTATTTGATATACAAGGAAAACAAATGATGCAAGAATTGTTTACTGCAGAAAAAGAGAAAAATATTTTGATTCCTAAAATAGCAAAAGGTATTTATATTGTTCAGTTATATACTGATAAAGGAAAAATGAATCAAAAAATAGTTATAGAATAATTAAAGAGAATCTTAAATCCTAAATATGATGAAAAATAACAAAGAAATTACGCGTAAAGATGCCCTCAAAAAAATAGGGAATTATGGTAAATATACTGCATTAACAGCATTAGGGACTTATATGATACTAAATCCTCAAAAAGCACAAGCACAAAGTGCTCCAGAAGCCCCAGGAAGTGGAGGTTTTTAATTAATAAGCTACTTGATAAAATATATGATTTCCCCCCAAAACATTCAAGTAGCTCTAAAGCCCAATCTTTAATATAGGTTGGGCTTTTTATTTATTATAAAACTCCATACTTTCCATAATTAAATCTTCAGGAACTTTACAATCTATTTTGTGGTTTTCAAAATCGTTTAAAAGCACAAAATTTACTTGTCCATTAACATTTTTCTTATCGTGTTTCAGCAATTCTATGATATTAGAAAAATCTTCTTTTAAAAGATTTGTTTTGTTGTAAATAGATAAAACAACTTCTTTTACTTCGTTTACTTTTTCTGAAGGGAAACCTAATAATTTTGACGACATATAACATTCGCAAACCATTCCTATAGCAATAGCTTCACCATGAGTTAAATTTTCTTTGTCTTCAGATTCTAAGTAAAAAGATTCAATAGCATGCCCTAAAGTATGACCAAAATTTAAAATTTTTCGTAAGTTTTGTTCTTTAGGATCCTGTAAAACAACTTCGTTTTTAATTTCTATAGACCTAAATATTAAATCGCTAATTTTTAGGTTTTTATTGTCTTTTATTTCATTAAAAAGTGTAATATCATAAGTAACACCATATTTAATAATTTCTGCAGTACCAGATTTAATTTCTCTTTCTGTAACAGTAGTTAAATAATCTGTATCTACAATAACCATTTCTGGGTTTGCAAACAAACCAATTTGGTTTTTTAAAACACCTAAGTCTACACCAGTTTTTCCACCAACAGAAGCATCTACCATAGAAAGCAAAGTAGTAGGAATGTTTACAAAATCGATTCCACGTTTAAAACAAGAAGCAACAAAACCACCTAAATCGGTAATTACACCACCACCTAAAGTAATTAATAAACTTTTTCGATCACCACCCAATTCGGTAATCGCATTCCAGACACCAACACAAGTTTCTAGATTTTTATTAATTTCTCCAGACTCAATTTCAATAACTTCAATTTGTTTATCAGTACTTAAATTTTGAATAAATTTAGGGTAACAATGATCAAAAGTATTCTCATCAACCAAAATAAAGATTGTAGAATAATTGTTTTTGCTCACTAAATCAGAAAGTTCTTTATATGCTTTGTCTTGAAAATGAACAGGATATGTAACTGCTTGTATAGATTTCATTGGTAATTTATTAAGTGTGCAAAATAAAAATAAAAAAAACAAATATTACCATTCTATAGTTATATTTGTTTTTATAATTTAAGATAGAAAATGAAACTTTTTGATAATACTGAAGTTGCTTTTGCATTAAAATCGGACTCTCAATTAGAGAGAGCGTATTTTTTATTTAAAATGATTCAAAGTCAACCAATGGTAAAGATTGGTAGTGCTGTAACTAATTTTGCGTTAAAAGCGCATTTACCCATAGAAGGTTTAATCCGGTCTACGGTTTTTGATCATTTTTGTGGTGGTGTAACAGAAGATGATTGTTTGCCAATTATAGACAATATGTATAAAAAAGGAAACGTACATAGTGTTTTAGATTATTCTGTAGAGGGTAAAGAAGAAGAAGCTAGTTTTGATGCCGCTTTAGAAAAAATATTAAGAATCATTTCTTTTTGTGAAGAAAAAAAATCAATTCCGTTTGCAGTTTTTAAACCAACGGGTTTTGGACGATTTGCGTTATATCAAAAGTTAACAGAAGGAGAAAGTTTAACAGAATTGGAGCAAGAAGAATGGAGTAGAGTAGTTGATCGTTTTCATGCAGTATGTAAATTAGCTGTAGCAAAAGATGTTCCTTTATTAATTGATGCAGAAGAAAGCTGGATGCAAAAAGCTGCGGATGAATTAATAGAAGAATTAATGGCAACTTACAACACCGAAAAAGCCATTGTCTTTAATACATTACAAATGTATAGACATGATAGAATGGAGTATTTAAAAGATCTTCATCAAAAAGCACAACAAAATGGATTCTATATTGGGATGAAAGTGGTAAGAGGGGCTTATATGGAAAAAGAACGAGAAAGAGCCGAAGAAAAAGGATATCCATCACCAATTTGTACAGACAAACAAGCTACAGACATCAATTATGATACTGCAATAAAATACATGATGGAGCATCAAAAAATGGCTTTATTTGCAGGGACTCATAATGAGGATAGTTCTTATTTATTGATGCAATTAGCAAAAGAATATCAGATAAAAGAAGATGATAAAAGGCTTTGGTTTGGACAATTATTTGGTATGAGTGATCATATAAGTTACAATTTAGCAGACCAAGGTTATAATGTGGCAAAGTATTTACCTTTTGGCCCTGTTAGAGATGTAATGCCATATTTAATAAGAAGAGCAGAAGAAAACACTTCGGTTGCAGGACAAACAAGTAGAGAGTTGAATCTTTTAAAAACAGAAAGAAAAAGAAGGAAATTATAATGACAAGTATCGAAGAGATAAAGTTATTGTTGATTAGAAATAAAAAGAGACTTGATTTAGAATTAAAGCAAAGTAAAGAAGCTGTTTATTTAATTAAGAAATCTACACGGTCTAATTTATCAGAAGAAGAAAAAGAAAAAATTAAGGTACAGTTACTAGATATTTGTAAGGCTGTACCGGCTTTAGCTGTTTTCTTATTACCTGGTGGCGCATTATTATTACCGCTTTTAATCAAATTAATTCCAGACATTTTACCTTCGGCATTTCAAGATGATTTACCAGAAGACAAAAAATAAAAAATACCATCTTCATCATTTATATTATTTTTTTATAATATATTTGAACTATTAAACTTTAGGAGTAGCTAGTTAAACTAGTTTGAGAAATATCCTTAGAACCTGATTTGGTTAATACCAACGTAGGAAAAAGTCATTCTTAAATGCATGCTTTACATTTATATATGTACGGTTTTGTATCTATTTTTCTTCTAAAGTTTACTTTAAATCAATTATGATGACGATAAAAGTAAACAACGAAACGCAAGACATTTCTAAAAACACAACCTTACAAGAATTGGTAGACTTTTTAAAAGTAAAAACCAATGGTATTGCAATTGCCATTAATAGCAATGTTGTAAAAAGAACGGATTGGTCTTCTAAAACTCTTCAGCAAGAAGATGTTGTTTTAATTATTAAATCTACACAAGGCGGTTAGCCGATAAGTAATTACTTAATTTTACAAAAAAACAAACAACAATTTCTGTTAACAATGAAGAAAAAAGACACAGCTCCTAAAAAAGGACAAGTAACAAGAAACCCTTTTCCAAATTCAAAAAAGATTTATGTTCAAGGTAAGTTGCACTCACAAATTAAAGTGGCAATGCGAGAAATTTCTTTGAGTGATACTGTAGATTCTATCACAAAAAGCAAAACACCCAACGAGCCTATAACGGTGTATGATACTTCTGGACCTTATACCGATCCCAATAAAGAAATTAACATCCATAACGGAATTGAAAGAATTCGTGAAAAATGGATTTTAGACAGAAGAAATGTAGAGCAATTAGACGAATTTTCTTCGGAATATTGCAACGAGCGTTTAAACGATAAAAGTTTAGACCACATGCGTTTTTCTTTATTAAAGAAACCATTACGAGCAAAAAAAGGGAAAAACGTTACCCAATTGCATTATGCAAAACAAGGTATGATTACTCCAGAAATGGAATACATTGCAATTCGTGAAAACCAACGAATTGATGAAATGACAGAAATAAGAAAGCAACACAAAGGTGAACATTTTGGAGCATCAATTCCTAATAAAATAACTCCAGAGTTTGTACGAAGTGAAGTAGCAAGAGGGCGTGCTGTAATTCCGTCTAATATCAATCATCCAGAAGCAGAACCTATGATTTTAGGAAGAAACTTCTTGGTAAAGATCAATGCAAATATTGGTAATTCTGCAACCACATCTTCTATAGAAGAAGAAGTAGAAAAAGCCGTTTGGGCTTGCCGTTGGGGGGCAGATAATATTATGGATTTATCCACAGGGCAGAATATTCACGAAACGCGCGAATGGATTATTCGTAATTCTCCTGTGCCTGTAGGAACCGTGCCTATTTATCAAGCTTTAGAAAAAGTAAACGGAGTTGCAGAAGATTTAACTTGGGAGATTTTCCGTGACACTTTAATCGAGCAAGCCGAACAAGGTGTCGATTATTTTACCATTCATGCTGGTGTTTTGTTGCGTTATGTTCCTATGACAGCGAAACGTGTAACGGGAATCGTTTCTCGTGGTGGATCTATTATGGCAAAATGGTGTTTGGCACATCATAAAGAAAGTTTTTTATATACACATTTCGAAGATATTTGCGAAATTTTAAAACAATACGATGTTGCTTTTTCTTTAGGTGATGGTTTGCGTCCTGGTTCTATTGCAGACGCTAATGACGAAGCGCAATTTGCTGAATTAGAAACTTTAGGAGAGTTGACACAGATTGCTCGCAAACACGATGTACAATGTTTTATAGAAGGCCCTGGTCACGTGCCAATGCACATGATTAAAGAAAATATGGAAAAGCAAATTGAAGTTTGTGACGAAGCGCCTTTTTATACTTTAGGTCCGTTAACAACAGATATTGCACCAGGTTACGATCATATAACATCAGGAATTGGAGCTGCTATGATTGGTTGGTACGGTTGCGCTATGTTGTGCTACGTTACACCAAAAGAGCACTTAGGTTTGCCTAATAAAGAAGATGTTCGTGTGGGTGTGGTAACGTATAAATTAGCGGCGCATGCGGCAGATTTGGCAAAAGGACATCCAGGAGCACAACACCGAGATAATGCATTGAGTATGGCGCGTTTTGAGTTCCGTTGGGAAGACCAATTTAACTTAGGTTTAGATCCAGAGCGTGCTCGTGAGTATCACGATGAAACCTTACCTGCAGCAGGAGCAAAAATTGCACATTTCTGTTCTATGTGCGGACCAAAATTCTGTTCTATGAAAATATCTCAGGAAGTTCGTGATTTTGCTGCCGAAAACGACATTGTAGATAATGAAGTCATCGCTAAAGGTTTCGAAGAAAAATCGAAAGAGTTTAAAGAAAAAGGATCAGAAGTGTATTTGTAATATTATTAGGAAGTTCCCACGCTTAGAAAAAAAGCGTGGTCGGGCTTTCCGTTATATCTTTTGCAGAAAAAGCAAAAGGATGCCACTTTAATCCCTAACTCAATCAACAGATTCGTAATTACAAGAAGTTAAAAATTATTGTCATTACGAGGAGGTACGAAGAAGTAATCTCATTTTTTAAAATCAAAACCAAAAATATTATGATAGTTCTTATTGCACCAGAAAATGATATTCCGAATGAAATTGAAATACTTCATCAATTATTTCAAGAAGGTTTAGAATATTATCATTTTAGAAAACCAAATAAAAATTATCAAGAACATTGTAACTACTTAAATAAGATAGATAAAAAATATCACAATAAAATTGTGGTGCATTATTATCACGAATTAATAAACGATTTTAATTTAAAAGGCATTCATTTTCAAGAACAAAAGAGAATCGATCATATTGATACCCCAAGTGAATATTTTAAAAATCTAAGTCTATTTGGTAAAACAATAAGTTCTTCGTTTCACGATCCTGAGGTTTTAAAAGGGTGCTATTTTGAGTTTGATTATCATTTATTAAGTCCTGTTTTTTCTTCTATTTCTAAAGAAGGATATGAAGGCAGAGGTTTTGATGTGAATAATATTGATAAAACCATTATCGGAATGGGCGGAATTAATACAGACACTATAAAACAAACTTTAGAATTAGGTTTTAATGGAGTTGGTGTTTTAGGTGGCGTTTGGAATGCAAAAAACTCATTAGAGAGTTTTAAAAGTATAAAAGAGAAGTTTTACTCGTTAATTTAATGAAAAGTCATTCCGATTGACGAAAGAAAGAAGGAACCTCTTTGTCTCGAATATGAATAATTATATGTCAGTTCGAGCGCAGTCGAGAACTAAAAAAATAAAAAATTGAATCAAAAAAACTACATATTAACGATAGCAGGTTTAGATCCTAGCAGCGGAGCAGGAATAACGTCAGATATCAAAACATTTGAAACGCATGGTTTGTATGGATTATCAGTTTGTACCGCTGTTACGGTTCAAAATGATATTACTTTTAAAGATTGTATTTGGATAGAAGAATCTATTATTCTGAACCAAATAGAAACACTTTTCGATCGTTTTAAAATTCCTGTTGTAAAAATTGGCATTATTCAGTCTTGGGAAATTTTGTTAACAGTCATTCTAAAATTAAAAAAACTAAATCCTGAAATTAAAATAATTTTAGATCCTATTTTAAGCGCAAGTGCGGGTTTTACATTTCATACAAAGCAAGATGTATTCATTTTAGAAAAGGTGTTCGAAAACTGTTTTTTTATCACTCCTAACTACAATGAAATAAAAGAATTATTCCCCAATAAAACCATAGATGAAACTATCGATTTTATATCAGAAAAAACAAATATTTATCTAAAAGGAGGTCATAGAACCGATAAAAAAGGTTTGGATGAGGTGTATTATAGTAAAATTGTAAAACTTAATATTCCGCCAACAGCGAAGGAAGTATCCGAAAAACACGGTAGTGGTTGTGTTTTATCAGCAGCATTGGCTTCTAATTTTGTAGTAAAAATGACTTTAGAAGATGCTTGCAAACAAGCGAAGTTATACACAGAACAATTTTTAAACTCAAACAATTCCCTTTTAGGAATTCATACTTATAAAAAATGATTAATAAATTACATTATATCTCTCAAGGAGCAACGCCACAAGAGCATTTAAACAACATACAAAATGCATGTAATGCAGGTATAGAATTGGTGCAATTACGATTGAAAAATGTTGATGAAAATACAGTTTTAGAAACGGCAAAAAAGGCAAAAGAGATTACAGATAATTTTCAGACAAAATTAATAATCAACGATTATTATAAAGTAGCTTTAGCGGTAAAAGCAGCCGGAGTGCATTTAGGTAAAACCGATGCTTGTCCTTTAGAAGTAAGAAAAGAATTAGAATCTTGGCAAATTATTGGAGGTACCGCAAATACCCTAGAAGATTGTAAAAATCTGATTGAAAAGAAGGTAGATTATATTGGCTTAGGTCCGTTTCAATTTACAAAAACTAAGAAAAATTTAAGTCAGGTTTTAGGTATTGAAGGTTATAGAAAACTCTTAAAAGAACTAAAAACAGAAACACCAATTATAGGCATTGGAGGCATCACATTAAACGATGTTTCCTCTATTCTAGAAACTGGTATTTACGGAATTGCAGTTTCTGGAGTCATCACCAAAGATGTAAATAGTATTGCTAAATTTCAAGAAGTTTTAAATTAAAAAGTAAATGTCTTATGGAGTTCAGCTAAAAGATTCTTAGTTAAACCAAGATACTAAGAGTTGTCGACCGCGCTCAAACGGACATCAATTCAAAATAATAAAAAAATGAATCAAAAATTAAATATAGCCGATAAAGAATTTACTTCTCGTTTGTTTACAGGAACCGGTAAATTTAGTTCCTCTAAATTGATGGAAGAAGCATTGTTGGCATCCGAAAGTGAATTGATAACGGTTGCTTTAAAAAGAGTAGATGTACAAAATAATGAAGATGATATTTTATCACATTTAAAACAAAGCCACATCCGTTTATTGCCAAATACTTCTGGAGTAAGAACTGCAAAAGAAGCCATTTTTGCAGCAGAATTGTCTAGAGAAGCTTTGAGTACAAATTGGGTGAAATTAGAAATTCATCCAGATCCTAGATACTTATTACCAGATCCTATAGAAACTTTAAAAGCTGCAGAAGAATTAGTGAAATTAGGTTTTGTAGTAATGCCTTATATTCATGCAGATCCTGTTTTGTGCAAGCGTTTAGAAGAAGTAGGTACACAATGTGTAATGCCTTTAGGAGCGCCAATTGGGAGCAATAAAGGCTTAAAAACACAAGATTTTTTAGAAATTATTATAGAACAATCTAATGTACCTGTAATTGTAGACGCTGGTATTGGTGCGCCATCTCATGCTGCGTATGCAATGGAATTAGGTGCAGATGCAGTTTTAGTAAATACGGCAATTGCAGTTTCTCAAAACCCAACTGCAATGGCAAAAGCATTTAAAATGGCTGTTGAAGCAGGTAGAATGGCTTTTGAAGCAAAATTGGCTCCGGTAAGTAAAAAAGCAGTAGCAAGTAGTCCGTTAACATCATTTTTAAATTAAAATTATGAGTCACTTTAAATCACTTTTTGATACTTATAATTGGGATTTTACATTAGCCAGTATTTATGATAAAACGGAGGTTGAGGTAAAAAATGCTTTGGCAAAAGATAAGTTAGATTTAGAAGATTTTAAAGCATTAATTTCTCCTGCAGCCCAACCTTTTTTAGAGCAAATGGCACAGAAAAGTCAGCAACTTACTAAAAAACGATTTGGAAATACCATACAAATGTATGCACCCATGTATTTGAGTAACGAGTGTCAAAATATTTGTACGTATTGTGGTTTTAGTATGACGAATAAAATACCAAGAAGAACGTTAACAGATGCAGAAATATTAAAAGAAGTCGCGTTTTTAAAAAACAAAGGCTACGATCATATTTTATTGGTTACAGGAGAAGCTAATAGAACCGTTGGTGTACATTATCTTAAAAACGCGATACAATTAATAAGGTCTCAATTTTCTAATATTACGATTGAAGTACAACCTTTACATCAAGAAGAATACGAACTTTTGGTACAAAATGGCTTGTATGCAGTTTTGGTGTATCAAGAAACGTATAACAGAGAAGAATACAAAAAACATCACCCAAAAGGTAAAAAATCTAATTTTGATTATCGTTTAGATACTCCAGATCGTTTAGGAAAATCAGGTATTCATAAAATTGGTTTAGGCGCTTTATTTGGTTTGGAAGATTGGCGTGCCGATAGTTTTTTTACAGCGTTACATCTGCAATATTTGCAAAAAACCTATTGGAAAACAAAATATTCGATTTCTTTTCCTAGATTACGTCCGCATTCTGGCGGATTAGAACCTAAAGTAGCAATGAGCGATCACGATTTGGTACAATTAATTTGTGCATTTAGATTGTTTAATGAAGATGTAGAATTATCAATGTCTACAAGAGAAAGTGAGATTTTTAGAAATCATATTGTAAATTTAGGTATTACATCCATCAGTGCAGAATCTAAAACCAATCCAGGAGGTTATGCTGTTGCTCCTCAATCTTTGGAACAGTTCGAGATTTCGGACGAAAGAAGTACAGAAACCATTGTAGAGATGCTAAAAAGTAATGGATTAGAAGTGGTTTGGAAAGATTGGGAACAATTTGAAAGTGTGTAGTCTTATATGAAATTAACTTTAGAAGAAAAAAAGCAATACAATCGTCATCTTATTTTAGATGAAATAGGCGAGAAAGGACAATTAAAATTAAAACAAGCCAAAGTTTTAGTGATTGGTGCCGGTGGATTGGGTTGCCCTGTTTTACAATATTTAACAGCAGCAGGAGTTGGAAAAATCGGAATTATAGATGATGATGTGGTTGATCAAAGTAATCTACAACGTCAGATTTTGTATACTATTGATGATATTGGCAAGTCAAAAGCAGTTTCTACAGCAAATAGATTAAGTAAATTAAATCCGTTTATAAAGTTTGATATTTATCAAGAAAAACTAACCAAAGAAAATGCTGTTACTCTATTTAAACAATATGACATTATTGTGGATGGAAGTGATAATTTTTCTACTCGATATTTAACCAATGATGCATCTGTTCTTACAGAAACACCATTGGTTTACGGAGCTATTTTTAAGTTTGAAGGTCAGGTAAGTGTTTTTAATTACAAAAAAAGTGCAAGTTACAGGTGTTTGTATCCAACTCCTCCTAAACCAGGCGATTCTCCTAATTGTTCAGAAATAGGTGTTTTAGGTGTTTTACCGGGAATTATAGGAAGTTTACAAGCAAATGAAGTTATCAAATTAATTTGTGAAATAGGAGATGTTTTAACCAATAAACTATTGATTTATGATACATTAAATATGCGTCAATTCATTTTAAAATACGAAAAAAACAATGCTATAGTTATTGATAAATTAGAAGATGATTATGATTTTTTCTGTGGAATAAAAACAAAAAACGAAGAGATTACCTTAGTAGAATTAGAAAATAATTTAGAAAAGTATAATTTATTAGACGTTAGAGAAGAATGGGAACGAGAAGATTATCATATAGGAGGGCAACACATTCCGTTAGATGAAATTGAAGATAAATTTGATGAGGTAGATTTTTCAAAACCATTGGTTGTGTATTGTGCATCCGGAAAAAGAAGTAAAACAGCTATTGATTTTTTTATCAAAAAGAATATAAATTGTAAATTATTAAACCTAAAAAATGGTTGTTTTTAAGCCTGTAATTTAATTTTTTGACATTTATTTTTAGTGTTTTAATGAATTACAACCTAAAATAACATATAAAATAGTAATAAATTACATTTAAACAACTACTTTTGCACGAAATTTAAGAAACCACAAATGCAATCAATAAGAAATATCGCAATTATTGCCCACGTTGACCACGGTAAGACAACTTTAGTAGATAAAATTATAGATCAAGCTAAAATTTTAGATGATCGTAAAGAACGTACAGATTTATTATTAGATAATAATGATTTAGAAAGAGAAAGAGGAATTACAATTCTTTCTAAGAACGTTTCTGTAAACTATAAGAATACAAAAATTAACGTTATTGATACTCCTGGTCACGCCGATTTTGGTGGAGAAGTAGAACGTGTATTAAAAATGGCTGATGGTGTTTTATTATTAGTGGATGCATTTGAAGGACCAATGCCACAAACTCGTTTTGTATTAGGTAAAGCCTTAGAATTAGGATTAACTCCTATTGTAGTTGTAAATAAAGTAGACAAAGAAAACTGTACTCCAGATTTAGTTCATGAAAAAGTTTTTGACTTAATGTTTGCTTTAGAGGCTACAGAAGAACAATTAGATTTTACTACTATTTATGGTTCTGCAAAGAACAACTGGATGAGTACAGATTGGCAAAACGAAACAGATAATATTATTCCTTTATTAGATGCTGTTTTAGATTCAATACCTGAAACAAAATATAACGAAGGAGATGCTCAAATGCAAATTACTTCTTTAGACTTTTCTTCTTTTACAGGTAGAATTGCTATTGGACGTATTTTTAGAGGAGATTTAGAAGCTGGAAAAGATTATATGTTATGTAAAGCTGATGGTTCTACTAAAAAAGTAAGAATTAAAGAATTACATGTTTTTGAAGGAATGGGTAAAGTACAAGTAGATAAAGTTCCTTGTGGAGATATTTGTGCTATAACAGGTGTTGAAGGTTTTGAAATTGGTGATACAATTGCTGATTTAGAAAATCCTGAAGCGTTACCGAGAACTGAAATTGACCAACCTACAATGAGTATGTTATTTACAATTAATAACTCTCCATTCTTTGGTAAAGAAGGTAAATTTGTAACATCTCGTCACTTAAGAGATAGGTTATTTAAAGAATTAGAGAAAAACTTAGCGTTAAAAGTTGAGACTACAGATTCTGAGGATAAATTTAACGTTTTTGGACGTGGAGTTTTACACTTATCTGTATTAATTGAAACTATGCGTAGAGAAGGATATGAATTACAAGTTGGAAGACCACAAGTAATTCTGAAAGAAATTGATGGTAAGAAGCATGAACCAATGGAAACATTATCTATTGATGTACCTGAAGATATGGCTTCTAAAGCAATTAATTTAGTATCTCTTAGAAAAGGAGATTTATTAATTATGGAACCAAAAGGAGATTTGCAACATTTAGAATTCTCTATTCCTTCTAGAGGATTAATTGGATTAAGAAATAAAATTTTAACAGCTACTGCAGGTACAGCAATTATTAATCACCGTTTCTCAGAATACGGACCTTACAAAGGAGATTTTACAGAAGATGTAAAAGGAGCTATTATTTCTTCTGCTGCTGGTAAAGCAACAGCTTATGCATTAAATCGTTTACAAGATAGAGGGCGTTTCTTTATAGATATTAACCAAGAAATTTATATTGGTCAAGTAATTGGAGAAAATAGTAAAGACTCAGATTTAGCAGTAAACTTAATTAAAGGAAAGCAATTAACAAATATGCGTAAATCTGGTACAGATGACGCTATGAAAATTGCTCCTAAAGTAGATTTTTCTTTAGAAGAAAATATGGAGTATATTAAATCTGATGAGTATTTAGAAGTTACCCCAGAAAGCTTACGTATGCGTAAGATTAACTTTAAAGCATAAATAATAATTATTTTTGTAAAAAAAAGCAAGAATTTTATATAAAATAAAAAAGCTCAAGTTTAAAAACTTGAGCTTTTTTATTAAAAATCCAAAATTAGACTTAATATTTAATCATCTATATACCCAACAATAGCATTGGCAACAAAACGTGGTTGCGGAGGTAAAGAATAGATATCATTCTCGTAGTTTTTATTGTATGGAGAAATGTTCATAATATTTCCGTCTACAACTAAAGTACTACTTCCTCCAGGGTCAAAGCCCATAGCCTTATCCATCCCGAATTTTAAAAGTATGTCTACCATATCAAAATGTGTAGCTCCTACAGATTCTCTAATTCTTCCATTTACCATCAATACCATTAATTTGCCTTCTTTGGTAATACCAACAGCAATTTTAGGTCCTCTCATATCCGTAAAATCTAATCTAGCAGCTTGAGTTTTAATAGAATTTTTAGTTTTCCAACCTTCATCTTCCATATTTAAAATCTGCTTTCCTTCATCAATTAGCATTGGTCCTGCTTCAATAGCATAAGAAATTTCATTCCAATTAAAATGATTTGATTCTGGTTCTAATAATTTAATATCTAAAGTGGTTCCTTCTTTAAATATGCTTTTTATAAATAAATTTGCAGGTATAGATAATGTAATTCCTACAGGTATAGAAGAAACTTCTTCATTTTTATTTGTCTTTATTATTTGTTTTACGGTATTTCCTGCAATTCTAACAATATAGTTACCATTACCAGTAATGGTTTCTAGAGAGTGAGATAAATCATAAAAACAAGGAGATGTAGTGCTGTGTTTGTTATAGTTATGTGCAGTAAATTCAATCGATTCATTTTTATCTTTAATAATAAAGCCTGCTTTACTATTTACTTTTCTGATATCAACTTTACCATCTTTATAAATGATAAATGCTGGTTTGTTAAATAAAGGAGGACAAAACACTTTACCATCCATAATTAATAAGCCTAAAGGAGAACCAATATAGGTTTCTGGTAAACCTAATTTACCAACCAATTCTGGATTTAATATATATCCACCATTCCAAGCTAATTCAATTTTTTGTTTGTTTTTGCTTTTCTTTTGGTATTCTTTTACCAAAGCAGGTACATTTTTTGGTTCTTTATTAGCAATATGTGCAGCAAATTTCCAATGATGTTTTTTAGTATCAATTTCTGCCAATACACCACTCCATGGCAAACCATCATCATAAACACCACCTACAAAAGAAGCGTTTACTTTTTCTATTTTTTGCGTAGTTTTTAATTTCTGCTTTATTTGATTTAACAACTTATTAATTGGTGTTCCGTTATCAATAGCATCTTTGGTTATGATTGCTAATAATTCTTTTTCACCTATTTGCTCTTTAAGTTTATTAAAAAGGTCACTATTTAAAGCGGTATTAAAATCTTTAGCTGTTTGTATAGGAGTAGGGTAAGCTAATGTTGTTCTTACACCTGCTGGTACAAATTGAATAAAACCACTGTCTTTAGGAATTCCCATAATTTTTGCAGTCATTTCATATTGCGCTTTTCCTATATGAAAATGGTCAATTTCAATAATGTCAGTCATCATTGCTGCATATTCTCCATTGGTAATAATAAAGCCATTTGCCTCTTTTATTTTTCTAAGAATTTTAAGAGCGTTAACACCCATTTGCGGAAAATGTACACCTTCTGACCATTGCTTAGTTTCTACTATTTGTACAACACCAGCCTTGTATAACAAACCAAGTTCTGGTTCTATACCACTTTCTAAATACTTTTTAATATTGGCACTAGAAAACCATTTTGTAATTCTAGGTTCATGTATAAATATGTATACTTTTTCTAAAGTATCTATATTAGGGTTTAAAATTTCTTTTGTTAATTCTTCTTCTATACTTAGGTGTAATTGTGCACGAATGGGTTGTAAAACAAAATATTCTAATTCATGCTTAATATAACGCCCAGGAAAATAACCTTTTGGTACATTATTTTTTAAGTTTTTAGTTAAAATTTTACGATCATCAATGCTTAAAAACTTGCTATTAGTTAATTGAAATAATGCCAATTCCCAGTCAGCAAAAAATTGTGGTGCTAAAGTTAAATCTGCTAAATGTTTAGGCTTAAAAATATCATTATATATCATATTTACCAAACCTGTAACTTCTTGATACGTAAAATCTTGGTATGCATATGCTTTTTTGTTACGATGTCTGTAAGAAAGTGCATGATCGTGTCTTATTGATTTTTCTCCTTCTACATATTTAAAAATATCATCTATGGCATTATAATATTTATGAATTTGTTTTAGGTTGGTATTTACCAAATCTGGAATGTCATTTTCCATCATTCTTGCATACCTCATTACTTTACCTTTTACCAACTGTTCTTCAACTCTAAAAAAGCTTGGGTCAATTAAAGATTTTAAATACAACATAAAAGATAACCTACCATACCCAGGTAAATAATGTCTTGTTTTTTTGTTTAGAATAGCATTTAAATCTTCGTTTTCAAAATTTACAGAAGCTTTATATTCTTTTAATAAATTGATTACCTGATTATTTTGATTAATACCAATAGCGTCTAGTTGTAAAAACAAACGTTCTAAAATATAGCGCATATTTTTTTCTAAAGAGGCAATGCTATAACGTTTGTTTATAACACTTCTGTTATGAGTAACATCTACCATTCTGTTTTGAGGATAAAACACATGGTCACATATTTTTTCAGCTAAAATTTTAGGAATTTTAGACCCTTTAAATTCTAAGACATTTAATCTTAAAGATTCATCTAAATGACGACCAATAACTTGGTCGTAAACTTCTCTTGGTTCATATTGTCTACAAAAAATAGGGGTTCCACATGCTGCGGCTTCTATAATTGGTAAACCACGACCTTCTGTCTGACTAGGTAATAATATTAAAGAAGCAACATCGTATAATTGCTCAATATCTAAAGGTTTTTTATATTTTTTCTTAAACTCATTTTTGTCAAATTCACTAAATAAAAAACCTAATAAAACACGTTTTCTAAATTCTTTTGGTAACTCTTTTAA
>NZ_JBDVJE010000065.1:0-5387 GCF_039939415.1 Polaribacter sp.
TGAAACGGCTGAGTATTCTAGATGAGTAGTATTACTTTCGTTTTCAAACCACAAAAATTGTGCATTAGAAATCTGAACGAAAAAAAGTAAAAAAAAGAAAATAGGTAAATATTTATTCATTATTAATAAGTTAGCTTCTAATTAGTAAACCAAAGATATATTGTTATTAGAAAATTATGTTTCTTAAAATAGTCAAATACTTGCTCTAAAACATCATTTGTAATTAACAAAAGGAAACTCATTTTTATTTAGATAAGGAAGTAAAAGATTATTTCATTTTTTTAAATATTTTACATTGTTGTTTGAAATCATTTAATTCTTATGTGGTTCTTTTACCAACAATATTAGAACGCTTGTAGTTGCAACGTTTAGGATTATTTGTTTTAAACTTATAAAAAAGTCCTTTGTTAAAATTTTAACAAAGGACTTTTTATGATTATTTAATCTAATAACTTTTAATCTATAAATTAGAAGTGATGGTATCAATATAAAATTCAAGACCATTATCTATATTTGTAAATTTATTACCTACTAGTCTAATTTCTCCACTAATTATATCTGATGTTAGGGCAGCACCTGATGGTGTTCCTGTAAAATCAAATACTATAGTATGCCATCCAGCTTCGTTAGATTCAACAAAATTAGCTTGTACTTGTTGTTCATTAACTCCATCACTTAAATAGAATCTAATACGCTCATTACTATCAAAATTACTAATGTCATTGTAACTTGGCCAGTACATACGTACGGTTACTATTAAATTAGCATAATCGGCTAGTGTAACACCCTCTCCGTCGTTGAAATCAAAATCAAGACTTTTATTTCCACTACCTGAAGCCGAACCTATGGTCCATTTTGTTACATTCGTAGCCTCTACATCTGCAGCATCAGGGTTTGCTACTGTTGCTACAGAACAGTCTGTACAAGCGGTTGATACTGTTAGTTTTGAAATTGAATTGTCTACATCTAGCCAAGTATCTTGTGTAGGTTCTGGTGTATTACCATCTTTATTAATAGTTACTTTTGATAACCTAAAAATAGGATTTGTTGTATTACCTTCAGTTAACATTTCATCTAGTGTAATAGTAACCGTAAGAGGTGTACCTGAAACAAGTGAAATAGTTGATGCAAATTCAAAATCGATAGCTGGAGCACTACCACCATTATCTGTTGATGTAGCTTCATAAGAAAAAGGCGTATCTGAATAACCTGTTACAGAAACTGTACCTGTAACGCTGCCTTTTGCTCTTTTTGCTAACTCTAAATTTAAAGTAGCATCAATTGCAGTGGCTGCATTTGTAGTTAAGTCAAAAGTAAAAACTGCAGTGGCACCATCATCGCTAGCGTTATCAGTAGTAACACCTATAAAACTATTGTTTTCTACAAGTATACCAGTACCTCCTACGGTAATAATATCCTGATTAAGATCATCTTCATCTTCCTGTCCTACATCAAATGTTTGACTATTATCTCCTGCGTTATCAAATAATATTTCTGGGTTATCACTAACGCTACCACTACCGGTATCATATGTTTCAGATTCTAAGATGATTTGTACTACAAACCCTTCTTTATTATCTATACTGTCAGAAATAAAGATAAACCTTCCAATGTTATCAAAATTGTAAGAATAAACACCGTTTAATTCTCCATTAGTAGCTTCTTTGATAGTCTCCTTTTCATAAGGGGAATTATTTCCACTAGAGTCTTTAATTCTAAGGGTAGGATGTTTCGCTTTCAATACTCCAAATTTATATTGTAAAACTTCCTCAAGGGCACGTGGATAACTAATAGTGTAATCTTCGAATAAGTCAGAATATAAATATATTTTATCAATAATGTTTGTAGATGTGTTTACTCCAAAGCCTATTCCTTCAGATAAATATTGCCATCTTACTAAACCATTTACTTCTGGGGTTTTCTCTTCTGGTTCTCCGTGTAATGCTTCTAATTCTACCGAAGTATCTACTCCTATTTCTATACCTTCTACGGTTATGTAATCTAATGTTCCATATTCATTTAAACCAAATGTAGATTCTATAGGTTCTTCTGTTGGGTCAATTATTATCTCTACAAGGTCAAAGTCAGATTCAGTGGAACACGATATGCTAAAAAATAATAGAATAGCTGAAATATACTTGATAGTTTTCATATAGTTTAAATTAGAATTAATATTTTTCAAATATCTTATACTTATGCCAAAAAACAATTCTTTATTCAATCAAATGCTTGCTCTTTTTGTGCAGAAGTAATTTTAGTAGTTAAAGAATACATTAGGTTATAGTTTTGATTTTTAATTAATTATAGATTGTGAAAACTAATTATATTTTCCTTTTTAAGAAAAATGTATTCTATTTTTTGATTAATATGGTACGGTTGTTTAAATGGTAATTTAAATTATTTTAATTCCGATACCAAGGTTTTACATCGTTTTCTGTATTTGTTTAAAACGTCAACATAGTCTTTATTTCCTACTAAATTGTTTTGCTCTTTTGGGTCGTTTATAATATCAAAAAGCTCTTCGTAAATTGGCTGTTCATTATTATCAACAGACTGAGTTGGAACATATTTTTTTCTATCATTTACTTTACTAAAAGAACGAATGTATTTATACTGTTTACTTCTTACGCCTTCTTGTCTTGGATAGCCTTGATCTGTAAATAAATTTTCTAAAAAAATGTCTTTTCTCCAATTTTTATTTTTACCTTCTATTAATGAAAGCATACTTTTACCTTGATACGTTTCTGGTGTTTTTATACCACACATTTCTAATATAGTTGCAGGAATATCTTGTCCTACTACCAATTCATCTACCTTTTTTCCTTTTGTTTTATTTTTGAAAAATGGAGAATATACAATCATTGGCACATGCACAGATTCATCATATAAAATGGTTTTTCCACCTAAACCGTGTTCGCCTAAAAACAATCCGTTGTCAGAACAGAAAACAATAATAGTGTTGTCTGCTTCACCAATTTCCTTTAAATAGGTACGTAAATTACCAAGCATAAGATCAATAGCATACACTGCACGATCCATTTTTAGTTTTTCATTTAATAATTTTCCTTTTTTAGAGGTAACATAATATTTCATTAAATCTTTTGTGGCATACACATTGTCTGGTAAACTAATGTCTTGTGGATAATCATTGGGCAATTCTATTTTATGTTTTACATCGTTATATTTTGTTTTGTAGTACTCTGGGTCGTCTGGTTGTGTGCCCATTCCACCAATACTTGATGCATGCGGAAGGTTTATATTAACCCAAGCCGAAAAAGGTTTGTCAGGATCTCTTTTTTTAAGTTGATTTTTAATAGAAGGTTGTGCGTTTTTATAAAAATAATCGTACGTATCATCTTGTGATAAATACGCTTTAGTAGCCTCTAACATACCCTCAATTTGTGTTTTATTTTTAAGGTTCGAAAATTGCTTGTGGCGTTTGGCAGGATAAAATCCTAAATGCCCATTTCCGTAGTAAGCAAAGTCTGTATTTTTGTTTAAGGAGGTGTTATTTCTATCTCCAATTTTGGTATGACTTTTACCAATAAAAGCCGTAGAATAACCAGCTTCTTTCATTTGCACTTGCCAACTTTTTTTATAGGTTTCTTCTGTAATAATATTTTTAGAGATATAATTAAATCCAATTTTGTTTTTTCGTTCCCATTGCCCTGTAAATATATTTGCTCTACTAGGTCCACAAATAGGACTAGTAATATAAGCGTTGTTAAAAAACACACCTTCCTTTGCTAATTGATCTATGTTTGGGGTTTCGGTTACAGGATCTCCTGTCATACTCAAAGAGTTAAATCTTTGGTCATCAGAAAAGATAAAAATAACATTAGGTTTCTTTTCTTGTGCTTGTGTAGTTTGTGTTACTGCAGTGCATGATAAAAAAGATGAAATAATAAATAGATGATATAAAATTGTTTTCATAATTTAAATTAATAAGAACTGTAATATTTATGACCAGGTAATCTTTTTGTTTTGCTACCATATCCAAAAAGGTTTTGTTCTTCTTTAGATTTTGGTAATTCTTTAATACTTAAATCAGTTTTTTTCAATGACTTGGAAGTAATTATCACAGTTTCATTTTTCTTTAGATCGATACTGTAAGAACCATTTATATTTTTGTTTATTGAAACACATTTACCATTGATATAAAATTTCGGGTTTTTAAAATCAACCTGAACGTTACATTCGTTTCCTTTTAAACTTTTTATTGAAACGAATTCTGTTGTTGCGTTTGTCTTTTTTGCACTCACCAAAAAAGCTCCTTGTGTTCTTAAGTTGTGAAACGAAACATCTTTCCAATTTTTTGGACTTGCAGGAAACACATTTATTTTTCCGCCCCAACTTTGAAGCATCATATCATGTAAACTTGTTGCAAAGGATAAAGGACTTTCAATAACAGGGTTTATTTTCCCTTCTGAATACATCGTTGTTGATGAAATATTTTTGTGCTTGATTAAAAAATCAAGATAATAATACGCTTTTTCTGCGTCACCTAAATTAGCATACATAGACGAAGCTCCTGTTGCTGTATAACCAGTAACTGGCATTGCTTTAATTTTTTTACCGCTATTAAAAGTAACATCTAACCAATGATCTAAAGAAGTACATAATAGTTTTTTATCAGCTTCTTTTTCTGGAGTAATCACCATTAAAGGATAAAAAGCTAACAAATGCGAATAATGTCTGTGCGGATTTGCAAAAGGTCTATCTTTTCCTACCATAAGACCATTTTCATCAATTTGAAAATCAACTAAATTATCTAATAAATGTTGCCATTCCTTTTTAAGCGGATCATTTATTTGATGCTTTTCATCAATGTCGATAAGGGTTTGACAACTCCAACGAATTAAGGCCAATGTGAAATTAATATCTTGTCCTCTACCTGGTTTGTATTCTGGTGACCAACTGTATTTAATATGAATTTTGCCGTCTTCGGCATCTACAGGGTTGTCTTTTATATAGTTTAAATAACTATTTACCGTCATTTTTAAGATAGGGAATAGTTTATCTCGCATACGAATATCATCACCTTCAAATTGACAATGCAACCAATAATCGTTTAAAATCCAAGCCAACATATCTGGTACTTTTCCACCATTATATGCAATTAAGTCTTGTGGCATTAAAGCAGCTACTGCAGCACTATTTTTCCAGTGTTTAGGAACGTTATTTTGTAAATTCTCTGTGTATTTGTCAATGTTATTTGGTAAAGATTCACCTATAGACATTCTATTTGCCGTTAAATGCGTCCAATAGATTAATTGCACGTTTAAATCTCCCCAAACCATTGGCCAAAAGGTTCTATTGTACCAAGGTCCCATTAAATCTAAAATAGGTCCGTTTCCTCTAGATGCAGATCCTAGTTTATACATTTG
>NZ_JBDVJE010000066.1:0-36057 GCF_039939415.1 Polaribacter sp.
GGAAGCATGCCTTATCAGACACTTCCTAAGATTATAGAATCTTCACAAGTATGTGTTTTTCCTTCTATTGTAGAGTCTTTTGGATTAACAATAATTGAAGCTATGGCAATGGGTAAAGCAGTTGCAGCAAGTAATATTAAGCCGTTTAAGGAAATTGTTGCAAATAGTAATTCGGTTTCTTTTTTTAACTCCAACTCTATTAAAGATATTTCTGATAAAATATCAGTATTATTATCAGATAAAGAACTTAGAGAAGATAATGGGAAAAAAGGTAGAGCTCATATTTATAATATGTTTGATACCAATAAAATATTAGATGATAATATTCATTTTTATAAATCTATACTATCATGAGTTTATTTTTAACAGATATCAAAAAGTATAAAAAATATAGTAAGAAACCTGCTATTATTTTATTTTTTACAACACAAGGTCTTTGGGCTATTTTTGTATATAGAATTTCTAACTATATATTTAAAAGTAAATTTCTTGGTATACTAAAAAAACCACTTTTGTTGGTAGCCATTATTTTTCAAAAAGGGATTGAAATTATGACAGGTATTTCAATTCCATATTCATGTAGTATTGGGCATTCATTTTATATAGGTCATTTTGGAGGTATCATTTTAAATTCAAATGCAAAAATTGGAGATAATTGTAATATTTCTCAAGGTGTAACTATTGGTGTTAGTGGAAGAGGAGATAAACGAGGTGTGCCTATTTTAGGAGATAATATTTATGTAGGTGCGAATGCTGTTTTAGCAGGTAAAATTAAAATTGGTAATAATTGTGTAATTGCTGCAAATTCATTAGTAGTAGAATCAATTAAAAATAATGCTACAGTTATTGGTGTACCAGCAAAAGTTATTAATCAATTAGGATCAAAAGGATATATTTAATGAGGTTTTTAATTATTTCTGACGCACCAACTTTAAAAAAAGAAAATAAATTATTTGCATATGCTCCCTATGTAAATGAAATGAAATTATGGCTAAAGTATTTTAATGATGTTGTAATTGTTTCTCCTACCAAGTATAAAAAAGCACTTTTAGTAGATGAATTTAACTCAGAGTTAAAAGTATTTTCAATACCTTCAATTTCTTTAACCTCTTTTTTTGCAACTCTTAAAAGTATATTAGTATTGCCGTTAATTTTTTTTAAACTTTTTATAAATATGTTTAAGGCAGATCATATTCATATAAGAAATCCTGGGAGTATTGCTTTAATTGCTTGTGTTGTACAAATATTTTTTCCTTTTACACCTAAAACTTCAAAATATGCAGGTAATTGGGATCCCAAAAGTAAGCAACCTTTAAGTTATCGAATTCAAAAATGGATATTATCTAATACATTTTTAACAAGAAATTGCAAAGTATTGGTTTATGGAGAATGGGAAAATCAGTCAAAAAATATTATTCCTTTTTTTACTGCAAGTTATTATAAAAATGAAATTGAAGAAATTACTAATAAAGATTTTAAAGAAAAAATAAATTTAATTTTTGTTGGTGCATTAAGTACTGGTAAGCAACCTCTATTGAGTGTAAAAACTGCGCATAGGTTAATAAACGAAGGTTACAAAGTATGTTTAAATATTTATGGAGATGGAGTTATGAGAAGTGAGGTTGAAAAATATATAACAACTCATCAATTAAAAAATGAGATTATATTACATGGTAATGTAAATAAAGATGTTGTAAAAAGAGCATTTCAAAATTCACATTTTCTTATTTTTATATCTAAATCAGAGGGTTGGCCAAAAGTAGTTGCAGAGGCTATGTTTTGGAAATGTTTACCAATTTCATCTAACGTTTCTTGTGTATCGTATATGTTAGGTAAAGGAAAAAGAGGAACTATTGTTGATTCTCAAATAAATGATAAAAAGTTATCTTTAATAATAACAGATTATTTATACAATGAAGAATTATATATTAAAAAAGTCAATGCTGCTCAAAAATGGTCTCATAAATTTACTTTAGAAAAGTTTGAATCTGAAATAAAAAAACTTTTAGTATAATGAAAAAGTTAAGTGTAATTCAAATTATAGATAGTCTTAATACTGGAGGAGCAGAAGTATTAGCTGTTAATTTAGCTAATTTATTATATGAAGAAAAAATAGATTCTCATATTTGTGTAACAAGAAAGGAAGGGGCTTTAAAAAAAAATATTAATTCTAATTTAGGCTATATTTTTCTAAACCGAAAATTAACCCTAGATATCAAAGCAATTTATAACTTAACAAAATACATAAGAAAAAATAATATAAAAATTATTCATGCACATTCCAGTTCATTATTTATAGCTTTTTGTGTAAAAATTATAAATTTTAAAATAAAAATTATTTGGCACGACCATTATGGAAAAAGTGAAGAGTTGCCAAATAGGTCTTCTATATTTTTAAATATAATGTCTTTTTTTGTTGATACTATAATCTCTGTAAATTCGAATTTAAAGAAATGGGCGCAACATAAATTAAGTTGTAAAAAAGTTTTTTTTGTAAATAATTTTTCAACCTTTAATAATTTTGATAAAAAAACATTTTTAAAAGGTTTAGAAGGAAAAAGAATAGTTCATTTAGCGGCTTTAAGACCACAAAAAGATCATGAAACGTTAATAAAAGCATTTCATCTTTTTTGTAGCAAAAAAAAAGATTGGACATTGCATTTAATTGGAAGTATACTTAACGATAATTATTCTTCTAAAATATTAGATTTAATAGAGTCTAAAGACTTAAAAAAACATATTTTTGTTTATGGTTCAAAATTAGATATATATCATATATTAAATCAATCTTCCATAGGGGTTTTATCTTCTAAATCAGAAGGTTTACCAATTGCACTTTTAGAGTATGGATTAGCTAATTTGCCAGTAATTGTAACAGATGTAGGAGAATGTGGTAAAGTTGTAAAGCAAAATGAGTCAGGTATAGTTGTTGCTCCTTCAAATTTTGAAGCATTATTTGAGGCAATGTTAAAAATATCAAACTCTAAGGAGTTAGCAGAAAAATATAAAAAGAAGCATCATTTAAATGTTTTAAAAAAATATTCAAAAAAACAATTTGTAAAAAAAGTAGTAAAAATTTATATTGATAAATAAGGTTTTAAATAATAAGTTTTTGTTTATAAGTATCCATATTTTTATAGGTGTATTGGTTACTTTTTTGCCTATATCTAAGGCCTTAATGTTATTTGTTTTAATATTTGGTATTGTAACTATCTATAAAAATAAAAATAAAAATAAAGAAGTATTTTACATAGTTGGTTATATTATAGGTGTTGAAGTTTTTTTAAGAATGACAGGAGGAACTTTTTTATATGAAACAGGTAAATACAGTGTTTTACTTTTTACTATTTTAGGTTTGTTGTTTGATAAAATAAATGAAAAATCTTCAATTTTTTTTTTATTTTACATTTTACTGTTATTAATTGGGATCGTTTTTACGCAAACACCTCCTGGAGAATCTATAAGAAAAGCAGTAGCTTTTAATTTAAGTGGCCCTATAACACTTGGCTTTTTTGCTATTTATTGTTACAAAAGAAAAATTACAATTACACAGTTTAAGAACCTTCTTTTTATATGTTTACTACCAATGTTCTCAATGATAAGTTATATTTATTTTAGAACACCTAGTTTAGAAGAGTTGGTTTTTAGTACTTCTTCTAATTTTGATACATCTGGAGGTTTTGGCCCAAATCAAGTAGCTACAATTATAGGTTTTGGAGGTTTTATTTTAGCAGTGTTTTTATTTATAAGGATAAATTTATCTTTATATATTTTTATAGATGCTATTTTTTTAGCATATTTTATTTATAGAGGATTACTTACGTTTTCTAGAGGAGGTATGATTACAGCAGCATTTGCTTTTTTAATTTTTGCCTTTTTTATGTTTTCATATCAGAAAATTACAATTATAAAAATTTCTAAATATGTCTTTGTTACGTTTGTTTTATTTTTAGGAATTTGGTTATATACCTCTAATATTACTGGTGGTATGATAGATAACAGATACGCAGGAAAAAATGCAACAGGTGTTAAGAAAAATGATGTAACAGCTGGTAGAGGAGATATTATTGATATGCAATTAGAAAGTTTTTATGAATCGCCTATTTTTGGTATAGGTGTAGGTAATGGTAAATACAAAAGAATTGAAACAGGTAAACGAGTTACTGCAGCTTCTCATAATGAAATAGGTAGGTTAATTGAAGAACATGGAATGTTAGGTATTATTGCGTTATTTATTCTTTTAATTGTTCCATTAGAAAATATATACTTTAGTAATAATTATCAAAGAGCTTTTTTAAGTGCCTTTTTTGTATTCTGGTTTTTAACAATAAACCACTCAGCAATGAGAATTGCTTTTCCAGCTTTTGTTTATGGTTTAAGTTTAATTAAAATTGTACCAGATGAAGAATAAAAAAATTCTTTATATTGGTAATAATTTAACAAAAAAAACAAAATACAATTCAACTATTATTGTCCTTTCTAACTTGCTTAAAAAAGAAGGTTATAATGTTAGGGTCTTTTCTGATAAAACAAACAAAATATTAAGATTAATAGATATGTGTTTCTCTTTTTTTAAGTATAAGAAAGGGGTAGACTATGTTTTAATAGACACATTTAGTACCGTTAATTTTTATTATGCTTTAATCATTTCTCAATTATCAAGAATTTATAAATTAAAGTATATACCAATACTTCATGGAGGTAATTTACCTCAGAGACTAAATAAAAATAAGTTTTTGTCTAAATTGATTTTTAGTAATTCATATAAAAATATTGCACCCTCTAATTATTTAAAATTTGCATTCGAAGAAAAAGGATATCAAACAAAATTTATACCAAATATTTTAGAAATTGAAAACTATAATTATAAAAATAGAGCACAATTAGCACCTAAATTATTTTGGGTTAGAGCTTTTAAAGAAATTTATAATCCAACTTTAGCCATAACAGTTTTGTTTGAGCTTAAAAAAAGTTACCCAAATGCAAAACTTTGTATGGTTGGTCCTTTTGTAGATAAAAGTTATGAAGATTCTTTAACTCTTGTTGCTAATTTAAAATTAGAAGATTCAGTTGAGTTTACAGATGTTTTATTTAAAGAAGAGTGGCATCAAAAATCAATTGATTTTGATATTTTTATAAATACAACAAATTTTGACAATACTCCTGTAAGCGTAATGGAAGCAATGGCTTTAGGGTTGCCAGTAGTTACAACAAATGTTGGCGGAATTCCTTTTTTAGTTGATGATAAAATAGATGGATTGTTAGTTTCTAAATCTAATGTAGAAGAAATGACTAATGCAATTATTTCATTATTAAATCATTATCACCCTGATTTACCTAAAAAAGCAAGAGAAAAAGTAGAAAAATTTAGTTGGAGTTATAATAAAGAAAAGTGGTTTGAAATTCTAAAATAATGATAAGAAAAGCAATCTATCTTTTGGGGCAAAACTTAAGAAATCCCTCTTTAAAAACGAATTTTTCATTTTTAAAAAAATCAGAAAAATGGTCTTTAGAAGAATTAGAAGCATATCAACTTAAAAAACTGCAAAAACTCATTGAAGTTGCTTACAATCACTCAGAATTTTATCGAAATAAATTTGATGATTTAAAACTAAATATTTCTGATATAAAATCTATAAATGATATAAAAAACCTTCCAATAATAACAAAAAACGATTTAATAAAATTTACTCCTCAAATTCAAACAGATTTAAATTTTAAAAAGAAATTTTTAGCAACAACTTCAGGCAGTTCAGGAAAATCTTTGCAATTTTATAGAGATGAACATTCAGACTCTTTCAATAGAGCCTCAATTCAAAGAGGTTATTCATGGTTTGAAATAAATCCTTGGGATAGAAATGGTTATTTTTGGGGTTTTAACTTTTCTTCTTTTAAAAAACTAAAAAACAAAGCGTTAGATTTTCTTCAAAATAGATATAGAATTTTTAGCTATAAAGAAAGTTCGCTAAAAAAATTTATAGAGAAATCCAATAAAGCTAAATATATTCATGGATATTCTTCAATGATTTATCATACAGCAGTTTTAATTAATAAATTAGAACTAGCTAAACCTAAAGGTATTAAAATGATAAAAGGAACTTCAGAAAAAGTTTTTGAAAGTTATAAACCTGCAATAAAAAAAGCTTTTGGTGTTAATATAATTAGTGAATATGGTGCAACAGAATCTGGTATAATTGCTTTTGAATGTAAGAATGGAAATATGCATTTAAATATGGAAGGTGTTTTAGTTGAAGAAGTTAATGGAGAAATTCTAGTGACTAATTTACAGATGCATTCATTTCCTGTAATTCGTTATCAGTTAGGAGATTATATTTCTTTAGCTTCAAAAGAAAAAGAATGTGCTTGTGGTAAAAAGCACCTTATTTTAGAAGAAGTTACAGGCAGAATAGGAGAGATTGTTTATGGAATTAAAAATACCTATCCAAGCTTATATTTTTATTATATTTTTAAAAATTTATCTAAAAAAGAGGACGTTTATTTAAATTATCAAGTAATTCAAAATAAAAAAGGAAATTTACTTTTTTTAATAGAAGGTAAAATAAATACTGATATAGAAAGAAAATTAGTAAATGAGATAGTAAAATATTTTAAAAAAGATATTAATTTTGAAATTAAACATCCTTCAAAATTTGTCTATAATAAAGGAAAATTAAAAAACTTTATTTCAAATATTAATGAATAAACTTGTTTCTATTATAACGCCTAATTATAATTCCGAGAAATTTATTTCCCAAACTATAAATAGTGTTTTAAACCAGACTTATAAAAATTGGGAAATGATTATAGTAGATGATCTTTCTACAGATTCAAGTATAAAAATTATTAATTCCTTTTGTATAAAAGATTCTCGAATTAAACTTTTTCAATTAAAAGAAAATTCAGGAGCTGCAATTGCAAGAAATAAAGCTATATCATTAGCAAAGGGTAGTTTTATAGCATTTTTAGATAGTGATGATTTGTGGTTTTCTAAGAAGTTAGAAGTACAATTAAGTTTTATGATTACAAATAATTATTCATTAACGTATACTTCTTATGAAATTATTAATGAAAATGGTGTATCTAATGGAAAAAAAATACATTGTAAAGCTAGGTTAGATTATCATAGAATGTTGTATTCTAATGAAATAGGTTGCTTAACAGCCATTTATGATAAAGAGATTTTAGGTAAGGTATTTATGCCAGAAATTAGAAAAAGACAAGATTATGGTTTGTGGCTAAGTGTTTTAAAATCAGTAAATTACGCGTATGGTTTGCCAGAGGTTTTAGCAAAATATAGAGATAGAAGAGAGTCAATTTCAAATAATAAATTAGAAATGCTTAAATGGAATTGGAATTTATATAAAAATATTGAAAAATTATCTTATTTTCGAGCAACCTATTATACATTGTGTAATGTTATAAATAAATTACTAAAATGATTTCAAAATCATATTTTAACATATCTGAAAGAAAAGTTTTATTAAAATTTTTTGATGTTTTAATTATTATTGTAAGTCTTTTTTTATCGTCAAATTATTTAAATTTTAACTATATATTTTTTTCAAGTCAATTTTTTTTAAATTGGCTTTTGTTATTAGTTTTTTATTATTTAATTTTTGGAGAAATCTTTCAATTATACAATTTAAATGTTTCTAATAATAGATATACAGTTGTTAGAAGTATTACTTTAACAGCTTTTTTTACTACTATATTTTATATCTTTACACCTTTTATTTCTCCTGTTTTACCTTCTAATAGGCTACAAATTGTTTATTTGTTTTTAATACTTTTTTTACCAGTTGTTATTTGGAGGTTTTTGTATATGTGGTTAATATTTTCACCAAAATATTTTAAAAGCATTGTTTTTGTAGGAAAATCAGATAAAATACAAAGTATATTAAATCATGTAAAGAAAGATAATATTCATAATTTATTTGCTTATTTTTCTGATGAAGAAGTTAAAAATATTAAAGGGTTTAAGGATATTAATGATGTAAAACTATCTTCTTTGGTAGAAGAAAATAATATTAAAGAAGTAATCGTTTCTATTAAGGGGTTAACATCAGAAGTTATAGATTCTCTTAATAAAGAACTTATTTTATTATTTGAAAGGGGTATTAATATTGTTAGTTTAGAAACTTTTTATGAAGAAATTACCTTAAGAGTTCCTAAAGAATACTTAAAAAATAATTTTTATAAACATTTAAGTTTTAGTAAAAATAATAATAGTCGTTTTTATCTTTTTGGACTCAGGTTTTTAGATATATTATTTTCAGTACTTGGGCTTTTTGTTTTTTTATTTTTAATTCCTTTTTTAATTTTAGGTAATCTTTTAGGAAATAGAGGGGTATTGTTTTATACTCAAGAAAGAGTTGGTCAAAATGGACGAAAATTTAAAATTTTTAAGCTAAGATCAATGGTGAAAAATGCAGAGTCTAATGGAGCAGTTTGGGCTATTAAAAATGATCAAAGAATTACTGCATTTGGAAAATTTTTAAGAAATACAAGGTTAGATGAGTTTCCTCAGTTTTATAATATTTTAATAGGAGATATGAGTATTATAGGTCCAAGACCAGAAAGACCAGAATTTGTAAAAGAATTAGAAAAACAAATTCCTTTTTATGCCATAAGAAATGTTGTAAGACCAGGATTAACTGGATGGGCACAGGTAAATTATCCTTATGCAAATACTGTTGAAGAACAAGAAATTAAATTACGTTATGATTTGTATTATATTAAAGAAAGAAGTGCTTTTTTAGATTTTAAAATATTAATAAAAACAATTACTACAGTTTTATTTTTTAAAGGGCAATAGGCACTTGTATAAATATAAATATCTTACAAAAAGTAATATTAATAAAGGTATTATTACTAAAGGAAAAACTTGAATTTTAGCCATCCATAAAGCTGGAATTATAATTAAAAATATTATAAGTAGAAAAATATATTTTTTAAACCATTTAGATGTTTCTACTTTAAATAATAAAAAAGCTATAATTAAATTCGGGGCAAATGCCCACAAGAAATTAAAATTATTTGGTGCTGTAGAATGACTAGAAAAAAACCAAAGAAAAATAATTATAGAGCCAATTAATCCACTAGTAAAAAATAAAATAAAATCGAACCATTTTGTTCTTTTATCTCTTTTAATGTCTCTATAGGTTATTAGAAATCCTATAATTGCGAAAAAAGAGAATATTAAAAAAGGACTAATAAATAAAGTTTTAGGTTCTTTTTCTTTAAAATCTAAAAGTGTTTTATCTTTTTTAACTAATTCTTTAGATTGATTTTTTATAAATACAGTAGCGTTTTTAAATGAGTTAAATACATAATCTGGTAGAAACATGTATTCATCACTTGTTGCTTTTTTATCTAGTTTTATACCAGCAATTAAGTTTAAACCAAAGGTACCCCAAGCGTTCCAATGGATTTCATTATTTGTTAATTGTCTAAAAGTTAAATCTTTTGTAAAATTTGTGTCATCAAAATGAACTTTACTACCTAAAATATTTTTAGTGATATCTCTTAATTTTGTGGCACAATTATCAAAATAAGGATCATAAAGGTAATTTCTGTTTTTGGGAGATGCATTAGTTTCTAAGAAAACAAAATAAGCTTGTTTTTCTTTTTGTGTTAAATTTAAAACTTGTTCTTTAAGCCAACGTTTATCTCTTTTATAACTTGCTAAAAAGTATTTAAAATCATAGCGAGCTAAACTATAAATCATATTTCCTTTTGCAAAATTTAATAAAAAATTAGGCTGATTATAATCAAACATACCATAATTATAAATCAAATCTAAGTTTAAAACAGAGTCTTTAATTCTAATTGCAGAATGTCCAAAAGCTTCATATAATTCATTTCCAGGTCCTGCAGTAATAATACTTACTTCAGAATACACAGAAAGCTGAACTTGAGCTTTTAAAGGTGAATAAATGGAAAGAAGAAATAATAAAAAGAAGTATTTTTTTTTCATAAAAACTAGCGTCTAAAAAAACTATAATCAACAGTAATTGAAAAAATATTTGAATATAAAGCATTACCAACACTACCAATGTTTGTTAATGCATAATCTACTTTAATTCCATTGTAGTTAAACCCTACACCAAAATTAGGTTGTAATGAAAGAGATTTTGTATTGTCGTATTCTGTTATATATTGAAAATTTCCTACTCCAGATCTTAGATAAACTAAATCATCAAAGTTTAATTGAAAACCAATAGCAGGATCAACACTTAAAGAATTAGAAGAAAATATATCGTTTGTTTTAGAAAAACGAAAATTAGCATTTACTTCTGTTAATAATTTAAAAAAGAGACCTAACCTAAATGATTTAGCAATACCTAATTGTATTTTAGGTTTTGTAACTTCTGTTGTTTCTGGTAATTCTTGATTTTGTCCTGGAATTGCATCTTTAATTTTATTAAACTCATCTTCATTAATAGCCCAACTATTAAAAGTTGTTGTAATGTCTCTTGCCATTAAACCAAATTTCCAAGAATTACGTTCAAATTGAATTCCTGCATCAAAACCAAAACCCCAAGAAGAAGCAAAATCACCAATAATTCTTCTTACTATTTTTGCATTTACACCAAACTTAACATCTTTAAAAGGTAAGTTTCTGGCATAAGCAAAATTAAAAGCATAATCTGCAGAAGAAAAAAGACTAATTCTATTAAAATCAATATTTCCATTGCTATCAATTAATTCTGTGGTATTTAGAATATCATCAACACCAAATCGTATTACAGATATTCCAACTGCATTTTCTCTATCTATTGGCATTGCAAAACTTGCGTGATTATAATTGGCAATTCCTGCAAAATAAGAAGCATGCATTAAAGAACCTTGGTAATCTTCTATACCAACTAATCCTGCTGGGTTCCAGTAAATAGAATTTACATCATTTGTAGTTGCAACAATACTTTTACTCATTCCTAATCCTGCAGCATCAACACCAATAGTTAAAAATTCATTAGAATAGTTTCTAAATGCTTGTGCAGATAAAATGAGTGGAATAAATAATAAAAAAAATAATATTTTGTGTTTCAAAAGGCGAAAATTATCAATAACAAATATCTAAAAACATACTAAAATAACAGTAGTTTTTTAAAGATATTGTTTACATTAGATTAATCTGAATATTTTCTCTTATAAATCTTTCAATTCTGTTTTCTAACCAAGTATTGTCTGATGGTTTAAAAGAAGTCATAAATCCTACATGACCTCCATAATTTGGTCCTTCAAAAAAGAAATTATCAGAATCATGAGCTTCTTCAAAAGGAAAACATTCTTTTGATAAAAAAGAATCATCTTTAGCATTAATTAATAAAGTAGGTTTTTTAATTTTTGATAAATAGGGTTTAGAACTTGCTTTTTTCCAATAATCTTCAGGACTATCAAAACCAAAAACAGGTACTGTATATAAATGTTCTAAATGTTTAAATTTTGTAGCTTTAAATAATTGTGCTTTATCTAAATTATATTCAGGAAACTTAAATGCTTTTTCTAAGACTTTGTTTTTCATTGTTTTAAAAAACATTTCTATGTAGAGCTTGTTTTTTAACTTGTCCATTTCAATTTCTGCAGAAGCAATATCTATAGGAACAGAAACAGCAATTCCTCCTTTTATCTTTGGTGAAATATTTTCTGATTGCTCACCAATATATTTTAGTGTTAAATTTCCTCCTAAACTAAAACCAACAATTATTAAGTTTTCGTATTCATAATTGTCTAAAAGATGGTTTACAACAAAATCTACATCTTCAGTTTTTCCACTATGATATGTTCCTAGTAACAAATTATCATCACCAGAACAACCTCTTAAATTAAAACAAACAGTATCTAAACCTTTGTTATTTAAGTGTTTTGAGTTTGAAGCCATGTATTTAGATTCAGAACTTCCTTCTAAGCCATGAATAAGTAGAACTAAAGTTTTAGAGCCTACTAAAGAAAAATCTAAATCTATAAAATCATGATCCCAAGTAGTAATTCTTTTACGTAAATAACTACAAATATCTTTCATAAAAAGCGGTCTGTACATGGTGTTAAAATGCCCATTTTTAAAAGGTAAAGAAGGAGAATAATCTGAAGTAAATACTGGCATAGAAATTCTTTCTTACAAATATGACAAAAAAAAGCCGATTTAGAAAACCATCAAATTTTGATTTCTTATTTTAGCTTTTCAATTAATTTTTAAGATGAATATTAAAAAACACATTCCAAATTTAATAACACTTGGTAATCTTTTTTGTGGTACAATAGCCACTATTTTAGCAGTAGAAGGTAATTTTGTTTTAGCTGGTTTATTTGTGGTAATTGGAATTTTATTTGATTTTTTTGATGGATTTGTTGCACGTATACTAAACGTTACAGGTGAATTGGGGAAACAATTAGATTCTTTAGCAGATATGGTTACAAGTGGTGTTGTACCAGGAATTATAATGTTTAATTTATTATCTGTAAATAATAATTTAGGTTCTTTTTCTGTAAATACTGAGTTTATGAGTTGGAGTGGTTTTAAATTTGAACTTATACAAATTTTAGGTTTATTATTAACTCTTGGAGCTTGTTACAGATTGGCAAAATTTAATATTGATACAAGACAATCTGATTCTTTTATAGGTTTGCCAACACCAGCAATGAGCTTGTTTGTAATTTCTTTGCCTTTAATACAAGAATATTCAACAATTGAATTTGCACAAAATTTAATTACAAATAATTACTTTTTAATTGCAATTACAATACTTTTAACCTATTTAATGAATGCAGAATTGCCTTTATTTTCTTTGAAGTTTAAAGAGTATTCAATTAAAAATAATTTAATGAAGTATTTATTTTTAATGTCTTCTTTATTGATGATTATTTTTTTGCATTATATTTCAATTCCTTTAATTATAATAATTTACGTAGCTTTATCTGTAATTAATAATTATGGAAAACATACAACAGTTTAAATCAGTTAGAAGTTTTGTTGGAGCTAAAAACTTCGAAGAATCAAGAACTTTTTATAAAGAATTGGGTTTTTCTGAAGTAGTTTTAGCAGAAAATTTGTCTCTTTTTAAAATTGATAAAAAACTAAGTTTTTATCTTCAAAAAGCATATGTTAAAGATTGGGTAGATAATTCTATGTTATTTTTAGAACTAGAACATTTAGAAGAATATTTAGCAGAATTGAAATCTAAAAAACTTACAGAAAAATTTTCAAATGTTAAAATATCAGAAATTGTTATAAATAATTGGGGAAAAGAATTCTTTTTACATGATCCTTCAGGAATTCTTTGGCATATTGGTTGTTTTAATAATTAAAAAACTTTCTTTTTCTTTAATTCAAAATCTTTACCTAAATAAACTTTTCTAACCATTTCATCAGCAGCTAACTCTTCTGGTGTTCCGCTTTTTAGAATACTACCCTGATACATTAAATACGTTTTATCTGTAATGGCTAAAGTTGCTTGTACATCATGATCTGTAATTAAAATACCAATATTCTTATTTTTTAGTTGTGCTACAATACTTTGTATATCTTCCACAGCAATAGGGTCTACACCTGCAAAAGGTTCATCTAATAAAATAAATTTTGGATCAGAAGCTAAACAACGAGCAATTTCTGTTCTACGTCTTTCTCCACCAGATAATAAATCTCCTCTATTTTTACGAACATGACCAATGTTAAACTCTTCTATTAAAGACTCTAGTTTGTCTTTTTGTTGTTTTTTGGTTAAGTCTGTAAATTGTAAAACAGACATTATATTATCTTCAACAGATAACTTTCTAAAAACAGATGCTTCTTGAGCTAAATAACCAATACCTTTTTGGGCGCGTTTATACATGGCATCTTCAGTAATTTCTTCATCATTTAGAAAAATTTTACCTCCATTAGGTTTTATCATTCCAACAATCATGTAAAAAGAAGTTGTTTTTCCTGCTCCATTTGGACCTAATAGTCCAATAATTTCACCTTGTTGAACTTCTAAAGAAATTCCTGTTACAACTTTTCTACTGCCGTAGATTTTTTCAATATTTTCTGCTCTTAAAATCATAAATCAAATATAGTAAATGATTGAGGTTGAAATCTTAAATATATTATAAATTGCTTTCTTCTAAAGCTTCCCAATACTCAACAGCTCTTCTTAAATGTGGAATCATAATAGTACCACCAATTAAATTTGCAATAGACATTGTTTCCATCATTTCTTCTTTTGTAACACCATTTTTCATGGCAGCTTCTAAGTGATATTGTACACAATCATCACATCTTAAAACTGCAGAAGCTACTAAACCTAGTAGTTCTTTAGTTTTTACTGGTAAATGACCTTCTCTAAAAGCGTTTGTGTCTAAATTGAAGATTCTTTTAATAACTTTATTATCAGAATCTAAAATTTTATCATTCATTTTTTCTCGATAATCTTTAAATTCTTGAACTTTTTTATGCATCTTTTTGTTGTTTTTTAATAACTCTTTTAGAAACTTTAATACCTATTTCATATAAAATAAGAATAGGAATTGCTACAATTACTTGACTAGCAACATCTGGTGGTGTAATAATAGCTGCTAAAATTAATACAACTACTAAAGCATGTTTTCTATATTTCTTTAAAAAATCTGGCGTTATTAGGCCGATTTTTGTTAAAAAATAAATTAATACAGGTAATTCAAATAAAACTGAAACTCCAAGTAACATATTGGTAATTAGCCCTATATGAGATTGTAGTGTAAAACTATTTACAATATTTTCAGAAATCTGATAATTATACAAGAAATGTACAGAAATAGGTGCAATTACATAAAAACTGAATGCCAAACCTATAAAAAATAATAAAGATGCAGTAAAAATGAATCCTCTAGATTTTTTTATCTCATTTTTAGTTAATCCTGGTGCTACAAAACTCCAGATTTCCCATAATAAATAAGGAAAAGAGCAGATTACTCCTAATATTAATGAAGACCAAATAGAATTCATTAATTGAGAGGTAACTTTTATACTTTGTAATTTTTTATCAGCAAAAGTAACGTTACAAAAATCACTTTCTAAACCAAATAAATTAAAAAAATTACAAAATAATTGATATGTAATAAAATCTGGTTTAATATGGGCTAATAAGAAATGATCATACACCTGTTCTGCAAACATAAAAAAGCCTATAGCTAATATAAATATTGCAGAAGCACTTCTTACCAAATGCCATCTTAATTCTTCTAAATGACCTAAAAAGGACATTTCTTTTTGTGTTTCTGCCATTAGAAAATTCCTTCTTTAATTAAATCATGTAAATGCACAACACCAACATATTTTTTATTATTATCTACAACCAACATTTGACTAATACTGTTGTTTTCCATAGTGGTTAGAGCATCAATAGCCATAGCATCTAAAAGTATCGTTTTTGGATTTTTACCCATTATATCTTTTGCTGTAAACTGATTAATTTCTGTAGTTTTTGATAACATTCTTCTAATATCACCATCAGTTATAATACCAACCAAATCATTATTATTAAGAACTGCAGTAACACCTAATCTTTTTGCAGAAATTTCTATAATTACATTTGCAATAGTATCAGCAACATTAACTTTAGGTATTTCATTATTTTCTACTAAATCAGCTACTCTTAAATACAAACGTTTACCTAAAGCACCTCCTGGATGATATTTAGCAAAATCTTTACTAGTAAATCCTCTTAAATTTAGTAAACAGATTGCTAGAGCATCTCCTAAAACCAATTGAGCAGTTGTACTGGTTGTTGGAGCTAAATTGTTTGGGCAAGCTTCTTTTTCTACAAATGCATTTAATGTAAAGTCTGCATGCTCACCTAAATAAGAGTTTGTATTTCCGGTAATTGCTATTATTTTGTTTCCATAATTTTTAATTAATGGCACTAAAACTTTAATTTCTGGTGTGTTTCCACTTTTAGAAATGCAAATAACAACATCATCTTTTTGAACATTACCTAAATCACCATGTATAGCATCTGCAGCGTGCATAAAAATTGCTGGTGTGCCAGTAGAATTCAATGTTGCTACAATTTTAGTAGCAATATTTGCACTTTTACCAATTCCTGTTACAATAACTCTTCCATTAGAATTTAAAATAAATTTAACGGCATCTTCAAAGCTGTCATCAATTAAATTTGCTAAATTAGCTATAGCATTACTTTCTATTAAAATGGTTTCTTTAGCAGTTTTAATAATAGAGTTTGTTTTTTTCAATAGTATTGTATTTTATCAGAATAAAAAAAAGTTATATCTTTAGATTAAGAAATGAGCAAATTTACTATAAAAAATAGTTAGAGCAAAAATTATAGTATGTTTGTGAATTGATTATAAATTTAAAAATAAATATTTATATAAATGGATTTATATAGTCCTCTAAAAAAATTCTTTGGTTTTAATAAATTTAAAGGATTACAAGAGAAAGTAATAAAAAGTATTGTAGATGGTAATAACACTTTTGTTATAATGCCAACAGGAGGAGGGAAATCTCTTTGTTATCAGCTACCAGCTTTAATGTCTGAAGGAACTGCAATTGTAGTTTCTCCATTAATTGCTTTAATGAAAAATCAAGTAGATGCCATTAGAGGTATTTCTGAGAATAATGGTGTGGCCCATGTATTAAATTCATCATTAAATAAAACAGAAATAAGTCAAGTAAAAGAAGATATATCTAACGGTATTACAAAGCTTTTATACGTAGCACCAGAATCTTTAATAAAAGAAGAATATGTAGCTTTTTTAAAGTCTCAAAAAATTTCATTTGTTGCCATTGATGAAGCACATTGTATTTCTGAATGGGGGCATGATTTTAGACCAGAATATAGAAATTTAAAGCATATAATTAAAGCAATAGATAATGTGCCTATTATCTGTTTAACAGCAACTGCAACAGAAAAAGTACAAGAAGATATTTTAAAAACTTTGGGCATTTCTGATGCTAATAGATTTAAAGCTTCATTTAATAGAGCAAATTTATTTTATGAAGTTAGACCAAAAACCAAAGAAGTAGAAAAAGATATTATCCGTTTTGTAAAACAAAGAGAAGGTAAATCTGGTATTATTTATTGTTTAAGTCGAAAAAAAGTAGAAGAAATAGCTCAAATTTTACAAGTAAATGGTATTAAAGCGGTGCCTTATCATGCTGGTTTAGATGCAAAAACACGTGTAAAACACCAAGATATGTTTTTGATGGAAGATTGTGATGTTGTTGTTGCAACTATTGCATTTGGTATGGGAATTGACAAACCAGATGTACGTTTTGTTATACATCATGATATTCCTAAAAGTTTAGAAAGTTATTACCAAGAAACTGGTAGAGCAGGTAGAGATGATGGAGAAGGGTATTGTTTAGCATTTTATGCGTATAAAGACATAGAAAAGCTAGAAAAATTTATGGCAAGTAAACCTGTTGCAGAACAAGAAATTGGGCATGCACTTTTACAAGAAGTTGTTGGTTATGCAGAAACATCTATGAATAGGCGTAAATATCTGTTACATTATTTTGGAGAAGAATTTGATGTAGAAAATGGAGATGGAGCAGATATGGATGACAACTCTAGAAACCCGAAGAAAAAACATGAAGCCAAAGAAGATGTAGTTTTTTTACTAAAAGTGGTTAAGAATACCTTACAAAAGTACAAAGCAAAAGAAATTGTAAATACAATTGTTGGTAAAGAAAATGCGCTTTTAACTTCTCATAAAACGCATTTACAACCATTTTTTGGTAATGGAAAAGATAAAACCGCTCTTTATTGGATGGCATTAATTAGACAAGTTTTGGTGATACATTTAATTAAAAAAGAGATAGAACAATATGGTGTTATTAAGTTAACAGAAAAAGGTAAAGAGTTTATAGATAACCCTGTTTCTTTTATGATGACTGAAGATCATACTTATAATGAAGAGAATGATAATTCAATAATTACAAATTCTAAATCTTCAGGAGGTGCTTCTGATGAAAAATTAATAAAAATTTTAAAAGATTTACGTAAAAAAGTTGCCAATAAACTAGGTGTTCCACCTTTTGCTGTTTTTCAAGACCCTTCTATAGATGATATGGCTTTAAAATACCCAATTACTTTAGCAGAACTATCTACGGTTCATGGAGTAGGAGAAGGTAAAGCTAGAAAATTTGGAAAAGAATTTATAAAATTAATTGGAAGTTATGTAGAAGAAAATGATATTTTAAGACCAGATGATTTAATTGTTAAAAGTACAGGAACAAATTCTGGTTTAAAATTATTTATTATTCAAAACACAGATAAAAAACTACCTTTAATAGATATTGCGAAATCAAAAGGTTTAGAAATGAGTGCTTTAATTAAAGAAATGGAAATGATTATCTTTTCTGGCACTAAGTTAAATATTGATTACTCATTAGATGATTTATTAGATGAAGATCAGCAAGAAGAAATTCATGATTATTTTATGGAAGCAGAAACTGATAGAATTCAGGATGCTTTAGATGAATTTGATGGTGATTATGATGAAGAAGAATTGCGTTTAATGCGAATTAAATTTATTAATGAAGTAGCAAATTAGAATTGGTATTTTTTATCAATTGCATATTTAACCAATTCACTACCAGAAGATAAATTTAATTTACGAATCATATTTTTTCTATGTGTGTCTACTGTTGTTTTTGCAATAAATAATGCTTCAGAAATTTGTTTAGAAGTTTTTCCGTTAGAAATTAAATTGAGAATTTCTTTTTCTCTGTTAGATAATGTAATCTTATCTGTTTCTCCTATAGTTACATTATTATTTATATAGCT
This sequence comes from Polaribacter sp., assembly GCF_039939415.1. Classification (GTDB taxonomy): domain Bacteria; phylum Bacteroidota; class Bacteroidia; order Flavobacteriales; family Flavobacteriaceae; genus Polaribacter. The sequence continues at coordinate 18,768 of NZ_JBDVJE010000066.1, forward strand.
ATTCATAAAATTGAAGGCAACATTTGGGTCAAAAAAAGTTTCTCCATTAGCCACAGTTGATATAGCATTAGATAACATTTTAATTCCTGAATTTTTTAAAATATAACCAGTTGCACCTGCATCTAACATTTGTTTAATTGCATCTGGTTGATCAAACATGGTCATTGCTAAAACATGAATATGAGGAAGTTGTTTTTTTATAATTCTTGTAGCTTGTATTCCATCCATAATTGGCATTCTAATATCTGTAATTACCATTTTAGGTTGTTTTAAAGTTACCAATTTTACCAATTCTTCTCCGTCATTTGCAGTGTCTATAATATTAATTTTATCATCATATTCAAAGAAAGATTTTACACCATCTATTAACATTTGATGATCTTCTGCCATAATAATTGTAATCATAGTCTTTTTTTATAAAAATACATATTTTAAAACTATTAATAATACCTACAACTAAGGAGTTAAAAAATAGGAATGTCAATAATTATAGAGCTTCCTTTTCCTATACTAGAATCTATTTTAAATGTTCCGTTTAAATGTTCTACTCTTGTATTTATTGAACTAATTCCCATTCCGTTTTTTAGATTTACTTTATTTATATCAAAACCCTTTCCATCATCTTCAATTATAATATTGAGATTTTTATCAAATAAAGAAATATTGATGGTAGAAATTTGAGCATCAGCATGTTTAAGAATATTGGTTATTAATTCTTGAATAATTCTAAAAATGGTTATTTCTAAACTATTTTTTAAACGCTTGTCTAAACCAAAATGAATAACTTCAATTTTAATTTTATCGGCAGAAGATATTTTCTCTGCCATTATTATTACTGCAGTTAGTAAGCCTTGATTAGCAATTACACCAGCATTTTTAGCATGTGCAATACTTCTTACTTTTAGATAAGCTTCATCAATTAACCCCTCTGTTTTATCAAACAAAGTTTCTTGGTTAATCTTTTGCTTTTCACGGTTTATTTTTAGGTTTTCAAAATGCAACTTTAAGGTTGCTAAAACACTTCCTAAATTATCATGCAAATCTTCAGCTATTCTTTTACGTTCTTTTTCTTGTCCATCTACCATAGCATTTATGGTAGTTAGTTCTTGTTCTTTTAAAAGTGTAAGATTTTTTTGAACCTCAAGTTGTTTTAGTTGTTCTGCTAATTTTCTTTTTCTTTTGGAACTTTTTACAGCTAAAATAGAAATAATACCACCAGTAAAGATAAATATGAGAGAAGCTATAAGAAGGTTTCTATTTTTTTCTTTGTCTATTTTTAATTGAAGATTTTCTTTTTCTTTTTGGGAAGTTTGATATTTTATGTTTAAATCATTTAATTTTACATCTTTTTCAATTTGATTTATGCTATCACTTATTTTTTTTTCTTTTAATGAATATTTATAAGCTATGTTATATTGTTTCAAACCAGAATACGAAAGATGAAACCACATATACATTGATTCAACATCTCTTTTTTTATTTGCGATAACCTGATTTTTTTCTGCAATTTTTAATTGCTTTATAGATTCATTAAATTTTTTTCTCATAAAATTTATAGCACCTAAGCTTATATAATAATTAAAAATTCTATGTTGAGCAAAAGCCTCATCTTTATATTTTACATAGATAGAATAGGCCTTAGTATAATATTTTGTAGCTTTATTATATTCTTTTTTAAAATAAGCAAAGTTTAACCCCATTAAATGATAAATATTTGCTTCTAGTATTTTATTTTTAGTACTTAATGCTTTTTTTAAAGCATGATCAAAATATTTTTGATTAATTGGTGATGGATTTTCTGAGTTAGCAGAAACTTGAATTTTATAAATTAATTGGTTTATTAAAAAAAAGACTTCTTCATTAGTATTGTAAATATATTTTTTATGATTTTTATTGTATCTTTTTAAAATTAAACTATCTCTATTAAACTTAAGTGTGTAATAAACTAACTTTTTAAGTGATTCGCATAATAATAAAGTATCATTAGAGTTAATTGATGCCTTGTAAGCTTTAGTATAATATTCTAAAGCTTTATCATCTCTTCCTAGAAAATTATTCAAAAAATAATCTCCCTTAAGAATATTATATATAACTTTAATAGTAGAATCTTTGGTCTTAAAACTATTTAAAATATTAATGTCTCTATTACTAATTTTACCAAATCTTAAAAAATTTACATTTAAATTTAAAAGGTCCCTTAAATTTTTATTATCAATTTTTGAATTATAATTTAATGCAGAGTCTAGTTGATATGTATTGGTATAATGAAAACTCTCAAGAAGTATTTTTTTTACTTCTTGAGAGTATCCATTGAAAAGAATTAATAATAATAGTAATGATAATGTTTTCTTCAAATATTATACTAGTTTATTTGTTAAACAAGGCCAACCACCAACATTTGTCGTATCACCCCCACAATCTTCAGAAAAATCTAAATGAAAACGTAGTTTTCCATTTCCTCCTATATTAACTTCTAAAGGTGGTGAGAATTCAAATTTAGCTACATCAAAATTTGGATTATCTGAAGTTTTTAAACATATTTTAACACCCGGTAGCCCCATATTATCGATTGGTATAAACTCAAACGAGTGTTTTAAAACAACATATCTGATATCATTATTTAGATATTTAATAGCAAAGTTTATTGTTTTAATTTTTACTTTTTTTGTACGAGCTATTCTTTCAGTATTAAATTCTCCTAATATCATAAAAGCATTTTTAGCTACAGAATAAGCACAAACAACCTGAAAACCTTTGTCAGGTCTTAAATCTAAATTAAAGTTTTGTAGTTCCATTTTTAAGTATTAAATTGATTAATTATCTTTATATTTTCTTTTTTAATATTTAATTTATGACATATGTACTTAATAACGTTGTTAATATTATTTAATACCGAAAATTTTGTGTTTTTTGCAAATAGTAAACCAATTGCTTCGTTACTTGAGTTTATAGCAAGAGAACCAGAATCTCCTCTAAACATTTTATAATTTGTAATTATTTGTTCTTTTAGAATAATAGGAGGGTCATAAAAATCACTATTCTTTTTACTAGTTTTTACATATGCGTAAGTAGACACAATATTTTGAGTAATATTATTAATAAAAATTCTTTGACAGTCTATAATATTCTGAGTTATAAAAACCTCATCATTTTCTGTTGGATTAAATTCTTCCGTTAATTCAACAATTGCTAAATCTAAATAGCTAGAAACAACTCCATCATAGTAAGTGCCGATATTTCTATACTTTGTTGGATGATCTTTTTTTGAAATAATTTTTTGTATAATATCATTATCTTTATAATTTCGACCTATAACATGTTGATTTGTAACTAGAAAAAAAGATTCAGTATCTCTAATTTGAAAAACAAAACCAACACTTCCACTTTTATATGATGTTACTTTATTTCTAATTCTATCACCTACTTTAATATTATTTAAACTGGTTTCATTTGAAAGGGGAATAAATGTATTTCCATCAGAAATTGGGATTATTATATCATTATATTCTATATTTTTATTAACAATTAGATTTGATTTTTTTTTTTCTAATTTAAAGTCAATATTACCTTTTAACTCATATAGATTTTCTTTAATTTTTAAAGGATACAATAATGTTAAATTCTCATATTTATTAAATAAGTCTAGATAGTTATTTTTTAAAAACTCTCTGATTTCTAATAAAGTAAAATATTTTACCATTAATTAAGTAATTATGTTATTTTCAAATTTAAGTAAATTTTGTAAAAATTATATACCTACAAATAGGTATTTTAACTTCAATAAATATAAGTAAAAAACTACAAAGTAAAAATGGTAAGCATTACACCTAAAAGAATGGCAATAAATTTCTGTAAGTTAAATTTATGGTTTTCAGTGCTTTCAAAAAGAATAATTGTAGAAATATGTAAGAAAACTCCAATTATGAATGCTGTAATTTCGGTTGCATATGTTGAGAAAAAATGAATTTTATCACCTAATAAAACCCCTAAAGGACTCATTAATGCAAATACAATTAAAAAAATAAAAGTATGTAGTTTAGAGTATTTGGTGTTTATTAAAAACGTTGTTAAAACTACTGCAATTGGTATTTTATGAACTACAATTGCCCACAATAAATTATCACCAGTATTATGAATTGGTAAACCTTCTGAAAAAGCATGAATAGATAAACTTATAAATAACAATGTCGGAAACTTTTTTCCATTAGAATGTATATGAATATGTCCATGTTCTGCACCTTTAGAGAAAGACTCTAAAACAGACTGAATGATAATTCCAACAAGAATAAAAATACCAATTTTTTTATATTCTGTAGAGGTAGAATATACCTCAGGTAATAAATGTAAAATAGTGACAGATAGTAAATATGCGCCACTAAAAGCTAATAATAAGCGTACAACTTTATGAGATGGTTTTAAAATAAAAACCAATAAAGAACCAATAAAAACAGAAGTTATTAAAAGGATGTAACTCATTTTGCAATAATAATTAATCTATCTGAAGTTTTTGAATCAAAATTATCTAAATTATAATTTCCAAAAGTATTTGTTATTGTAAAACCTACTTTTTTTAAAAAGGAAGTCATTTTTTTAAGATCTAAATATTTTACTTGTTCTGTATAAGAATGATTTTTTCCATCAGCAAAAAAAGAAATCTGCTTTAAAATAAAACCATTTTTAATTTCTCTTTTTATGTTAAAAGTAATATTATCAACAACTTTTGTTTCTTTAGTAACTAAATTTTGTTTTACTTTTTCAGCATTTAAAAAGTCGAAAACAAAAAAACCATTTGTATTTAATCCGTTTTTAATATTCTGAAGAATTAAAATATCTTCTTTATCATCTTTAAAATACCCAAAGCTAGTAAACAAATTAAAAATACTATCGTATTTATTATTAAAAGGTTGGCGCATATCATGAACTTTAAAATGTAAAGTATCATTTTCAAATTTTTTAGCAGCTTTTATACTATTTTCAGCTAAATCTCCACCAGTAACTTTAAAACCTAAAGAGTTTAAAAATACAGAATGACGCCCTTTACCACATGGTAAGTCTAAAATATGAGTTGTTTTTGGCAAGTTTAAAAAAGTAGTAATGTTTTTCATAAACAATTGCGCTTCTTTATCATTTCTATCTTTATAAAGTATATGATAATAAGGTGTGTTAAACCAATCTGTAAACCAATCTTTTTGTTTCATTTATAATATAATATACCTGTATTTTCTCAAACTATTAAGATTGATTTTTTTGTTTTATAACTTATAACTTTTGTATAGTTTCTAGCTGTAAAAGTAATTAAAACTTACGTTTCTTAAAATGAATTTCTTAATTACTGTAAAAGCTATTTTTAAATAGTATTTTTGCAGTCAATTTTATGAGTATGAATAGAGATTTTAAAATGACAGCAACAACACTTTTTGGTTTAGAAGGTGTTTTAGCAGACGAACTTAAAAAATTAGGCGCACAAGATGTAAAAGAAGGTGTAAGAAGCGTTTCTTTTAGAGGTGACAAAGGTTTTATGTACAAAGCAAATATTGCTTTAAGAACGGCTGTAAGAATTTTAAAACCGATTAAAACCTGTAAAATTTACGACGAAGAAGATTTATACGAAGCTATTCAGAAAATTAAATGGGAAAATTATTTAGAAGCTGATGGTACTTTTGCTATTGGTGCAGTTGTAAACTCTAAAAATTTTACTTCTAATTCGCATTATATTTCTTTAAAATCTAAAGATGCTATCGCAGATTATTTTCGTCATAAATACCATAAAAGACCTAATGTAGATTTAAAATATCCAGATGTAAAAATACATGTGCATATTCAAAAAGATTGGTTAACAGTTTCTTTAGATTCTTCTGGAGATTCTTTACACAAAAGAGGATACAGAACTGCTACCAATATTGCACCAATAAACGAAGTTTTGGCTGCGGGTATGGTTTTATTGTCTGGATATACTGGCGATGAAAATTTTATTGACCCCATGTGTGGTTCTGGGACAATTTTAATTGAAGCAGCAATGATTGCCAATAATATTCCTGCAAACATCAACAGAAAACTCTTTGCTTTTGAAAACTGGAAAGATTACGATGAAGACTTGTATTTTACTATACAAGACGCTTTGTTAAAAAAAATAAGAAATTCTCATTTTAAAATTATGGGTTTTGATAAAGCACCATCTGCAGTACAAAAAGCAAAAGCAAATATTGTTAGTGCAAATTTAGATGAGTTTATTGGTGTGCATCATGTAAACTTTTTTAATTCTACCAAAGAAGTTTTTGGTAACACAACTATTTTGTTCAATCCACCTTATGGAGAACGTTTAAACATAGACACAGAAGAGTTTTACAAAAAAATAGGAGATACGCTTAAACATAATTATCCAGGTTCTACAGCGTGGTTGATAACATCAGATGTACAAGCTTTAAAAGCAGTTGGACTAAGAACTTCTAAAAGAATTGCACTTAAAAATGGAGATTTAGATTGTAAGTTTGTAAAGTACGAATTGTATGAAGGTACACGAAAAATTAAAGAGCGTAAAGAAACCCCTAACTCTAAAGATTAATTTTTTAGAAGCTATTTTCTGTTTTTCATTTTATTACTTAACTAAAAGTAATTGAGTAATTATTTTATAATCTTATTAATTTAAAAAGAGATTAATTCATTTATCATTTATAGAGATTGTTAATCTTTAACATAGTAAAATGAATGTTGTTTTTATAAAAATTAATTAAGTAATATTTTTTTAGAAACAGTTCCGTTATTTGTTGTTAATTTTAAAATGTATATCGATTGAGAAGTAGTATTTATTTTTAGTTTTATATCTTTATTCTTATCATCAATACTCCAACTATTAATTTCTTTACCAAGAATTGAATATAATTTTACCTTGTTAACATAGGGTTGTTTATTTGTTTGTATATTAATTTCTTTTAAATTTTTATCATAAAAAATATATACATCATTGGTATTAATAATGTTTGTTGTTTGTAATGTGCCATTATTAAAACCTAAGTAAAATCGATCTAAATATTCTCCTGAATTAAGATTTAATTTTATTTGATTATTATTTAATAGATAATAATTGTTTGTTAACTTGTCAATTAAATAAACATTTTTACTTGGTAAATTCCACTGGTAAATTTTAAAATTTAGTTCTTTTTGAGTGTTTAAAATAATACCAATAGGAACTTCTAAATCATCACTTATTTCTTGTACACCTACAATTACATATTTTGCATCATTTGAATGAATTCTCCAGAAAAAGTCTGTTTCATTTAAATCGAACAATTCACTGTCGTAACCTTTTTCAAAATTTAAAGAATTGTTACTTTTAAAAGAAATTCCTAATTTTCTTGTTCTATTTAAGTTATTACTGTCTACATAATTCATCTCTATTTTTAAAATAGGCTCATTATTATCGGTTTTTTTATATTGTTGATTCTTATTTTTATTTGTTTTTAAAAATATAGAGTTATTTCCTTCTGTTATAAATTCTCTTTGCGAGTTATTAAAAGTAATTGTTCCACCATCTCCATCAGTTGAAATAAAAAATCCTTGAGCTATTGGTATGTATTGCTCAGGTTGAGAATATGTTGTTAAGTACCTAAAAATAATTTTATCAATATTTATTGTTTTATTTTCTTTTAATTTTAGTAAAAGTATATCTGAACTATTAACTTGTAATGGTATTAGTATTGTATCATAAGTAGTTCCTGTTGCAGGGAGAATTTGTGTTTTTTCTAATAAACCGTTTATATAAAATTCGAAATTAGTATTTGTTAAAGATTTATAAGAAACTCTTAAAGTATCTGCACTTTTATTAGAATTAATATTTTTAAAAGTTAAACTATCATTTATTTTTTCTAATAATACAGCATTTTCTTCAATGCTACTTTCTCCTCCAAGAGTAGCGTTTTCTGCTTCGATATTGTAATTATAATAAGTAAGAGCAGTCGAATTAGAAGAAACATTATTAGCGGAAAGCCCTACATTAAGATTTCTTGTTGCATAACCACCAATATAGCCAGAATAATAATGGCCTTCATTACCTTGTGTAGATTCTTCTCCAGTATGTTCCCAAAAATAAAGCGTGCCTGTTATTGCATCTAAATTATCTTCTATAAATTTTTTGCTGTTAATCGCAGAAGCATAGGGGTTACCTAATAAAACAGATAAATTTCCTGTAGTATTAAAACTATAATTTCCATCATTAATAGTACCTGTATAAGTGTAGTTTTGGGCTCTCCCAGGACCTTTTATAAGATAACCTTTACCAGAGTTTATTGCTCCAGAACTATAAACATGATTATAATTAGAAGCTGTTCCGTCAAAATCATAAGTATAAATCCAATAATCTGCAATTTTAATAGCTTCTGTAGGAGAATTTAAAAAATTCCCATCATAACCACTTATAAAATTAATATTTTTTGCAACAGAATTTATAGTTGTAGGTATGGTTCCATCTTTCAATACGTCAGCAATAGTATATGAATCAGAATTAATTGAAGAAGATACTGGAGAAGACATATAATTGTATCTATATTTACTATTAACTGTAGAGTTCTGATCTACAAATAATCTTCCATCTCCTAAAATACTCTTCGTAACTCTAGTATGAGTCTGTATTAATTGTGATGTACCAGAAAGTTTAATTTCTGAATTTGTATTTAAATTAATACTATCTGTTACAACTAGTAAGTTATTGTAGATTGCTAATTTAAATGCTGAAGAAACTTCAAGGTTTTTAGCACTTAATTTATCTGAAAAACTTAGATCTTGATTAATTAAAACGTTTCTAGATCTATCTGGGTAACCATTAGACCAGACATCGTTTGCTATTACAGTGTTATTTATTTTATGAATACCTAGTTTTACGTTTGACGTAGCATTGGCATTTATCACTTCAGAAATTAAAGGTGCATGTGGATGTCTTTCTGGCGGATTTGTTGTTGTTGATAAATTATCGTCTACAAATTCTATCCATTCAGTATTTGTATAACTTGAATTATATATTGTTACTTGGTCACTTCTAACTAAAGAGCTATTATTATTAATATTTGTAACAACATCAAATCTATTTTCCCATGCAGTAGCATCTGTTTTTTTAGTGATAATTAATATATCATTATTATCGTTAAAATCAGTTATTGCAGAGTTTTCAATTTCTAAACCAGTTACATTTGTAATAGTAGATGAAGGTTTTTTAATTAAAATAGATTCTTGAGGGTTAATTATTGAATTTACTAGATAAGTTGCATCAGGTGTAACATTGCTTTGGTCTCCACTTTTGTCTTTATATAACGCTAGTGCAATTTTATTTGCAGGAATAGTTTCTGTACTATTTGTATTTGTAATTTCTATCCAATTATCAACATTATTATAGTTATATACTTGAGAAATTAATGCAGATTCAAAAGAAGTATCGTCTACAGCTGTTAAAAACACATCATAATCTTCTATTTCACCTGCTTGATGATCAAAATTACAAGCAGAAGTAGGAGCAGCACTTTTCTTTATACTAACTCTTAATCTTGTTTTACCTAAAGTAGCATTACTAGGTACTAAAATATTGGTTAAGGGTATAGTAAATACAGAATTACTGTCATTAGTGTTGGTTACACTTAATATTTCTTCACCTGCATCAGTAAAATCTCCATTATTGTTAAAATCAATCCAAACAACAACAAAAGTAGTGTTATGACTTGCTCTTGTATAAGTAATGTCTCCAGAAAATGTTTCTCCTATCGCTAATTCTGTTGAAATTGAATTGTAATATTCGTACACGCTTGCGCTAGAGCTGCTAGAATTATTAATATTACCAACATTTACATTAGATATATAATATTGATTGTCTTTATTTAGGTTAACATTGTTATCACAATATTGTACTTCTACAGTAGTAAAAACTGTTAAGTTACTATAAGTACCACAGCTAGAAATGGTTTTAATTTGTACTTCATAAGTAAAGCCATCATCTAAACCTGTAATTATTTTAGAAGTGGTGGTGGCTGTAGTTTCTGTCCAAGTATCTGTGGAGCCATTTAACCTGTATCTAATATTAAAAGTACCTGTATCTGGTGAATCCCAATTAATTTTTGCTGTAGTTTCACTAATGTTTGTAACAGTAATATTTGTTGGTGTAGAAGGTGTAAGTATGGTAACTTTTTCTGTACTAGTTTCTGTTGTAGATCCATTATTAAATACCCAATCTATATAATAAATTCCAGCTGTGTTAAAAGTAGTAGTATCTGTAGTTGTAGCTACAATTTCTTGTCCACATTGAAAATTCATAACAGGAGCTGCTGCAGAATAAAAACAATATTCTGTAACCTCGTCTATAACAGGTGTTACAAAACTACCTGAATAAGGACTAATATTAACTGTTGTTGTACATGTAGATGATAATCCATCAGTATCTGTTACGGTTAGTGTTATTGTGTTTGGAGAAGAAGTATTACTGCAATCAAAATTATATTTATCTAAAGTTAAAATTAAATCTTCAGGAGCATCAAAATCATCAAAAGAATTATTATTTACATCATTAGCAGTAATTGAAGCATTTCCTAAAATATCTAAACTTAAATTAATAGCACCAACACAATTTGCTGTTGGTGAAATAGGTGATGGTTTTATGATGATTTTATAGTCTTCAAATTCACCTTCTTGCCACGTTCCATCACAAGCGTCATTTAAATTATTTCTATTAATAGCAACACGCATTCTTGTTTCTCCTGTTGTTGCAGATGAAGGTATAGATATTTGAAAATTTCTTATTATTCCATCTTCACTAAAAGGTTCTCTTGTTGTATAAGAATAAACAGTTTCATTAGAATCACTAAAGTCACCATCACCATTAAAATCAATCCATACCTTAAGAGTATTTTGATTGTAATTCTGAGCTTTATAAGTGATTGAAGTAGCGTAAGATTCACCTACTATAACATCTGTAGCAATTGTGTTGTAATACTCAAAAACATTTGCAGAGTTATCTGAGGTGTTAAAAATATCTGCAATATTTACTTTACTGATATAAAAAGAATTGTTAGAACCAGTCTGAATAGGTGTACAATATGAAGATTGAGAATATACTTTATTAAAAGTTAAATAAAATAAAAGTAAGATGTAGAAGTTTTTCTTATACATTTTTTCTTTTAAATATACACTTTTTTTATGAATATCTATTATTATTTACAATATAAATGTGAATTTAGTAATATTTAAAATGTTTCTAAATAAAAACCTAAAACTAGACGTTTTAGGTTTTTAGTTAATATTTAATAAAAAAAGAATCTTATTTTTTTCTTTTTTGTTGCGCTTGTTGTTCTTGAGCTTGTTTCATAGCATCGTCAATTCTCTGACGGAATTTACTTTTTGCTTTTTCTGGCTTTTTCTTGTTTTCTTCTATCTGTGCATGAATTTTATCTTCATCAATTACATAGTTTTTAATTACTAACATAATTGCAATTGTAAGTAAGTTAGAGACAAAATAATATAAACTTAAAGAACTTGCATAATTATTAAAAAAGAATAACATCATAATAGGAGAGAAGTAAATCATATACTTCATCATTTTTCCCATATCTGGCATTCCTTCTTGGGTAGGTGCTTGCATATTTGCTTGCTGACTCTGGTTCATTTTCATGTAAAAGAAAATAGCTACAGAAGCCAATATTGGAAATAAACTTACGTGGTTTCCATACCAAGGAATGGTAAAAGGAAGCTTAAAAATAACATCGTAAGAAGATAAATCTGGTGCCCATAAAAAGCTTTCTTGTCTTAAAGATAAGTTTGTAGGAAAAAATTTAAACAATGCAAAGAATACTGGCATTTGTAATAGTGCTGGTATACAGCCAGATAACATGCTTACACCTGCTTTTCTTTGAATAGCCATGGTTTCTTGCTGGCGCTTCATTGCGTTTTCTTTTCCAGGATATTTTTCATTTAATGCAGTTAGTTCTGGTCTAATAACCTTCATTTTTGCACTAGATAAATAAGATTTGTAAACTAATGGAGACATAATAATTCTAACAACAATGGTCATTAAAATAATAATCAATCCGTAGTTAGATAAAAACCCTTTTAATAAATTAAATACAGGATAGAATATTGTTCTGTTTAAGAAACCAAAAATTCCCCAACCTAAATCTGCGGTTTGATCTAAATCTGTACCTTCAAAAGTTTTTAATAAATTATAATCACTTGGCCCGTAAAACCATTTCATGTTATAATTTAATTCTCCATTAGATAAATCCAAAGGAGTTTTTAATTCGAATTTTTTTGTATAAACAGTATCTATTTCTTCATTTTTTACTAAATCTGTAGATATTACTGTTGCGTTATTTAATGGAGTGTTAGATAATAAACTAGAAGAAAAGAAGTGTTGTTTGTAAGAAACCCAATTTACATTATTTACAATTTCTGTGTCATTAGGGTTAAGATCATCAACCTCACCATCTGCTTTATAGTAAAGTTTAGAATACATGGTGTTTTCTGTCTTTAAACTTTTTTCATGTCTATACCCAATTAATGACCAATCTAAATTAATAGGAGTAGAAGAGTTTATTACAGAGCTTAAACCTTGAGATCTAACTGCGAAATTAACCATATAATCATTTGGTTTCATTTCATATCTGTATTCTAAAAACCGAGTGTCAGATACTTTTAATTTCATAGAAACGATAATGTTTTCACCGTTTTTAGAAATCGTTGGTTCAAAAAATAAATCTTTGGTATTTAAAATTCTATTATCTTTAGTACCAAAGTTAATGTTAAAAGATGCGTTCTTATCTTTTATCATATATAAAGGTAAAGAATCATGCGTTTTATAATTCTTAATTTGAGCTTCTATAATTTGCCCACCTTTATTATTTATAGTTAATTTTACTAATTCATTTTCTAAAACAGAATTTCCTTCTGAACCATTTATAGCACTTTGAGCAAAAGCGCCCAATTTATTAACAAAAGCAACTTGTTTTAAAGAATCGTTTTCAAAAACAGGTTTAATCTCAGAAGTAGTATTAGATGTGTTTTTTTCTGCCTCAATAATTTGTTCTGTTTTTGTAGCAGTATCAATAGCAGATTCATCTAGTTTTGTAGAGTTAATCCACCAAAAAGCAATACCTGCTAATAAAATCATTCCTATAAAAGAATTGACGTCGAATTTTTTTTGTTCCATATTTATAAATTGTCATTTTGTCATTAAATCAAAAAAAACTTTTGATAAAAACGCGACAAATGTAGTGAAAAAGCAGTTTTGTTTTCTTTTTTTCTGCTTTATATTATATGCCTATTATAGTTCAAATAGTGTTCCTAAATTATTTTTTAGATTGTTTTAAAGCGGCTTTAATAAAGTCTACAAATAAAGGATGTGGATTTAAAACTGTGCTTTTATATTCTGGATGATATTGTACACCAACAAACCAAGAATGTTCTGGTATTTCAACAACTTCTACTAAACCAGTTTTAGGGTTTATACCTGTTGCTTTTAAACCAGCAGCTTCAATTTCTTCTAAATAAGCATTGTTAAATTCATAACGATGTCTATGGCGCTCGCTAATTAATTCAGATTTATATGCATTAAATATTTTAGAATCTTTTTTTAATTCACAATCCCAAGCTCCCAAACGCATGGTTCCGCCTTTTTCTGTAATATCTTTTTGGCTTTCCATTAAATTAATAACAGGGTTTTTTGTGCCTTTATTCATTTCTGTAGAATTAGCACTTTCTAAGCCTAAAATGTTTCTAGAGTATTCTATTACCGCCATTTGCATTCCTAAACAAATCCCAAAAAATGGAATGTCATTTTCTCTTGCATATCTTACAGCTCTTATTTTTCCTTCAATACCTCTATCACCAAAACCAGGTGCAACTAAAATACCATTAACACCTTTTAGTTTTTTTTCAGCATTTTTAGGTGTTAGACTTTCTGAATGTACCCAACGTACCTTTACCTTAGTTTCATGTGTAGAACCAGCATGAATAAAAGCTTCTGTAATAGATTTATAAGAATCTTGTAACTCAATATATTTACCAATTAAAGCGATTTCAACTTCAGATTTTGGATTTTTATGTTTTCTAACAAACTCATTCCAAATTTTTAATTCAGGTTGCTTTTTTGTAGATAAATTAAATTTTCTTAAAACTACTTCGTCTAAACCTTGTTCTAACATTAAGTTAGGTACATCATAAATAGTTTCTGCATCTATAGATTGTATAACATCTTCTTTTTTAACATTGCAAAACAACGCTAGTTTACGTTTAATATCTTCAGAAATTTCATGTTCTGTTCTACAGACTAATATGTCTGGACTCACACCACTTTGCATTAACATTTTTACAGAGTGTTGTGTAGGCTTTGTTTTTAACTCACCTGCAGCTGCTAAATAAGGAACTAGTGTTAAATGTATTACAATAGCATTTTCTTCGCCTTTTTCCCATAACATTTGTCTTACAGATTCAACATATGGTAAAGATTCTATATCACCAACGGTTCCACCAATTTCAGTTATTACAATATCAAAATCACCAGTTTCTCCTAAAATTTGAATTCTACGTTTAATTTCATCTGTAATATGAGGAATTACCTGTACAGTTTTTCCTAAAAACTCACCTTTACGTTCTTTGTTTATTACAGATTGATAAATTCTTCCAGTAGTAACATTATTAGCTTGACTTGTAGGAATGTTTAAAAATCGTTCATAATGACCAAGATCTAAATCTGTTTCTGCTCCATCATCTGTAACATAACATTCTCCATGTTCGTACGGATTTAAAGTTCCTGGATCTATATTTATATAAGGGTCTAGCTTTTGGATGGTTACAGAAAATCCTCTTTGTTGTAGTAATTTAGCTAAAGAAGCTGCTATAATTCCTTTTCCAAGTGATGATGTTACGCCTCCTGTTACAAAAACGTACTTTGTATTATTCATGGTATTCTTAGGTTTGCGCAAAAGTACTAACTCTAAAATTTATGTCAAATAAAAAAGAGTAAAAACATTTATAAAAAATGTATTTTTGTGATTAGAATTTTTTTTAATTTTTTTTTAAATACTGTTTGCTATAATTAAAAACAGTTGTATATTTGCACACGCTTTAAACGAGGTAAAATTTGTTGAGCAAAAAAAAATAATAAAGAAGATTTTTAAAAATACACATAATGCCAAAAAGAACGTACCAACCATCAAAGAGAAAGAGAAGAAACAAACATGGTTTCATGGAAAGAATGGCTTCTGCTAATGGTAGAAAAGTATTAGCTCGTAGAAGAGCAAAAGGAAGAAAGAAGATTTCTGTTTCATCTGAAACTAAACATAAAAAATAAATGATTAACAATTTGTTAATATTAGGTGTTACTTTTTTTAAGTAACACCTTTTTTTATACCTAAGCACTAACTATTTTTGTAACACTAAACAACACAACAACTTACAATGCCAAAAAGAAAAGACCTCAAATCAGTTTTAATTATCGGATCTGGACCTATTGTTATTGGTCAAGCTTGTGAATTTGATTATTCTGGTTCACAATCTTTACGTTCCTTAAGAGAAGATGGAATCGAAACTATTTTAATTAATTCGAATCCTGCAACAATTATGACAGATCCATCTATGGCTGATCATATTTATCTGTTGCCTCTAACAACTAAATCTATTATTCAAATTTTAAAAGAACATCCTCAAATTGATGCTGTATTACCAACAATGGGTGGTCAAACTGCGTTAAATTTATGTATTGAGGCTGATGATAAAGGAATTTGGAAAGATTTTGAAGTAAAGTTAATTGGTGTAGATATTGATGCTATTAATATTACCGAAGATAGAGAGCAATTTAGAGAGTTAATGATTAAGATTGGTGTTCCTATGGCGCCACAAGCTACAGCTACCTCTTTCTTAAAAGGAAAAGAAATTGCACAAGAATTTGGTTTTCCGTTAGTTATTCGTTCTTCATATACGTTAGGAGGAGCAGGAGCTTCAATTGTTTATGATCCTAAAGATTTTGATGAGTTATTAAGTCGAGGTTTAGAAGCATCACCTATACACGAGGTGATGATTGATAAAGCAATGATGGGTTGGAAAGAATATGAGCTAGAGTTATTACGTGATAAAAACGATAATGTAGTGATTATCTGTTCTATCGAAAATATGGATCCAATGGGTATTCATACAGGAGATTCTATTACTGTTGCTCCAGCAATGACACTTTCTGATAAAACATATCAGAAAATGCGTGATACGGCAATTCATATGATGCGTTCTATTGGAGATTTTGAAGGTGGATGTAATGTGCAATTTGCAGTTTCTCCAGACGAAAAAGAAGATATTATTGCAATTGAAATTAATCCACGTGTTTCTCGTTCATCAGCATTAGCTTCTAAAGCAACAGGCTATCCTATTGCAAAAGTAGCAACAAAATTAGCAATTGGTTATTCTTTAGATGAATTAGAAAACGGAATTACAAAATCTACTTCTGCTTTATTTGAGCCAACGTTAGATTATGTAATCGTAAAAATACCTCGTTGGAATTTTGATAAGTTTGAAGGTTCAGACAGAACTTTAGGTTTACAAATGAAAGCGGTTGGAGAAGTTATGGGTATTGGACGTTCTTTTCAAGAAGCTTTACATAAAGCAACACAATCTTTAGAGATAAAAAGAAATGGTCTAGGTGCAGATGGAAAAGGTTATACAGATTATAATCAAATTATAGATAAGTTAACGAATGCATCTTGGGATCGTGTTTTTGCAATTTATGATGCAATAGCTATAGGAATTCCTTTAAGTAAGATTTATGATATCACAAAAATTGATATGTGGTATTTAAAACAATATGAAGAGTTATTTCATTTAGAAAAAGAAATTGCTACGTATACTATTGACACTCTTGATAGAGATTTGTTGTTAGAAGCTAAGCAAAAAGGTTATGGGGATAGGCAGATAGCTCATATGCTTAAATGTTTAGAAAGCGAAGTTTATACAAAAAGAGAAGAATTAAAAGTACAACGTGTATTTAAATTGGTAGATACTTGTGCTGCAGAATTTAAAGCAAAAACGCCTTATTATTATTCAACTTTCGAAAATGAAATTGAAACTGCAGATGGTGAGATTACAATTGCCAACGAAAGTATTGTAACTGATAAGAAGAAAATAATTGTTTTAGGTTCTGGTCCAAATAGAATTGGTCAAGGAATTGAATTTGATTATTGTTGTGTACAT
This sequence comes from Polaribacter sp., assembly GCF_039939415.1. Lineage (GTDB taxonomy): Bacteria > Bacteroidota > Bacteroidia > Flavobacteriales > Flavobacteriaceae > Polaribacter. The sequence continues at coordinate 35,970 of NZ_JBDVJE010000066.1, forward strand.
GGTGTTTTAGCTGCAGCAGAATGTGGTTACGAAACAATTATGATTAACTGTAATCCAGAAACGGTTTCTACAGATTTTGATACTGCAG
>NZ_JBDVJE010000067.1:0-2268 GCF_039939415.1 Polaribacter sp.
AGAAATCATATGCATCCCCATTTGATTTCTATAGGGTTACTTTTTTCTTTGATAGTCAAATCTTTTAAATGAATGTAGCTAACGTATATTATAACACTTAAGCACAACACTACAATGAAAATAAAGGTTCTTTTGAGTTTCTAAAACAAATACACCTTAATTCAAAGATTTAAAAAAACGGGGAAGACCCCGTTTTTTTTTGTTTTTACCAATTCAATCAACTAATTACTTTGTATTTAAAGCATATGCAGAATACTGTTTCTTTTTACTTTTAATTCTTTTTATTGCTGGTATTTCTGGATAACTTACTAAAAAATTATGCTCATCAATTAAGTTAATTAGATAGTGAGTTGTTCCTTTTGGCAACGTAACAGTAACTGTAGCATCTGAATTTATATGTGCTTCCTTTTTAAACCATTCTTCATAACGGTCTCCACCATTTGTTGTGTAAATTAAATTAGCATTCACAACTTTAGCACCATTTTCTTTAAATTTAAAAGTAACTTGACTGTTATTAATAGATGAAGAAAGTACAGAAGGCACAGTTTCTTTATGTTCCATATCCTTTTCATAATGAGGATTATATGAAGGATAACTTGCTTTCATTTCTGTTAAAATAGATGTTAATTTACTATTCATCTCTTCAGTTCTTTTAACATCTTTTTTTGCTAAATTTTTCGCTTCTTCTATATCAACACGTTCAGCTGTTCCGTTAGAAGAATCGTACAATCTGTATAACTCAAACTCTGGAGTTTTAGGGTTGTTTTTGTAATCATAATTTCTAATGAACTTATAATCGCCAATACGTAAAGTACTTTGAAATGAAGAATGTGGAAAATGCCACATCATCGTATTTCTTTCTTTTCCGCTTTTGTCTAAAACTAGTTTAGAATCGGTAGGATCTTCTAATAATAATGTTGATAAATCATCTCCATCAAAATGTTTGTTCTTAGGTTTCTCTACATTTAATAATGATAAAATGGTAGGATAAAAGTCAAGTCCGTTTACAACAACATCTGATTGTATTCCTTTTTTAACTCCAGGACCTGCAATAATTAAAGGAACTCTTGTCCCTCCTTCTTTAGCATTAATTTTTCCTTTATCTAGTGGGTAATTATCGGTAAAAACTTCTCCTGGATGCCCTTCCATACCACCATTATCAGAAGTAAAAATTACATACGTATTTTCACTTAATTTATGCCCTGGCCAACGTGGATCATCTGTAGTTTGTAAATAATTAAAAACTTGTCCCACATAGTAATCTAGCATTTCTACCATAGCAGCATAATATGGATTCTTTTGTCCTTTTAAATCCCAATGTTTAGGGTCTGTTGGAAAATCTACTCCTAATTTTTTACAATATTTTTCTAAAAGCGCTTTACTTCTTGTATGAATAGGTGCATGTACTAAAAAAGTAGCATAATACAAGAAAAATGGATCTTGTTTATTCTCTTTTAAGAACTTTAACGCATCTTGATTATTTTGGTGAAATGGAAATCCATTTTCATCTAATTGATAAGGATCATTAGCATCATTTGTTGCAAAATCTGTAAGCCTATGTGGCTTTTGAGGACTTGTAACTCCACGATTATGAGTTGTAATATCAAACCCTTGATCTTCAGGTTGTGGGTAAGCAAAGTGGTTTATGGCCATGTGCCATTTACCAGCATGTCCTGTTTTATATCCTTTTTGTTGCAAAACTTTAGCTAAAGTCATTTCATTTTCTGGCATACGTCCACTATACCAAGGAGATATAATACGTTGTGCAGTTTTACTTGCATTAACTGTGGGAGGTCCTCAACCTACAACATGAGTTTTTTGGGCTCTTGCAGGATGATTCCCACTCATTATTGCACATCTACTTGGTGCACAAGTAGGAGCTGGAGAGTAGGCTTGCCAAAACTGAACGCCTTCTTTTGCAAAAGCATCAATATTAGGTGTTTCGTAGGGAGAAGGTTCATCTATATCATAAACTTTTAGATCTTGCCAACCTAAATCATCTGTAAGTAACAGCACCACATTAGGTTCTGGTCTATCAGTATTTTGTACTTTGTTACTGTGTACTTTTTGCGTATTACAACTAGATAGTAAAATACTTATTAAAAGTAAAGTGAGATAATGTTTGTACTGTGTTTTCATTATATGACTAAATTTTATTTTTTTATGATAATAGTACTTATTTAAAAGCGAAAAAATTAATTCTATTCTACAAAAAAAGGCAGTAATATAAAATTACTACCTTATTTTTTTAATAAATTTTATATATTA
>NZ_JBDVJE010000068.1:0-22159 GCF_039939415.1 Polaribacter sp.
GGGGCTCACCTCTTCCCATCTCGAACAGAGAAGTTAAGCCCAATAGCGCCGATGGTACTGCATTTATGTGGGAGAGTAGGTCGCCGCCTTTCTTTTTTAAAACCTCAATTCTTATGAATTGAGGTTTTTTTTTGCTAAAAAGTTAGGGGTTATTGTAATAATATACCTTATTTTCGTTATTGGTTTATAACTGTTTCTTTATTAATTAATGAATCTTAAAAATATTAGTTTTATAGTTTTTTTGTTTTCCTTTTTTTCTATTAAGGGTCAAGTTGGTGGTGAAAATGTATTTCAATTTTTAAATTTATCAACATCTGCAAGACAAACTGCTTTAGGAGGAGAAATATTAACTTTATTAGAAGATGTAAATCAACCTATTTGGAATCCTTCTATCATAAATGATAAAATAGAAAACAAATTATCTATTAATTATACAAGTTATTTGGCAGGTATTAATATTGGTTCATTGTCTTATGCTAATTCATTTTCTAGAAGATCTGGTACTTTTCATGGAAGTATACAATATTTAGATTATGGTACTTTGATAGGTTCTGATGAACAAGGTAATGAAACAGCTAATTTTAATGCAAGTGATATTGCAATATCAGTTGGATATTCTTATAATATACCTCATTCTCATTTATATATAGGTTCTAATATTAGAATACTAACTTCAAATATTTCTAATTTTTCATCAACAGGAATATCTTCAGATTTTGCGCTATTATATAATAATCCTTATCAACCTTTTGTTATAACAGTTGTTGCTAGGAATTTGGGGACTCAATTTAAGACCTATAATGGTGTAAAAGAAAAATTGCCTTTTACAATTGCAATAGGGGGGTCTTATCAATTAGACCATGTTCCATTAAAATGGTATGGTACAATTAATAATTTACAAAAATGGAATATATCAGTTGCAAACCCTTCTGAACAAACCACAGATTTAGAGGGAAATGTAACTGAAGAAAATGTAGGTTTTATAAATAATACATTTAGACATTTAGTAATTGGTGCAGAACTTTTTCCTGAAAGTGCAATAAATTTAAGATTAGGTTATAATTTTAGAAGATCTACTGAATTAAAGTTACAAAACGCTAGAACTTTTAGCGGTTTTTCTTTTGGTTTTGGTATTAAAATGAATAAACTTAAATTTAATTACGCATATTCTAAATTTCATTCAGCAGCTAATGCTAGTACTTTTAGTTTATTAATTGATTTAGAGAGAACGAGATAAAATGAGTAAAAAAATTATTATAGCAATTGATGGTTTTTCATCAACAGGTAAGAGTACAATAGCTAAATTATTAGCAAAAAAATATAATTATATTTATGTAGATACTGGTGCTATGTATAGAGCTGTAACTTTATTTGCAATGAATAATAATCTTGTAAGTAAAACTTATTTAGACAAAGAAGCTTTGATATTAAATCTTAAGAATATTTCTTTAAACTTTAAATTTAATAAAAAATTAGGTTTTGCTGAAATGTATTTAAATAATATAAACGTAGAAAAAGATATTAGAACTTTAGAAGTATCTCAATTAGTTAGTAAAATTGCAACTATTTCTGAAGTAAGAAAAAAATTAGTTGCTGAACAACAATTAATGGGAAAAGAAAGCGGTATTGTTATGGATGGTAGAGATATTGGTACTGTTGTTTTTCCTGATGCTGAATTGAAATTATTTATGACCGCTTCTGCAGATAAAAGAGCAACAAGACGCTATAAAGAATTAATTGATAGAGGAGATAAAGTTGAATTTAAAGACATTCTTTTTAATGTAGAAGAAAGAGATAGAATTGATTCTACCAGAGAAGATTCTCCTTTAATGAAAGCAGAAGATGCTATTGGTTTTGATAATTCTGATATGGGAATTACTGAACAATTTGAACGAATTTGTTTTTTGGTTGATAGAACTTTAGAAAATAAAAAATAGCTTCTAAAAAGATTAAGGTATATTTAAGTATTTATGAGTCTGTAAAGAAATTTTCCATTTCGGATTTTTCATCACATAATCTACAATTTGTGGAGTCATTTTTTCTTTTTTACTCCATTCTGGTTGTAAAAATAATTCACATTTTTCACCAACTTTAGCAGCTTCTTGTTCAGCAAATTCAAAATCAGATTTATTGTGAATAATCATTTTTAATTCGTCTGCTTCTTTATAACATTCAGCTAAAGGCATTTTTGTTTTCTTAGGAGAAAGGCAAAACCAATCCCATTTTCCAGAGAAAGAATACGCACCAGAAGTTTCAATATGTGTTTTAATATTGTTTTTCTGAAGACCTTCTGTAATATAATCCATAGACCACATTAAAGGCTCTCCACCAGTTATAACAACTGTTTTAGCATGTTTTGTAATATTTTCTACAATAGTATCTGCTAATGTTGGTGGATGTAAATCTGCATTCCAACTTTCTTTAACATCACACCAATGGCAACCAACATCACAACCACCAACTCTAATAAAGTAAGCAGCAGTACCTGTATGAGAACCTTCACCTTGTATTGTATAAAACTCTTCCATTAATGGAAGCATTATTCCTTTATCTACTAAATCTTTTGTCTTTTTATCCATCTACTTCAATATCAACCTAAAAAGGATTTTAAAAATGCAAAGGTAGTTTTTTGTCTATCAAGAATAAAAAGAATAATAAATTAATTCTAATGTATTAATAATCAAATGATTTTTGTAAATTTGCACTCCTTTTTACGAGAACAGATTTAAGAAAGGAATTATATAAAACAATTTATAAAAACAACTCTTTGCGTTTTTATCGTTAAAAATCTGAAAAACAACAAGATACAAATTAATTTAGACACATGTCTGAAGAAACAAAAAACACTGAAGAGCAAGTAGTTGCTACTGAAGTACAAGAAACAGCAACTCCTGCTGTAGATCCACAACAATTTTTAGCAGATTTTAACTGGCACAGATACGAAGAAGGTATTGATGAAGTTGATGAGCAAAAATTAGTTGAATTCGAAAAAGCGTTAGAAGGAACTGTAGGTTTCGTAAACGAACGTGATGTAATTGAAGGAACTGTAATCAGAATTACTGAGAGAGATGCAATTATTGACATCAACTCTAAGTCTGAAGGAGTTATCTCTTTAAACGAATTCCGTTACAACCAAGGTTTAGCAGAAGGAGATAAAGTAGAAGTATTAGTTGATAAAAGAGAAGATTCTTCTGGTCAATTAGTATTATCACACAAAAAAGCAAGAGTAATTAAAGCATGGGAACGTGTTAACAATGCTCATGAAACTGGTGAAGTAGTTAACGGTTTTGTTAAATGTAGAACTAGAGGTGGTATGATTGTAGATGTTTTCGGTATCGAAGCATTTTTACCAGGATCTCAAATTGACGTTAAGCCAATTAGAGATTACGATCAATATGTTGAGAAAACAATGGAATTTAAAGTTGTTAAAATCAACCACGAATTTAAAAACGTTGTTGTATCTCATAAAGCGCTTATTGAAGCTGATATTGAATTACAGAAAAAAGAAATTATTGGTCAATTAGAAAAAGGACAAGTATTAGAAGGTGTTGTTAAAAACATTACTTCTTATGGTGTCTTTGTTGATTTAGGTGGTGTAGACGGATTAGTACATATTACAGATTTATCTTGGTCAAGAATCAATCATCCAAATGAGGTTGTTGAGTTAGATCAAAAATTAAACGTTGTAATTTTAGACTTTGATGATAACAAATCTAGAATTCAATTAGGATTAAAACAATTATCTGCTCACCCTTGGGAAGCTTTAGATACTAACTTAAAAGTTGGAGATAAAGTAAATGGTGAGGTTGTTGTTTTAGCTGATTATGGAGCATTCGTAGAAGTAGAACAAGGAGTAGAAGGGTTAATTCACGTTTCTGAAATGTCTTGGTCAACTCACTTACGTTCTGCACAAGATTTCGTAAAAGTTGGAGATAAAGTTGAAGCTCAAATTTTAACTTTAGATCGTGAAGACCGTAAAATGTCTTTAGGTATCAAACAATTACATCCAGATCCTTGGACAGATATTACAACTAAATATCCTGTAGGTTCTACGCACACTGGTACTGTAAGAAATTACACAAACTTTGGTGTATTTGTAGAATTAGAAGAAGGTATAGATGGTTTAGTTTATATCTCAGACTTATCTTGGACTAAGAAAGTAAAACACCCATCAGACTTTGTAACTGTTGGTGATAAACTAGAAGTTCAAGTATTAGAATTAGATGTAGAGAACAGAAAGTTAAACTTAGGTCATAAACAAACTCAAACTAACCCTTGGGATGCGCATGAAGCTACGTATGCAATCGGTTCTAAACACGAAGGAACAATTAAAGAAAAGAATGATAAAGGAGCAGTTGTAACTTTTGCTGATGGAGTAGAAGGTTTTGCACCAACAAGATTCTTAGAAAAAGAAGATGGTTCTAAATTAGGTAAAGGAGATACAATAGAATTTGTAGTTTTAGAATTCTCTAAAGAATACAGAAGAGTTGTAGTTTCTCATACATCTTTATTTAAAGAGCAAGAGAAAAGAAATGTAAAAGCAGCAGTTAAAAAAGCAGCTGAAGCAGAAAAAACTACTTTAGGAGATATTGGAGGTCTTGCAGCTTTAAAGAAAAAAATGGAAGAAGGTAAATAATCATTTACAATCCTAACATATTTTAAAAGCCGATACAATTTGTATCGGCTTTTTTTTATACATTTATTTTATTTTGGGCGTTACCTAAAGGTCGGGCTTTCCATTTCAATCTTTTTTTTCATACTTCAAAAAAGGATTTCCACTTCAATCCCTAACGCAAATTATTTACTAGCTTGTAGAAGCTCCTATAGTTTAGTGTTTTTTATTAACTTTTTTTAATTTAAAGGATACCCAAAGTGTTATTGAAGCTAAAACAATCCAAAAAACATCTACAAATAATATTTGATATTGTTGGTTTATAAATGCTTTCCAAAACCAATTACCTGTCATTATACCATTAATAATTGGGATACATAAACCAATAATACTTCCAGAAAGCAACGTATATTTATTTATAAAATCTAAATCTTTCTTTAGTATAAAAAATAACGTTAATACTAACCAACCAATAAAATAGAAAGAATAAATAAAAGAAGAACCTTTTGGTTGCACTACTTTTATAGCAATAAATGATAAAGCTGTTATTGGGTACATACTTAAACAAATTGCCAAATAAATTCTTACAACACGTTCGTTAAAACGACGTTTTTTCTCAGGGATATTTTTTTTATCTCTTGCAATTAGCCAAATCATCACTCCAGAAATAATTACAAAACAAGAAATTAAGCCTAAAATAAAACTAATAATTTTTAAAGGAAAACCACCATAATCGGCATAATGTATTCTATACAATACATTTTTAACACCATCTAAATATGAGGTTTCAGTAATTGGATTTTTTTTAGAAACAATTTCTCCTGTATTTACTTTATAAATAACCTCTCCAATTCCGGTAAATTTAGTATTGTAATTTAGGTGGCCATTTACTAAAACATGCATATTTTCATCTCCATAATTAAAAAGGGAAACTTCTGTAACATCAAAATCATTCCATAATTTTTTAGTTGATACAACATAAGAATTTGTATTAAAGTTAGCTGTAACAGGATTGTTTTTAAACAGATATTGAGGTTGGCTGTATTCTAAGTCTTCATATAATTTAGTGCTATCTCCTCCGTATAAAAATAAAACACTAGGAGCAACTAATACCAATTTTATCATAAAAAAAGCACCAGTAACAGCATATACAAATTGAAAAGGCAAACCAATAAGACCAAGTGCTGTATGCGCATCTGTCCACATTGTTTTTAATTTAGCTAAAGGCCTAAAAAGATAAAAATTAGAAACAATTTTTTTCCAATGTATAATTACACCTGTAATAATTGCAAATAAAAAGAAGAAAGCTACAAAACCAGAAAGGTAATAACCAAAAGGATATGGGATTTGAGTTAAAAAATGCAGACGATATAAAAACTCACCTAAAGTATATGATTCATCATAAGTATGTTCGCTATTGTTTTTTGTATCTAAATAGAAAAACTTAGCGCCTTCTGTTTTGTTTGAGGTTACAGAATCTTTTGAAGCATACATAGAAACACTAATACGCTGTTCTATATACGTTTTTTTTAGTACTACATCTCTTCCATATAAATTGTAATTTTTATCTAAAGAATCTAAAGCTTTATCAAAATCTAATTGAATATTATCTGTAATTTCTACAGATTCATTTCGTTCCCAGTTTGCAATTTCATCTCTAAAGAAAGAAAATGAACCTGCAAAAAAAATAATATATAGTACTACACTTATTACAATACCGCTAACAGTATGTGTATGAAAAATAATATTGTATGTTCTTTTTTTCATTTTTTAAAAAATAATAGGGTTATAGATTTTACCAACATAAACAATGCAAGAAAATAGTGCTGTTATTACTAAATAAATAGCCCAAATTTTCCATCCATTTTTAGCTAAAAATGCTATAATCATTAGAACTGACCATAAAATAAAACCAGAAAAACTAGAAGTAATAATAACATTAACGTGATTAAAAATAAAAGAGATAGCTAAGTGAAATGAAATAGCAACGAAATATCCACCTAAAAATCCGGCAGTTATTTTAGCAAAACGTTGCCAATTTGATGATAAGTATTTAGGATTAGCTGGCATAATTTAAAAAATAAAAAGTTCAAATAAAAGTGAAGTAATAAATAAAATCAGCACACTTTTATATTGGATTAATTTTAATGGCGCTATCATAATTATTAAGCTACCTACAGTCATTAAAAGAATAAAAAATAATAAAAAACCTGAAGTAAAACCAAATAAGTATATGTTTGCTATTATTGAAATTAATAATAATATAGAAGCTATAATTTTTGTAAATGGATTGTTTTTAACAATCCATTTATCTAATTTTTTAGGACTATGTTTTACTGTTTTTTTTGATGTTTTATAAAATAAATAAAAGGAGATAAATACAATAAAAATTGTAATAGAAATCATGTTTTTTATAATTAAAACAACTCTGAACACAATTTTGTATTCAGAGTTGAAGAGTTAATTAGATTGAATATTATTTAATACAATAGGTTGCACAATGCCAAATAAACTGATATTCTTTGCCTTTATATTTTCCAGGAACTTTTTCACTAAAAGTTGTTTCTAAAATATATTTAGATTCCCAAGGAAGTTTAAATGATATAAAACCATCTTTATCTGTATGTAAGGTTTTAGACCATAAATCTGCAACGTAAATTTTTACTTCGTTTTCTTTTAAAGCTTTTCCTTTATATAAAACTTGTAATTTAATTTCATCAACAGTCTTAGAAACATCTTTTATTGTAATTCCATTTTTGTTATCAGCTATTGTTTCAGTAATTTTTTTACCAACTTGTACTTTTGTACTAGCATTATAATGTGTTTTAAAAATACCAAAATCATATTTTGTATAATCTATTACATCAATTTTATGATTATCTAAAACAAGTGTATGAGTTCCATTATTCTTAGGTGTAAACTTTGCTAAATAAAAATTTTCTTTAGCAGCAACTTGTAATTGTTTTTTTACTCCATTTGCATCTACTACCCAAAGCGTAAAGTCTTTTACATTTGGGTATGCTTCACCGTTTACTTTTTCTATAACTCCATAAGTATATTCACCAAAATAAACTTTTACCTCTTGTTCTTTTCCTTTTTTTCCAGACGGATTTGTTTCAATCCAAAGGTAATGAGCAAAAGATTGTGTGATTGCAAATAAAAATAATGCGATTGTTAATATTGATTTTTTCATGTTTAATCGTTTCGTTTTTTTAAAATTTATAAGCAACAGATAACCTCGCATTTGTTCCTGCTTCTGATTGCCAGTATAGGTAATCGCCATAACCTGCTCCAGAATATAAATATTTATTCAAAATATTATTTACATTTAAGTTAACTCTTACTTTATTATTTGTCCAAGAAACTCCACCATCTAATCTAAAGTAATCTGGTAATATTGCATCTTTTCCATCAGTAGCCCAAGCCCATGAAGAGCGATCAACTAAATATTGGTAACCTAAGGATAAACCAAAACCATTTAATTTTGAAGTTTCTTTAAAATTATAATTTAACCAACCATTTGTAATATGCTTAGAATGTCCTGCAACTTTAGTTCCTATTAAAAGAGGATTAGAATCTTCAGTAATTTCAACATTTGTATTAGAATAGTTAAGTACCATATTTAATTCAGGTGTAATTTTCCCTTGTAAATCAAACTCTAATCCTTTAGATTGTACTTGTCCTATTTGTACAGAGAAATTTGTATCCTCAGGATCAGAAACTAAAATGTTGTCTTTTGTAATTTGAAAAACAGTTAATGAAGTATTTAATTTTCCACCAAACCAAGATTTTTTTAAACCTCCTTCAATATCTGTAGCTATTTCAGCATCAAATACTTCGTTTGTTTTACTAGCTCCTGTTTGTGGTTTAAAAGCTTGGTCATACAAACCATATACTGTAAAGTCTGATAATATATCAAAACTAAGACCAACTCTTGGTGTAAATTTAGCATCTTCTTCTTCTGTTGGACCATAAGAAAGTACATAAGCATCTGTATATCTACCTGCTAATGAAATTCTTAATCTATCTTCAAATAAACCAATTTCATCTTGTAAATAATATCCTTTTGTAAGTGTTTCATATTTTACTAAACCATCTCTTTCTTTTACGCTTTTACTTCTGTCAAAAGTAGGGAAAACAGCATTTCCATAAATAGGATTAAAAACATTAAAAGGTGTTAAGTCTATTGATGCAGATTGGCTCCAATCGTGCCAAGAGTCTTTACTATTGTAATCAAAACCAGCTAAAATTTTATGACTAATTTTACCAGTATTAAAATTACCATTTAGAAACAATTGTGTAGCATTAATTTTGATGATAGCATCTGAGCTACTAACATATCTAGTTATATCTCCATTATCTAGAACACTACCCCATACAGCCCAAATAGACATTCCTTCTTGTTCATAATCTAGTCTTGAATATTGAGCTTGAAACTCCCAATTATCATTAAATTTATGAGTAAAGTTTGTAAAATAATTTCTTTCTTTCATTTCTGTATTTGGGTAATTTTCTTCTATTCCTGATTGATTTCTGTCATAACTTGCAAAACCAGCAGATGCAGGCCCAAAAACATAAGCACCACCATAAGGCATATTTAGTTTTTGATAAATATATTCACCAGATAAAGAGGTTTTATCAGAAAATAAATATTTTAAAGAGGGAGCAAAAGAAGTTCTTTCTGTTTTTTCAAAATCACGATGAGACTCTTGTGTACTCTTCATTACATTTACTCTATATTGTAATTTACCATCAGCAAGTGTATTTCCATAATCTAGAGCTCCTCTAAAAGTATTAAAACTTCCAGCAGCTAAATTTACTTCTGCAATTCTATTACTACTAGGTTTTTTAGTTGCAACATTAAAAAAACCACCTGGTTCACCAGCAGCAAGCATATATGCTGCAGGACCTTTAACAAACTCTACACGCTCTACAATACTCATGTCTTCTGCTAATGGCCCCCAATTTGTAGTAAGGTTCATACCATTTCTCATAGGTGCAATTCTAAATCCACGCATATTTACACGAGCAAAATTCCCCCAATGTTCTATCATTTGAGCACCACTAACATTACGTGTAATTCCATCCATCATTGTAAAAGAAGCTTGGTCATTAATTAACTCTTTACCGACAACTTGAATATTTTGTGGTATTTTTATTAATGCTGTTTTTAATCTTAAACTGTTTGAAACAGTCTTAGTTGTATAATTGTTTTTTTGACCATTTATAACTATTTCATTTAGGCTTTCTTCAGCTTGTTGTAAAATTATTGTTGGAATTGTAGTGTGCTCATTTGCTACTACTTTTATTTTAACTTTTTTTGATTTAAAGCCTAAATAAGAAATAGAAATTATATAATTACCAGTTGTTATATTCTTAAAAGTAAATTCTCCTAAATTATTAGTTGAAGTTCCTTTGTTTGTATCTTTAATTGTAATATTTGCATTAGAAATTGGGATTTTTTTTGGAGATAGAATTTTTCCTGATATTGATCCTTTTTGAGCATTTAGTATTGATGCTGAAAAAATAATTGTTAATATTATTAATCTTTTTATCATTTTATTTGTTATTTATATTAAGTCTAAATAAATTTACCGCAAAATTAGAAAAGCAATTGAATTTAAAAAGACGCATAACAAATAAAAAAAGACGTGATTTTGAAAACTGTACAACTTTTGATTTAACTGTTTTAAAAACAGATTTTAAGAATATATTCGCAAAAGAAAAATTTAAGATTGAAGAAAATGGTTTTTTATATTCAGAATATATTGTTAAACCAAAATTTGGTAAAGGCTCTATTGTAGAAATAAATTTTAATTGTATAACAATTTCTATAAGTCAATTTATACTTAATTCAGATATTTTACAATTTGATAAAAGTGATGAAAATTGGTTACAGTTATCATTTTTAATAGAAGGAGAAAAAATAATTTCTCTTAAGAACCAGACAGAAGATATACTGTATGAAAGCCAAGAATCTTATATGGCACTTATAGAAAGTTACAAAGGGCATAATAAAATAACAGGAAACCAGCCTTTTAAGGAAGTTAAAATAAAACTTTCAAAAGAGTTTTTATTTCAGCATGGATTAGAAAAAGGAATAGACTTTAAAAAAATTACAAACAATAATTTAATAATTCCAACAACAGAAGATTTACTTAATATATTATCTAATCTAAAATTAAATTATTCAAGAGAAATTTCATCTAAAATTTTATTAGAAGCTAAAGTACTAGAAATTTTAGCAATTCAGATAAATAATTATAAGAAAATAAAAATAAATCAAAAAAATATTAAAAGTGATAAGTTTTTGAAAACACTTTATAAAGTTAGGCAGTTTTTAAGAAATAACTTAGATCAAAATTATTCAATAAATCATTTATCACGTGAGTTTGGTTTGAATGAAAATGTATTAACAACAAAATTTAAAAAACTTTTTAATTGTACAATTTATCAATTTTATTTGGAAGCAAAAATGACTAAAGCAAAAGAATTATTAAAGATAACTCAGCTACCCATTTATGAAATAGCAGAAGAAGTTGGCTATAAAAATGCTACTCATTTTAGTGCTGCATTTAAACGTTATTATAATGAAACTCCTAATAAATTTAGAAATACATTATAGATATATTTAAGATAAAAAGAGTTGGTATATAAAAGGTTTATTATTTAGAATAATTTATATTTACAACGCTTAAAAAGACAAATTAAATATGACATTAATAAAATCAATATCAGGAATTAGAGGAACAATTGGAGGTAAAACTGCTGAAAATTTAACACCCATAGATGCAGTTAAATTTGCCTCTGCTTATGGAGCTTTCATCAAAGAAAGAAATTCTGATAAAAAAAATATAAAAGTTGTAATAGGTAGAGATGCACGTATTTCTGGAAAAATGATTTCTAGTTTAGTAGCTAATACTTTAGTTGGTTTAGGAATAGATGTAATAGATTTAGGTTTGTCTACTACACCAACAGTAGAAGTTGCAGTTCCTTTAGAAAAAGCAGATGGAGGAATTATTTTAACAGCTTCACACAATCCAAAACAATGGAATGCTTTAAAGTTATTAAACGAAAAAGGTGAATTTTTAAATGCAGCAGAAGGAGAACAAATTTTAACTTTAGCAGAAAGTGAAGATTTTACTTTTGCAGATGTAGACGATTTAGGTGCTTATAAAAAGAATAAAAAATATTTAAAAAAACACATTAAAGAAGTTTTAAAACTAGATTTAGTAGATGTAAAAGCTATTAAAAAGGCTAAATTTAAAGTGGTTGTAGATGGAGTTAATTCTACTGGAGGAATTTTTATTCCTGCTCTTCTTAAAAAATTAGGTGTAAAATGTGTTGAATTGTATTGTACACCCAATGGGCAATTTCCTCATAATCCAGAACCTTTAAAAGAACATTTAACAGATATTTCTGAATTGGTTGTTAAAAAGAAAGCAGATTTTGGAATTGTTGTTGATCCAGATGTAGATAGACTAGCTTTGGTTTCTGAAGATGGTTCTATGTTCGGAGAAGAATATACGTTAGTTGCTTGTGCAGATTATGTTTTAGGAAAACTTGGTGGAGGAAATACAGTTTCAAACTTATCTTCCTCAAGAGCTTTAAGAGATGTTACCCAAAAACATGGAGGAACTTATACAGCTTCTGCAGTAGGAGAAGTAAATGTTGTAATTAAAATGAAGGAAACCAATACAGTAATTGGTGGAGAAGGAAATGGAGGAATCATTTACCCAGCTTCTCATTATGGTAGAGATTCATTGGTTGGTGTTGCTTTATTTTTATCACATTTAGCAAATAAAAAAATATCTTGTAAAGAGTTGAGAGATTCTTACCCAAGTTATTTTATGAGTAAGAATAAAATTCAGTTAACTCCAGAAATTAATGTTGATCAAATTTTAGAAACAATGGCATCAACATATAAAAACGAAGATGTAAATACTATAGATGGTGTAAAAATAGATTTTGCAGATGAATGGATTCATTTAAGAAAATCGAATACAGAACCAATTATAAGAATTTATACAGAAGCAAAATCTCAAGAAGCAGCAGATGATTTAGCTGTAAGATTTATCAATGAGATTAAAGAAATAATTGCTTAAAATTAAGGAAACCAAAAGAGTTTTAAATATATACTTATTGAAACTCTTTTGGTACTTTATCTCTATGTTTAAAACGTTTGTGCGACCACAAATATAATTCTGGTTGTTCTTTTATGTTTGCTTCAGTTAGTTCTGTATATTTATCGGTAATTTGATAATCTTTAAACTCTTTTGGAGCATCTGTTATTAATTGAAATTCTACTTCATAATAACCTCTTTTAACCTTTTTTGCAACATAATTAATTACTACATAATCAAATTTCTTAGAAAGCATTTCTGCACCTGAATGAACAGGAACTTTTATGTTAAAGAATTTTCGCCAATAATGCGTTTTATGAAGTTGTGGAGATTGGTCACTTAATAAAATATAAGCACCTTGTTTTTTGTCATTAAAGTTTTTTTGCAAACCTCTTACAGTTTCAGAAGTTTTATAACCAATAACCCCAAACCTTTCTCTAGACTCTTTAACCCATTTTTCAAAATACTTATTATTCAATCTTGTATAAGCTCCATAAACATCAATATTCAATACTAAAGGCATCCCAAAAGACCATTCCCAATTAGCTTGATGAGATCCAACTAATGCAATATTTCTTCCTTCTTTTACATATTTATTTACTAACTCAGGGTTTTTGTATTTATAACGTTTTAATACTTCCTTTTCAGAAATAGAAAAAGACTTAACACTTTCCATTATTAAATCTATAAAATGCTTATAAAATTTCTTTCTTATTTGTTTTAACTCCTCATCTTGTTTTTCTGGAAATGCAAGTTTCAGGTTTTCTAAAATAACTTTTTTTCTATAGCCAATAACATAAAACATTAGTAAATAGAAGAAATCAGATTTTAGATATAAAACCTTCATTGGAAGCCTAGAAAAAATCCAAATAAAAGGATAAGCAATTGCAAAAACAATGAAATTCATAAAGTGTTTTTTTTTAAATGCAAATATCTGTATTTAATTTCAAAAAAAAATAGTTAAAACAAAGAGTTTTATTAAGTTTGTTATATGATGAACAACATAAATCAAACAGTTTTATTGCTAATTGTAGCCAATGTTTTAGTTTCTATAAAAGGATTTAATGATTATTCTTTTTTAGATAAATATAAATTTCAGGTAAGTAGAATTTTATCAGGAGAAAAAATTAGAGCATTTACATCTGGTTTTTTACATGTAGATTGGATGCATTTAGGTTTTAATATGTACGCTTTATATCTTTTTGGAGATATTGTGGCTTCACTTTTAGGAATGCCTAATTTTTTAATTATTTACTTTGGAAGTTTACTTGCAGGAAGTTTATATTCTCTTCAGTATCATAAAAACGAACCTTATTATAGTGCAGTAGGTGCTTCTGGTGCTGTTTCTGGTATTGTTTATTCTTCAATTTTATTATATCCAAGTATGGAATTGTTTTTATTTTTTATACCAATACCAATTCCAGGTTATATTTTTGGAGTAGGATATTTATTGTATTCTATTTACGGAATGAAAAAACAATTAGGAAATGTTGGTCATTCTGCTCATTTAGGTGGAGCAATGGGAGGTTTTGCAATAACACTTTTGTTAAACCCTTCTTTGTTTATTACAAACAAGATGTTAGTTATTTCATTAGGAATACCTATTGTGTTATTACTCCTTTTTGGAGATAAGCTAAAAAACTTATAAATTACATAAAACTGCAACTAATTAAATGCGGTTTTTTTATGAGAAATATTTAGGTTTTATCTTATTAAAATAAGTGTAAAAATTTTAACTATTAAGTATTTATAAAATTAAAATTAAAGCAAAAAAAAAAAGACTTTATTATTTCTAATAAAGTCTTTGAGCGAAAGACCAGGTTCGAACTGGCGACATTCAGCTTGGAAGGCTGACGCTCTACCAACTGAGCTACTTTCGCGTGGTAAAGAGCTACAAATATAAGATGTTTTTTTAGTTGTGCAACAATTTTTTTATCAAAAATTAATAAAATTTTTGGTCATCTCGTAAAACTTTTAAAAAGTGAAACCCATAGATATTATAACCTTCATTATAATAAAATTTGTGAGATTTTGTATTGCTTGCATATGCATTTAATTCTATAGCATCACAACCTTTATTTTGAACATGGTTGTCTATCCATTTAAAAAATTGTTTTCCAATTCCTTTACCTCTTAAAGATTCATCTAAAATAACATGATCTGGTTCAACCGATTTTCCTATATAATGTCTTGTAGAGTACCAAAGACCTGAGATACCAACTAATTTTTTATTAGCATATAAACCTACACATTCATAGTTTGTTAATTCTGACATTTCTAAAACCCTTTCTGTTAAAATATTTAAAGGAGTTTTAGTATTTAATTTAGATAAAAGAGGAATTATTGTTAATATGTCTTGAGAAGGTATAATTTTTATAATTGTTTTCACGAGGTTTTAAATTTCAATAGATATTTAGTTTGTATATTCATGCATAAATTAATAAATCAAAATTAAAAATAATGATTCGTATAATACAATTTAGTTTTTTGTTTTTTTTAACCTTGAACTTATATTCTCAAAAAAAAGAAGTTAAGATAGTTACTACTAAACTTTCTGAACAAGTTTTTATGTTAAAAGGACAGGGGGGGAATATTGGTTTATTTGTTGGACAAGAAGCTGTTTTTATGATTGACGATCAGTTTGCCAATCTTACACCTAAAATTTTAAAAGCTATAAGAGAAATAACCCCAAAACCTGTAACTTATTTGTTAAATACACATTGGCATGGAGATCATACAGGAGGGAATTTAAATATGCAAAAAGAAGGTGCTATAATTTTAGCTCACAAAAATGTTAGAAAACGTATGAGTGAAAATCAGATTTTTAGAGGTAAAATGAAAAAAAAATTACCAAAAGAGGCTTTACCTATAATTACTTTTACAAATGATATGGTAATGCATATTAATAATGATGATATTTTTATTTCTCATATTCATGAAGCTCATACAGATGGAGATGTTTTAGTTTATTTTACCAAGAATAATGTACTTCATACAGGTGATGCTTATTTTCAAGGTAAATTTCCATATATAGATATTTCTTCTGGAGGAAGTATTGATGGTTATATTAAAGGAATTAAAAAAATGATTTTACTGGTTAATGATGAAACAAAAATTTTGCCTGGTCATGGAAACGTATCAAATAAAAAAGAGTTAATTATTTTTAAAGACATGTTAGTAGATTTAAAATCTAAAATACAGAAAGAAATTGATAAAGGAAAAACTTTAGAAGAAGTAAAAACCAATAAAAAACTTACAAAAGACTATCTTTCTTATAATGGTTGGATTAATGAAGAAAAAATAAAAATAGTTATCTATAAGAGTTTAACTAAATAAAATAACCCAAACAATTTGTTTGGGTTATTTTGTAGCGAGAACGGGATTTGAACCCGTGACCTCAGGGTTATGAATCCTGCGCTCTAACCAACTGAGCTACCTCGCCATTGGTTTTGAGGGTGCAAATATAATTGATTTTTACAAACTAACAAGAAGTGTTTTAATTTTTTTAAAATAGAATTAATACTTATATTGTCATCTTAAGATAATAACAATAATGGATAAAATAAAATTCGAATTAGAAATTCCAATTCACGCATCTCCAACAATGCTTTATCAATATATTTCTTCTCCTTCAAACTTACAAGAATGGTTTGCAGATAAAGTTAATTCTAGAGGAAAAGAATATAGTTTTACATGGGAAGGTGAAGAAGAAAAAGCAGAGTTAATAACTAAAAAAACCGATGAAAAAATTCGATTCAAGTGGTTAGAAAGTGATGACGATGATAGTTTTTTTGAAATTAAGATTCAAGTAGATGCTTTAACAAAAGATGTTTCTTTAATTATTACAGATTTTGCTGATGATGAAGATGAAGTAGAAGAATCTAAAAAACTCTGGGAAAATCAAATAGATGAATTAAGACATACTATTGGAGCTTAATTTTTTAATTAGAACAATAAAAAAAACTCAACATTTTGTTGAGTTTTTTTATGCTTATATATTTTAAAATACATTAATTTTGCATCCTAAAATTATAAATAATGATTAACTTTAATGGAGATTTATTAAAATCTGATACTATAAATATATCACAAGAAAATAGAGCTTTTAAATATGGAGATGCCATTTTTGAGACTGTAAAAGTGATGCATAATAAAGTTGTCTTTTGGGAAGATCATTATTTTAGATTAATGGCTTCAATGAGAATGCTTCGTATGAAGATTCCTATTGAGTTTACTTTAGAATTTCTAGAACAAGAAATTTTAAAAACAATTACTGTTCAAGAGAAAGCAGAAGCATATAGAGTCCGTTTAAATATTTTTAGAAAAGATGGTGGTTTATATACACCTAAAACGAATGCTATTGATTTTACAATTGAAGTAAAAGAGATTACTCATCAGGTTAAAGAATATTATTCTTTAGATTTATATAAAGATTTTTATAATTATTCTGGACTATTATCAACAATAAAAACAAATAATAGAATGTTAAATACTTTGGCAAGTATTTTTGCCAAAGAAAATGATTTAGATAACTGTATTTTATTGAATGAAAAGAAAGGAGTAGTAGAGGTAACTAATGGTAATATTTTTATTGTTAAAGGATCAGTAATAAAAACTCCATCTTTAGAAGAAGGTTGTGTTAAAGGAATTGCACGTAAAAAAGTAATTTCTATATTGTCTAAAAAGAAGGAGTTTACTATAGAAGAGACATCAATATCTCCTTTTGAAATTCAAAAAGCAGACGAAGTATTTATAACCAACTCAATTATTGGTGTACAACCTGTAACAAGTTATAAGAAAAAGAAGTTTTCTACTGAAATAGGAAATAAAATATCTAGTAATTTAAAGATATTACAAATAGCAGGAGTTTAATTTAAGTTAAAATTACTAGGTGCATTTGCCCAAAGCTTATAATTACCACCTTTTTGTAATAATTTATTTTTCCAAAGATTTTCATAATCCATAGAAAAAATATTTTCGAAATCATTTTCTCCAACAAACCAAGAGTTCTGATTCATTTCATCATTAAGTTGTTCTTTTCCCCATCCTGAATAACCTAAAAAAAAACGAATGTCTGAAGAGTTTAAACTTTTATTATTTAATAGTTTTTTTAATGATTCAAAATTTCCTCCCCAATAAATACCATTAGCAACCTCTATACTATCTGGAAGTAATTCTGGTATTTTATGAACAAAGTATAGATTGTCTTGTTCTACAGGTCCACCTTGATATATAGGGAAGTTACAATTGATCTCAGGTAATAAATCATTAATAGTATACTCTAAAGGTCTATTTAGAATAAAACCAACAGAATTGTTTGCAGTATGTTCTGTTAGCAAAACAATTGTTCTGTTAAACGAGCTATCATTTAAAATAGTTGGTTCTGCAATTAATAATTTACCTTTATTTGGCTTCAAATGAAATTTTGTTTGATTATTGTTTTTTAAATATAGTAAAAATTTTCACAAAAAAAAACTCTCTTTTTAAAAAGAGAGTTCTTATATACTTTAAAACTAAATTTTCTTAGTTTACAGCGTCGCTTAAACCAGCTCCAGCTTTAAATTTTGCTACATTTTTAGCAGCAATTTCAATAGTTTTTCCTGTCTGAGGATTTCTTCCTGTTCTTGCAGCTCTGTTAGAAACTGAGAAAGTACCAAATCCTACTAAAGCAACTTTACCACCACCTTTTAAAGCAGAAGTTACATTACCTGTAAAAGATTCTAATGCCGCTTTAGCTGCTACTTTAGAAATTCCTGCATCAGCAGCCATTGCATCGATTAAATCTGACTTGTTCATAATAAATAAATTTTTAAATTAATTGTATAAATATTTTTGCTTAATAGCTTAACAAATATAGACGGATTAAGGGTTTACGCAAATTAGAAGGTGTAAAAAAGCCCTTTTTGTTAATAAAAGACAGTAAATTGTTAATAAAGCTACTTGAAAAATAGAAAAACTCTATAAACCTTATCAATAAAGGGTTTACAACATTTTAGATTCTAATGAGAATGTAAAGCCGTTTAAAAGACTTTTTGATTCCATTTTTTTCTTACCTGAAAGCTTTATTTCTTTAATTATAATAAAACCATTTTTAACAGCAACTTTTAATTCTTTTTTGGTTGTAATAATTTTTCCAAATGTATAATTATGTTTTTCTTGTTCCTTTTTTACAGCATAAATTTTAGCAGATATTTCTTCATTATCATTTTTAATGATTGTCCATGCAGTAGGAAACGGATTTAAACCTCTAATTTTATTATATATATTGTCTAATGAATCTGCCCAATTTATTCTACAGTTTTCTGGGTTTAATTTAGAAGCAGATTTTTCTTCTAAATCTGGTTGTTTTGTTGTTTTAACATTTTTAGTTGCAATTAGGTCTACAGTTTTACCTACTAAACCTGCACCCAAAAACATTAATTTGTCATGAAGAGAGCCCACAGTTTCATCTTCTTTAATTTCGATTTCTTCTTGTAAGATAATTTCTCCCGTGTCAATTTTATCATCAATAAAAAAAGTAGTTACTCCTGTTTTTGTTTCGCCATTTATAATTGCCCAATGAATAGGAGCAGCACCTCTATATTCTGGCAATAAAGATGCATGTAAATTAAAAGTGCCATATTTGGGCATTTGCCAAACAATTTTAGGCAACATTCTAAATGCAACTACAATTTGTAAATCTGCTTTTAAAGCTATTAACTTTTTATGGAAGTCTTCGTTTTTTAAGTTTGTAGGTTGTAAAATAGGCAAGTTAACAGAAGTTGCATATTTTTTTACTGCAGACTCATTTAACTTTCTTCCTCTTCCTGCTGGTTTATCTGAAGCAGTAATTACACCAACAACATTATAACTATTTTCTACTAAATGTTTTAAAATAGTAACAGCAAAGTCTGGAGTTCCCATGAAAACAATACGTAAATCTTTCATAATTATAAGTTTAATTGGTATTTATTTTGTTGATTGATGATAATTGTATCATTATTTAATAATAGACGTAAATGTATTAAAATGTCTTTTTCATTTGCAATTAAAGAATCACTTATTTCTAATGATGTTAGAGGTTTTTTCTTCTTTAAAAGGTAAATTATTTCTTCTGATAAATTTTTATTAGATTTTCTATCCTCAGAAATACAAACATCGCAAATACCACATTTTTTAGTGGTTGTTTCATCAAAATAACTTAATAACTGAATACTTCTACAAATTGTATTATTAGTAATAAATTGAATTAACTCATCTGCTTTTTTCTTTTTTTGTTTGATGAATAGTTTCATCTCTTTAGAGAATTTATTTATTGTATAATCATCTTCTCTTGGAAGTAAAAAAGTTATAAGCGCGTTGTTTTTTATAGGTTTATAAACTATAATTTCATCGTTTTGTAAGCGTTCTAAATTTGCTAAAACTAATTTTGTAGTAATTCCTGTTTTTTTTGCAATAAAAAATTCGTCAATTTTTACCTCTTGTTCAAACAAACCTGCATAAGTTCTTAAAATTAAATTTGTAAATTTTTTGATTACTGCATTTTTGTTTAAATAATTTAAAACAGTTTTACTGCTTACAATAAATTGCAAAGTAGATTTTTTATTGTAATGATTACTTATTTCGATAATGCCATTATTAGACAATATTTTAAGAGCAGAATCTACTTTTAAAACTGAAAAATTATATTTTTTAGAGAATTCTAAAATATTAAAGCCATAAGACTCTTCTGAATTTTCACCCAATGAAATTTGAAAATATTGATAGAGTTTTTTATGAATTTCTTTAATCTCTTTTATACTTAATAATGTTTTTTCTAAACGTTCTTTAAATAAAAGAGTATCACTTTTATTAAATAATAAAACACCAAATGATTTTTTACTATTTCTACCTGCTCTACCAGTTTCTTGCATATAATTTTCTATACTAGAAGGAATGTCTAAATGAATTACTAAACCAACATTGGCTTTGTCAATTCCCATTCCAAAAGCATTTGTAGCAACAATAATTGGTGTTTTTTCTAACATCCAATTTTTAAATGAAATATTTTTTTCTATAGATGATAGCCCACCATGATAAAAAGAACTTTTAAAGTTGTTGGCGTTTAAAAATGAAGCTATTTGTTCTGTTTTTTTTCTTGAATTAACATAAACAATTGCTGGTGTTTTTGTTTTTGTAAATATTTGAAGTAAACGTTGTAATTTGTCTTCAATAGAAAATATTTGATAAGCTAAATTTTCTCTAAAAAATGATTTTTTAAAAACTTGGGGCTCTTTTAAATCGAGGTTTTTAGAAATATCTTCTAAAACTTTATTGTTTGCAGTAGCAGTTAAAGCAATATAATTAACATCGGGTTTTAACGTTCTTAAAATTTTAATGTTTCTGTATGAAGGCCTAAAATCATGTCCCCATTCAGAAATACAATGTGCTTCATCAACAGCAATTAAATTAATATTTAATTCCTTTATTTTTTGTTGAATAAAAAAGGATTGTAATCTTTCTGGAGAAATGTATAAGAATTTTATGCTTCCAAACTTAATATTATCAAAAAGTGTTATAATATCATCTTGAGTACTACCAGACTTAATACATACAGCTTTTATTCCTTTTTGTTTTAAGTTTTCAACTTGATCTTGCATTAAGGCAATTAAAGGAGAAATTACCAAACAAACACCTTCTTTAGCCAATGCAGGAATTTGAAAACAAATAGATTTTCCTCCACCAGTTGGTAATAAAGTAATAATATCTTTTTTTTTTAAAACAGTATTTATTATTTCTTCTTGTAAAGGTCTAAATTTAGAAAAACCCCAATATTTTTTTAATATTTCTTTTGGGTAAATCATAATTTACAAGAAAGCGAATGAAGTACAAAATTGGTTCTTTCTTCTATAGTTCCGAAAGGAACATTAATAATATGATATCCTAAATCTGTATATGATTTTAATAAAAAAACATCAATAGCAGTTGTTTCTTCAAAGGTTTCATAACGTTCGTTATCAATTTCATGAATGTCTTTCCATGGAGAAAAATGAAAAACTTTGTCGTATTTATATTGTTTACTTTTTTCTATATATATAGATGGATATGCTGTTTTAAAATAATCCATATAGGCATGAATGTCTGGAATACCTCTATCAAAAAATACAATTTCTTCTTTGGATTTTACAGCTTCTAAAAATTGTTGTTCTCTTCCATTTAATAGCATTTCGCTAAATAATAATGGTTTGGTTAAAAACAATTGATCTATACCTTGTTCTTGAGCTTTTAAAATTACTTCTCTAGAAATTTCTGGAAAACAAAAAAAGTTACGTTTTATTAATGTATTTAAAACTGAAGTTTTTCCTGTTCCAGGACCACCAATTAATAAAATTTTTTGCTGCATTTCACAAAAATAAATGAATCCCTTAATAAAACTAATTTTTAACGTAATTTTGTGTCTTGTAAT
>NZ_JBDVJE010000069.1:0-62118 GCF_039939415.1 Polaribacter sp.
AGTTTTGTTTTCTATTAATATGTTGGTGTCCTTTTTTGGAGGTGTATTAGGATTGATTTTTACAAAAAAGATGATTTCTAAAATGAATAAATAAGTTTATAAATAATCAAACATTAGTGGGTTTGATTATTTTTTGTACATTTGTTAACCAATTGGTTGAACTAATTAGTTAATAATGAAAAATAAGAAAAACGAAAACACTGAAAGTCTAATTTTAGAAGCTGCAAAATCCATTTTTCAAACAAAAGGAATGAACGGTGCTCGTATGCAAGAAATTGCAAATAAAGCAAGCATAAATAAAGCAATGTTGCATTATTATTATAGAAGTAAACAATTGCTTTTTGAAGCGGTTTTTAAAAATGCATTTTCCTTATTAGCACCTCAATTAAACACGATTTTAAATGATGATTCTTCGATAGAAGAGAAGGTTAGGAACTTTTGTTCTAATTACATTTCGTTTATCATAAAGCATCCTTATTTACCAAATTTTATAATTCAAGAATTGAATAGAAATCCAAATTTTATCCTAAAAATGAAAGATAATATTGGTTTTCCTAATACAGAGAAGTTTAAAAAACAGGTTGTTTTAGAAATAGAAAAAGGAATTATAAAACCCATAAAAGGTGAGCAGTTATTTATAAATATAATGGCGTTAAATGTATTTCCTTTTGTAGCAAAACCATTAATTCAAACTTTAATTGATGTTGAAGATGAAGAGTTTGAACAAATAGTAGAAGAACGTAAAACTGAAGTTGCAGATTTTATTATTAATTCAATAAAAAAATAAGATGAAAAAAATAGTATTCATTTTAATAGTAACACTTAGTTTTTCTGCATTTTCGCAAGAAAACGTAACACTTAATGAGTGTTATCAATTGGTAGAAAAGAACTATCCTTTGATAAAACAACATCAATTATTAGAAAATCAGCATCAAATAGGTACAGAAATTATTTCGAATTCAAAATTGCCTCAATTTAATATTGATGCACAAGTAACGTATCAATCAGATGTTATTGAACTTCCTGCAGCAATGTCTAGCATTGAACCGCAAAATAAAGATCAATATCGTGCAACGTTTTCAATAAACCAGCTTATTTATAATGGTGGTTTAACGGATGCTAATTTAAAAATAAAACAAGGGCAGTTAAAAACGAAGCAAAAACAGATTGATGCAAATATCTATCAATTAAAAACACAAATTAATCAGCTGTATTTTTCAATTCTTTTAACGCAAGAATCTTTCAAATTATTAGAAGCAAAAGAACTTCAATTACAATCTAAGCTAAAGGAAGTGAAATCTGGTATTAAATACGGAACATTATTACCTGCTTCAGATAGTGTTTTAGAAGCTGAATTGTTGAAAATTAAACAACAATTTATTGAAGTTGAAAGTAGAAAATCATCTTTAATAGAAACGTTATCAAGTTTGATAGGGAAACCTTTTAACAGTTTAACAAAATTTGAAAAACCTTTAATTAGAGCGCAATTACAAAACGAAATAAACAGACCAGAATTAGAATTATTTCAATTGAAGAAAGAAGAGGTGAATAACTATGAATCACTTATTTATAAGAAAAACTTACCGAAATTAAATGGTTTTGCAACAGGTGGTTATGGAAACCCAGGATTAAATATGCTTGATAATTCTTTTCAAACATTTTATACAGTTGGCGTTAAATTACATTGGAATGTTTTTGATTGGAATACCAATAAAAAAAAGAAAGAAGTAGTTGCAATAAATAAAGATTTTATAGAAAACGAAACTGAAGTTTTTAAACTAAATACCAATATAGAATTGAATAAACAGCAAAAGGAAATTGAAAAGATTTCAGCGTTTATAAATTCTGATATAGAGATTATAAAACTTCGTAAAAAGGTATTGAATACTTTAGAGTCTCAACTTAAAAATGGAGTGATTACTTCTTCTGTATATGTTACTGAATTCACTAATTTATTTGAAGCAGAAAACACCTTGTTAAAACACAGAATACAAATAGAATTAGCAAAAGCAAATTACAATACTATAAAAGGATAATAAATATTTAAAAATGAAAAATTACCAATATATATTAGGAGTAGGCATTATAATTTTCAGCTTGTTTTCTTGCGGAAAAGACAATGGAAAATCAGATGGTTATGGGAATTTTGAAGCGACAGAAATAACTATTTCAGCAGAAAATAACGGGAAATTAATTCAGTTTTCTATTGATGAAGGTGATAAACTTAAAAAAGATCAATTTGTAGGTTTTATAGATACAGTACAATTGGCTTTAAAACGCGAACAATTAGTCGTTTCTAAATCTGTAGTTAGTTCGAAATCTAAAGGAGTTTTATCACAGATTTCTGTGCTAAAATCAAAATTAAAGACTGCTAAAATTAATAAAATTAGAATAGAAAATTTAATTAGAGATAACGCAGGTACTCAAAAACAATTAGATGATGTTTCTGGAGAAATGGATGTTATAAAAAGTCAAATTAGAAGTGTCGAAATTCAGAACGCTCCTGTTGTCAACGAATTAAAAAATATTGATGTTCAATTAAAACAAATTGATGATCAAATTAAAAAAAGTAAGATTATTAATCCTGTTAGTGGAACAGTTTTAACCAAATACGCAGAGCCAAATGAAATTACTGCTTTTGGAAAACCTTTATATAAAATTGCAGATCTAAGTAATATGGTATTACGTGTTTATGTAAGTGAAACGCAATTATCAGATATTAAAATAGGACAAGAAGTTAGCGTTAAAATTGATGGAGTTGATGCAATGAAATCTTATAAAGGAGTTGTTAGTTGGGTTTCTTCTGAAGCAGAATTTACACCAAAAATTATTCAAACAAAAGAAGAAAGAGTTGCGTTGGTGTATGCGGCAAAAATTAATGTTGTAAACGATGGAAGTTTAAAAATAGGGATGCCTGCAGAAATGTGGATAACAGCTGCAGAATGAGTATTAAAATAACAAACATATCAAAATCTTATAAAAAAGTAAATGCTTTAGAAAACATTTCTTTTGAGGTGAAACCTGGTGAGCTTTTTGGTCTAATTGGTCCTGATGGAGCAGGTAAAACAACGCTTTTTAGAATTTTAACCACGCTTTTAATTGCAAATGAAGGAACAGCAAGTGTTGCTGGTTTTGATGTAATTAAAGATTATAAAAGTATAAGAAAGAATGTTGGTTATATGCCTGGGAAATTTTCATTGTATCAAGATTTAACGGTTGAAGAGAATTTAGATTTTTTTGCAACTATTTTTGGAACAACTATTGAAGAAAATTACGATTTAATAAAAGATATTTATATTCAAATAGAACCTTTTAAAGATCGTAGAGCAGGAAAACTTTCTGGTGGAATGAAGCAGAAATTGGCTTTATGTTGTGCGTTAATTCATAAACCAAAAGTGTTGTTTTTAGATGAACCAACAACAGGAGTTGATCCTGTTTCTAGAAAAGAGTTTTGGGAAATGTTGAAGCGTTTACAGAAAAAATATATTACAATTTTGGTTTCTACACCATATATGGATGAAGCTGCTTTATGTGATAGAATTGCATTAATTCAAGATGGAGAAATCCTTGAAATTGATACGCCAGAAGCTATTGTAAAACATTATCCACAACCAATTTATAACGTAAGTGCAAATAATATGTACCAGTTAATAAATTGTTTAAATGATTTTGAACCGAATCACAGTGTGTATCCTTTTGGTGAATTTGTACATTATACAGATAGTAGGTCTGATTTTAATCCAACGGAGTTGGAAACCTATTTAGAATCTAAAAATCTATCTAATATTAAAATAGAAAGAACAGTAGCAACGATTGAGGATACCTTTATGGAATTAGCAAAATAGATGTCAGTTCTAGCGCAATCGAGAACTATAAAGACATCTCGACTGAGCTCGATGAGACAATAATATAATATGAAAAATATTAATAAAGTCATACAAGTAGAAGGATTAACCAAAATGTTTGGTGATTTTACGGCTGTAAACGCGATTACGTTTGAGGTTGAAAAAGGAGAAATTTTTGGCTTTTTAGGAGCCAATGGGGCAGGTAAAACAACTGCAATGAAAATGTTAATAGGTATTTCTACTCCTTCATCAGGTAAAGCAAATGTTGCAGGTTTTGATGTGTATACACAAGCAGAAGCTATTAAGAAAAACATTGGTTATATGAGTCAGAAGTTTGCGCTTTATGATGATTTAACCGTGAAAGAAAATATTACTTTTTTTGGAGGGATTTATGGTTTGTCAAGAAAACGAATCAAAGAAAAAGCAGCCAGTTTAATAGAAGAGTTAGGCTTGCAAGATGTTGCAAATAAATTAGTAGGCTCTTTACCTTTGGGATGGAAACAAAAATTATCGTTTTCTGTGTCTTTAATTCACAATCCAAAGATTGTTTTTTTAGACGAACCAACTGGTGGAGTAGATCCTATTACAAGGCGTCAGTTTTGGGAGTTAATTTATAAAGCAGCTCACCAAGGAACCACCGTTTTTGTAACTACACATTATATGGACGAAGCAGAATATTGCGATCGTGTTTCTATAATGGTAAATGGAAAAATAGAAGCTTTAGACACGCCAAAAAAATTAAAAGAACAGTTTAATGTTGATAATATGAATGATGTGTTTTTAAAATTAGCTAGAGGATAATAAAATACCCCTTAGAACTGGAACTAAGGTAAAAAAGTGTCCCGCAGATTACGCCGATTTCCGCGGAAAAAGTTTTAAAAAATCTGCGATAATCTGTGCAATTCTCGGGAGAAATAAAAAGAGAAATTATGGAAGAAAAAACAGAAAACGAAATATCATACTTAATCAGAGGAGCAATTTTTAATGTTTACAATGAATTAGGTCCAGGTTTGTTAGAATCTGTATATGAAACTGTTTTAATGTATGAATTGCAGAAACAAGGATTATCAGTTAAAAAGCAAGTGACACTTCCAGTATTTTATGATGGTATTGAATTAGAAATAGGCTTTAGATTAGATTTATTAGTAAATAATAAAGTAATTATCGAAATCAAGTCGGTAGAGACGTTATCTAAAGTACATCATAAACAGGTGCTAACTTATTTAAAAATTTCAGAAATGAAGTTAGGTATTTTAGTGAATTTTAATGTAGATGAAATCACAAAAGGCATTTTTAGAAAAGTAAACGGATTATAAAATGTTTCCCGGAGATTATGCAGATGTTCGCAGAAAAGAAGCAATTAAGAGACACACTGAATAAAAATCTGCGAGAATCTGTGAAATCTGCGAGAGAAAAAAACAAATCCACAGGAGAAAAAATACAAAATGAAAAGATTTATTGGCTTCATAAAAAAGGAATTCTACCATATATTTAGAGATAGACGTTCATTGTTTATTCTATTTGGAATGCCAATTGCCCAAATTTTATTGTTTGGTTTTGCCATTACAAATGAAATTAATAATGTTGATATTGCTATTTTAGATCATTCTAAGGATGCAACAACAAAAGAAATTATCAATAAAATAGCTGCTTCAAAATACTTTAGCATCAATCAATTTATTGAGAAAGAATCTGATATCGAAGTTGTTTTTAAGAAAGGAAAAGTAAAAGCAGTTTTAAATTTTGAAAAAGATTTTAGTAAGAGTCTTATCAAAGAAAATAATGCAAGCATACAAGTAATTACAGATGCTACAGATCCAAATACTGCAAATACGATAACTAATTATGTAAATGCGATTCTTCAAAGTTATTTAAAGGAACAGAATAAAAGTGTCTCGCAAGTTTATCAAATTGTACCACAAACACATATGGTTTACAATCCAGAATTAAAAAGTGTGTATATGTTTGTTCCTGGTGTTATGACAATTATTTTAATGCTTGTTTCTGCAATGATGACTTCTATTTCCATCACCAAAGAAAAAGAATTAGGTACGATGGAAATTTTATTAGTATCACCATTAAAACCGTTTCAAGTAATTGTAGGGAAAGTGTTTCCTTATATTTTTCTCTCTATAATTAATGCTATTGTTATCATTGTTCTGAGTATATTTATTTTTAAAATGCCAGTTCAAGGAAGTCTATTTTTATTAGGAATGGAAAGTGTTTTGTTCATTATAACAGCTTTGGCATTGGGTATTTTAATCTCAACAATTTCTGCAACACAACAAACAGCAATGATGATTTCTTTAATGGGATTAATGCTACCAGTAATATTACTTTCTGGATTTATTTTCCCGATTACAAGTATGCCTTTACCATTGCAAGTGATTAGTAATATTATACCGGCCAAATGGTTTATCATTATAATTAAAGCCATAATGTTAAAAGGAGTTGGACTTCAATTTGTGTGGAAAGAGACTTTAATTTTAATTGGAATGACAGTGTTTTTTATTGGGTTGAGTGTTAAGAAATATAAAATTAGACTGGAATAAAAAAGTGAGCAGTTTTCAGTCTGCAGTGGGCAGAAAACTAGGTAATTAATAAAGAAATAGTGATTATAAATTTAAAATAGATTTCCACTATCGTGGGAAATAATATGAAAACAATTCTATACATTATACAAAAAGAGTTTAAACAAATCTTTAGAAATAAAGGAATGTTGCCAATCATTTTTGTAATGCCTTTAATTCAGCTGATGATTTTATCAAATGCTGCAACTTTTGATGTTAAAAACATAAAGTTTGGGTATGTAGATAATGATCATACATCAACATCTAGAGCGTTAATCGAAAAATTTAATGCTTCAACTTACTTTAATGTTTTAACAGATTTTTCTTCAGAAAAATTAGCGAGTCAAGCAATGTTAAATGGAGAAGTTGATGTTATTTTAGAAGTTCCATTATCTTTTGAACAAGATTTTTTAAAAGAAAAAAAAGCAGCTTTAGGTGTTACTATTAATGCAATTGATGGTACTGCAGCAGGTATTGAAAATGTGTATCTAACTCAGATTATTCAACGTTTTAATAAAGAGTTAAAAATTGATGTTTCTCAATTTGGTCAAATTCAAAATCAACCAATACAAATTACTACAATTCCTTCCTTTTGGTACAATAAAACGCTGAATTATAAAACATTTATGGTTCCTGGGATTTTAGTTTTGTTGGTTACAATGATTACGCTTTTCCTTTCTGGGATGAATATTGTAAGAGAAAAAGAAATAGGAACATTAGAGCAAATTAATGTAACGCCAATTAAGAAAAGTCAATTTATAATCGGAAAATTATTCCCCTTTTTAGTTTTGGGTTTAGCTATTTTAAGTATTGGATTAATAATAGCAAAAGTTGTTTTTAATGTACCAATGGTTGGTAGTTTACTATTGATGTATTTATATACAACTATTTATATTTTGGTTGTTTTGGGTATTGGTTTATTCATTTCTAACTTTACAGATACACAGCAACAAGCAATGTTTATTGCCTGGTTTTTTATGGTGATTTTCATTTTAATGAGCGGATTATTTACACCAATTGAAAGTATGCCTAAATGGGCACAAACGATAACCGATTTTAATCCAATCAAATATTTTGTTGAGGTGATGCGAATGGTAATGTTGAAAGGTTCTGGTCTTATAGATATTCTTCCACAGTTATTAAAAACATTAATATATGCTGTTATTATGAATGGATTAGCTGTATGGAGTTATAAGAAAACTAACTAGTGCTGTGTAACTAAAGTTACTGTAAGTTTATATTAAAAATAGAATCTTTACAGAGTAATTGTAAGGTGATCTAAGTCATTTTATATTATGCTTTCTAAAGTAATTTTGTTAATGTAAAATTAAATTAAATGTCTAAAGTAGTCATTTTAGGAGCGGGAATTTCTGGTCATGTAGCAGCTTCTCATTTAAGGAGAAAGTTGTCTAAAAAACACGAAGTTGTTGTGGTTTCTCCAAATAGTAATTATCAATGGATTCCATCTAATATTTGGGTAGGAATTGGTAGAATGAAATCAGAAAAAATCTTATTTCCCTTAGCGCCTTTATATAAAAAGAAAGGTATTGGTTACAAACAAGCTAAAGCAATTTCCTTTTTTCCTGAAGGTGATAAAAAGGAAGTAAAACCTTATGTTTTGGCTGAATATGTAGTTGGAGAAAACAAAGGAACTCAAGAAAAAGTAACCTACGATTACTTGATAAATGCTACAGGTCCAAAATTAAATTTTGAAGCAACTAAAGGATTAATTCCTGGAGAAAACAAAACTTATTCAGTT
The DNA here is from genome assembly GCF_039939415.1 of Polaribacter sp. Lineage (GTDB taxonomy): Bacteria > Bacteroidota > Bacteroidia > Flavobacteriales > Flavobacteriaceae > Polaribacter. The sequence goes on from NZ_JBDVJE010000069.1 coordinate 8,175, forward strand.
TGTACTTATACACATGCAGATCATGCTTGGGATGGATTAAAAAACCTAATCCAAGAAATGAAAAATGGTAAAAAAGCCAAAATTTTAATTGGTACAGGTCATGCAAAATCTACTTGTCAAGGTGCAGCTTTTGAGTATATTTTAAATGTAGAACAAGAATTACACAAACATAATGTACGTGATATGGCAGAAATCACATGGATTTCTAACGAATATCAATTAGGTGATTTTGGTATGGATGGAATGCTTCTAAGTTATGGTTCTATGACTATGAAATCGAATGAAATGGTCGAAATGATTTTTGAAGACAGAGGCATTAAATGGATACTTGGAGCAGGAGTTAATAAAATTGAAGATGGGTTAGCTTATTATGAAAACTTAGAAGGAGAACATAAAACAGAAACCTATGATTTTGCGATGTTAATTCCGGCTTTTTCTGGTCACGGATTTAAAGCATATGATAAGAATGAAAAAGACATAACAGAAAAACTATTTAAAGGTTTTATGCTTGTTGATGCAGATTATACATCAAAACCTTATAAAGAATGGTCTGTTAAAGATTGGCCAGAAACGTATCAAAATCCAAGTTATAAAAACATTTTTGCACCAGGAATTGCTTTTGCACCTCCTCATGCAATATCAAAACCTAGAAAAAGTAAAAACGGAACCGCAATTTCTCCTGCTCCACCAAGAACAGGAATGCCTTCTGGAATTACAGCAAAATTAGTGGCAGATAATATTATAGATTCTATTAAAAAAGGAAAAGAATCATTGCATCATAAAGGATCTATGGGGAATATGGGAGCAGCATGTATTGCATCTGCAGGTTATGGCTTAACTTCTGGAAGTGGAGTAAGTATTACAACATTTCCTATTGTACCAGATTATGAGAAATACCCAAATACGCAAGGTAGAAAATTAGGAAAAACCTTTGGTGAAATTGGTTTAGCTGGTCATTGGTTAAAACTAGCATTGCATTATGCATTTATTTACAAAGCTAAAATGCGTCCATTTTGGTGGTTAATTCCTGAATAAAAAACATAAAATTATGACTCAAAGAATATCAAAATATCAAAGATTTAAAATGATGAATCCTATCATTCAGTTCTTCAAATTCATTTATTTAAGTATAAAAATAATGATTGTTGTTGCTGGAGGACATGGTGGAACTAGAAAAGTAAACTGATGTGGTTGTCAGTTTTGGTCGGTTAAGGTGTTTACGGTTTAACATCTTAAAAAAAAGAGAGCTTATTGCTCTCTTTTTTATTTTTAACATGTAACATAGGTTACAGACTACAATTTATTCTCACCATACTTTTGTACCAGATAATTATAAGATAGATGAAAAATACAATATACATATTTATATTTCTTTTGTTTGCAAGAACTTTGTCTTTACAAGCACAAGAAATTAAACCAATTACTAAAGCAGAAGTTTTAGCTAAAGTTTCAGAAAACAATGCAACGATTCAAATTTCTGAGGAAGAGTTTAATGCAGCAAAAGCAGATTACAGACAGACTAATGCGGTGTTTTTGCCAAACATTACTGCAAGTCACACAGGTATTTCTACCACAAATCCTTTAATGGCTTTTGGATCTAAATTAAATCAGGAAATATTAACACAAAATGATTTTAATCCATCATTGTTAAATGATCCATCAGTTACTAGAAGTTTTGCAACAAAGATTGAGGTTCAGCAGCCACTTATCAATTTGGATGGTTTTTATCAACGAAAAGCAGCTAAATCTAAAATGGAAGCAATGTCTTTAAAGACAGAAAGAACAAGAGATTATATGGTTTTTGAAGTTGATAAAGCTTATATGCAATTACAATTAGCATACAAAGCTGTTGAAGTTTTAGAAAAAGCGTTAGAAACTGCAAATGCCAATAAAAAAATGGCAGATAATAGTTTTAACGAAGGTTTTTTACAGCGAGCTGATGTTTTAAATGTTGAGGTGCGAGTTACAGAAGTTAAAAACCAATTGCAAACCGCCAAAAGTAATGTGCAAAATGCTTCTAATTATTTGTCTTTTTTGATGAATGATAAAACCTATGTTGTATACAAACCAACAGAAAATTTATCGGTTGCAAGTTTAAATATTGCAGACAAAAATATTTCTGAAAATAGAAGTGACATTAAAGCAATGGAACTTGCTTTAAAAGGTTTTGAAGCAATGAATAAAGCAGATAAAATGGCTTTTTTACCAAGGTTAAATGCTTTTGGTAGTTATGAAATGTATGACAATAAAGTCTTTCAAGGTGATGCAAATGGTTATTTAATTGGTGCACAATTAAGTTGGGATATTTTTCAAGGCTCTAAACGTTTTGGAAAAGCACAAAAAAGTAAAGCTGAATTAGAAAAATCGAAGTTAGAATACAACCAATATGTGTCTAAAAGTAATTTAGAATTAAACAAAGTAAAACGTCAGTTAATTGATGTAAAAAACAAATTAGACTTAACAAGTTTAGCTGTAGAGCAATCTAAAGAATCATTAAGAATAAGAAAAAATAGATTTAAAGAAGGTTTAGAAAAAACTTCAGATTTATTACAAGCAGAAACTCAGTTTTTACAAAAACAATTAGAATATAATCAAACAATTTTTGAGTATAATTTTACACAAACTTATTTAGAATTTTTAACAAAGAAATAAAACCTCTCGATTGCGCTCGAGGAGACATCATTTTGTCTAGTGGAGAGCAGTCGAAACCTAAAAAATAAAATCCATACAAATGAGAAAATATATTTACATAATCGCGTTATTTTCAGCTTCAATATTTCTAACAAGTTGTGGTAGTGAAGATAAAAAAGCAGTTACAGATAATTCGCCAGCAATTAAAGTTGTGGTAAATAAAATTACAGAAAATAGTAACAATCCATTTTTGTCTGTAAGCGGAAAAATACAAGCTACAAATAGTGCAGATTTAAGTACAAGAATGATGGGCTTTGTTAAAAAAGTACACGTAAATGTTGGTGATAAAGTTAAAAAAGGTCAAATATTAGTTTCTATTAATAATAGCGATTTAGAAGCTAAAAAAGCACAAGTAAATGCAGGAATTGCACAAGCTCAAGCGGCTTTTAATAACGCAGAAAAAAATTATAATCGTTTTAAAAATTTGTTTGCAAGCAGTAGTGTTTCTCAAAAAGAAATGGATGATATGACTGTTAATTTCGAAATGGCAAAGGCAGGATTAGAATCTGCAAAACAAATGAAAAACGAAATAAATGCACAATTTACATATAGTAATATAACTGCTCCTTTTAGTGGTGTAATTACAAGTAAAAATATAGATAATGGAGATATGGCAAACCCAGGGATGCCTTTAATTAGTTTAGAAGCTCCAAAAGAATTTGAAGTGATTGCTATGGTTCCAGAATCAGAAATTTCTAATATTAAAAAAAGATCAGAGGTTAAAGTATTGGTGAAATCGATAAATAAAACTTTAAAAGGTAAAGTAAGTGAAGTAAGTAGTTCTGCTAAAAATACTGGAGGACAGTTTTTAGTGAAAATAACTTTAGCTAAAACAGATGCTTCCATTTTATCAGGGATGTTTGCTACGGTTCAGTTTCCTGTGGAAAGAAAAACTTCGTGTTCTTCTATGGTTTTAATTCCTACAGAAGCAATTGTTAAAAACGGACAATTGTCTGGTGTTTATACGGTAAGTCAAACGAATACAGCAATGTTACGTTGGTTGCGTTTAGGAAGAACTTATGGTGATAAAGTAGAGGTTTTATCTGGTTTAAATACTGATGAAGCTTATATATTTTCTGCTGAAGGGAAATTATATAATGGTGCTAAAATTACAATTCAATAACTAATTCGTTGCGTTAAGGATAGAAGTGGAAATCCTTTTTTTGCTGCCGTTTATGGCAAAAAAAGATTGAAACGGAAAGCCTGTTAAAACGCCCAAAAATATAAAAGATATGAAAGAAGGTTTAGCTGGAAAAATTGCAAAAGTCTTTATCGGATCGAAATTGACAGTGTTGCTAATGATCGTTTTTATGGTGATTGGTGTGTACAGTTCTTTTTTAATTCCTAGAGAAGAAGAGCCACAAATTGATGTGCCAATGGCAGATATTTTTGTTGGATATCCAGGAGCAAGTCCTACAGAAGTTGAGTCTAGAGTGGTAAAACCTTTAGAGAAATTAATTTCGAATATTAAAGGTGTAGAGTATGTGTATGCTACTGCTATGAATGAAAAAGCAATGGTAATTGTGCAATTTTATGTGGGCGAAGATATTGAGCGTTCGTTTGTAAAGTTGTATAACGAAATTAACAAACACATGGATCAAATGCCAAAAGGAGTTACGTTTCCTTTGGTAAAAACACGTGCTATTGATGATGTGCCAATGTTGGGTTTAACATTGTGGAGTGAAAATTATGACGATTTTCAGTTGAGTCAAATGGCACAAGAATTAGAAACCGAAATTAAAAAAGTAAATGATGTTTCTATTACGCATAAAATTGGTGGAAGAAACCGTCAGTTAAGAGTTGTTTTAGATAAAGACAAGTTAGCCGCAAGCGGATTGGATTTTTTATCGGTTTCTGAAATGATAAAAGCCAATAATACACAATTAACATCGGGTAGTTTTGATAAAAATGATACAGAATTTTTAGTAAATACAGGTAAGTTTTTAACTTCTGTAACAGATGTAGAAAATTTGGTAGTTGGTGTTCAACAGAATCAACCAATTTATTTAAAACAAATTGCAGCGATTGTTGATGGACCAGAAATTCCACAAAATTACGTTTCTCTAGGTTTTGGAAAAGCGAGTGAAAAATCGACTGAATACAAATCAGAATATCCAGCAGTAACTATTTCTGTAGCCAAAAGAAAAGGAGCAGATGCGATGAAAATTGCTGAGATTGTTATTGACAAAGTAGAGCATTTAAGAACTACTTTAATTCCTGATGATGTACACGTAGAAGTAACCAGAAATTACGGTGAAACTGCTTCTCATAAAGTATCAGAATTATTATTACACCTTATAGGGTCTATTTTTGCAGTAACACTTGTGGTAATGCTTGCTATGGGTTGGAGAGGTGGTTTGGTCGTGTTTTTATCGGTGCCAATTACGTTTGCTTTAACCTTGCTAAGCTATTACATGTTAGATTATACGCTGAATAGAATTACGCTTTTCGCATTGGTTTTTGTTACAGGTATTGTGGTGGATGATTCCATTATTATTGCAGAAAACATGCATAGGCATTTTAAAATGAAACGCTTGCCTTTTAAACAAGCCGCTTTATATGCAATTAACGAAGTTGGGAATCCAACCATATTAGCAACATTTACGGTAATAGCTTCTGTTTTACCAATGGCTTTTGTATCTGGTTTAATGGGACCTTATATGGCACCAATGCCAATTGGAGCTTCAATTGCAATGATTTTATCATTATTTGTAGCCTTAACAATTACACCTTATTTAGGATATATTTTCTTAAGAGAAAAAGAGAAAAAAGGATCTGAAGAGAAAAAAGAAAAGCCTTTAGAAGATACTCTAATTTATAGAGTTTACAACAAATTAGAAAGACCATTATTAGAAAATGGAATGAAAAGATGGTTGTTTTTAGGCGGAACATTTGTAGTTTTATTAGCTACAATGGGCTTGTTTTTTACCAATTCTGTTGCTGTAAAAATGTTGCCTTTTGATAATAAAAACGAGTTTCAGGTAGTAATTGATATGCCAGAAGGTACAACTTTAGAAAGAACAGCAGTTGTTACACAAGAAATTGCTCAGTATTTATCTACAAGACCAGAAGTTGTAAATTATCAAAACTATGTTGGTACTTCTGCACCCATTACTTTTAACGGTTTGGTGCGTCATTACGATTTACGTGGGGGATCTAATATGGCAGATATTCAGGTGAATTTGGTTGATAAAGAAGAACGAGATATTCAAAGTCATGGAGTTGCAAAAATATTAAGAGCAGATATTCAGAAGATTGCTGCAAAATACAATGCGAATGTAAAGTTGGTAGAAGTGCCACCAGGACCACCAGTTTTATCTACAATTGTTGCAGAAGTTTATGGACCAGATTACAACGAGCAAATAAGAATTGCAAATGATGTTCAGAATATCTTAAAAAATACTGATGATGTTGTTGATATTGATTGGATGGTTGAAGGTAATCAAACTGAGTATCAATTTGAAATTAACAAAGAAAAAGCAATGTTGTATGGAGTTGCACCACAACAAATTGCTTACACAATGAATATGGCTTTGTCTAACAGATCAATTACAAATTTGTATGATGAAGATGCCGTAAATCAAATAGGTTTGGTGTTGAGTTTAGATGAAAAAGAAAAGTCTACCATTTCGGATATTTCTCAGTTAAGAGTAAAATCAAAACAAGGAAATATGGTTCCGATTGCAGATTTGGTTGAAATTAAAGAAACGATTGCTGAAAAAAGCATTTTTAGAAAAAATCAAAAACGTGTGGTTTATGTAATGGCAGATATGGCTGGCGAATTAGAAAGTCCTGCATATGCAATTTTAGGAATGGAGAAGAAATTGAAAGAAATAAAGCTTCCAGAAGGATATAAGTTGGATGAAATGTATTTAGGTCAGCCAGAATATGAAGACAATTATACGGTAAAATGGGATGGAGAATGGCAAATTACCTTAGAAGTTTTTAGAGATTTAGGAATCGCATTTTTAGGCGCAATCATCTTAATTTATATTTTAATTGTTGGTTGGTTTCAGAACTTTAAAGCACCAGTTGTAATGATGGTTGCCATTCCATTATCATTAATCGGAATTATTTTAGGCCACTGGATTATGGGCGCCTTTTTTACTGCAACTTCTTTTATCGGGATGATTGCTTTGGCAGGAATTATGGTAAGAAATTCTGTTTTATTAATTGATTTTATCAACTTAAGATTAGAAGAAGGAGTGCCATTAAAACAGGCAGCAATAGAAGCAGGAGCAGTTAGAACAACGCCTATTTTATTGACTGCAGGAACTGTAGTAATAGGAGCATTTGTAATTCTTTTTGATCCAATTTTTCAAGGGTTGGCAATTTCTTTAATGGGCGGAACTATTGTTTCAACAGTGTTAACCTTATTGGTGGTGCCATTGGTGTATTATATGATAGAAAAAAAGAATTATAAATAGTTATAGACTGCTCTCGAACAAACATTAAAATAAAAAATCATGAAATTAGTATTAGTTACAGCCGTAGAAGAATTTGAAAAAGAAGTTTTAAAAATCTTCAAAAAAGCAAATATTGAAAATTTTAGTAGCTCTGATATTGATGGGTATAAAAATTCACCTGCATTATTAATGGCTTCTAGTTGGTTTTCTGGTGAAAAAAGTGGTAATGAATCAACAATGTTTTTTTCTTTCACTAATAAAGAGAAAATAGACGATTTATTTATTTTGATAGAAGAGTTTAATAACAATTTAGAAACCAATAACCCTTTAAAAGCGATTGTTGTTCCTGTAGAAAGATTTATATAATTAATAAAAATATAGAAAATATGTTAAATAAATATTTTAGAGTAATAGTTGGTGTAATGGTTTTGTTAATGGTTGCGTTAACTTATTATATTAGTATAAACTGGTTGTGGTTTGGAGTTTTTATTGGTTTAAATATGATTCAATCTGCATTTACAAAATGGTGTTTATTAGAAACTATTTTAGTGAAATTTGGTGTTAAAAAAGAAGGAGGTTCTTGTTCTTCTTGTTAAAGTACAGTTTTATTAACCATTTACAAAAAAAAGAGGCTGACATCTGTTAAGAAGTGCCCTTTTTTAAGAATTATAAATCATTTATAGTTATATTTTTTTGATTAAAAAAAAAGAGTAACAAAAAAGGGCATCTATAGTAAGTGATGCCCTAATTTATTGCTAAAAAATCACTTTCTACATAAAGGATCTAAACCAATAGTTCCGTTTAATTGTTCTATATATTTAGGAGATTTAACTTGTTCTAAACGTTGTTTAACTTGTTCTAAACGTTCTTTAATATTCATTTCTACTACTAATTTATCATTGCTTGAGTATGAAATAAAATCTTCTAAATATTGAATTTGTTTTGTGTAAAAAGCAACGTCTTTTTGTTGTTTTAATTCTAATCTTTCTTTGTACCAATCACTATTTACAACATAATCTCTATTAAAGTATTTTCTTAACTCAGGATCACTGATGTCTTTACCTTCATAGTTTCCATAAGCCATAATGTTTAAAAGAATTTTTAAAGGAGGGGTTGCAGCTTCAATACTTCCGTCTTCAAAATAGTTTAATGCAACTTTTTGTTGAGCTTCAGTAATGTTTTTAATTCCGTCTACATAGTCTTCTAAACCTTGTAATTCTGGTTTTAACATTCTTTCGCTAAATACAGCAGTAGGTTCATCAAAAATTCTACTCATACATCTATAAGAGAATTTTTTAGTAATTCTGTATCCTAATCTGCTAGCTAAAATAGTTTCACCTTCGTATTCAAAATCTTCTATTTTTTCTAGCGCTCCTTTTCTAATTAAGAAATTAGGGTCTCTATCTTTAGGCTCTAATCTTGCCCAAATTTCTGGAATTAATAAACTAACATCATGGTCTATTTTGTTTTCTGCACCTATATAACCTGCAGCAGTACTAAATCCGTGAGATTCTGTTAATATGTGTGATAATAAAGCATTATTTAAATCTGTTGTTGGTGTTAACATGTTAAATGGTGCTTTTGTTAAAGCGCCTTCAGAACCAGCTCCTGTTGTAGATGGAGATTTACCTGTTAAACTACAGATAAAGTCCATAAATAACTCTGGAGTTTCTTGGTAATGTATAGGGTTGTAAACTGCTAAAGGTCTAATACCATTTGCTTTATCTACAGGATTGTTTCTTCTACCTGGTAAAACAGCATTTACAACATTATTTAATGGGTCTTTAAGAGACATTTGTCTTACTAAACGAACTCCAATATCTGCTAAATAAGTAGCTTCAGTTTCGTTAATAAACTTATTAGGTTCTAGATAACGTGGGTTTTTAGTAGGTTCTCCATTTACAATTCTTGTATGAGAAGGTACTACAAAATATTCTTCAGGTTTATCGCTTTTTACAATTCCTTCAATAAAATCTTGTACAGGTTGTGTGTATTTATCAAAATTAATAGTGTCTTCGTATAAAGCAATTGCATCTTCTTTTTTAAGTAATTCATAATTAGTTAAAAAACGTCCATCTGTAACTAAATCTAATTCTGCACCTTTATCATAACCTCTTACTACTGCCTCATCTGGTCTTTGAAATAAATGAGCTTCACAGTTTGTAAGAACCTTTAAGCTTTTATTTTTAAACTCTGGGTTTAAATTATCTAATCTATGTCTTGGTACAGTTATAGATGCTGTAATGTCATCTTCTGTTTGAATTTTTTCACTTGGAGAAAAATCAGAGCGTAATTTATTTAACATCCAGTTTCCTTCTGGGTTAAAACCAATACGAACATAACTACCAACTACAGGAGTATTGTTGTATAATAGACCAGTACCTTTTTGTCCGTTAATTACTTCTACAGACATGTACTTTTTCCAGTTTAAACCTCCATGTGCTTGTCTATATAAACGCTTTACAAATAAAACTAAAGAACGAATATGAACAGGAATGTTTTTTAACATTTCATTATATTCATCTGAATTTTGATCTGATGGTGTTAATAATCTTACTGCAGAACTTAAAGATCTTTCTTCACTTAAAAATGATCTAGAAATAGGTCTGTTAGGATCTTTTATTTTCCAACGATTTGAATAAACGAATTCTATAATTTCATCTGCTTTTTTGAAATCTTCTTCTATGTTTTGGATGTTAAAATTACTATATGTAATTGCATTTTGCATCGATTTAGAAATTTCAGATTTTCCTCCACCAGAAACAGTACATGGTTTATGACAGAAAACACCTTCTGCAAACGTATCTACAATTCTCCATAAATCAATTGATTTATGTTTTTCTAATTTAAACTTATTTCCTGTTGGGTGAACGTATGTTTTATATGGAGATAAAGTTAATTTTTGCTCTTTACTATTGTGTGTCCATGTAATACTATTTGTGTTGGTATTTACATAAGAAAACTCTGGAATATAAATAATGTTAGGGTACTTTTTATCGATAGCGTAATTTTCTGGCATTACTTTAATGGTATCACCTAAAAGTTGTTTAACACCCTCAAAAGTATGTTTAAAATTATGAAACTCAGAATAGTCTTTACCATCTAAAGTGTCTCCCATTACTCTTCTTGCAAAAGCAATTGCACCCCCAGCATGTTCTTCTTCAACTAAACCAAATAAGTTAGCAGAGTAACTAATTTGAGTTTTAATTTCTTTTTTAGAATACCCATAATAATTGTCTGCAATTAAAGTAATTACAACGCCTCTATCATCTCTACAAGTAATTTTAAATGCGCCTCCATTATTATAAAGTTCGTTTTCATCTTTCCAACACATTCCGTCTTTTTTCTGACGTTCAGTAGCGTCATCAAAATGAGGTAAACCTACTTCTTTCTTTTTAAGTTTAAGTAATTGTGGAGCTAATACGATACAACCAGTATGTCCTGTCCAATGTTCAGTATCTAAGGCAGCATCATTATGTGCTAAATTAGGATCACCTGCATTTCCAAAAATAGATTCAACAAAATCTAAATTGCTTACTAAGTTTCCTGGTACAAAAAATCTAACTTCTAAAGATTTTTCAGAAATAACTCCTTTAACTTCAGGACAAACTATTGGTCTTAATAGCATAGAAACCATTACTTTGGCTTGGTCTTTTTGGTTTGATGTAAAAGGTAGGTTTTTTAATTCATCAGAAGGATTAAATGCAGCATTTAAGAAATGGGCAAATACTATTTTGGGTACTTCAAATTTATCTAAAGGTACAGGTAAATCTCCTTCTACAATATGAAAAGTACCTTTAGTTGTTCTTTTATCGTGTAAAGGGTTATTTAAAATACCTTGTTTTACTCTATTTGTGGTAACTAAATCACTTTTAAAAGAATCTCCGTCTGGAGGTAAACTTATTTCTCTTGCTTGTCCTTTTTTAGATAAGATTAAAGTATCATTAGGTACTATAATTGGCTTATCTATAGAAACTTCTTTTAGGTAATCGTTTATAAATTGTTGAATTCTAGCATCTACAGGAGAATGATGATTAGATAATAATCTTGATTTTTCTTGTAAACTTCTAATAAGTCCACTTGTTAGTTCTTCAAATTTAGGATCTAAAAATTTTTCAGTACTATCTGGTTTATCTTTAAAAGTTGGTTGCCCTAAAGATGCTAAACGTAAGTTAATAAACTGAACAATGTCTTTTCTGTTTTCTTGCATGGTGTTTCGCTTGATTATGTTAAATTCCATGCCAAAATTAAAACATAGATTCTTTTTAAAACCTAATAAATATCATGTTTATGTTAAAATTTAACGAATACGATTTAGGGAAAACACAATTTATTTAAATGCGTTTAAGCCTGTTACATCTAAGCCAGTTATTAATAAATGGATGTCATGTGTGCCTTCATAAGTAATTACACTTTCTAAATTCATCATATGGCGCATTATAGAATATTCTCCTGTAATACCCATTCCTCCTAACATTTGTCTTGCTTCTCTAGCAATTTTAATTGCCATGTCTACATTATTACGTTTTGCCATAGAAATTTGAGCAGAAGTTGCTTTTCCATCATTTTTTAAGGTACCTAATCTCCAAGCTAATAATTGTGCTTTAGTAATTTCAGTAATCATTTCTGCTAATTTTTTTTGTTGTAATTGAAATTGACCAATAGGTTTTTTAAATTGTACTCTTTCTTTACAGTAACGTAAAGCAGTATCATAACAATCCATTGCAGCACCAATTGCTCCCCATGCAATACCAAATCTTGCAGAATCTAAGCAACCCAAAGGAGCGCCAAGACCAGATTTATTAGGTAATAAGTTTTCTTTTGGTATTTTTACATTATCAAAAATTAATTCTCCAGTTGCAGAAGTACGTAAAGACCATTTGTTATGCGTTGTAGGGGTTGTAAAACCTTCCATTCCACGTTCTACAATTAATCCATGAATTCTACCTTCTTCATTTTTAGCCCAAACAACTGCAACTTGTGCAAAAGGTGCATTAGAGATCCACATCTTTGCGCCATTTAAAAGATAATGATTACCCATATCTTTAAACTTGGTTTCCATTTCACTTGGATTAGAACCATGATTTGGTTCTGTTAAACCAAAACACCCCATCCACTCACCAGAAGCTAATTTTGGTAAATATTTTTTACGTTGTTCTTCATTTCCGTATTCGTAAATAGGATACATTACTAAAGAAGATTGTACTGAAGCTGTAGAACGAACACCAGAATCACCACGTTCTATTTCTTGCATAATCAACCCGTATGAAATTTGATCTAAACCAGCACCTCCATATGCTGAAGGAATGTAAGGTCCAAACGCACCAATTTCTGATAACCCTTTAATAATTTGAGAAGGAAATTCTGCTTTTTGTGCGTATTCTTCAATTATAGGAGAAACATCACGTTTTACCCAATCTCTAGCAGTACTTCTAATTAACTTGTGTTCTTCAGTTATTAAATCATCTAAATTATAATAATCTGGAGCTTGAAATAAATCTGTTTTCATAAATATTGGTTGATATAAATTTAAACAAAATTATTGATTAATGTTTAAAATAAAACAATTAATCAATAGATAATGGTATCTAAAAATAGGTAACTTTTTAAACTTAACGGGCATAAACTATTAAAAGTTATAGTTTTCTATTAAGTTTGTAATAATGAAATACACATTAGGAAAAGAAGAACGCTTAAAAAGTAAAAAACTAATAGAAAAACTTTATAAAGAAAGAAATTCTGTAAAAGCATTTCCTCTTAGGATGATTTTTTTACAAACAAAACACACATCAAATTTTCCGGCACAGGTTGGTTTTTCTGTTGCTAAAAGAAATTTTAAGTTAGCAGTAGATAGAAATAGAATTAAAAGATTGATGCGTGAAACTTATCGTTTACAAAAAGAAATTGTTTATAATAATTTAGATGAATCTTATATTTTTATGATTTCGTATATTGGGAAAGAAGAATGGGCTTATGAAGAGCTTTTTTCTAAAATGGAAAAATTATTAACAAAATTTGTAGACGAAACAAAAAAAATAAAAAATGATAAAGTTTAACCTTTCAAAAAAAACGATAGTACTTCTTTTAGTTGCAACCGTTTTTATATCGTTTTCATTTAAATCTAAATTTTTTGAAGTTGCCAAACAGATAGAAATTTATAATACATTATTTAAAGAGTTAAATATGTATTATGTAGATGAGATAAACCCTGCAGAACTTACTAATAAAGCAATTAAAAATACACTTAAAAATTTAGATCCTTACACAAATTTTTATAATGAGCAAGATGTAGAAGATGCTAAAATTAGAAGAGAAGGAGAATATGGAGGTATTGGTGTTTCTGTATTTTATTCAAAAAAAGGAATAGAAATTAATGAAATTTATAAGGGTTTTTCTGCAGATAAGGCAAATTTAAAAGTAGGAGATATTATTGTTTCTGTTAATGGACAATCTCTTAAAAACATGAAAAGAGATCAGCTTTCTATGTATTTAAAAGGCACTCCCAATAGTAGGTTTTTTGTAGAAATAGAAAGACAAGGGCAAATTATTTCTAAAGAAATAACAAGAGATAAAGTAACAGTTAATCCTGTTCCTTTTGCAAAAATGATAGATGAAGAAACGGGTTATATAGTTTTAACACGTTTTAATGACAAGGCTTCTTCTGAAGTGAAAAAGGCATTTAGAAAATTAAAAAAAGAAGGAATGCAAAAATTAGTTTTTGATTTACGTTCTAATCCAGGAGGTTCTTTGTTAGAATCTATTAGAATTTCTAACTTTTTTCTTCCAAAAGGGAAAAAAATAGTAAGTACTAAAGCAAAAGTTAAAAAATGGAGTAATATTTACAGAACAACAAATAATCCTATAGATTTAGAAATTCCTATTGTGGTTTTAGTAAATGAACGTTCTGCATCTGCATCAGAAATTGTAAGTGGTTCTTTACAAGATTATGATAGAGCAGTTATTATGGGCCAACGCTCTTTTGGTAAAGGACTTGTACAGCGCTATAGAGAGTTAACTTATGGCACTCAATTAAAAGTAACTATTTCTAAATATTATACACCAAGTGGTAGATGTATTCAAGAACTAGATTATGCAAATAGAGATAAAGATGGTAAAGTACCTAAGTTTTCTGATAAAGGTATAAATGAATTTAAAACAGCAAATGGAAGAACTGTTTATGATGGTGGAGGAGTATTACCAGATGTAATAATTAATACCTCCAAAAAAACAGAGTCAACCAAAAAACTATTAAACTCTAGAGCTATTTTTAATTTTTCTACTAATTATTTTTATCAAAACAAAACAGTTAAAAATGTTAATGAATTTGTTTTTAAAGATTCAGATTTTAAAAAATTTACATCTTATTTAAAATCAGATACAACATTTGTAACTAAGCAAGAGTCTTTATTTAAAGAAGCATTTAATAGTGTAAAATCAAAAAATATTTTTTGCGAATATGGGAAAATTCAAAAAAAATTATTAGACACTAAAATTGAAGAAATCTCAAAAAATAAAGATATTTTAAAAAGAGTTTTAAAAGAAGAAATCTTAAAAAGGTACTATTATAAAGAAGGAGTTTACAATCATAATCTACAAAACGATTTGGTTATAAAAAAAGCTGTAAAATTATTAAAAAATCAAGATAATTATAAACAGGTATTATCTGCTAAATAATTTTATCTTTGAAGATTAAGAATTAGAATGGTGAAAACAAAAAAAATAGATAGAACTAGAGCCCAAGAATCTACAAATGCTATAGAAAAATTATACATTTCTATGCGTCATTTATTTAGTAGGGGTTTTTATAAACCAATGGGTATTTCTGGAGAAACTTTAAGAAAGTCTTTACTGTCTTTAAGACCAGAAATTTATGGGTCGATTGCAGAAGATAGAGTAGAACTTAATGGGTTAATTTATGTTATAGAAAGACTTCCAAAAGGAATTGAAGAATGTCAGTTTATAAATTTAACTGCAGAAGAAGGTTATAGCGATTCTCATTTTGAAACAATCATTCCTCCAAAAAGAAGAAGAAATTGTTATAGAATAGATAAAGATCAAATGAATATCGAAATTACCAGAGGTAGATCTGAAATTTATGATATTCTTACACATCTAACATTTCTATTTATAGAATCTCACAAGATTCAGAAAAGAGTTACAATTGGAGAAGGAGATCATTTTATTAGAGAATGGAACTATCTAGAAGATATTGTAATTCATAACAAGAAAATTACACCCCAAGAAAGAGAAGTTGCTATAGCTCATTTAGGTAATATTTTAGGAAGAACTTTTGATGAAGTTTTAGGAATACATAAATCTTTAAAAACAGAAGATTACCAAGATAGATTTTTTCATTTAATTTATTGGTTAGGTAAATTAGCAATTAACGAGGTTTTAGATAATAAAAAGAGAAATGTTACTTTTAGCTCTGTTTTAATTGAAGAAATAGGACATCATATTTATGGAGAAGTTTGGGCAAATAATATAAAGAAAGTATTAAAAGAAAACCAACTTTTAAATAGACCAATTCATATAATAAGTGCAAATATGCACAGTGTATTAAACTCTATCTATGCAAAAGGTGCTTTGCCAAAAGAAGCAGCAGAACTAGAGGGTTTTGAGTTGTACCAACTTTTAAGTAATTCAGATAGTAAACCTTTACAGAAGACTGTAAAAGAATATGCATCTGAAAATGGATTGATTTATATTAGAGATACCTCTGGTACAAATATAAATGTACAAGTTATAGATACTGATAAAATAAACTTCGATGTATCAACGTTTAAAAAAGAGAATTCTATAAATAAAAGTCCAGTTATTATTGTTATGGATTATGCTTTTGGAGAACAGGCTTATGAAACGATGGATGAACTTTTAAAACCATATAAGAACACAAAAAAGAAGAATCATTTAGTTGTGAAGTCTATTTCTATTATGGGAAAAGCAGGAATTTT
Source organism: Polaribacter sp. (assembly GCF_039939415.1). Lineage (GTDB taxonomy): Bacteria > Bacteroidota > Bacteroidia > Flavobacteriales > Flavobacteriaceae > Polaribacter. The sequence continues at coordinate 24,226 of NZ_JBDVJE010000069.1, forward strand.
AGAAGGAGGAAAAGGAGATATTATGATTCCTTCAGCACATATTTTTGAAGGAACAGCAGACAATTATCCTTTTAAAAATGAGTTATCTAAAGAAGATTTAGAAGGTTTTGGGGTAGATGTTTTTGATGGATCTATGATTTCAGTTTTAGGAACCTCATTACAAAATAAAGATTTATTAAAGTTTTTTCACGATTCTACTTGGAATGTAATAGGCTTAGAAATGGAAGGAGCTCATTACCAAAAAGCAATTCAATCTGCATCTAGAATTAGAGGTAATATCTCAAAAAAAGTAAAAGTAAGATATGCATATTATGCATCTGATAATCCTTTAGAAACAGGGGCAACATTAGCTTCAGGAGGTTTAGGGATGACTGGTGTTACACCAACCTATGCAATCACTCAAAAAATATTAGAACAAATTTTTTAACAGTTTAACTGTTTTTATTAAAACCAAACAATGTCAACAAACCAACCAAACAACGAAGAAGAAGTAGATTTAGGTTCTTTATTTGTAATTATAGGAAAAGGATTTTCTAAGTTTTTTAATTTTATTGGAAGTATTTTTAAAGGTGTTTTTCATTTTTTAATTACTATTCTACTCTTTATAAAAAAGAATATTATTAAAATAGGAATTGCTGCTATTATCGGTTTTGCAAGTGGTGTTTTTATTCAGGTGAAATCTTCAGATAAATACGAGTCTGAAATGTTGGTAAAACCAAATTTCGAAAGTGCAAATCAGTTGTATAATAACATTAATTATTATAACGATTTGGTAAAGCAAAAAGATACTTCAGGTATTCAAAATACGTTTAAATTAAGTAAACCAGAAGCAGCATCACTTAGAAAATTTACAATAGAACCCATTGTAAATGAAAATGATATTATAAACTCCTACAACGATTTTATTTTAGAAGTAGATACAACCACTGTAAAAAGTTACACTTTTGATGAATTTAAAGCATCTTTTAAAGATTTAGACTACAAAATACATAAAATTAAAGTTGTTGCTAAAAAAAATAATGTATTTTCTAAATTGGATGAAGTTATTATTTCTTCTGTGATAAATAACAAATACTTTAAAAGAGTAAAAGTACTAACTAACGAAGATTTAAATAGAACAGACTCAATTTATCGTCAAAACTTAGCTCAGTTAGATTCTTTGCGAAAAGTATATATGCAAGTAATGATAGCGGAAGCTAAGAAGCAATCTACAGGAACCAGTATAGATTTAGGTGGCGAAAAAAGAACAACAAAGGAGTTGGAGTTATTCGAATCTAACAGAAAAATAAATTTACTCTTAAAAGAAATAGCAGAAGATAAATCTGAAAAATACGAAGTCATTAATGTGATTTCTAATTTTCAACCTATTGGTTCAGAAATAAAAGGAGTAACTAAAAACAAAGCTTTTCAGTTAGCTCTTTTAGGATCTATTGGTATGATTTTCATACTATTACTACTAAAACTCAACTCTTATTTAAATAATTATACAAAGTAAGAATGCAAACAATTTTAATTACTGGTGGAGCCGGATTTATTGGCTCCAATTTTATTCCTTACTTTATAGAGAATAATAAAGAAATTCATGTGGTAAATCTAGATTTACTTACTTATGCAGGTGATGTTGCTAATTTATCAGAAATAGATAATCATCCTAGATATACATTTGTAAAAGGTGATATCTGTGATAGAACGCTAGTAGAAAGTTTATTTAAAGAACATAATTTTATTGGAGTAATTCACTTTGCTGCAGAATCTCATGTAGATAATTCTATTAAAAACCCTGATGAGTTTGTTAGAACCAATGTTTTTGGAACATTTAATCTTTTAGATGTCTCAAAAGAATATTGGATGGAAAGTCCAAATGTATTTAAAGAAGGTTTTGAACAAGCAAGATTTTTACATATTTCTACTGATGAGGTATATGGAACCTTAGGAGAAACAGGTTTGTTTACAGAAAAAACACCTTATGCGCCAAATAGCCCTTATAGTGCATCTAAAGCTTCATCAGATTTTATGGTGAGAAGTTATTTTCATACCTATGGGATGAATGTTGTTACTACAAATTGTTCTAATAATTATGGACCAAAACAACATGATGAAAAGTTGATTCCAACAATTATAAGAAAAGCAATTTCTGGAGAAAAAATCCCTATTTATGGTGATGGAAAAAATATTAGAGATTGGCTCTATGTTTTAGATCATTGTAAAGGAATTGAATTGGTGTTTAATACTGGTAAAACAGGAGAAACCTATAATATTGGAGGCAAAAACGAACGAGATAACTTATATATTGTTGATGCAATATGTAGTATTCTAGATGAAATTATACCGCAAAAAAAATCATATAAAGAACAAATTAGTTTTGTTAAAGATAGACCTGGTCATGATTTTAGATACGCTATTGATGCAAATAAACTTGAAACAGAATTAGGTTGGAAGGCGCATGAAAATTTTGAATCAGGAATAAAAAAAACCATCCAATGGTATTTAGAAAAATATAGTTACTTATGAAAGGAATAGTTTTAGCAGGAGGTTCTGGTACAAGATTACACCCCCTTACATTAGCTGTAAGTAAACAATTAATGCCAGTGTATGATAAGCCCATGATATATTACCCTATTTCTACATTAATATCTGCAGGAATTAGAGAAATATTAATCATTTCTACACCACAAGATTTACCATTGTTTAAAAAACTTTTAGGAGATGGAAGTAAAATAGGATGTAGTTTTGAGTATGAAGTTCAAGAACATCCAAATGGTTTGGCAGAGGCTTTTATTATTGGAGAAAAATTTATTGGTAATGATAAAGTAGCTTTAATTTTAGGAGATAATATCTTTTATGGTTCTGGGTTGTCTTCTTTATTAAAAGCAAATAATAATCCAGAAGGAGGTATTGTATATGCATACCATGTTAATGACCCAGAAAGATATGGAGTTGTAGAATTTGATGAAAATTTAAAAGCAATATCTATAGAAGAGAAACCAATAAAACCAAAATCTAATTATGCGGTTCCTGGCATTTATTTTTATGATAATGATGTTGTAGAAATTGCTAAAAATATAAAGCCAAGTAAAAGAGGCGAGTTAGAAATAACAGAAGTTAACAACGTGTATTTAAAAAAAGGGAAACTATCTGTAGAAATTTTAGATAGAGGAACTGCTTGGTTAGATACAGGTACTTTTAATTCTTTAATGCAAGCATCTCAATTTGTACAAGTGATAGAAGAAAGACAAGGTTTAAAAATTGGATCTATTGAAGAAGCTGCCTATAGTGCTGGCTTTATAACAAAAGAACAAATGATAGAAATATCAAAGCCACTATTAAAAAGTGGTTATTCAAATAATTTATTAAAAATATAATGATTGTAAAAGAAACAGGATTAAAGGATTGTTTTGTAATAGAACCTACTTTTTTTAAAGATAATAGAGGTTGTTTTTTATTAGAATATAATAAAAAGGAATTTCAAGAAAAAACAGGTTTTACAGGAGATTTTGTTTTGGGGAACCAATCTACTTCACAATATGGAGTTGTAAGAGGTTTACATCTACAAAAAGGAGAATTTGCACAAGCAAAATTAGTGAGAGTTGTTAAAGGTAAAATTTTGGATGTTGCAGTAGATGCAAGAAAAGAATCTGAAACTTTTGGAAAAGTATTTTCAATAGAATTATCTGGTGATAATAATAAACAACTATTTGTTCCTAGAGGGTTTTTACATGGTTTTTCTGTTTTAGAAGACGGTACAATTGTGTCTTATAAATGTGATAACTATTATTATCCAGAATCAGAAGATGGTGTAATTTATAATGATGAAAATTTAAATATTGATTGGGGGTTAGAAAAAAAAGAGATTATTTTGTCTGACAAAGATATGAAGTTGCAAATGTTTAAGAATTTATAAAATCAGAGCCAATATGAAAATATTTGTATTATCAAGACTGAGAATATACTAGTTTATTTGTTATGGAAAAAGCATTCTTCTAAAATTTATTTTTTGATGAAAAATAAGTACGAGGGATGTCTATAAATATTGATACAATAAAGTTTTTTTTATAATTTATAAATACTAGATGACGACACTAATAATTTAAGTAATGATATATCTAAATTGATTAGTCTAATTAGAAAGATTTAATAGTGTTAGAAATTAAACATACAATTAATATATAATTGGTAATTAAAATAATAATATTAAATATAATATAGATGCTATTTAACTCTATAGATTTTGCATTTTTTTTTCCTATTGTTTTTGTGTTATATTGGATAGTTGCAAAAAATTTAACATTAAGAAATGTGTTAATTTTATTTGCTAGTTATATTTTTTATGGTTGGTGGGATGTGCGTTTTTTACTTTTAATAATTCTTAGCTCCTTTGTAGATTTTATTGTAGGAAAACAAATTTTTAAAAATAAGCATAATAAAAAAAGCCTTTTAGGAATAAGTCTTTTAGTAAATTTAGGTTTCCTATTTTACTTTAAGTACACTAATTTTTTTATAGAAAGCTTTGTAGATACATTTACTTTTATTGGAAAGAAAATTGAAATTTCAACTTTAAATATTATACTTCCTGTTGGAATAAGTTTCTATACTTTTCAGACATTAAGTTACACAATTGATATTTATAGAGATAAGTTAAAGCCTACCAATAATTGGTTAGCATTCTTTTCTTTTGTCTCCTTTTTCCCGCAATTAGTTGCAGGTCCAATAGAAAGAGCATCACATTTACTGCCTCAATTTTATAAAACATATAAGTTTGATTATAATGTAGTCAAATCAGGATTTTTTTTAGTTGCATTTGGTTTATTTAAAAAAATGGTTATTGCAGATAGAGCTGCGATTTTGGTAAACCAAGTTTATAATAATCCTAGCGAATATTCTGGTGTAGAAACAATTATTGCAACCATTTTGTTTGCATTTCAAATTTATTGTGATTTTTCAGCATATTCAGATATTGCAATTGGAGTAGCAAGAACTATGGGGTTTGATTTAATGAAAAATTTTAAATCACCATATTTTTCTAAATCAATAACAGAGTTCTGGAAACGCTGGCATATCTCTCTTTCTACTTGGTTTAGAGATTATGTTTATATACCTTTAGGAGGTAATAAAAACGGGAAATATAGAACTTATGTAAATTTATTTATTGTTTTTGTTATTAGTGGTTTATGGCATGGAGCAGCAATAACTTTTTTGATCTGGGGTGTTATTCATGGGTTAATAATCGTTTTAGAAAAAAGTACAAATAAAGTGAGAATAAACCTTTATAATAGAATAGGATTACAAAAGAATACAGCATCATATAAATTATTATTTTCTTTTATAACTTTTTGTATAGTATGTTTTGCATGGATTTTTTTTAGAGCTAATAATTATAACGATGCAGTTATCATTTTAAGTGGTCTTACAGATAATAATTATATAAAGCTTTTTACAAAAGACTTATATAAACTTGGATTGGTAAGAAATGATTTTGTGATTTTAATTGTAGCAATTTTTAGTTTGTTGTTTTTTGAAATTATAAATAATAGAAAAAATATAGAAAAAATATTAAGTAGACAACCTCTTTTTTTTAGATGGATTGCATATTTGTTAATTGTATTTATTTTAATTTTTTATGGAGTTTATGGAGATAGCGATACATCTCAATTTATTTATTTTCAATTTTAAATTTGCTTAAAGAAGATGCGTAAGTTTTATATAAAATGTGTGATTTTTACTTTGTTGACAATTGGGGTGTTAAAATGCTTAGACTCTTTAATTTTACATGATGAACTTTTACATACAACTTTAACTAATTTAAAAAAGGCAAAAAATGATTATATATATATGGGAAATTCACTTTCTCGAAGGTCTTATGATGTAAATTATATAGACAGAACTCTTAACACAAAAAGTATTAATATTGGAAGTGAAGCACAGCATTTTTTAATAACTAATGCAATATTTAATGAATATATAATTAAAAAAGAATTACGTCCCAAAAAGACTTTAATTGTTACCATTTCTCCTTGGCAATTTAGTGAAATAAAAGAAAAATGGTGGTTGTTTTTGCAGATGGCTTCTTTAGACGAATTGAGTTATTCAAGAAATTATTTTAGTTTACTTAATACTTTTTATAGTATTAATGACTATCCAAAAGTAATGAGTGAAACAGTTAGATTTCATAGTGATTTATCCAAAGAAATAATTGAGACCAATGCAAGAATTGAGAATTTTAAAAAAGTAAACCCTAAAGGATTTACTTTAAATATTAGTGATGAATTGAGCATTAAGGAAAGGAACTCTAAAAAAGATTTAAGGCAACAAGCAACTGATTATTCTGAAAAAATTTTAAAATCTAATGAAGTTAGATTAGATTTAAAAGAAGAAGAAAGTATCTTAAATATTATAAATAAAAGTAAAGAGCATAAAATAAACCTTTTATTTATTACACCACCATCAATAGAAAATATTTATAACAAACATGGGCAAGGAATTATTAAGTATATAAAAAATTTGCTTGCTAAGCATAAAGCTAATTATTTTGACTTAAATGAATCTTTTAATCAAATGAATTTATCTTTTGATGATTTCAGTGACTATTCTCATTTAAACGCTCGTGGTAGTAGGAAGATTGCTCCTTATATTGCAAGTATTTTAGAGAAAGGAAGTGTAGTTGAAATAAGTAATAAGACTAAAAAATTCAAAAATATATATCGAAAAAAAAGTCAAGTTAAGCTATTGGGCAACCATAAAACGTGGGGTAAAGTTAGAATTGTATTAGAAAAAGAGCTACTTTCTACAGGTGATAATGAAATCTTTAATTTAAAGAGAACCTCTTATTCAGAATCTTCATTTATTCACACAAAACCTATTGAAGTAAATGGAGTGAAAAAATATTTAGTGAATATAAAAGTTAAGAAAGGAAATTATGGACTTTTTTTTGGTATAAGAATCCAAGGAAAATATCCACAAAGAGTGGATGCAGTTTTTAATTTAGAGGAAGGTGTTGTTTATGGTATTGATGCTTTAAATGGATTTAAAGTTGAAAACTATGCAATTAAAGAATTAGAAAATAATTGGTATAATATTTCGTTAGCAGTAGAGGTTGATTCTGAAGATTTAAGAATAATTTTGGGACCAACGTCAAAAGAAAATAAAATATTAAGTTGGGAAGGAAATGTAACAAAAGAAAATGATATATATATCATCCCTTCAAGCTTAACTATTGAAGAAGTTTTCTGATATTTGCATTTAACTTTACATTATTAATAAAAAAAAGAATTATTAAAACTATGGAATATAAGAGACCTAAAGTTATAGCCGAAATTGGTTGTAATCATAAAGGAGATTTTTTAATTGCTTTAGAACTTTTAAAGTTAGCAAAAGATTGTGGAGCAGACGTGGCTAAATTTCAAAAAAGAAATAATAAAGAATTATTAACTGAAGATCAATATAATGCACCTCATCCAAATCAATCCAATTCTTATGGTGATACTTATGGAGAACATAGGGAATTCCTAGAGTTTTCAGTAGATCAACACCAAAAACTAAAAGAATATTGTGACTCTATTGATTTAGAATATTCAACTTCTGTTTGGGATGTTACCTCTGCAAAAGAAATGATAACCTTTAATCCATGCTTATTAAAAGTGCCTTCTGCATGTAATAATCATTTTGATATGTTAAAAGTACTTAGAGATGATTTTAATGGTGAAGTTCATTTATCTTTTGGAATGACAACTCAAGATGAGGAAAAGAAAATTGTAGAGTTTTTTGAAGAAACAGATCAAGCAAAAAATAGATTGGTGATTTATTCTTGTACATCAGGTTATCCTGTTCCCTTTAATAATGTTTGTTTATTAGAAATTGAACGGTTAATAAGCGAATATAAAGACAGAGTAAAAGATATTGGTTTTTCTGGTCATCATTTAGGAATTGCAATTGATAATGCAGCTTATGCATTAGGTGCAACTTGGGTAGAAAGACATTTTACGAAAGATAGAACTTGGAAAGGTACAGATCATGCAGCTTCTTTAGAACCAACAGGTTTAAGGAAATTATGTAGAGATTTAAATGCAACTTACCAATCTCTCACCTATAAAGATGCTGAAATTTTAGATATAGAAAAAGTTCAAAGAGATAAACTAAAGTATAGGAAATAATGAAAACTGTAGCTTTTATTCCTGTACGTGGAGGAAGTAAATCTATTCCACTTAAAAACATAAAATTTTTTTGTGGTAAACCACTAGTTTATTGGTCTATAAAAGCTGCTGTAGAAACTAAAGTTATTAATGAAGTAGTTATAGCAACAGATAGTAAACAAATTGAAGAAACTGTAAAGTCTTTTAACTTTGATAAAGTAAAAATTTATCAGAGAGATAAAGCGAATGCAGAAGATACTTCGTCTACAGAAAGTGTGTTGTTAGAATACATTTCTAATAAAAATATTTCTGCTGATACAAATTTTATTTTAATTCAGGCTACATCACCATTATTAACAAATGCAGATTTAGAAAATGGATTAAAAATTTTTAACAATTATGATTCGGTTTTATCATGTGTAAAAAGTAAAAGATTTATTTGGTCCTCTAAAGGTGAGTCAGAGAATTACGATTATAAAAATAGACCAAGAAGACAAGATTTTGATGGTTTTATTTTAGAAAATGGTGCTTTTTATATCAATAAAGTTAAAAATATTGTAGAAAATAAAAATAGACTTTCTGGTAATATAGGTATTTCTATAATGCCAGAATATACTGCTGTAGAAATTGATGAAATAGAAGATTGGATAGTTGCAGAATCTTTAATGAAAAGATTTGTTTTAAAGAACAAGAATTCTGTAAAAACTATAAAACTAGTTGTTACTGATGTAGATGGTGTACTTACAGATGCAGGTATGTATTACTCTGAAAATGGAGATGAATTAAAAAAGTTTAATACGCATGATGGTATGGCTTTTCAGCTTTTAAGAGAACATGGTATTAAAACAGGTATTGTAACCTCTGAAAATACAAATATTGTAGCTAATAGGGCAAAAAAACTAAAAGTTGATTACCTATATCAAGGTAAAAAACATGGAGGAAAACTAGAGGTTGTAAAATTAATGTGCGAAACTGAAAATATAACTTTAGGTGAAGTAGCATATATTGGAGACGATATTAATTGTTTTGAATTATTATCTGCTGTTGGCTTTGCAGCTTGCCCAAGTAATGCACTTTCTAAAATTAAAAACATAAACAACATTGTTCATCTAGAAAAAAAAGGTGGAGAAGGTGTTTTTAGAGAATTTGTTTCTAAAATTTTAAATGCATAAATTTTATGAAAAAAATTCTTTACTATGATAATTGGGATAAAGGATATAGAAATTTTCTAAGATTAGATCCAATATTTAAAGTAAAAGGATTTGAAACACTTCTGCTACATACAACTTCATTTATCCATAAAATTGATGAAATTGAAACAGCAATTGAAGGAATGAATTTAAGAGATATTTCTTATTACAAAACTAATAAAATTAGAAATATCATTTTAAAAGAAAATCCTAGTGCAATTGTTATGTTAAATTTATCTTTTATGATTGATAGGGCTATTGTACAAATTTGTAAAGATTTAAATATTAAAATATTTCATCTAAGTCATGGTATGTTAATACCTTCAGAAAGTATACAAGTAGTAAAAAATCATATAAAAAAATCTGGAGGAAATAAATTACGTTCTAAATTAAACAAGAAAAATAAATACGCTTTATATAATTATTTAGTAGAAGTTAACAGCGTTTCAAAAGCTTTTAATTTCTTTAAAACAGCAATTGTAGATCATACAAAATTCACACAATTTCCAAAATATTCCTCTGAGTTAGAAGTTAACAAATCTTTTGTTTTTTACCCTTCGGATTTAAAGGTTATGGTTGAGAATTTTGGGTTTCCTAAAGAAAAAATTGAAGTTGTTGGTAATCCAGAATTAGATGCATTTTACATTAGCGAAATTCATCCTAAAGCGAAATTTTGTTCAGAAGAATTAAATTTATCAAACCATAATTATATAGCTTATTTTGATGATGGATTAAGTGAAGAAGTACATGGTTGGGATTCTCAAAAATGGTTACTTTTCTTAAAAGATATAGTAGCTATTACAAATGAAAAAAATCATAAATTAATAATTAAATTACATCCAAGAAGAGACATTAGTACTTGTGTAGATTTTTTCAAAGAGCACCAAATTAAAATTATCACAGATGTAGATTTTAAAAACTTTATATATCACTCTAAATTTGTTGTTAGTCATTTTTCTTCCGTACTAGTATATGCTTTACTTTTAAATAAAAAAATTAAATCTCCAAGATGGGATTTGTCTGAAAATTTAGAAGAAAAGTATCCTAAAACTATTGTAGAGTATTTTTATGATAGAGAAAAGTTTAAAAATACATTTGATGATGTAGAAGTTAATCTAGAAAATGTTAAAGCTTACCTTGATGAACATGTGGCTAAAGTAGATGGTAAAGCATCTCTAAGAATTGTTGATGGAATTTTAAAACATCTTTAATGCGTGAAAAGAAATTCTTTTTTAACTCTTTAAAATATATTTTTGTTTCAGGTTTTTCTAAAGGCTTTAATTACCTGATTCTTTTGTATTTTGCTGTTGGTATATACTCAGAGCAATATGTAACTATTCTTTTGTTACTTTCTTTAGAGCAGTTATTAAGTTTATTATTACCTCTTAATAATTCTAACATTATTTATTCAAAAAATATTTTAACTTATGATAAAATTACAAATAAGCTTATAAGCTCTTCCTTTCTAATTATAACAGTTTATCTACTATTTTTTTTAGTGTTTAAACAAAATTTTTACAACTATTATAATACTGAAAATAGCTTAATTTTCCTTTGTATTTTTATAAGCATTCTCATAAATGCTTACATGGTTTATTTAACCAATTACTATAAACTAATAGAAGAACATAACAAGGCATTACTAATTCAGTTTTTATATTTTATATCATTCATAGTAATTATTACTGCTGTTTTTATTTTCGAAAATAAAATTTTAGCTTTCTTTTTAGGTAAAAGTGTTGGGTTAATATTAATGCTTATTTTAGTAAAAATTTTTAAACTCGATATTATAAAATTTAAACCAATTTATTTAGATCTTGAAGAATGGAAAAAGATTATAAATCTATTTTCGGTAAGTGTTTTAGGGTGGCTTTCTGGCTTAGGTTTTATGAACTTAGCAAAACTATATGCTGATCCAGAAAATTTGGTAACCATTGGTTATATATTAAATATTTGGAATTTTTTTTTATTAATTAGTACAGGTATTAACTCTGTTTACAATCCATTAATCAAAAAATATATTTTACAAGATAAATTTATAAAAGCTAAAGCTTCAAAAAACAATGTATTGTTAATTTATATAGCAGTTTCGTTTCTTGTATTGTGTGCTTATTATGCAATCAATTTTACAGGTATATTAGAAAGTTATAGCAAAGTTGATGAGGTTTATTCTGTTTTACCTTATACAATTCTCATATTTTTAATTAGCGCATTTTATTATGTTATTCATCCATTTTATTTAGCAAACGATAAATTTGGAGTTTTTAACAGAATTAATATTGTCTCACATTTATTGTGGGGTTCATTTATTTTGGTGCTAACCTATTTAGATTTGAAAAACTATATTTGGTTTCTAGTTTTTTTATACTTTTTTAAATGCGTATCTCTTTATGTATATGCACAAATAAAATTAATGAGATAAATATAGATGTATGGTTAGTTTCAAAAGTTTTTTTATCGTTATTTATTTAACCTTATCTTTTTTACTATTCTTAACTTTTAAAGTTAGTGCTCTAGTTTGGACTTCCTTTTTTGTAAATGCAATTGTTGTTTTAGGTATAACTATTTATCATCTGTATTATGAGAAAAAATATTCACCTTTTTTATCTTCCTATATAGTATTTAATTATTTGTTTTTATTAGCTGCTCCAATAACTCAAATCAATAGTTTTGATGAAGTTGTAAAACCTAAATTCGTTAATAATTTTCCTTTTGATGAAAGTTTAACAATTTATACGAATATTTTAATTTTAGTATTTAATGTTATTTTTATTATAAGTTATATTCTATTAAAAAAACGAGTAAAACGTAGTAATAACATTGTTAAAATTTATAAGGCACATAAATATGAACCTATAGTTATAATTATACTTTTACTTATTGTATTTATGGTTTTTTCTATAAGTTTTTCTTTTATAAAAGAAGAATTTATTAACCCTAATTGGTTAAAATCAGGAGAAACATCAAAATCAATGCTATTAATTTGGAAAAAATTTTTGTTTATGATACCATTAACTGGTATTATAATTTGCTATAACTATTTAAATAATGCTAAGAAAAGGAGGTTTAATTTTCAAATTATTTGTGTAGCCTTTATATTTTTCTTGTTTTTTCTATTTTGGTTTAAAAATCCATTAACAGAAAAACGTAATGCTTTAGGACCAATTTATTTATCCTTACTATTTTTATTTTCTCCTAAATTAATTAGTAGTAATTTAAAAACATTATCGTTTTTGTTTTTTGCTATGATTATAGCATTTCCATTAATGGCTATGATTACACATAGTGATGCTACTCTTTTAGAGATCTATAATTCACCATTAATTTTGATAAAAGAGATAAAAGGCGGTGGAATAACAAACGCTTTCAATACTTTAAATTATGATGCTTTTTCAAATATTTCTGTAAGTATAGATTGGGTCAGAAACTACGGATTTTCTTATGGATATCAATTATTAGGTGGGTTATTGTTTTTTGTACCAAGAAGTTTTTGGACAAGTAAACCTATTTCATCAGGTCAACTTGTTGGTGAGCATTTAGTAAATGATTATAATTTTAATTTTACGAACTTATCTAATCCATTAATTTCTGAAGGTTTTCTAAATTTTGGAATTCTTGGAGTTATTATATTTCCTATAATTTTAGCTTATACAAGTATTGTAATGTATAAATGGTTGCTTCAAAATAATTCATTAAAAAAAGTTGTTGCATTCTATTTTGCAATGCATTTATTGTTTTTGCTTAGAGGAGATTTTACAAATGGTTTTGCATATTTCATTGGGCCATTATTAGCAATTATTTATCTTCCAAAATTTATAAATTCTTTTATAAGAAGTTTAACTAAGCCAAGTCATAAATGAAAGTAATTGAAAGAAAAAAAATAGGAATTTTAGAAGTAATTATTGCAGTTTTATTTTTATTGATTTTGGTGCCTTCAGTATTGAAGTCTATACTATTAGCTTTAGCTTCATTATCAATTATTACATACAGTATATTAAAAAAAAACAAGATAAATTATAAATTTATATTAACTAGTACATTTTTTTTCTTATATATTATAGTTACACTTTTTTATTCTGAAAATGTGAATTTTGGTGTAGCCAAACTTTTTACAATGGCTTCACTATTTGTAATGCCTTTTGTCTTTTCATTTTTAAGTAAAAAGAATATTACAAGCATATTTAAATTTGAAAAATTATATCTCTGGATTTTTATTTTTGGTGTTTCATTATTTAATTTAATTCCTTTTTTATGGTATCTAATTACTCAAGATACCATTTCAGAAATGATAAGAAATTATCCAAGATCTATTATGATAGATTATGGAAAATACAGTATTCACCCTATATATCTGTCAATGCATATCTGTATAGGAATAATTTTTGCAATTAAACTCTTTATTGATGAAAAACTAAAATTTAACAAGTTTGTACTTGTAATTTTAACTATTTTATTAGCTTTTTTTCTGATTATTCTTGCAAAAAAAGGTCCAATGATAGCGCTATTAATTGCATTAACAATTTGGTCTTTTATTAAGTCAAAAAACTATTTCAAAAACTTTTTAGTCATTTTATTGTCAATTTCTTTTTTAGTTGTGCTACCTAAAACTAAAAATAAATTCAAAGAATTGTTAACGCTTAAAAAAATAGAAAAAGGTACTGTAACAACTTCTTCAAATATAAGATTCACGTTATTATTTGATGGTTTTGAGTTGTTTAAAGAATCTCCAATATTTGGCTATGGAATAGGTGATTATAATGATGAATTGAAAAATAAATCAGAGTCTAGAGATAAATTTTTTATTGGCAAAAACTATAATACACACAATCAATATTTAAGTTTTTTATTAATTGGAGGTTTACCTCTTATTTGTTTGTTTCTATATTTTTATTATACTAAAATTGCAAATGCTTTGTTAATGAATAACTATTTATTACTTACAGTAATCGTTTTTTATGGAGTAGCTATGTTGTTCGAAAATATTTTGGAAAGAGAAAATGGAGTAATATTTTTTGCTTTTTTTATTATTTTTTTTAGTTTAAAAAAAGCACAAGAATAATGATAAAAAATGTATTAATCATTGGTCCATTTCCAAACCCTATTTCAGGAGTTTCATTAGCCAATGAAGTTGCTTATAATATACTTTCTCAAAGTAAAAAGTTTAAGGTTAGTAAAATTGATACTTCATATCCAGTTTTTCAAGAAGATATAGGTGCTTTTTCATTTAAAAAATTTTTATTTTTCTTAGGATTGAATTTTAAGTTTTATGAAATTTTAAAGAATGATGTTATATATTTTACCACTGGTCAAACCTTTTTTGGTATTTTAAAATATGCTCTTTTTATCTTCATAGGTTCTATATTTAAAAAGGAGTTAATAATACACGTTCATGGTAATCATTTAGGGAAAGAATATTCAATTTTAAAAGGATTTAAAAAAAGAATATTTCATTATTTGGTTTCTAAATTCAATAAAGGTATTGTGTTGTCAGAATCATTAAAAAGTAATTTAACACCATTTCTACCCCAAGAGAAAATATATATTCTATATAATTTTGCTGAAGATTATTTGTTTGAAGAAAATGTAGATGTTGATAACTCATCACTCAAAATAACATACTTAAGCAATTTAATGGAAGAAAAAGGTATTCTATTTTTGTTAGATGCACTTGCTATTCTAGAAATGCAAAACATTACTTATGAAGCTAAAATTGCAGGCAATATAGATGAAAGCTTAAAGGAAAAAATATATAATAAATTAAATAAACTAGATAATACTAATTATTTAGGAGTTGTTAAAGGTCAGGATAAAAAACAACTTTTAGAATGGAGTAATATATTTATTTTACCAACGTTTTATAAAATGGAAGGTCAGCCAATTTCTATTATTGAAGCTTTAGCTACTAATAATATCATTATCACAACAAATCATGCAGGTATTCCAGATATTATAGAAAACGGATTAAATGGATTTTTAGTCAAACCAAAAAATTCAAATAGCATATTCGAAAATTTAAAATATTTGAATGATAATTTAGATGAAATTGAAACTTTTGCAAATAGAAACAAAAAGTACTTTATAAATAACTTTACTATTGATAAATTTGGCAGAGAATTAAAAAATATAATTAATGCATAATCAACAATTAAATAAATTTAAATTGCCAGAAAACTTTAGAGGTAGAAATGCTTTTATTGTACAATTATGGTGGTTTGTACAGGCTATATTTTTTAATACTTCTCCTCAGTTTTTATATGGTTTTAGAAGATTTTTGTTAAGAATATTTGGTGCAAAAATTGGTAAAAAGGTTATCATTAGACCCTCTGTGAAAGTCACTTATCCTTGGAAAATTTCTATTGGGGATTATTCTTGGATTGGAGATGATGTAGTTTTGTATTCTTTAGGTGAAATTGATATCGGAAATAATGTTGTTATTTCTCAGAAATCTTATATTTGTTCAGCATCACATGATTACACAAAAGTAGATTTTCCAATTTTTTCTAAAAGAAATATAATAGAAGATGATTGCTGGTTAGCCACTGATGTTTATATTGCACCAGGGGTTACTATTGGAAAAGGAGTTGTTGTTGGAGCAAGAAGTAGTGTATATAAAGATATGCCAAAAGGTTGGGTATGTTATGGAAACCCTGCAAAACCACTAAAGAAAAGAATTGACTAAAACAATTACTATTATAGGTGTTAACTATTATCCAGAAGATACTGCCATTGGTTTGTATACTTCTCAGTTGGCAGAATTTTATAAAGACCAAGAAATAGAGGTAGAAGTTCTAACTGGTTTTCCTTATTACCCTGCTTGGAGAATATCTAAAAATTATAGGCTCAAAAAAACTTTTTATAAAGAGATAATAAATGATGTTACTGTTTATAGATACAAACAATATGTGCCTAAAAATCCAACTTTTTTTAAGAGAATTTTACATTTAATTGATTTTTCTTTTGGAACCTTTATTAATATCTTTAAAGTAAAAAATACAGATGTAGTGCTATGTATTGTTCCATTTATAGGATCTGTTTATTTAGGTAAAATTTTATCAAAAATTAAAAAGGCAAAACTTTGGGTTCATATACAAGACTTTGAATTTGATGCAGTTACAGACTCTAAAATAGTTGGGGCTAAAAGTAATAAAAGTTTTGTTTTTAGAATCTTATTTTGGGTAGAAAAAAAGTTTTTAAATTCTGCAGATATAATTAGTACTATAAGTTCGTTAATGATTTTAAAATTAGATAAAAAAGTTGATTTAGAAAAAGAGAGAGTTCTTTTACCAAATTGGGTAGATTCAAATTTTATAAAGCCAGACAATTACAAAACTCATAAATATTTAACTAATACTAGTTTTAAAATATTATATTCTGGTAATATAGGAGAGAAACAAGATTGGGATTTTTTTATTAAATTAGTTGAAGCACTAAAAAAATATAAAGATATTGAAATTGTGGTTGTTGGTAATGGTAGTAAAAGAGTGTGGTTAGAGGAAAAACTACTAGATTTTGATAATATAATGTTTTACAGCCCTGTAGAATATTTGGAATTATCTAACTTATTGTGTAGTGCAAATTTACATGTATTGTTTCAAAAAATTGATGTAATAGATACAGTAATGCCATCTAAAATATTAGCAATGATGTCTAGTCAAAGACCATCCTTAATTACAGGGAATTTAAAATCAGAAGTTGCCTCTATTATTAATAACTCTAAAAGTGGTAAATATTTTGAAACAAAAAATATTGAAGAAATTTTAGAATTTATTTTAGAATTAAAAGAAAACCAGACTCTATGTTTAGAATATGGAACTAATGCTAGAAAATATGTTAAAGAAAACTTCTCTAAAACCAAAATTTTGAATCAATTTATGGACACATTTGAAAAATTAATTTAAATAGTGATATTAAAAATTAAAAAATATTCAAAATTAATTAGACCATTAATAATATTATTTGATTTATTAATCATAAATAGTATTATTTTCTCTCTCTCCGATAGCAATTATTGGAATATGCAATTTATTTTTTATATAATTTTCTTTTGGCTGTCAATAGCGTATTATACAAAGTTTTATAATGTTTATAGATATACTCATGTTTTAAAATTAATAACATTACTATTCTCTCAGTTTTTTGTCTTTTTGTTAGCTTTCTTTGCATATTTCACCATTTTTGAGGAGGGAGTAATTGTTAGTAAGCAATCTAATGTTGTTTTTTCTTTTATGGCAACAATTACTTCTTTTAAGTTTTTTTTCTTTTTTCTGTTAAAAAAATATAGGTTAAAAGGTAATAATTATAGAAATGTTGTTGTTTTTGGTGGAAGTAAGTCTGCTCAAAATGTTGCGGCATTATTTTTGAAAAGGAAAGATTTAGGGTATCGATTCTGTGGCTTTTTTTCAGATAAACAAAGTAGTTCTAAAAGTTTCTTGGGTTCTATAAAAGATGGTTTAGAGTACACAAAAAAAGAAAATATAGATGAAATTTATTGCGAGATTAATTCTGTCTTAAGTTTAAAATTAAAAGAAATAAGAAAGTTTTGTAATGAAAATAAGATTGAGTTTAGCTTAATTCCAGAAAATAAAGCAATTTATAGCAAAGACTTCATTCTTGAGCATTATGGAACAATACCTGTATTAAAACCCAAACAATTACCTTTTGAGAGAATTGAAACCCATATATTGAAACGGTCTTTTGATGTATTGTTTTCTTTGTTTGTATGCATTTTTTTGTTATCATGGTTGTTGCCTATATTATGGGTAATCGTTAAAGTCAACTCAAAAGGTGATTTTTTCTTTAAGCAAAAAAGAGATGGAATAAATGGGCAACAATTTTATTGTTATAAAATTAGATCGATGAAAGCAAATCATTTGTCAGATTTAGTTTCAGCTTCAAAAAATGATGATAGAGTTACCTCGGTTGGAATGTTTTTAAGAAAAACAAGTTTAGATGAATTACCTCAGTTTTTTAATGTTTTAATAGGAAACATGAGCGTAGTTGGTCCTAGACCACATATGAATATTCAAACTGAAAAATACTTAAAGGAAATTGATAACTATTTGATGAGAAATTCTGTGAAACCTGGAATTACCGGTTTGGCTCAGGTTTCCGGTTATAGAGGTGAAGTGAAAAAGAAATCTGATATTGAAAATAGGGTACGTTTAGATATTTTTTATATCGAAAATTGGTCTTTCTTTTTAGATGTTAAAATTATTTCGCAAACTGCATTAAATATAATTAAAGGACAAGAAAGTGCTTATTAGTTAATAATGAAAGAAAAAATAGACATATCAGCATCTATCGTTGTTTACAAAGAAGAAATAGATGAACTATCTAAAACGATACAATGTTTTTTAAATACGCCTATAAACAAACGGTTGTTTTTAATTGACAATACGTTAAATAAGCAGTTTGAAGGTGTATTCGATCAAAAAGATGTTGAATATATTGCAGTAGGTAAAAATATTGGCTTTGGAGCAGGCCATAATATTATTTTAAATAAAATTAAAAATTTTTCAAATTATCACTTAGTTCTAAACCCAGATGTTAGCTTTAATTCAACAGTAATACCTAATTTAATAGCAAAATTAAAAAGGCATGAAATTGTTTCGATGATAGCTCCAAAAGTATTATTTCCAAATGGTAAACACCAATATTCATGTAGAAGATATCCAAGAGTTTCTGAGTTGTTGGCAAGAAGGTTTACTTTTATAGCACCTATATTTAAATCTATAATATTTAAAGGAGAATATAAAGATAAGAACCTAAATTCTTCTTTTTTTGCAGAGTACATAGCTGGATGTTTTCATCTATATAAAACTAAAGATTTTGTTGAGTTGAAGGGGTTTGATGACCGATATTTTTTATATATGGAGGATGTAGATATCTGTAAAAAGATAAGTTCTTCAGATAAGCAGAAGCTATATTATCCTAAAGAAGAAATTACTCATGTTTTAAAACAAGGTTCTTCTAAAGACTTAAATCTATTTTTTAAACATACTACGTCTGCTATAAAATATTTTTTTAAGTGGGGAATCTAATTACCTTAATTTTTTAAAATATATTTGCAAAGACAACACAACAACACAACAAACATGAATGTACTTATTTTAGGTTCTGGAGGAAGAGAACATGCTTTTGCTTTAAAATTAAAAGAAAGCAAAAAAATTAATCAACTTTTTGTAGCTCCAGGAAACGCAGGAACCGATAAAATTGCTAAAAACATAGCAATCAATCCAACAGATTTTGAAGCAGTGAAAAAAACTGTTTTAGAAAATGACATTAAAATGGTAGTAGTTGGTCCAGAAGCTCCTTTAGTAGAAGGCGTTCATGATTTCTTTTTGGCTGATCAAGAATTGAAAAATATCCCAGTAATTGGTCCTAAAAAAGACGGAGCATTGTTAGAAGGATCTAAAGATTTCTCAAAGCAATTCATGCAAAAACATGGAGTTCCTACAGCACGTTACAAATCATTTACAAAAGAAAATTTACATGAAGGTTTTACTTTCTTAGAGACCTTAGAACCACCTTTTGTTTTAAAAGCAGATGGTTTAGCAGCAGGTAAAGGAGTGTTAATTTTAAATTCTTTAGAAGAAGCTAAAGCTGAGTTAGAAGAAATGGTTTCTAATAATAAATTCGGCGAAGCGTCATCAACAGTTGTAATTGAAGAGTTTTTAAAAGGAATAGAATTATCTGTTTTTGTGTTAACAGACGGAAAAAATTATAAAATTTTACCTTCGGCAAAAGATTATAAAAGAATTGGCGAAGGTGATACAGGTTTAAATACTGGCGGAATGGGCGCAATTTCTCCTGTGCCTTTTGCAGATAAAGCATTTTTAGATAAGGTTGAAGAGTTAGTAGTAAAACCAACAATTAATGGTTTGCAAAAAGACGGAATTGATTACAGAGGTTTTATCTTTATTGGATTGATGAATGATAATGGAAATCCATCTGTAGTTGAGTATAATGTAAGAATGGGAGATCCAGAAACAGAGGTTGTTTTACCAAGAATCGAGTCAGATTTATTTGATTTGTTTGAGGGTGTTGCCAATCAAAATTTAGGTAAAAAATCTTTTTCTGTAACCGATAAAACAGCAACAACTGTAATGTTGGTTTCTGGCGGATATCCAGAAGCGTATGAAAAAGGAAAAGAAATTACAGGTTTTGATACTGTAGATGAATCTATTGTTTTTCATGCAGGTACAACCATTAAAGATAACAAAGTGGTAACAAGTGGAGGTAGAGTTATTGCGGTAACTTCTTTCGGAAACACCATTGAAGAAGCTCTAGAAAAAAGCTATAAAAGCATCAACAAGATTCATTTCAATAAAATCAATTACAGAAAAGATATTGGTTTCGATTTAGTGTAAGCATATTTTTTTTGGGCGTTTTAACAGGCTTTCGCTACTCGCTTTTTTGTTGAAAAAACAAAAAGAGCTCAAACACGCGCTCAATCCTTAACGCACTCACTTAAAAACATATTTTTTAGCCAGAAATTTCAATTATTGTTTAAAAAATTGGTAGATTTAAATTGAATTAAAAATGAAGACTACTAATAAAAAAATAATAATTGCACCCTTAAATTGGGGTTTAGGTCATGCAACACGTTGTGTGCCTATTATAAATGCGTTGTTAGACAATAACTTTACACCAATTATAGCTTC
This sequence comes from Polaribacter sp., assembly GCF_039939415.1. Lineage (GTDB taxonomy): Bacteria > Bacteroidota > Bacteroidia > Flavobacteriales > Flavobacteriaceae > Polaribacter. The sequence continues at coordinate 45,205 of NZ_JBDVJE010000069.1, forward strand.
AGATGGAAATGCTTTCAATTTTTTAAGAATAGAATTTCCAAATTTAGAATACATAAAACTCCCAGCTTATAATATTTCTTATCATAGAAATTTACAGTTGGGATTATTTTTGCAGTTTCCTAAAATTTTAAAAGCTGTAAAAGAAGAGAAAAAGCTAATCAACAGTTTTATTAAAAAGAATAAAGAGATTGTAGGTGTAATATCAGATAACAGATTTGGTGTTAGTAGTAGTTTAGTTCCATCAGTTTATATAACACATCAAATAAATGTTTTATCTGGTTTAACTACTTTTTTAACTACTTTTTTTCATCAAAAAATTATCAAAAATTTTGATGAATGTTGGATTCCTGACACTAAACATTCTGAGTTTTCAGGAAAATTATCAATTTCCAAAACAAAAATAACTGCAAAATTTATTGGAGTTTTAAGTAGGTTTAAAAAAGAGATATTCCCAGAAAATATAGATGTTTTAGTCATCATTTCGGGTGTAGAACCTAATAGAACTTTTTTGCAAGAAAAGCTAATTACAGCGTTTAAAAACGATGTTAGAAAAATAGTTTTTGTTTTAGGAAAAGTTGAAGATGAGCAAAAAGAATGGAAATCAGAAAATATTATTTTTTATAATTATTTATTGTCTCATGAGCTTCAAAAAATAATAAATTCCAGTAAAATTGTTGTTTGTAGGTCTGGTTATTCGTCAATTATGGATTTAGCTGTTTTAAATAAAAAAGCATTTTTTATACCTACAAAAGATCAACCAGAACAAGAATATTTGGCAAAATTTTTAAAAGAAAGTAATATTGCTCCTTCTTGTAAATTAGAAGATTTTAAGGCTGATAAATTATCAACAATAGCAATATCTAAAGGCTTAAGTGTAAAAGAAACTAAGTTAAATTCAAAATTATTTAGCCTTTTCCATGGTAAAAGAAAATTCTGAACCTTCTCTATAAGTGCTTTTTAAATGAATAGTTTCATTATGAGCTTCAACAATATGTTTTACAATAGATAAACCTAAGCCAGAGCCACCTTGCTCTCTAGATCTACTTTGATCTACTCTGTAAAATCGCTCAAAAAGTCGAGATAAATGTTGTTGTTGTATTCCTTCTCCATCATCAATAACTTTTATCATGTATTTGCCATTGTAATTATTAATGGCAATTGTAGTAGCACCATTTGGTTTACCGTATTTAATAGAATTTACAATGAGGTTTATTAAAACTTGCTCAATTTTTTCTATATCTCCTCTAACAAAAACAGGAGATTTATATACTTTGTCTAGTTTAAGTGTAATGTTTCTTTTTTTAGCTTTCATTTCTAACAAATCAAAGACATTTTGCACTAACTCTATAATGTTAAAAACTTTAAAATCTAGTTTTAAACCATCATTTTCTAACTTGGCAATCATGTCTAAGTCTTTTGTAACTGCAACTAATCTTTCTACGCCTTTATTTGCTCTTTCTAAATATTTGGTTCTAATTTGTTTATCATTTACAGCACCTTCTAAGAGAGTTAAAATATAACCCTGAACCGTAAATAATGGTGTTTTTAATTCATGAGCAACATTTCCTAAAAAATCTCTTCTAAAAGAATCTATTTCTGTTAAATTCTTGATCTCTAGTCTTTTTCCTTCTACAAACTTTCTCATGCTTTCAGATATTTTGTCTATATCTGTTGTAGCAGTTTTTATACGCAAATTGTCTACATTCAAAACAGAAATTTCTTCGTAAAGTTTTTTAAGACGTCTGTATATAAAGTGTTCAGTTCTGTACTGTATAATTAAAAATGATAGGCCAAAAAATAAAATAAATGATAAAACAATAGCTAAGATGCCTATATGTTTAACTAAAATAAAATAGGCTGCTATAAAAATGATAGCAGAAAGTGTTGTTAAAAATAATGCAGACCAAAGTGCATAAGAATATGTTTTTTTAATTTTCATTTCGGAAAATTTATTTATCTGAATCTTCCAAAACAAATTTATAACCTACTCCCTTTACTGTTTTAAAATGATGGTCACCTATTTTTTCTCTTAATTTTCTAATATGAACATCTATTGTTCTTCCGCCAACTACAACTTCATTACCCCAAACAGTGTCTAAAATAACGTCTCTTTTAAAGACTTTACCTGATTTAGATGTTAGTAAAGAAAACAATTCAAATTCTTTTCTGGGAAGTGCTATTTTTTTACCAGCTTTATAAACTACATATTCATCTCTATCAATAACAATATCACCAATTTTAAAGGTTTCTTCACTTTCTTGCTCAGTTTTTAATCTTCTTAGTAAAGATTTTACTTTGCTAATTAGTACTTTAGGTTTTATTGGTTTAGTAATATAATCATCTGCTCCTGCTTCAAAACCTGCAACCTGAGAATAATCTTCTCCTCTTGCAGATAAAAATGAGACAATTACATTTTCTAAAGATTTTATTTTTCTAATTTTTTCACAAGCCTCAATACCATCCATTTCTGGCATCATTATATCTAAGAGAATTAATTGCGGTACATTTTTTTTAGCAGATTTAATGGCTTCTTGCCCGTTAGAAGCTGTAAATATTTGATATCCTTCATTTTTTAAATTATATCCTACAATTTCTAAAATATCTGGTTCATCATCAACCAATAAAATCTTAATATCACTTTTATTCATAATAGATTTAAGTACTTTTGAGTATCAAAAATAGTGATTATTATACTAGAATGACAAACACTTAACAATCATTTAATGTTTTTATCAATAGTTAACATTAAAATAACTTAAAGTAAAATCAAAGTTTTTCGATTTTAACAATTTCTTAATGCTGAGTTAGTTAATTAGCCACCTAATAATTTCTTATATTTACGTAATTAATTCACTTAATATTTATTTTATGAAAAAAAATTACTTTTTTACTTTATTATTGACCTTGCTGTTTACTGGTTTAGGGTTTGGACAATCCCCAATTATCACAGCTATTGTGGATGGTGATTGTACAGGGGGAAACCCAAAATTATTAGAAATTTATGCTAAAGGTACTGTAGATTTTACATTATACTCTTTAGAAAATCAAACAAATGCTAATACAACTTGGGGCAATACACAAGATTTGTCTTCTTTTGGTACAGTTACAGATGCTTTTGTTTATGTTTCAACTTCAGGTAGTTCAGTTGGGCTAGCTTCAGATTTTCCTTCTATAAAATCTGTATTGGAAACTGGTACAATGAATCTTAATGGTGATGATAGGATTAGAATCATTCTTTCGTCTGATTCATCGGTTATTGATCAATATGGTGTCGAAGGAACTGATGGAGATGGTTCTACATGGGAATATAAAGATTCTTATGCAAAAAGGAAAAATGGAACAGGACCTGATGCTGGATTTAATGAATCTAATTGGACTTTTGGAGGTGTAAGTGCTTTAAATACTTTAGGTGTATGTCAAGGAGGTTCAGATAGTTTTGAAACATTAATTGGAGGAGTTGGAACATATACAGTTGCAGCTTCAACTACTACTACTTTAACAATTAACTCACCTAATGCAGGAGATTTAGCAAGTACAACTTCTGTAACTCCTACAATTACAATAGAAAACTTTACACTTTCAGGTGACAATGGTTCTGGAGCGAGTGATAATGCAGGAGATGGATATATTAAATCTACTTTTGAAACTCAAGGCGGTTCAACAGAAAACGCTGACTTCTTTAGTACTACTTTACCTGCTATTACTGTTGCTCCTGGGAATACTTATACATTAACTTTAGAATTAGTTGATAATGCTGGAGCATCTTTAAGTACTGTAGTTAGTGAAACTGTAACATTTTCTGTATCACATCCATGTGATTTAGAATTAGGCAGTATTTCTACTACATGTAATGCTTCAACTAGTGGTTTGGATGGTTATACAGGAACAATAGCTTTTACAGGTGGAGATACAGGAACTACTTATACAATTACTGTACCAGCAGGAGTCACTATTGGGGGTGATAACCCAGATTCTATGGCTACAGGAACTATTACTTTTTCAGGAATGACTGAAGGGACAAATGCGGAAATTAAAATTGTTGGAGGTGCAAATAGTTCATGTGATTTAACAAGAACTTTATATAGCCCTGCATGTTACCCTTTACCTATATCTGAAGATTTTACATATACAGATGGAAGTCTAATAAATAACCCATTATGGAATAATTTTAGCGGAACGTCTGGAGATTTAATGGTGTCTTCTAATCAGGTTTTAGTTCAACATGGTACACCTAGTGAAGATGCACAAATACAATTTACAGCAGTTTCTGGAAGTATTTATTATGCTATTGACTTTACAGTAGTAGATCCAAAGAGCCCAATACCGGGTACAGATAATGAATATTTTGCAATGTTTAAAGATAGTGGTTTCGGATTTACAGGACGTTTAGACATTGTTCCTCCAACGAATACAGGAGATTTTTCAGTTGGTATCGCTACAGATGCATCTACTGCAGACTCAGTATGGGCAACAGATCTTTCATATGATGTTAAGTACAGAGCAACAGTTAAATATGACCAAGATAAAAATATTGCTCAACTATGGATAGATGCAACTCTAGAAACTGAGACTTCAATTACAGGAGCGGACCTTGATGATCCAGGTCGTTCTATTGTATCTTTTGCACTTAGACAATCAGATTCTAACTTAAATGAAGGTATATTGGTTGATAACCTGAGAATTGGAACTACTTTTTCAGAAACAACTTTATCAGTTGGAAATACAGAAGTTGCAGGTTTTGCAACATATCCAAACCCAATTACAAATAAAAGATTTACAATATCTACTGCTAGTTCAGAAAGCAAGCAATTAGCTATTTTTAATGTACTTGGAAAAAAAGTGTTTTCAACTAGTTTTTCTGGTTTAAAGAAAGATATTGATGTATCTACTATAACTTCTGGAGTATATATATTAAAAGTAATAGAAGCAGGAAAAACAGCAACAAAAAAATTAGTTATCAGATAGTTTTGTCAGATTAAAAATTTTTAGAAAAGCTCCGAATTTATTTCGGAGTTTTTTATTTTTACTATCTTTAGTCAAGAAAAAGAAAAGTATTTTGCTATGAATTTGACTATCAAATTAAATGATATCCTATTTCTGGATATTGAAACTGTGCCTCAAAAAGAAAGTTGGAATCAACTTTCTAAAGAAACTCAAGAACTTTATCAAAAAAAAACAAAATATCAACGTAAAGAAGAATTTACTGCCTCAGCCTTTTACGAACGAGCAGGAATTTGGGCAGAGTTTGGTAAAATAATATGTATTTCTGTTGGTTATTTTGTTGATGTAGATAAAAGTAAACAATTGCGTTTAACCTCTTTTTTTGGTGATGATGAGCATCAACTTTTAACTGATTTTAAAGTTTTATTAGATACACATTTTGTTAAAAAGAATAATATTTTGTGTGCTCATAATGGTAAAGAATTCGATTTTCCTTTTATTGCAAGAAGAATGATTGTTCATCAAATAGAATTGCCTAAAAAACTCAATTTATTTGGAAAAAAACCATGGGAAGTTCCACATCTTGATACTTTAGAATTGTGGAAGTTTGGAGACTATAAACATTACACATCATTAAAACTCTTAACATCTATATTAGGCATTCCATCTCCAAAAGATGATATTGATGGCAGTGAAGTTGCTAATGTTTATTACAAAGAAAAAAATATACAAAGAATTGTAGATTATTGTGAAAAAGACACCATAGCTGTGGCTCAAATTTTATTACGTTTTAATAATCAAGAGTTATTAAAAAGGGAAAATATTGTAAGTATAGATTAATCTTCTAATTTCATAGAAAGTTCTAACCAACGCTCTTCTTTTTGCTCTAGAGAAGAAATAATTTCTTGCAACTCTTCAGATTTTTTTGCAATATCTTCTGGTGCAATTTCTACATTTAAAAATTGTTTTTCAATAATCTCTTTTCTTCTTTGTAACCTTTCTATATCTGCTTCTAATGCACCAAATTCTCTTTTTTCATTAAAACTCAGAGCATTTTTAGTGTTTTTTGTAATTACTTTTTCTATTGTCTTTTCTTGTTTAGTTTCTTTTAAAGCAGAAGCATCATAAGCTCTAAAGTCTGAGTAATTTCCTGGAAAGTTTTCTACAACACCTTCTCCTCTAAAAACAAATAAAGCATCTACAATTTTATCCATAAAATACCTGTCATGAGAAACAACTAAAAGGTTTCCAGGGTAATCTAGTAAGAAGTTTTCTAAGACATTTAAAGTAACTACATCTAGATCGTTTGTTGGCTCATCAAGAATTAAAAAATTTGGATTCTGAATTAAAACGGCACATAAATACAAACGTTTTTGTTCTCCTCCAGAAAGTTTTTCAATAAAATCATATTGTTTCTTTTTGTCAAACAAAAAACGTTCTAAAAGTTGTGATGCAGAAATTCTTCGCCCTTTTGTTAAAGGTATTTCTTCTCCAAATTCTTTTACAACTTCAATTACTTTTTGTCCTTCTTTAATATTAATTCCAGCCTGTGTGTAGTATCCATATTTTACAGTTTCACCAAGAATAACTTTACCAGCATCTACTGGTGCAGTTTGTGTAATAATATTTAAAAAAGAAGATTTTCCTGTTCCGTTTTTACCAATAATACCAACACGTTCACCACGTTTAAACACATAGTCAAATCCGTCTAAAATCTTTTTATTTCCAAATGATTTGTACACTTTATGTAGTTCAAGAATTTTACTTCCTAAACGCTCCATATTAATTTCTAATTGAACTTGATGGTCTTTTCTACGTTGATGTGCTTTTTCTTTAATCTTATAAAAATCATCGGTTCTAGATTTAGACTTTGTAGTTCTTGCTTTTGGTTGCTTACGCATCCAATCTAGTTCCTTTTTAAATAAACTTTTTGCCTTACTTAAGTTAGTTGCTTCTAATGCTAAGCGTTCTTCTTTATTTTGTAAATAATAAGAGTAATTGCCTTTGTATTTATAAATTTTTCCTTCATCTAATTCTAAAATCTCATTACAAACACGTTCTAAGAAATAACGATCGTGAGTAACCATAAATAAGGTAATTTTTTCTTTTGCAAAGAAAGCTTCTAGCCATTCAATCATTTCTAAATCTAAATGATTAGTTGGTTCATCTAAAATTAATAAATCTGGTTTATTAATTAAAACAATTGCTAAAGAAAGACGTTTTCTTTGTCCACCAGAAAGAGATCCAACTTTTAATGTTAAATCGTCTAATTTTAATTTTGATAAAATTTGTTTGTATTGTGTTTCAAAATCCCATGCATTGTATTGGTCCATTAAATCAAAAGCAGTTTGATAAGCATCTGAATCATCAGGGTTTTTTAACGCATTTTCATATTGATTAACAATTGATAAAATTTTGTTATCAGTAGCAAAAATGGTTTCTTCGATAGTTAAATTCGAGTCAATATTATCTTTTTGAGCTAAATAAGCAATAGAAATATCTTTTCTACTAACTACTTGTCCAGAATCAGGGACATCTAAACCTGCAATAATATTTAAGATAGAAGTTTTTCCACTTCCGTTTTTAGCTACAAAAGCAACTTTTTGATCTTTATTAATTCCAAAAGAGATATCTTCAAATAAGATGCGTTCTCCATAAGCTTTAGAAATATTTTCTACTGATAAGTAATTCACAGAAATAATTTTAGTTTTTGCAAAGAAACAAAAAACCCAAGTGTTAACTTGGGTTTTTGATGGTATTTAATTTAATTAGAATAAATTCTAAGGGGGATTTAAATTAAACCTTACTATGATGTTGTAAAAATACTACAAATACAAATACTAGTCAATCCCTGAAAACAGTGAAATTTTTACCTCACTGAAAACCGTGAGAATATTCACTGAAAACAGTGATTAAAAATGAAAAAACCCAAGCAAAAGCTTGGGTTTTAATGTTGAGTAATTTAAATAATTTTATAGTTTTACAAATTTTTCTATAATAATTTCTTCTCCATCATTAATTTCTATCAAATAAATTCCTGTTTTTAAATTAGCAATATTAATAGATTGTTTAGAAATACTACCAGATTTTATAGTTTTACCTGTAATATCTATAATTCTAAAACTATTATCTCCTTCTGTAGCTAATCTTACATTTAATAAGTCTTTAGCAGGATTAGGATACATTTTAAAAGTGTTAATAGTATTAACAGAATAAGTAGTATATAAATTAGTGTTATTTGCAACCGTATTTGTAAGACTAATGTTATCTAATGCAATATCTGCTTGCCAAGTACTTCCTGTAACTCTATTAAATCTTAACTGAACAGTGCTACCTAAGTATGAAGAAAGATCTACACTTGCAGATAACCAAGAGTTTCCTAGGTTTCCAGATTGACTCCATATACTTGTCCATGTTGCTCCATTATCATTACTAGCTTCTAAAGCTATAGTTCCCATGTCTGTAGCTCCATACATATGATAATCAAAATTAAAAGATGCTACTGTTAATCCAGATAAATCAAAACAAGGAGAGTTAATAATGGCTTGTTTTGTAGGATAACCTGTTCCGTTTCCAGAAGCTTCAACAAAAATGTAGTAAGTTCCTTGATTAGCAGAATCAGGACCAGTATTGCTAGAAGGAGTTCCACTTGAGTTTACAGACCAATCAATATCATCTGATGAAGATTGACTCCAAGAACCAAATGTGTTTTCAAAACCTTGTGTATAAGGGAATGAAGTTATTTCTGCTGTACATCCATTTCCTGTGCTACCTCCGTTTGTAATTTGAATATTGTCTAAAGCAATATCTGCTTGCCAAGTGCTTCCAGTAACTCTATTAAAACGTAATTGTATGCTACCTCCAACATATGCATTTAAATTAACACTTGCAGTTAACCAAGAATTACCTTTATTTCCAGATTCATTCCAGATGCTAGCCCAAGAAGTACCATTATCTGAACTGATTTCTAAGGCAATAGTTCCCATGTCTGTAGCCCCGTACATATGATAGTTGAAAGAAAAAGTAGCTTCTGTTTCGTTAGATAAATCATAACAAGGAGAATTAATAATTGCTTGTTTTGTAGGGTAACCTGTTCCATCTCCAGAAGCTTCTACAAAAATATAATAAGTGCCTTGGTTTGCAGAACTAGGTCCAGTACTACTAGAAGGGGTTGTACCTGAATTTATTGTCCAATCAATATCATCTGCTGCTGATTGAGTCCATGCTCCTAAAGTATTTTCAAAACCTTCATTATAAGGAAAAGTTGAAACACCATTTGTACAGCCACTTGTACTAACATTATTTACATTTACAGTTCTTGAAACTTGGGTTGCTGGGTTTCCTGCAGTATCACTTACATTGTAGTTTATAACATATGTTCCTGCTAAAGTTGTGTTTACAGATCCTGTTATAACAATACTTGAAGTTAAATTTCCATCTACATTATCAGTTGCAGTTGCTCCTAATTCATTGTATGTATCACCAACATTTAAATTTATTATTGACGCTCCATTTAATGTGATTACTGGTGCTATTGTATCTGGTCCTGAAGATGCAATTACAACTGTATAATCTTCTGTTTCTCCATAATCATATGAGCCACATGAAGAAGGTATTGTATTGTATTGCATAACAACACGCATTGTGGTTGCTCCTGAAATTGCAGAAGTAGGTACAGTAAAAGTTCCACTTACTGGTGTAGTTTGTGAAGCTGTATTTGTCCAAACAGTTTCTCCACTATCAGCAAAATCTCCATCTTTATTATAATCAATAAACACAGCATATCCTTCATCATATTGAGTTCCTGTCCAAGTTGGAGTAATTATAATAGTTTCTGAAACACCTTTTGTAAGATTTGTAGATTGAGATGTGTAATCTGCATATCCACTGCTAGATGCACCTGTTGTATTGTTAATACTTCCCATTGTTACATTACTAATATATTCATCAGCAACACTATTGCTATTAGAATCACAATAGTTTAATTGAAGTTCTGTAGTTGTAAAGTTTGCAGTAGAACTATAAGCAGAGTTGCTTGAGGTACATTTACTACGAACTTGAACTTCGTATGAAGTAGTTAGCGATAATCCACTTAAAACAGTAGAACTTCCAGTAACAGTATTAGTTGTCCAAGAAGTTGTTCCTGAAACCCTATATCTCACGTCATAAGTTGCAGCAGGAACAGTATCCCAAGAAATAGTCGCTTCTGTATCAGATACATTAGTAGCCACTAAATTTGTTGGAGTTGTAGCGTTACAAACTACAGGAGTTGATGACAAACCAGTTACTATTAAAGAAAAGTTTTGACTTCCTCCGGTTAAAGTTCCTTTGTGAGTTACGGTAATTGTATATGTTCCTGAAGCTCCAGAGATATCTACTCTTTCATAAGGATCTACTTCATTGTCTTGTTGAGCACTTGTTGTAGCTCCTGTTAATCTATAAGGGAAATATGTTGAACTACCTTTAGAAACTCTTATATCTAAATCATTTACTAAAACAGGTGTTGTTAAATTTACAGTTCCTGTATTAGCTGTTCCAGCTCTATCTGTCCAAGAAATAGATGCTAATAAATCATTAACACCATCAGAATCTACAGTAATTGTATAAGTTTGACCTGATGTTAATGTTAATTCTTCAATTTTAGCTTCATTTCCATTTTGGGTAATTGCTTCAGCTGCAGCTTTAGTATTCATTAATCCCCATCCAAAGACTGCATCAGGGCCAGAAACTCCAGAGTCATCAGCAGTGTGAAGTGCTAATCCTTTTAAAGTTGCTGCTTTCATAAAAGAGCCATTTATATTATTAGCGTGTTGTTGCAATAATATTAATGATCCAGCTACATTTGGAGAAGCCATTGATGTACCTGAAATTGAAGCGTATTCGGTGTTACTAGACTCATATGTAGAATATACAGAAACGCCATTACCAGCAATATCTGGCTTAATACGGAAGTCATCAGTTGGTCCTTCACTACTAAAAGTAGCAATTGTAGTGCTTATTAAGTTTCCATTTGCATCTACATTTGCATCATTTGCTGCTGCAACTACTAAGTTATTTTTTGATGTTGAATGACCTGTTAATTTATCAAATCCAGAACCTCCTGTTGGGTTTGTATTCGCTGTGTCATCTGTACCGTCATTACCAGCTGCAACTACCATTAAATAATTTGGTGCATTAAACATAATTTCGTCCCAGTCTCTAGAGTCTTCTATGTAACCACCAAAATAATATTGAGGTAATTGTACTTGACCAGCACTGTTTCTTGCGGCATAACCATAAGAGTGATTGGAAATTAGCATACCATTTGCAGCAGCTGTAGTAGCTTCAGCAAGGTCACTGTTCCAGTCATATCCTATTGCTTGAGCGTGAGAAGCCATACCTTTTGCATTGGCAACTACTCCAGAAGCTATAATTGTTCCTGTTACATGAGCAGAGTGGTAATTTAAAGAACCTGAATCTCCAGAAGAAAACCTATTATTTCCTCCAGCTCCATCATATTCTTGATGAGATGCTCTTGCAATTCCTCCATCCCAAACATAAGCAGTCATATTTTGTCCATCTAAGTTTAAACCTAGAGAGCCACCAGAGTTTACATGATCTACTCTAGTAGATTTTGCAGCAGCAACATTAAATGTTGTATAATAAATTGGTTTTCCGTTTACTACTTTCTGTAGTTCTAGTAATTGTCCTTTTTTGTTTGTGAATTTAACCTTCCATCCTTTTTCTTTTGCAATATTGGTTGCATTTAGTTTTTCAAATGAAGCTTTTTCTTTGAAATTCTTCTTTAAAGTAGTTAATTTTTCTTGATTGTACTTGCCACGAATTTTTTTTAACTCGGTTTTCTTTTGGGCATGTAAGTTAAAGTTGAATGCGAAAAAAACTCCTATAATAAGAAGTTTGTTGAGGTAACTTTTTTTCATTTTTTTTGTGGTTTTTAATTATTGATTATTTGAATTATTTTTTATCGATTTTTTTTTGAAAAGTCAAAACGATGAGACTTAAATGATGTGTGAGTTATAATTTAGAACCAATAAATTGCTTGATAATTTTAAGGTTATAATTATAAAATATTTTATTTTAAAGTTAAATAATGTTAATTGAGTGAATTATTCTTTACAAAAATATGTTTTTATTATCAATATCGCAATCACTGAAAACAGTGAAATTTTTGTATCACTGAAAATGGTTAGAAGTCTCACTGTTTTCAGTGAGGTGTGAATTATTTTTTATTATGTTCTAATTTCTTGGTATTCTTATTTAATACTATATTGCGTATTATATATTTATAGATAAAAAAACTTATGAAAATAATAGTGCCAATGGCAGGGATTGGGTCTCGTTTAAGACCACATACTTTAACAGTTCCTAAACCTTTAACAGTAATTGCAGGGAAACCAATTGTACAGCGTTTAGTCGAGGATATTACCTCTGTTGTGAATCAGAAAATAGAAGAAATTGCTTTTATTATTGGTCCTGCAGCTAAAGGATTTCCAGCAAATACTTCAGATAAATTAATTAAAATTGCTGAAGAACTAGGTGCTAAAGGTTCTGTATATGTGCAAGAAGAAGCTCTAGGAACGGCTCATGCTATTTTTTGTGCTAAAGAATCTTTATCTGGACCTTGTGTAGTTGCTTTTGCAGATACTTTATTTAAAGCCGATTTTACCTTAGATGCGAATGCAGATGGAGCAATTTGGGTTAAACAAGTAGAAGATCCAAGCGCTTTTGGTGTTGTAAAATTAAATGATGGTTATATTACAGATTTTGTTGAGAAGCCTAAAGATTTTGTTTCTGATTTAGCTATTATTGGTATTTATTATTTTAAAGATGGAGATAAAGTTAGAAATGAAATTCAATATTTAATTGATAATAATCTTCGTGAAAACGGAGAGTTTCAATTAACAAATGTTTTAGAGTCTTTAAAACAACAAGGAGCAAAATTTATTCCAGGAACAGTAAATGCATGGATGGATTGTGGTAAAAAAGATCCAACTGTAGATACTAATAAACAGGTTTTAGGTTTTGAAAATGAGGCAGGTAATAATTTAGTTGCTAAAGATGTTGTTTTAGAAAATTCAGAAATTATTCAACCTTGTTTTATTGGAGAAAATGTTGTTTTAAAAAACACAAAAATTGGTCCTTATGTGTCTATTGGTGCTAATAGTGTTGTAGAAAATTCTAGTATTATAAATTCTTTAATACAATCTAATGTAGAAATTTCTAATGCAGATTTAGACAATGCAATGATTGGAAATTATGCAAAATATAATGGAAAATTTACTTCTGTGAGTATTGGAGATTATACAGAGTTAACTTAAATGAATAACAGAATTAAGATAAATAATAGAAGAGAAAAGAGAAAAACTCATAAGTATATGTTTTTTCTCTTTTCTCTTTTCTTTGTACTTTTTTCTTTGAACACTTTTTCTCAAGATAGTATTCTTATAGCAGAAGATTTAACTGAAGAAAAAGAATTAAGATTTCAGCAATTTTTTTTCAAAGCTTTATCAGAAAAATCTATAGAAAACTATCAAAAAGCTATTGAAAATTTAGAGAGTTGTAATCAAATTTTATCGAACGAAGTAGCTGTTTTTTTCGAGTTTTCTAAAAATTATTTACAACTTAATAAAACCTTATTAGCAAAGGAATATATTAATAGAGCCTTAGTAAATGAGCCTAAAAATATATGGATGTTAAAACATTTAGTTAAAGTTAATGTAAAAGAAAGAGATTTTTCTGAAGCAATATCTATTCAGAAAAAAACAGTTGCTATCAATATTAAAGAAAGAGAATTTCTTTTAAAATTATATTTAAGAAACAGAGATTATAAGAATGCTGTTTTGTTAATGAATGTAATGGAACAAGATAATGCTTTGTCATCAAATTTTAAAAACTTAAAAAGTACTTTAGAAAAAAAGGTAAATAAGAAGTTTGTAAAGCAAGAAAAGAAAAGCAATTCTGGTTCTTTAATAGAACAATTTAAAACAAATAAGTCGTACAATATCTTAAAAAAAATATTAGAAGTTTCTATTGATAATTCTGCACAACTTTTAAAATATTCTACAGAAGGAATAGAACTTTTTCCTGCGCAACCCTTTGTTTATTTAATGAATGCTAAAGCATTAAATTATCAGAAAAGTTATAAAAAAGCGTTATTAAGTTTACAAAACGGTATCGATTTTGTAATAGATGATGAAATGGAAGCAAATTTTTATACCCAAATGGCAATTTCTTATAATGGTTTGGGTAATTTTAAAGATGAAAAAAAGTTTAGAGAGAAATCTAAAAAATTAAAAAATTAAGAATGAAATTTATAAAGTATTTTATTGTTTTTACTATTATTTTTGCATCTTGTAAATCGAATAAAAATGTAATAAGCAAAAACATAATTGCCAAAAAAATGTCGGCTAAAAAAGTAGCAAGAAAGCATATTGCATCTAATTTTAATAAGAAAACAGTAGATGCAAAACTAAAAGCTAATTTTAATAACGGTAAGATTAAACAAGCTTTTTCTGTTAGCTTTAAAATGAAAAAAGATGAGGTAATTTGGTTAAAAGGCACTAAATTTATAACGCTTTTTAAAGCAAAAATTACACCTAATTCTGTTCGGTTTTATTCTTCTTTGAATAAGAAATATTTTGATGGAGATTTTTCTATGCTTCAAAAATTATTAGGAACAGATATTAATTTTTTACAGCTTCAAAATTTATTGTTAGGGCAATCTATTATGAATGTAAAAGAAGAAAAACAAAATATTATAATTAAAGATAATTCTTATGTTTTAACACCAGAAAATCAATCTCATTTATTTGATGTTTTCTTTGCAGTAAATCCTTCTCATTTTAAGTTAGATAAGCAATCTGTTGTAAATTCATTAAAAAATCAGCGTTTAGATGTTTTATATCCATCTTATAGAGTGTTAGATGAAGCTGTTTTTCCATCAGAAATAAAAATAAAAGCAAAACAACCAAGTAAGTTTACAAATATAGATTTTGTTTTAAAATCGGTTGTTTTTAATACAGAAATTAATACTTCATTTTCTATTCCTAAAGGTTACAAGCAAATAAAAATATAGTGAAAAGAAAAAAGTACTACATATCCGTTTTAATTTTTTTTATAAGTGTTTTTTCTGTTTTTGGTCAAACAAGAAAGCAGTTAGAAGCACAGCGTAAAAAACTAAATAAAGAAATTAAACAGGTAAACACATTACTTTTTAATGAAAAGAAGAAAGAAAAAAATGCTTTAGAGAACCTAAAAGATATTAATAAAAAGATAGAAGTTAGAGCTCAATTAATTTCTACAATTAATGCTGAAGCAAAAATTTTATCGAAAGAAATTAATAGAAACCAAAAAGAGCTTGCAAAATTAAATAAGAATATAACTGATTTAAAAAAAGATTATGCAGATATGATTTTTAAATCATACAAAAGTAAATCTCAACAAAGTAGAACAATGTTTTTGCTTTCTTCTCAGAATTTTTACCAAGCTTATAAAAGGCTAGAGTATATGAAACAATATACTTCTTTTAGAAAAAAACAAGGAGAAGAAATTATTGTAAAAACCAATGTTGTAAAAAGATTAAACGATTCTTTACTCTATCAAAAAACACAAAAAGATACATTAATCTTATCAGAAAAGCATCAGAAAAAGCAGATTGAAGATGATAGAAAAAACCAAGAGCAATTAATTACTACTATTAAGAAAAAAGAGAGTAAGTATAAAAAATCACTGCAAAGTAAAATTAAAGAAGAAAAAAGAGTTACCGCTAAAATTGATAAAATAATTCGAGATGAAATTGCACGTGCAAATAGAATTGCAGCAGCAAAACTAAAGTTAAAGAACAAACCAAAAACAGTTAAGAAAAACGAGTTTATTTTAAGTCCTGAAGCAAAAGCATTAGCTGTAAAGTTTGAGTTAAATAAAGGGAAATTGCCTTGGCCAGTAAGTAAAGGAATTGTTGTAAGAAAATTTGGTAAGCAACCTCATCCTACATTTCCTGGAATTACTGTAAATGGTACAGGTTTGCATATTGTTACGAGTAAAGGAATGAATGCAGAAGCTATTTTTAATGGAAAAGTACTAAACGTTTTAATGAGTTCTGAGGGAAGAAAAAATGTACTTATTCAGCACGGAAATTATATTTCATCATACAATAATTTAGAAATAACTTATGTTAAAAAAGGAGATGTAATTAAAACTGGACAAAAAATAGGTAAAATATTTACAGATAAAGTTTCTAAAAAGACAAAGTTAATATTTGTGCTTTTTAAAAATACTACACGTTTAAATCCTTCTTCCTGGATTTTAAGAAGATAAATTAATTTTCTGGTTGAGGAAAATATTTAATATTTTTTTGAAGAATAACTGCATTAGGCATTGTTATTAATTCTTTTTCTGGTGTTCTTAATGTGATAAAAAAGGCACCAATATCTCTAATTTCTCCTGTTATATTATTGTCTTTTTCTAAAATTGTAATAGAGTCTCCAATTTTTACAGGGTAGTTTATATATAATATAATACCAGCTGTAATATTAGATAGAATAGACCATTGTGCAAAAAAAGCAATACCTAAGATTGTTAAAAAAGAAGATACATAAACAAGTAATTGTTTTTCATCTACACCCCAAATAAAAGAAACAACAACAATTACAGTAATATAAATTAGTATGGTAATTATTTTATTTGTAACAACTATTCTTGCTTTTTGAAAGCCAAATTTTGTTTGAATTTTTTTTAAAGAATTTGTAATTAATAGGCGAATAAAAAATGCAGATACGATAATAATAACTGAATATATAATTTTGTATTCATATAGCTCCATAATTTATAATTAATTAACGTGAGTTCGACGTAAGATATTTAAAAAATAAGCAATAAAAAGCAGAATATTTTGTAAATTAAAGTACTGAATTTCAATTTACTAATAAATATTCTGCTTATGATTTCTGATGATAAAATTATAGAAATTTTCTG
>NZ_JBDVJE010000070.1:0-3969 GCF_039939415.1 Polaribacter sp.
TCTTCTACAATATCTGCAATATGAGTATCTGTTCTATCTCTCATTATGATAAATTTAAACATTTTATCTCCAGATCTTTCTTCATCATAAAAAGGCTCAGTCATTTCTCCTTTTTTAAGATCACTTACTCTTGCATAAAATGCAGGATCCATTCTTGTTAAATCAAATTTAGACTCTCCTGTAGAAGGGTTAACAATAAGACCTCCATTATTTTTTGTTGCTTTATCGTTAGAATATTTTTTTACTGCTTCATCAAAAGTTATTTTTCCTTCTCTAATTTCTAAAATAATTTTGTTTGCTTTTTCTTTAATTTTATTTAAAGTTTCATCAGGAACCTCTAATTGCATTAAAATATGAGAAGCAACTCTAGTATTACCTTTAATTGCATGTAACTGCATAATATGGTAACCAAAATCTGATTTAAAGGGTTTGGAAACCTGACCAACATCTAATGTAAAAGCCATTTCTTTAAACTCTTTAATAAATTGAGATTCTTTTGTAATGGTATATTGACCACCATTGTTTGTAACTCCAGGATCATCTGAGTTAATAATAGCTTTCATTTTAAAGCTAGAGCCATCTTCTATTTCTTTTTTTAATTGCGTTAATTTTGCAATAACTCTTTCTCTTTCTGCTGCTGTTGGTACTGCTTTTATAACAATTTGGGCAAGTTCTATTTCTGCAGGAAATTGTGGTAATTCTCCTTTTTCTTTTAAACCATTATAATACAACCTTACTTCTTCTGGAGTAACATCTACTTTTTCTGTAATATTTTGTTGCTCTTTTTCTATTAAAACATTTTCTGTTTGTACGGTAGTTAACTCTTTCTTTAAATCGTCTAAATCATTAAAACCATATGCTTTAATAACTTTTTCTATACTACCATATTGTTGTGTAAAAAATTGAATACTTCTTTCTACTCTAGATGTTACTTCTCCATCTGAAACAATTACACTGTCTACTACTGCATGATGTGCAAGTAGCTTTTGCTGCATTAATTCATCTAGCATTTCACAATCAGTAATTTTTACTTTTCCTTCACTTCTTAATTCAACTTCTTGCTTAAATTTAGCAATATCAGAATCTAAAACTATGTTCTTACCAATTACTACAGCAACTCCATCTATTTTAACTTTTTGAGCATTTGTGTTAAGCCCAAAAAGTGCTAAAATGAGTGTGCAAATTGATATTTTAATATATTTTGAAATTGTTGTTCTGTGTTGCATCTTTTACTATTGTTTTTTCTATCTCTCTAATTAATTCAATTTTACGTTTATGTAAAATCATTTGTTTTATTGTTGGCGTTATATAACTTAATGGTGCTATAGAATTACGCTTTAAAACGTTTTTTATGGTGGCCAAATATAAACCTATTGAATCTTGTTTATGAATGAATTTTGTTTTTTTTAACAGTTTTTCCTTAGAAAAAGGAAGTTTTAACAAAATGTTATCTAATTGTGTCCAAACAGAATCGTTAAACTGATGAAATTTAAAGCTTAATTCTTGTTTTTCTAATTCTTCTAAATCATTTATATCATCAGATTTAAAAAGTGATGTTATTTGATCTATATCTTTAATAGTATTATCTACATGTAAAAATCTTATTTTTATGAGTTCTTCATTTAATTTAAAATTTTCTTTGTTTAATAAATAATACTGTTTTAATTCTTCTTCAGAAATTATAGTATCTAATTTTTGTTTAACAAGTTGCTCTTTATAGTTATTAATAAGTAAACTTTCTTTGTAATCTTTTACTAAATTATCTATTTGATTTACGGTTTCTAAAGAGCTATTGTTTTTTGCTTTATTTAATAAAAGTCTTTTTGTTGCCCAATCTCTAATATAACTTTGAGCAAGAACAAGACTGTCATTTTTATTAATATTTTTTGGTAAAGCATTAATTAAATCTTTCTTAAAAAGTTTTTCTGTGTTAACAATTGCTACAATTTCTGAGGTACTATTTTCTTTTTCTTGAATTTTAAACAAATCACAAGAACCAAAAAGCACTACACAAAAAATAACAACTATATATTTCATTATTCTATTCCGTAAAATTTAATGAGTTTTTTAAGTTGTTTTTTATTAACTTTTATTGAACTCTTTTTTCTTAAATCTGCAATCCATTTTGTTTCTAAATACGCTTGGTAATCATTAATTACTTGTCCTTTTACAGATTTTAAATCATCCGTTTTATAATTAGATAAATTGGTTTTAAAATACTTTTCTAAACCAATAGTATCATTAGAAGATTTATTCCAAATTTTTTGCTGCATTAACTCAAATAACAGCAAACCATCTTCATATTCTTTTAATGTATATGCATATTCTGGTTCTGTATAAATTAAATTTTCTTTATAATATGTTAATATTTGATCTTCTTTAAACATTTCGAAAAGTTTATAAACAGGTAAATGCCTTCTGTTTCTAATATAGTTTATAAATTCTTCTTGTGCTATTTTTTTATTATTAATACTTATAATGGTATTTTTTAATGAATCTTTAGGAATAGCTCTTAAGTTTTTATTATCTAAAATCTTTTTTGCTTTTTCAAATTCTATGATAGAATATTTATTTTTTAAGGTATTTACAACCGCTTTTTCAGACAATTGCATTCTAGAACTTTTTTTAATTTTAGCTTTTAAACCTTTTTTCATTTCGTCAAAA
Source organism: Polaribacter sp. (assembly GCF_039939415.1). Classification (GTDB taxonomy): domain Bacteria; phylum Bacteroidota; class Bacteroidia; order Flavobacteriales; family Flavobacteriaceae; genus Polaribacter. Next base: position 2,665 of record NZ_JBDVJE010000070.1, read on the forward strand.
GATTTAATAGGGTGTTTCTTTAATAACTTAACAATGTGCCATCCAAATCGGGTTTTAAAAGGCTTAGAAAAATCATTAATTTTTTCTAAACTAAAAGCAGCATCAGAAAATGGTTTTACCATTCTTCCTTCAGAAAATTTTCCTAGCTTGCCTCCTTTCTTTTTACTACCAGTATCTTCTGAGTATTGTTTTGTTAAATCTTCAAAACTTTCTTTATTTACTAATTTGTTATAAATATCATCTGCAATTTTTTTACCAGCATCAGATTTGTCTTTTATTAAAATATGAGCTGCTTCAATTTCTCCTTTAGATTCTTTAAAATCATCTACTTGCATTATATGATATCCAAATTGAGTTTTAAAAGGCATAGATATTTCACCAATTTTAGTAGAATATGCTGCAACTTCAAACGGATAAACCATTCTAAAAGCAGAAAAATACCCTAGATTACCTCCATTTCCTTTTCTACCTGTTTTAGCATCGTCTTTTGCAGATCCATCTTCAGAAAATTGTGCTGCTACAGTTTCAAATTTTTCTCCTTTTAAAATTTTTTCTCTTAATTTAAAGATTTTATTATATGCCGTTAAAGTATCTTTTGGAGAAGCTTCTCTAGGCATTCTTATTAAAATATGTTTTGCTTTTACTTGGTTTTTAGTTCTAAAATAGGCGTCTTTTACCAATTTATCTATGTAAGTTGTATCTTGTAAATAAGGAGCAGAAAGCTGGTTTTTGTAAGTTTCCATTTCTCTTCTGTAAGAAGGTAAAGTATCTAATTTTAGACTATAAGCTTCTTTAACTTTTAATTTATAATTTATAAATAATTCTAAATTTTTAGTAACGCTTTTAGCTTCATCATTATCTATTGCATCTAAATTTTTTTCATAAATTCTTTTAAATTCAGATATGGTTGTTTTTTTACCATCTATTGTTATTAATGTTTTATCTTTCTTCTGAGCGAATGTTGATATTGATAAACTTAAAACAAATAATAAAACTATTTTTTTCATAATTTTTAATTATAACGAAATGATTCCTTTAATTTTTTCTGCTTTTTTGTAATAAGAAATTACAATACCTGAATTTAGTACTTTTAATACAATAGAAACACTAACGTATTTCCCTGTCTTAGATTTTTTTGTTTTTATAATAGCACCTGTATTGTTAAATAACTCCTCTACTTCTTTAACTTGATTACCATCTGTTGGTACAATAAATTTATATAAGTAATCTGCAGGAAAACTAGTAGTTTCATCTAGTTGTCCTTTTAACTTTAAATAAAAATCTTTTTTATCGCTCATAAAAATA